>JBLRWK010000012.1:0-81651 GCA_047921295.1 Rhodobacterales bacterium
CGTGTCTCGGATGCGACCCCGCGCGAGCGCCGTGAACTGGACCCCGGTGCCTGCTGCCCAGACTGTGGTGGTGATCTGCGCGTGGTGGGTGAGGATGTCAGCGAACTGCTCGACATGATCGCCGCACAGATGAAGGTGATCCAGATCGCCCGCATCAAGAAATCCTGCCGCCGCTGCGAGCGGATGGTGCAGGAGCCGGCCCCCAGCCGTCCGATCCCGGGCAGCATGGCAGGCCCGAACCTGCTGGCCCATGTGCTGGTCTCGAAGTTCGACGACCACCTTCCCCTCTATCGCCAGCACGAGATATTCGCCCGCATGGGGGCTGACATTCCCGAAAGCACTCTCGTGGGCTGGTGCGGGCGCGCCATGAAGACCCTGTCGCCGCTGATTGAGCGGATCGAGGCCGACATTATGAGTAGCGACCTGTTGCACGCGGACGACACACCCATTCGGGTGCTGGATCGCAGCCTGCGCGACAAAGGTCTTGGCAAGGGTGTCAAGCAAGGCCGGATCTGGGCCTATGTGCGTGACCAGCGACCATGGGCGGGAGTATCGCCACCGGGTGTTGTCTATCGGTTTGCACCCGACTGGAAGAAAGAGCATGTCCTGAACCACCTGGCCAACGCCCGCGGCATTCTCCAAGCCGATGGTTACACAGGCTATGCCAAGCTCTACGCGCCTGAACCCGATGGCAAACCGCGCTTGCGCGAGGCGGCCTGTTGGGCGCATCTGCGGCGCGACTTCCACGACTTCTGGACCTCGACCAAATCCGAGATCGCCCGCGAGGCACTCGACCGGATCGGCAAGTTCTACGACATCGAGCGCGATATCAACGGCCAGTCTGCTGAGATCCGCCATGCGGCGCGGCAAAAGTTGAGCCGCCCGCAAGTCGAGGCCTTCTTCGCCTGGTCAGAACAACAGCTTCTGCGCATCCCGGGCAAAAGCGACCTTGCCAAAGCCTTCCGCTATGGCCTCAGTCGGCAGGAAGCCTTCAGCCTGTTCCTGACCGACGGACGTGTGGCCATCGACAACAACCCGGCCGAGCGTGCCCTACGCCCAATTGGCATAGGACGAAAAAATTGGTTATTTGCAGGGGCCGATACCGGCGCGGAAACTCTGGCGCGCGCGATGACAGTCATTGAGACCGCCAAGCTGAACGGTCTCGACCCGCTGGCCTACCTTGCTAACATCCTCGACCGCATCCACGATCATAAGATCAACAGGCTGGATGAATTGCTGCCTTGGAACTGGTCGCCGGGGGCATCCGCAATGGGCAGTCAAGCCGCCTAAGCTGCGGTATCAATGGCGCGGTTACGCTTTTCCTTCGCGCCGGATATCTTGTAGGCCCCGGGGCCATGCACCTCGACTAAGTCAAGTTGCTCAGGGGTGAGGTCCGGTCGCCTATCTTTCCAATCAGCTCTGCGACCGGCACGGCTCGTCAGCGGCTGCCCGAAGTTCGAACAATCCGGATTCGCGCAAGTGTTGAGATGATGCTCGCCTGCGCCAGGATAGAGCTGCGAAAGCTTGAAGTTAAATGTCGCCAAGTCTGCCATCAGAACCCCGGTTTTCCGCGGTTCTTCCTCGAGTCGTTTTGCGACCAGAAAACAGAAAAACCGCATAGGTTGAAGTCGACGCGACAAAGAAAATCGCGAACTCCGCCATTGTGCGGACGTCAAGCTTGTGATCTTAAAATATTGGCTGTAACCTCACGATAAAAAGCAAAAATCTTCCGATGTTGAGATTTTTTATCACATAACTTAGTTGATGCGGTGTCCGAGAAAATTGTCTCGGAATTACTGGCCCTTTTGCTGTCACGGCATCAGATATTTTCTAAACAAAAGCAAATACCTGCCGCGATCTACGCGACAGGTTGTGTTGTCGAAGGCTCCCACCATACGGAATGCGTCAGTCCTGTGACCGGGGGTTTTCTGGCCTGTCCGGAAGGGATCAGTTGATCAGCCCTGCATGGCGCATCGCGTCATCCATACGCGCTTTGACGGGATCGCTCAGCCCGACCAGCGGCAGGCGCACCTCGTCGCTGCACATACCCAGACGGGAAAGCCCGTATTTCGCGCCCGCCACCCCAGGCTCGGCAAAAATCGCCTCGTGCAGCGGCATCAGGCGGTCCAGCAGGGTCAGCGCTGTCGCGTAGTCGCCCTTGAGTGTTGCGTTCTGGAACTCGGCGCAAAGCCGTGGCGCGACATTCGCGGTGACCGAGATGCAACCGACGCCGCCATGCGCGTTGAAGCCCAGCGCGGTTGCATCCTCGCCAGAAAGCTGGATGAAGTCCGGCCCGCAGGTCATGCGCTGTTTCGGGACGCGGCTCAGATCGGCGGTCGCATCCTTGACCCCGATGATACGCGGCAGTTGCGCCAGTTCGCCCATCGTGGCGGGCAGCATGTCAACGACAGAACGGCCGGGGATGTTGTAGATGATGATCGGAAGGTTGCAGCAATCATGGATCG
Organism: Rhodobacterales bacterium; assembly: GCA_047921295.1. Taxonomy (GTDB): domain Bacteria; phylum Pseudomonadota; class Alphaproteobacteria; order Rhodobacterales; family Rhodobacteraceae; genus Seohaeicola. Next base: position 2,466 of record JBLRWK010000012.1, read on the forward strand.
CGGTGAAATGCGCGATCAGACCTGCTTGCGTGGGCTTGTTGTAATAGGGCGTCACCACAAGGGCGGCATCCGCGCCGACAGCCTCGGCATGCTGGATCAGGCGAATCCCCTCGGAGGTGCTGTTCGAGCCTGCGCCCGCGATCACCGGAATACGGCCAGCGGCGGCTTTCACCACCTCTTCGATCACGGTTTCATGTTCGCGGTGCGACAATGTCGGGCTCTCGCCGGTCGTGCCGACAGGGACCAGCCCGTGCGATCCCTCGGCGACGTGCCAGTCGACAAGCTTCTTGAGCGTCTCAAGATCCAGCGCGCCGTTCTTGAACGGCGTGATGAGGGCGGGAATGGAACCCTTGAACATGACACGCTCCTTTTTCATTGTCGTGACGGCGCCTTGCCGCCGGTGGTTGCTTCTCCCGGTTCAGCCTGTCACCAACGTGAATTGAAGCTCTGGACTCGGGGTTGTAGTCTGGCGCTGTCTATCCTTTGTCCCTCAGGAAAAAGCAAGAGATGTTCCGAAAAGCGATCCTTTCCGCCGGCTTTGCCGGTCTGCTCATGTTCTCGCCGGCCTTCGGGCAGGAGACGGGGCCGCAACCGCTGTCCTCTGCCCTAGCCGCGATGCGGTCGGGGAACTGGGAAAATGCCGCCACCATCGCCCAGCGCGCCGGACCGGAGGCTGTGGAACTGATCGAATGGCACCGCTTGCGCGCAGGTCGGGGCCGCGCGCATGAGGTTCTCGCCTTTCTGGAGCGCAACCCCGACTGGCCGGGTCTGGCCCTGTTGCGCCGCCGTTCCGAAGAGGCGTTCGTGACGGCAAGCGACGAAGAGGTTTTGACATTTTTCGAGGGTCAGACCCCGCAAACCGGCACGGGTGTGTTGCGATATGCAGCAGCGCTGAAAGCCGCAGGACGCAATGGCGAGGCCGAAGCGGGGTTGGTTCTGGGCTGGCATACGCTGGAGTTGAGCCGACTTGAACATGATGTGTTTATCGAGATGCACGGCCCGCTTCTGGCCCCGCACCACGCGGCGCGCCTTGATATGGTGCTCTGGCGCGGTCTGAGCGGCGATGCAGAGCGGATGTTGCCGCTTGTGTCAGCCGACAGGCAGGCGCTTGCCAAGGCGCGTCTGGCGCTGAAGGCGCAGCGCGATGGCGTGAACGGCCTGATTGACGCGGTCCCCGCCGCGCTGAAGGACGATGCGGGCCTCGCGCATGACCGTTTTAACTGGCGTGTGCAGAAGGGCCTGACCGATAGCGCCGTCGAGTTGCTGCTGGCGCGTTCCGGCTCTGGCGAGGCGCTGGGCGAGCCGCAGCGCTGGGCGGGGTGGCGGGCCTATCTCGCGCGGGCACAGATGCGGGCGGGCAATACCGATACCGCCTATCGTCTGGCGGCGGCGCATCAGCTGTCCGAGGGATCAAGCTATGCCGATCTGGAATGGCTCGCGGGCTATATCGCGCTGACCTACATGAAGGACACAGACCTTGCGCTGGACCATTTCCAGCGTTTGCGGATGGCTGTCAGCACGCCGATTTCGTTGGGACGTGCCGGATACTGGATCGGGCGCGCGCAGGAAGCGGCGGGGGATCGCGAGGCGGCGCAGCAGGCCTATGCCGAGGGCGCGCAGTTCCAGACCAGCTTTTACGGTTTGCTGGCGGCGGGGCGCGCGGGGATCGAGGTTGATCCCAATCTGAAAGGGGCCGATGTTCCGCCGGACTGGCGCAGCGCGTCCTTCACGCAATCCTCCGTTTTCCGCGCTGGTCAGCTTTTGTTGCGGGCCGGTGAATCGCGCGCGGCGGAGCAGTTTCTTACGCATCTTGCAGAGGGTTTGTCTCCGGCGGAGATGGCGCAACTCGGCGAGATGGCGCTTGAGCAGAACAATCCGCATCTGGCGGTGATGATCGGCAAGACGGCAGCCAATCAGGGCGTGACATTGCCGCGCCCCTATTACGCGCTGCATCCGATGCAGGAGATGCGCCTGCCGGTGCCGATGGAACTGGCCAAATCCATCGCGCGGCGCGAGAGCGAGTTCAATCCCGGTGTTGTCAGCGGCGCAGGCGCGCAGGGGCTAATGCAGTTGATGCCCGGCACGGCGGCGGAAGTGGCGCGTGATCTCGGGCTGGTGCACGAGGCGGGGCGTGTCTTGTCGGACTGGGCCTATAACACGCAGCTTGGCAGCGGCTATCTGGCGCGGCTGGGGGCCGATTTCGGCGGCAATATCGTGATGGTCTCCGCCGCCTACAATGCCGGCCCCAGCCGTCCCATCCGCTGGATGAGCGAACAGGGCGATCCGCGCGGCACGACCGAGGAAAGGGTTGTGGACTGGATCGAGCATATCCCGTTCACCGAAACCCGTAACTATGTGATGCGCGTGGCGGAATCCCTGCCGATCTACCGCGCCCGTCTGGGGCGTGATCCGCATCCGATGCCGTTCAGCGCCGAGTTGACAGGATCAACGGTTCTGCCGCTCGCGCCATAGGGTGAACAATCCGGCAGCAACGATCAGCATCGCGCCTATGGCAACATTGGTGCGGATCGTCTCGGAGAACACCAGAATGCCAAGGACCGAGACAAAGACGAGTTGCAGGTAGGCAAAGGGTTGCACCGCGCTGGCCTCGGCCACCTCGTAGCATTTGATCAGCAGCCAGTGGCCCAAGGCTCCGGTGATGCACAACAGGCCCATCCAGCCCCAGTCTGGCGTGGTCATCGGCTCCCAGAACCAAACGCCGACAGATGTCATGGCGAGAGAGCCGACCGTTCCTGTCCAGAAAAAGCTGGTGGCGGTGGTGTCCTTGCGCGCGGCATAGCGGGTCAGCAAGCCATAAAGCGCGAACATCAGGGCCGCGATCAGCGGCACGATGGCCTCGACGCGGAACACACCGAACCCCGGTTGCAGAATGATCAACACCCCGATGAAACCCACCCCGATGGCCGCCCAGCGCCGCCAGCCGACCTTCTCGCCCAACACGGGGCCGGACAGGGCGGCGACCAGCAAGGGATAGCAGGTAAACACCGCGTGGCTTTCGATCAGCCCGAGGATGGTGAACGCCAGAACCATGACGCAGATTTCTGTCACCAGCAAAATGGCGCGGAACGCCTGCAATATGGGCTGCGATGTTTTCGCGGCTGCCCGCAAACCGCCCGCCTTGCGCGCGGCGATGGACATGACGAAGGCGGCGAAGAACCAGTAGCGGATCATGATGACCATGAAGACGTTGTATTCGCCCGCCAGATGGCGCGAGATGCCGTCCTGCATGGCGAAAACGAAGGTCGTCGCGATCATCAGCATGATGCCGAGCCGTGTATTCTGTTCGGTCATCCTTGGGCCTTCCGCGCCACGGTCATATGTCGTTTGCTGCCGTAGCCCTGGCAGCGTTCCACCGCGAAGCCTGCCGCCTGCAAGCCGCGCCGGACAAATCCGGCGGCTGTATAGGTTGCCGCCGTGCCGGAGGGGGCCGTGTGTTGACCGACTTCCGCCAAAAGGGCCTCCTCCCACATCTCGGGGTTCTTGGCAGGCGAGAATCCGTCGAGAAACCACGCGTCGGCCTCTCCCTGCCACCGCTGCAGCGTATCGCGCGCATCGCCGCTGATCATCGTGAACTGCAGATCGGGCAGGCTGAAACCCTTGAGGCTGTCGCGCCAGAACGGGGCCAGTTCTGCCGATAGCGCTGCCAGTTCGGGAAAAGCCGCCTGCGCGCGCAGCATCTCTGACGCGGTCAGGGGAAAAGCCTCGAATGTCGTGAAATGCAATTGCCCGTTTTGTCCGGTGCTGCGCCACAGATGCAGGGCGGCCAGCAGGTTCAGCCCGGTGCCGAAGCCCAGTTCGGCGATGTGGAACCCGTCGTGGAAGCGGGCGGGAAGGCCGTTGCCAGCAAGAAAGACATGCGCGGTTTCCGCAAGCCCGCCTTGCAGCGAAAAATAGGGGTCGTCAAACCTCGTCGAGACGGGCAGGTCACCGTCGCGCCAAGCGATATGTGCGGACTGGTCTTGCACGGGGGTATCCCTTAGGAAGGGCGAGGAAATCAGCGCGACAATGCAAAGGACGGCGGGGAATGGCAATGGCGGATGTGACCGTTCTGGGTGCCGGAATCTTTGGCCTGTCTGTGGCATGGGCCTGCGTGCAACGCGGGGCCAAGGTGCGCGTGATCGACCCGCACGGGCCGGGGGCGGGCAGCAGCGGCGGTATTGTCGGCGCGCTGGCCCCGCATGTGCCGGAGCAATGGAACGAAAAGAAGGCCTTTCAACTGGACAGCCTGTTGATGGCGGGAAATTTCTGGGCAGAGGTCGAGGCGGCAGCGGGTCTGTCCGCAGGCTATGCGCGGCTGGGCCGGTTGCAGCCGGTCGCGGATGCGGCGGCGCTGGAACTGGCGCGGGCGCGGGCCTTGTCTGCTATGGATTTGTGGCGCGGGCAGGCGGAGTGGGAGGTTTTACGCGCCGACACCTGCGGCGCATGGGTGCCCCACAGCCTTAGCGGCTGGCTCATCCACGATACGCTGACCGCGCGCCTGCACCCGCGACAGGCTTGCGCCGCGCTTGTCGCCGCTTTGCACGCGAAGGGGGCCGAGGTTGTGGCGGATCATCCGGCCGAAGGCCGCGTGATCCACGCGACAGGTGTTGCAGGGCTGGAGGAGGCGAATACCCGTCTGCCGCGCACATTCGGCAATGGCGTCAAGGGGCAAGCCGCTTTGCTGGCACTGGACATGCGCGATGCGCCGCAGCTATTTGTCGATACGGTCCATATCGTGCCGCATGCGGATGGCACAGTGGCAATCGGCTCTACCAGCGAGCGGACGTATGATAATGCCACCGCAACCGATGGCCAGTTGGACGGGATCATTGCCCGTGCCCGCGCCGCCGTGCCTGCCTTGCGTGATGCGCCGGTAATCGCGCGCTGGGCCGGGCTGCGGCCACGCTCGCGCAGCCGTGCGCCGGTGCTGGGGGCGCATCCTGTCCATATGGGTCAGTATATCGCCAATGGCGGTTTCAAGATCGGGTTCGGCATGGCCCCCAAAGTGGCGCAGGTCATGGCCGATCTGGTGCTGGGCGGGGTGGATAACATCCCCGCAGGGTTCCGGCCAGAGGCGAGCCTCTGAGCTTTAGCTTGCCTGCGCCTGCATACATTGCCGCCCGTCCGGCCCCCGCACCCACATCGTGCCATCATCGCACCAGCACAACTCCGCCGCCTCGTGATGCATCAGCGGCGCTGTGGCGCGAAAGCTGAACTGGCGCAACCGGCCCAGCCGCTCTGTCGCAAGAAGCATCAGATGCTGCGCCAGAAGCGGGCCATGCGTGACCAACCCGCCGTAGCCTTCGACATCGCGGGCATAGTCCAGATCATAATGGATGCGGTGCCCGTTGAACGTCAGCGCCGAATAGCGGAACAACAGCGTGCTGTTGAAATGCACGCGGCGGCACATATCCTCATCCAGCCGTGCCTCCGGCGGGGAGGGGGCGACAGCATCCGGCGCGGGGTCTTCGCGGTAGACAAGATCCTGCCATTCGGTCACGCATGTGGCTCCGTTCTGTGTGATCTCGTGGCGCAGCGTGACAAAGCCGAGCGGTCCGGTGCGCCCCTCCTTGCGGGTGGTGCTGTCGATCGTCGTGACCTTTTGCGCGGGCGTTCCGGCGACCAGCGGCGCATCAAACGTCAGGCGCCCGCCCGCCCACATCCGGCGGGGCAAGCCCATATCGGGGATCAGTCCAAGTCCGGTTGCCGGATGACCGTCGCGCCCCAACTGTTCGGGGGGCATCGGCTCCCAGAAATGAATCTGGTGGAAAAAGGGCGGCAGCGCGCTGCCCGCGCTGATCGAGGGCGCAAGGCCCAAGGCAACCTGCAGGGCCGCACCGCGGGCAGGGTCCATCACGTCGGTTGTTGTCTGACTGCCAAGGCGGGGGTGTTCATTCTGCATGGGCCAAGATTAGGCTTGCGCCGGACAAGGGACAATCACGAAATCGCACCACCAGCGACACGCTGGCGCTGCGGCGGATTGAACCGGCGGGAGTGAGTATTTGGAGCAAGATGAAGCGGCAAGGCCCTAGCTGCGCGGGGTGATATTGCGCACCAGACCCTCCTGCGCGACATTGGCCACCATCCGCCCGTCCCGTGTGAAGATGCGGCCCCGGTTGAAACCGCGCGCGCCGCCTGCCCAAGGGCTGTCCATCGTGTAAAGCAGCCACTCGTCCATGCGGAATTCGTCATGCACCCAGAGGGCGTGATCGAGGCTGGCGAATTGCATGTCGGGATCGGTAAAGGTCTTGCCATGCGGCATCATCGAGGTGCCGAGCAGGCCCATATCCGAGGCAAAGGCCAGTGCGGCGCGGTGCATGGCCGGATCGTCCGAGATGCGGCCCCGCACCTTGATCCAGATGTTTTGCACAGGCTCGCGCGGGCTGCGATCAAACGGCGGGCGCGGTGTCGTGGCGCGCATCTCGACCGGACGGGGTGTCTTGAGCCAGTTGCGGAACGCCTCCGGCAAGGCGTCGCCCATCCGTGCGGCCAGATCCTCTTCGGTTTCCAGATCCTCGGGGCCGGGCACATCGGGCATCTGGTCCTGATGCGTCAGCCCCGGTTCGGGCACATGAAACGAGGCGGCGAGGTTCAGGATCGGCTTGCCATGCTGGATCGCCACAACGCGGCGGGTGGCGAAGCTGCCGCCGTCGCGGTCACGCTCGACGCGGTAAAGGACAGGCTCTGTCGCATCGCCGGGGCGCATGAAATAGCCGTGCAGCGAGTGGTTGGGGCGCGAGGGATCGACCGTCATCGTGGCCGCCATCAGCGCCTGCCCGATGACCTGCCCGCCAAAGCTGCGCCCGCGCCCTTGCGGCGTGGCGATGCCACGGTAGAAATCCTCCTCGATCCGCTCCACCGTCAGAACGCGTGTCAGGCTGTCGGCCAGTTGCTGATCGGTGGGTGTTGTCGCGCTGTCGGTCATCAGTCATGTTCCTTCGGAGGGTATGTCAATGCGCTTCGGCCCAGTTGTGACCCTTGCCGCCATCCACGATCAGCGGCACATCCAGTTTCAGGACAGGCTCGCAGGCGGCTTGCATCACCTCGCGCGCCGTCTCGATCAGGCGGTCGGCGGCGCTTTCATCCACCTCGAAGATCAGTTCGTCATGGACCTGCAACAGCATCGTCGCGGGCTGGCCCGCGATCGCTGCGGGCATGCGGATCATGGCGCGGCGGATAATGTCGGCGGCAGTACCCTGAATCGGCGCGTTGATGGCGGCGCGCTGGGCAAATCCGGCGGTCGGGCCCTTGGCGTTGATCTCGGGCGTGTGGATCTTGCGGCCGAACAACGTCTGCACATAGCCGTGCTCCTTGGCGAAACCCTTGGTCTCGGCCATGTAATCCTTGATGCCGGGAAAACGCTCGAAATAGCGGTCGATGAACCCCTGCGCCTCGGCCCGCGGGATACGCAGATTGCGCGCCAGACCAAAGCCGGAGATGCCGTAGATCACGCCGAAATTGATCGCCTTGGCACGGCGGCGGATGTCGGGTGTCATCTCCTCCATCGGCACATCGAACATCTCGGAGGCGGTCATCGCATGGATGTCCTGCCCCTCGCGGAAGGCCTGTTTCAGCGCGTCGATTCCAGCGATATGCGCCAGAATACGCAGTTCGATCTGGCTGTAGTCGAGGCTGACCAGCACGCGCCCTTCGGGGGCAACGAACGCCTCGCGGATGCGGCGGCCCTCCTCGGAGCGGATCGGAATATTCTGCAGGTTCGGATCGGTCGAGGACAGACGCCCGGTGTTTGCTCCCGTCTGCATATAGGATGTGTGGACGCGTCCGGTTTCAGGGTTGATGTGATCCTGCAGCGCATCCGTATAGGTCGATTTCAGCTTTGAAAGCTGGCGCCAGTCCAGCACGCGGCCGGGAAGATCATGCAGCGTGGCGAGTTCCTCCAGCACATCCGCGCCGGTGGCATAGGCGCCTGTTTTGCCCTTCTTGCCGCCGTCCAGCCCCATCTTGTCGAACAGGATTTCGCCCAGTTGCTTGGGCGAGCCGACGTTGAAACTCTCCCCTGCAAGCTCGTGAATCTCCGCCTCCAGCCCCGCCATCTTTTGTGCGAAAGCGTTGGACATCCGGCTCAGCGTGTCACGGTCCACCTTGACGCCGGACATCTCCATCGCGGCCAGAACCGGCACCAAGGGGCGTTCCAAGGTCTCGTAAACGGTGGTGACGCGGGCGCGGTGCAGTTGCGGGCGGAACAACTGCCACAGACGCAGGGTGATATCCGCATCCTCGGCGGCATAGGTCACCGCCGTTTCAACGGGAACGCGATCAAAGGTGATGGCGGATTTCCCGCTCCCCAGCAGGGATTTGATCGGGATCGGCTCATGCCCCAGATAGCGCTCCGACAGCGTATCCATGCCATGGCCGTGCAGGCCCGCGTTCAGCGCATAGGACATCAGCATCGTGTCATCGATGGGTGCCACTGCAATACCGTTGCGGGCAAACATCTTGGCGTCATATTTCATGTTCTGCCCGATCTTGAGGATGCTGTCATCCTCGAGCACCGGCTTGAGCGCCGCCAGAACATCGGCCATGGGCAACTGCCCCTCGGCCAGCGAGTCCGATCCGAACAGATCATTCGATGCACCGGCCTTGTGGCCCAGCGGGATATAGCAGGCGCTGCCCGCCTCGACACCTAGCGAGATGCCGACAAGCTCGGCGCGCATCTCGTCAAGGCTGGTGGTTTCGGTGTCGACGGCGACATAGCCACGGTCGCGGATCAGCGCGATCCACCGCGCCAGCGCATCCATATCCGAGACCTGCTCATAGGCTTTGGGAAACGGCACTTCGGCAGGCTTCTCGCCTGAATCGACGGGTTCTGCGCCTGCGGGGTCGGTATCCTTGATCACCGGAGCCTCGACATCCAGCGCCGCTGAAATGCGCTTGGTGAGGGTGCGGAACTCCATCTCCGCCAGAAAGGCCAGAAGCCGCTCGGGATCAGGCTCGCGGATCTCCAGATCCTCGATGGTGAAATCCAGCACCATATCGCAATCAAGCTGAGCGAGGCGTTTGGACAGCTCGATCTGCGCCCGGTGCGCGGTCAGCACCTCGCGCCGCTTGGGTTGCTTGATCTCTTCGGCGCGGTCCAGCAGCGCCTCGAGCGAGCCGTATTCATTGATCAGCAATGCCGCCGTCTTGATCCCGATGCCGGGCGCACCGGGGACGTTGTCCACCGAATCGCCTGCAAGCGCCTGCACATCCACCACCTGTTCCGGCCCGACACCGAATTTTTCGAACACGCCCTCGCGGTCGATGCGGCGGTTTTTCATCGGGTCCAGCATCTCGACCCCGTCGCCGACAAGCTGCATCAGATCCTTGTCGGAGCTCACGATGGTCACCCGCCCGCCGGCCTTGCGGGCCTGACAGGACAGAGTCGCGATGATGTCGTCGGCCTCGAACCCTTCCAACTCCTTGCAGGCGATATTGAACGCCTCGGTCGCCGTGCGGGTCAGGGGAATCTGCGGGCGCAGGTCTTCGGGCATCGCCTCGCGGTTGGCTTTGTAGAGGTCATACATGTCGTTGCGGAACGTGTGGCTGCCCTTGTCGAAGATCACCGCCACATGGGTCGCCGCATCCGCGCCGCTGTTATTCTCGACATAGCGTTGCAGCATGTTGCAGAAACCGGCCACCGCGCCGATTGGCAGCCCGTCCGATTTGCGCGTCAGGGGCGGCAATGCGTGATAGGCGCGGAAAATGAAGGCCGAGCCATCAATCAGATGCAGGTGGCACCCTTTGCCAAATGTCATACGCGCCCCTTTGCACGGGCATCACGCCCGCTGCTTCTTCTTGCTCAAAATATCCCCGCCGGAGGCATCCTTCGGATCATCCGGTGCTGCGACCCGCGATCAGAGTTTACCCTCGAAATCGCGGTGCACATATCTGCAATCGCAATAGGGACATTCGACCCAACCCTGTTCCAGCGGGATCTGGAGCCAGACACGCGGATGCCCCAACGCGCCGCCGCCCCCGTCGCAGGCAATGCGGTGGCTGTCGACAAGTTTCGTTTCTGGTGCCTCGATCGTCATCTCGGGACATTCCCTTTTCCGGTCAACTGGATTACCTCCGTTATGAGCGATGAGGCGGGCAGGGGCAAGTAGACCATGAGCGGCAATGCAATCGAAATACGGGGGCTGGTGAAAACCTACGGGGGCTCCAACGGCCAGCCTGCGAAACAGGCCCTGAAGGGGATTGATCTGGATATCCCGACCGGATCGGTCTTCGGGTTGCTGGGGCCGAATGGCGCGGGCAAGTCGACGCTGATCAACATCCTTGCGGGGCTGGTGGTCAAGACGGGGGGCAGCGTCACCATCTGGGGTTTCGATCAGGATGTGAACCCGCGCCAGTCGCGCGCCGCCATCGGTGTGATGCCGCAGGAGTTGAACCTCGATCCGTTCTTCACGCCGCGTGCGGCCCTCGAAGTGCAGGCGGGGCTTTACGGCGTGCCCAAATCGCAGCGGCGCAGTGACGAGATTCTCGCCTTGATCGGGTTGGAGGACAAGGCCGAGGCCTATGCCCGCACCCTGTCAGGCGGGATGCGGCGGCGGCTTTTGCTCGGCAAGGCGCTGGTGCATCATCCGCAGATTCTGGTGCTGGACGAGCCGACGGCCGGTGTTGACATCGAACTGCGCCAGATGCTCTGGGCCAATGTCCGCAAGCTCAACGAAGAGGGGATGACAATCATCCTGACCACGCATTACCTCGAAGAGGCCGAGGAGATGTGCGACCAGATCGCGATCATCAACCAAGGCGAGGTCGTCGCGCGCGACAGCACCGCCGCGCTGCTGGGACGGATGGACCGCAAGACCATGGTGATCCACCCCGCAAGCCCGGCCACCACCATGCCGCATGGCCCCGGTCTGGATGTGTCGCGTCGCGCTGACGGATCGCTGGCGATCAGCTACCACACGCATGAGACAACGGCGGAACAGGTTCTTAGCGCTGTGCATGACGCAGGCGTTTCGATCCGCGATGTCAAAACAGAGCAAGCCGATCTGCAGGATGTCTTTTTGAACCTGACGCGCAGCGTCTGAGGGCGGTCTGCGCTCCGCGCGGGGATATTTAAGGCAAGAAGAAACGGCGGGCCGTCTTTCCTTTATTCGGCGCGTTGCAGCATCCGGCCCAGCACGCGCCCGCCGAGGATATGGACATGCAGATGCGGCACTTCCTGCACGCCTGCCTCGCCCGCGTTCGAAATGGCGCGAAAGCCGCCGCCGCCTTCGCCGGGTTGGACGTTCATAATGCGGCACACCTCTCCGATGGCGCGGGTAAAATCGACGATCTCGGCATCCGAGGCGGCCTGCGCGAAGTGGTCATAGGTGACATAGGGGCCTTTCGGGATCACCAGCACATGCACGGGGGCCTGTTCGGAAATATCGTGGAAGGCCAAGGAATGCTCGGTTTCCAGCACGGTGCGGTTTGGAATTTCGCCGCGCAGGATTTTTGCGAAGATGTTCTGGTCGTCATAGTGATAGGCCATCGGGCACCTCAGTCAGCGTAAAGATAATCAGTTGCTAGGATTTCATGCGCTTTGTCGTGCGGAATGGCAAGAAACCGGGACAATTTCTCGGTATTGTCCTCGACCGGATCGATCTCGCGGATGCGGTGGTGGTTCTCGAAGTTCTGGTCGCGGATACGGTCGCTTTCAAAGGCGATATCGATTCTGATCGTGGGCAACAGCCGTTCCAGTGTCTCGCGGGAGGTCTGTTCGCCCGCAAGCCCGACGCGTTTTGCATGCCCGATCAGGAACTCATCCGAGAACTGGCAATCGATCTCGAGCAGGCGCGTGGTGGACCTGTCGCCGCAGAAATCCTGTAGAAGATCGAGATTGCCGGTATCCATGCAAACGATCAGGCGGTCCGTCTCGTAATAGTCGAACAGCATCCGCATCAGCGCGCGCCGGTGACGGGTGCGCTTGCTCAGGCTGGACTGGATGCCGCCGAGATCGGGGAGATAGGTGCTCTCCTCATTGAAAAGATACTCTATGGCGGGGATGTTGGTGACCTGCCGGATTCGGTGCAGCAACCGCTTGGACACGTGCCATTTCTTGCAGACCAGAATCATCAACTCGCGTTCACGGCCAAGTGTGCTTTCCGTCTCCCAGAAACGCGAGGCGAAACGGCGCCCGTCCCGGCCCCGTCCCGCAAGAAACTTGTACAAGCCGCGGCCTTCATTCGAGATCTGGAACTGCACACCCTCGGCGGCATAAAGATCGCCAAGCCGCGCCTTCAACTCGTTTGCGCCGGGGCTGATCTTGCGGGCGAACAGGAAATCCTGACTGAGCAGCAGGTCGTAATGGTCGTTGTAGAACGTGACGGGCATCCCGTAATCCGAGAACATCAGGAAGGTCAGTGTCCTGCACTGGATCTCTTGTTCGGGGATCAGGTGGCGGACGAGTGTTTGAAAGAACGTCTCGTCGGGAATCCAGGTTGTGCGGAAAAAGCGCATCACGTCGCGACGCTCGCGCGTGAAGGCCAGTATCCGCTCGATGGTGCGACGGCGCAGGCACCACCACTGGCTACCGATCTGCACCTGAATGTCCTGCGGTATTTCACGGGTCAGCCCGAGCTTTTTTTGCAGCATGAAGGAGGCATAAAAGATGCGCTTGTTCTTGCGCTCGTTGAAGAAGTGGCGATAGGTCAGCCGCTCTTCCTTCATGCCGGTCTTGATCCAGTCGCTTTCGAAATAGTCAAAGCTTTCGATGTAATCAGCATCGTTCGCATCCAGAAACGCATGCGCATATTCCGCCGATTTGATCGCCATGCAATCGCCCGACAGCATGTAAAAATGCGTCGCGCGCGGAAAGGCGTCTGCGGCGGCCTGAACGGCATGCAGGGTCGCCTGCACCAGAGACCATTCCCCCCAGCCGCATTTGACCTGTCGCTTGGCGAAGGTGACGTTCGGATTGTCGCGCAATGCGGCGCGGATCATCTTGTAGCTGGCCTTGCTGGCGCGACCGTCGAAATGGATCGACATGTAGTCACCCACAGCCGTCAGACGCTCTGCCTGCGCGATGATCGCTTCCGGGTCCTTGTGGCACAGAAGAATGAATGCAATTCTTGCCATCAGTGAACTCGAAAACCTTTGGTTAGGGTACAAGGCTTATGTGATACGCAAAGCTTCGGAATGAATAAACAGGGTTTCTTTCGATTTTGCAAAGTTGGTATAAGCCGAGCATAAAAAAATGTGGGTTGCAGGAGGCGGTGTAGATGGGGTTTCCGGGCACTTGGATGACGGAAAGCGAAAGTGTGGTCTATCGCGTGGTGCCGAAATGCGCCTGTTCCACCATTGGACAGATCATGTATTTTTCCGATCATGGGACGTTTTTTGACGGCGATATCCACGATTCAACGCAGGGATTGCACAAATGGGCGCAGGCTGACAGCCAGAAGCTGATCGAGACGAACGTCAAGGGGCACAGCTCTTACGCGTTTACCTGTGTGCGAAACCCCTACACGCGGATTCTGTCGTCGTTTTTCGACAAAATTTGCGGCATCCAGCGCAACGGGAAGCGCTACCGTGGCAATCTGGTGCCGATGCTGATGCAGAAATACGGCATCGAGGTTGGCGGCGCGGACGGGACAGAGGAGTTTGACCAGATCCGCAGTTTCCGGCGGTTCTTGTTGTTCACTCGCGATACCATCCGTTGGCGCCGCCCGATGGAGCCGGATATCCACTGGTCCGCGATGGCGGGGCATGTCTCGACCTTCATCGTCAATGGTGGGCGGTATGACAGCATCTTTTGGACGGAGGCGTTCAACGACGGGATGCAGAATGTTCTCGAAGCGATCGACACACCGCACAAGGTCGATTTGGCAACGATTCCGCGATTCAACGAATCCGAAGGGCACGGGCCGAAGCGTCTGCATCCGGTGGAGGCCTATTTTGACGACCTGTCGATGCATCTCGTCTACGAGATCTACAAACGCGATTTCGACCTGTTCAAATATGATTTCGAAAATCCGGCGAACAAGCTTCCGGTTGGCCAGATCGATCTGGATGAGGTGCACGCGAAACTGGGCGACTGATGCGGCGGGTTGCACAAGCGCAATGCCTGCGCCGGATCATGGCTGAAAGGGTCAGCCGCGCATCAGGTCCGGCAACTCGCCTGTGAGGCCTGCCGCCTCGCGGATGAAGCTACGCCGCAGACCGGGGACCGCGTTGACAATGCCCATGCCGATATCACGCCCCAGTCGCAACAAGGGGTTGTCGCTTGCGAAAATCTTGTTGGTCAGGTCGGTCGCAACGGCCAGCGTGGCCGTGTCGAAGCGGCGCCATTGCTGGTAGCGCTCCAGCACCGGCAGTGCTGCAATATCCTCGCCCCGTTGTCTGGCGTCCGACAACACATGCGCCAGCGCCGCAATATCGCGCAGCCCTGCATTCAGCCCCTGTCCGGCGATGGGATGCACGCCATGGGCGGCGTCGCCCACAAGCGCCAACCGTGGTGCGATGAAGCTGTTGGCCAGCGTCAGGTTCAGCGGATAGGTATAGCGCGCGCCAGCCAGTTTGATCTCGCCCAGAAAGTCGCCGAAACGCGGGCGCAGCATGGTCAGGTAATCCTCGTCGGACAATGCGTTGAAGGCGGCGGCATTGGCATGGGTCTCTGACCAGACGATAGAACTGCGATTGCCGGTGAGCGGCAGGATTGCAAGCGGTCCGGGCGGCATGAAGAACTGATGCGCGACCCCGTGATGCGGCAATGTATGCTCGATCGCACAGACAAGCGCCGTCTGGCCGTAATCCCAGCCTGTGCGGGTGATGCCCGCGCGCTCTGCCGTGCCTGATTTGCGGCCATCCGCCCCGACCAGAATACGCCCTGTCAGCGTTTTGCCGGAGGCGAGTGTGACGGTGACGCCCTGCGCGCCGCTCTCCTGCGCGACAACGCTGTCGCCATTCAGGCGCGTGATCCGGGCATCGGCGTCGAGGGCTGCGAGAACGGCGCGGCGCAGGTGGCGGTCCTGCACCATATGGCCCATGGGGCCTTCCTCGATCTCGGCATGGTCGAAATGCAGATGGAACGGCGACAGCGGCCCCTCGCCCGCGCGCCCGTCACTGACCTTGATTTCAAGCATCGGCTGGGCGTCGCTTTCCAGCGCGTCCCACAACCCCAGACGCCGCAGCAGGCGCACCGAGGCGAGGGCCAGCGCGTAGGAGCGGCCATCGAAACCGTCGGCGGCCAGCACTTCCGCCGGTTGCGCGTCGATCACGGTCGAGGTCAGGCCGGACCTTGCAAGCGCAAGGGCCAGAACGGGGCCGTTCAACCCGCCGCCGACAATCAGGATATCGCTGTCATATGTCATGGTGCCAATATGGGCAAACGTCCGGGATTGTCCATGCGCCCGACTGCCGCTACCGTCCGCAGCGGACAGGCAATAAGAGGCACGACATGCAGGAATGGCTGGAGCGCACGGCGGCTGAACTGGGGCGTGCCATCGGCGCGGGCAAGGTGGACCCTGTCGATCTGACACAGGCCTATCTGGATGCGACCCAGGCCCATCCGATGGCGGCGCGAATCTATGCCCGCCTGACGCCGGAGCGCGCATTGGCCGAAGCGACCGCGGCGCGCAACCGTGCGCGGACAGGGCAACGACTGTCTGTACTGGATGGCGTGCCGATCAGTTGGAAAGACCTGTTCGATACCGCAGGCACAGTGACCGAGGCGGGCTCTGCCCTGCTGAAAGACCGCACACCCACGCGGGATGCCGAGGTTCTGCGGAACGCGACGGCGGCGGGGCTGGTCTGTCTGGGCAAGACGCATATGAGCGAACTGGCGTTCAGCGGCCTTGGTCTTAATCCGGTGACAGCCACACCGCCCTGTATCAACGACCACAATGCCGTGTCAGGCGGGTCGAGTTCCGGAGCAGCGGCTTCCGTGGCCTTCGGCCTCGCAGCTTGCGGTATCGGCACGGATACAGGCGGATCGGTGCGTATTCCCGCGGCATGGAACGATCTTGTGGGCCTGAAAACAACGTCTGGCCGTGTCTCATCGTCGGGTGTCGTGCCGTTGTGCGAGACCTTCGATACCGTTGGGCCGCTCTGCCGTTCCGTGGAAGACGCGGCCCTGATGCTGGCGGTGCTGGAGGGCGGGCGCGCTGCCGATCTGCGCGGGGCCACGCTGGCGGGGCGGCGGCTGGCGATCCTCAAGACCGTTGTGATGGATGATCTGCGCGACGGTCCTGCCAAAGCCTTCGCCGAGGCTATGACCCGGCTCGAGGCAGCAGGCGCGTGGATTGTGGAGGTCGAGGCGCCGGAACTTGCCACGGCGATGGCGCTGGCCCCGATTCTGTTCACCGCCGAGGCTTACGGCATCTGGCGCGACGAGATCGAGGCTGCGCCGCATCTGATGTTCGACCAGATCCTTGAGCGCTTCCGCAGCGGGGCGAATGTCGGCGCGGCAGATTATATCGCAGGCTGGCGCAAGCTTGAGTCGTGTCGGCGGGAGTGGCATGCGCGGATGGCGGGGTTCGATGCTGTCATTTGCCCGACCGCGCCGAACCTGCCGCCGCAACTGGATCAGTTGATGACAGATCATGATTACTACGTGACCGAGAATCTGCTGACCTTGCGGAATACCCGCGCGGGTAACCTGATGGGGTTGAGTGCCGTCACATTGCCCACCGGCACGCCGAGTTGCGGTATCATGCTGATGGGGGCACCGATGGGCGAAGAACGGCTGTTGCGTCTGTCGGCTGCTGCGGAGGCCGCTCTGGTCTGATACGAGCCGTCTGCGCGGGGCATATTTACCGCAAAGCCTTTGCGTATTTGCCACAAGAGACCGGAATCCCGCTGCTTTTTCTGGACGCACGGCGCGCAGTTAGATAGTTTACAACCAAACGGGGCGTAATGATCCCGATGATTGAGGCAGTTGAAGCATGTTCCCCGAGCGGTTCTCGAACCTACCGGCCTATGCGTTCCCGCGTTTGCGGGCGCTTCTGGACGCGCATGCGCCCGGCGGTCCTGTCGTGCATATGACAATCGGAGAGCCGAAACACGCCTTTCCCGACTGGATCGGCAAGGTGATCGCCGACAACCTCGCCGATTTTGGCCGCTACCCGCCCAACGAGGGCGCGCCCGAACTGCTGGATGCTATCGGTGGATGGATCGGCCGGCGCTACGGTGTGCAGATTGACGCGCAGCGGCAGATCATGGCACTGAACGGTACGCGTGAAGGGCTGTACAACGCCTGCATGGCGCTTGTGCCGGAGCAGAAGGCCGGAGCAAAGCCCGTGATCCTGATGCCGAACCCGTTCTATCAGGTCTATATGATCGGCGCGATTTCCGTGGCGGCAGAGCCTGTTTTCGTGGCGGCCACGCGCGAGGGTGGCTATTTGCCGGATTACACGGCGCTGCCGGTCGATGTGCTGAACCGCACGGCCGCCGCCTACATCTGTTCGCCCGCCAATCCGCAAGGTGCCGTGGCCAGCCGCGACTACTGGCGCGCGCTGATCGGGCTGGCGGAACAGTATGATTTCAAGATTTTCGCGGATGAGTGCTATTCCGAGATTTACCGCGACGCGCCTCCCGCAGGTGCGCTTGAGATTGCCCGCGAGATGGGTGCCGATCCCGAACGCGTGGTGATTTTCCATTCGCTGTCCAAACGGTCGAACCTGCCGGGACTGCGGTCCGGTTTCATGGCCGGCGGGCCGGAAAGTATCGCGCTGGCACGCCAGTTGCGGGCCTATGCAGGTGCGCCGATCCCGCTGCCGTTGCAAAGGGCAGCGGAAACGGTCTGGGCCGACGAGGCGCATGTGACGGAGAACCGCCGTCTTTATGGCGAGAAATATCTGGCGGCTGACGAGATTTTTGCAGGCGTGGATAGCTACAAAGGCCCCGATGCGGGGTTTTTCCTGTGGTTGCCTGTCGCGGATGGCGAGACAGCCGCGCTGAAACTCTGGCAGGAGACTGGCGTGCGGGTTCTGCCCGGCGGCTATCTCAGCCAGGACGTAGCCGGGCATAATCCCGGCAAAGGTTATATCCGGGTCGCTATGGTGGCCCCAATCAACGAGATGCGGGCCGGGCTGACAGCCTTGCGCAACTGCATCTATGACTAAAAGGACGAGGGCAGGCATGGCATATCAGACCCGTGGGCGCGATCCGCTGTTTGACAGCGACGTTCAGGCAGCAATCGAGAAACGCGGCAAGGAATTGCTGGGGTTGGTGCTGATCGTGCTGGGATGTGCGGCGGCGGCCATGGTTATGTCGTACAATCCCGAGGATCCGTCCTTCCTGTCGGCCACCGATGCGCCGGTCGAGAACTGGATGGGCCGGACGGGTGCCACGATTGCCGCGCCGCTGTTCATGATCGCTGGCTGGGGTAGCTGGGTCATCGCCATCGTGCTGCTGGCATGGGGTTTGCGTTTTGCCCTGCACATCGGCGCAGAGCGCGCGATGGGGCGGCTGATCTTCGCCCCGATTGCCGTGGCCTTATGCTCGGTCTATGCGGCCACGCTCAACCCCGGCGAGGTCTGGAAAGATATCCACCATTTCGGGCTGGGCGGTGTGTTCGGTGACATGATCATGGGCATGGTGCTCACGGCGCTGCCGCTTGGCTCTGCGGTCGGGATCAAACTGGCCTCCTTTGTGCTGGCGCTGCTGATGCTTGGGCTCGGCGCGTTTGTTCTTGGCTTCACGCGGGTAGAACTGAAGCGTATCGGGCGCTTTTTGCTGATCGGCGTTATCATGGCCTATGCACGGCTGATGCAGGCGATGGGGCGCGGCGCGACTGGCACCGTCCAGATGGCGCAAGGGTTGCAGGCCCGCGCCGCCGAGCGCCGTTTGATCCGCGCCCGCGAGGCCGAAGAGGCCGCCGCTTGGGCCGCGTCGCAAGCGCGCGAAACCGCCGCAGCAACCATGCCCCAAACAGCAGCGACCATGGCGCAGAACGGACGCTCGCCACTGGTCGCCCGCCGCAATGACATGCCCTCCGCCCCTCCGCCGCCAGCGCAGTGGCAGGCAGAAGAGCCATGGCAGGATGATGCGGACTATTACGATGCCGCGCCACCGGAGGCCGCACCTGCTGGCCCCATCGCCAAGCTCACCTCCGGTCTGCTGGGACGCGTCCCCGGTCTGGGACGGCGGGCCGAGGCGATGCCGGAGCCGGAACTGGTCGATCAGTATCCGGCCTCCGCCTATGATGCCTATGACCTGCCGCCAGGTGATGACCGTATCCGCGCCAAGATTACCGATGTGATCAAGTCGCGTGTCCGTCCCGTGCCGCCCATGGCGCAGGTCCAGCATGCGCCTTTGACACGCGGGCGCGGACGCGGCCCCGATCCCTTGCTGTTCAATCCCACGCGCGCCCCTGCCATGAAGGCAGAGCCGCCGTTGACGGCCGCGCATAAAACAGACGTTGTCGCCACCGCTGCGAACATTATGCCTGCGGCTGCGTCACTTGTTGCAGCTCCGGTCGCTGCGGCAGCGTCGGTGGCGGGGCAGGCGGCCTCTTTTGGCCATCGGTCAGACAACATCTTTGACGATGGCTATGACGCCGATTACGACATGTCCTATGACGCGCCGTTCGACCCTGATCAGGGCGATATCGACGATGGCTATGACGCGCATGCCTATCAGGCCGAGGTATCGGCAGCACCCTTGGCCCAGCCGATGCAGATTCCCGTCGCGCCGCCCCGCAGCGTTGTGCAGCATCCGCCGCGCAAACCTGTGCAGCCCTCTGCCCGCGCGAAAGCCGAGGCACAGCCGACACTGAAATTCGACCCTGAGGAAGCAGTTTATGAACTGCCGCCGCTGTCATTGCTCTCGAACCCTGCGCTGATCCAGCGCCACCATCTGAGCGACGAGGCGCTGGAACAGAATGCGCGGATGCTGGAATCCGTGCTGGATGACTACGGTGTGAAGGGCGATATCGTCTCGGTTCGCCCCGGCCCTGTCGTGACGATGTACGAGTTGGAACCGGCGCCGGGCCTCAAGGCGAGCCGCGTGATCGGTCTGGCCGATGATATCGCGCGCTCCATGTCGGCGCTGTCCGCGCGTGTCTCGACCGTGCCGGGCCGGACCGTAATCGGGATCGAATTGCCCAACGAGAACCGCGAGAAGGTGGTTCTGCGCGAGATACTCTCGGCCCGCGATTATGGCGATAGCAATATGAAACTGCCCTTGGCGCTGGGCAAGGATATCGGCGGCGATCCGATTGTGGCGAACCTCGCCAAGATGCCTCACCTTTTGATCGCGGGCACCACGGGCTCGGGTAAATCGGTGGCGATCAACACGATGATCCTGTCTTTGCTCTACCGTCTGACGCCGGATGAATGCCGCCTCATCATGATCGACCCCAAGATGCTGGAACTCAGCGTCTATGACGGCATCCCGCATCTGCTCTCTCCCGTTGTGACCGACCCGAAAAAGGCTGTTGTGGCCCTGAAATGGGTCGTGGGCGAGATGGAAGAGCGCTATCGCAAGATGTCCAAGATGGGCGTGCGGAACATCGATGGCTATAACAGCCGTGTCGCCGATGCGCTTGCGCGCGGCGAGATGTTCAGCCGCACGGTGCAGACCGGATTCGACGACGAGACCGGCGAGCCGGTGTTCGAGACCGAAGAACTGATGCCCGAGAAAATGCCCTATATCGTCGTCATCGTCGACGAGATGGCGGACCTGATGATGGTTGCGGGCAAGGAGATCGAGGCTTGTATCCAGCGGTTGGCGCAGATGGCGCGGGCCTCCGGTATCCACCTGATCATGGCGACGCAGCGGCCTTCGGTCGATGTGATCACCGGCACGATCAAGGCGAACTTCCCCACGCGGATCAGCTTTCAGGTGACCTCCAAGATCGACAGCCGCACAATTCTGGGCGAGATGGGGGCCGAGCAACTGCTGGGCATGGGCGACATGCTTTATATGGCGGGCGGTGCCAAGATCATCCGTTGCCACGGGCCTTTCGTGAGCGATGAAGAGGTCGAGGAGATCGTGAACCACCTCAAGGCTTACGGTCCGCCGGAATATATGAACTCCGTGCTGGAAGGCCCCGATGACGACCGCGAGGCTGATATCGACGCAGTGCTGGGCCTGTCGAGCGGCGGCAATACCGATATGGAAGATGCGCTTTACGACACGGCTGTGGCCATCGTCGTTAAGGACCGCAAATGCTCCACCTCATACATTCAGCGCAAACTGGCGATCGGCTACAACAAGGCTGCGCGTCTGGTCGAACAGATGGAGGATCAGGGCGTTGTCAGTTCTGCGAACCATGTCGGCAAGCGTGAGGTTCTGGTGCCCGAGCATTGAGGCGGGCGTGATCACGAAAGCCTCTCGGCAATGTCTCGCACTCGTGACGCAAGACAAGGTGCATGGTCGCGCGGCAGCGTTTATATTGGAAGCATGAACATGAAACGCATCCTTCTGGCCCCGGTTCTTTTGCTGGCGATGGCCATTCCCGCAGCGGCAGAGAAACTGTCGCTTGGCGAGATTTCATCCTACCTGAACGGGCTTCGCACCGCGACGGGCGCTTTCACGCAGATAAACGGGGACGGGACGATCTCGACCGGCACGATCTACATCAACCGTCCGGGGCGTATCCGTTTCGAATACGCGGCTCCCGACAACACGCTGGTGCTGGCGGGGGCGGGCAGCGTGGCGATTTTCGACCCCAAGTCGAATACAGGACCAGAGACCTATCCGCTGTCACGCACACCGCTGTCGATCATCCTTGCCGAGCGCGTCGATCTTGGGCAGGCGCGGATGGTTAGGGCGCATACCTATGACGGCACGGCCACCACAGTTACCGCACAGGATCCGCAGAACCCCGAGTATGGCAATATCCAGATGGTCTTTACCGGCAATCCGGTGCAGTTGCGCCAGTGGGTCATCAATGACGATGCGGGCAACAGCACGACCGTCGTGCTGGGTGACTTGCGGACCGGCGCGTCCATCGCGCAGCGGATGTTCGATATCCGCGCCGAAGCAAGCCGCCGCTCGCAGCAGCGCTGACCTGCGGCCGGATTTTACCTGTCGATTTCCTTGCGCAGGGCTGACATCAGGTCGGTCAATGTCTTGGCGTAAAGCTCACCTTTGAAATGGCCGTTCTCGTCGAACTGGTCGGAGGTTTGCGCCAGAAACATCTCCGGCCCCTGCAGGATGCGAGGGCGGAAGGCGACCATGCAGTGGCGCATCATGACCTGCGCGCGCTCACCGCCTGCACGTCCGGCTGTGGCTGACATGATGGCAACAGGCTTGTCGGCCCATGGGTTTCCCTTCGTCCGGCTGACCCAGTCCAGCGCGTTCTTCATCGCGCCGGAAATGCCCTTGTTGTATTCAGGTGTTGCGATGATCACTGCATCCGCAGATGCAATCTGATCCGAGAGCTTCTGCACAACAGCGGGAATGCCCTCGGCCTCTTCCAGATCACCGTCATACAAGGGCAGCTTCAAATCTGCTTCGATGAAATTCGCATCACCGAACAGCCGCGCCGCTTCGGCCAGAAGCTTGCGGTTGAAAGATGCGGCACGCAATGAGCCGGACATTCCCAGCAGCGTCGGTTGAGGCATTGATATCTCCTTGTCGTATTTAGATGTCTTGATCGCCTTGCACTTAAAGCCAACACCTTCCCCTGCAAGGCAAAGGGCTTGAATTAGCTACAAAAAAACGCTCCGCCGGGCAGGCGGAGCGTAAACCGAGGTCATAGGACCGTGAGGGTGGGTTTGACCGGCCTCAGTTGTTCGGGACGATGACGATTTCAACCCGACGGTTCTGTGCGCGGCCCTCAGCTGTGAGGTTCGACGCGATGGGCTGGCTCAGACCCGCACCCAAGGTGCGAATACGGCCGGACGACACGCCCGAGTTGACCAGAACGCCGGCAACGGCACCTGCGCGGCGCTCGGACAGCGCCTGGTTGTAGCTGGCAGCACCGGTGTTGTCGGTGTGGCCAATCACCTGAATGGTGGTGTTGGGATAGCTGTTCAGGCTGCTCGCGATGGTCCGCAGATCGCCTTGCAGGTCGGAACGCAGGGTTGCGCTGTCGACAGCGAACAGGATGTCCTGCGGCATCGACACGATCAGACGGTCACCGGTGTTGGTGATGCGGGCCTGATTGCCCAGATCGCGGCGCAGTTCGGCTTCCTGACGGTCAAGATTGCTGCCGACCAAGGCGCCCGTTCCGGCACCCAAAACGCCACCAATCACGGCACCGCGCGCACGGTTGTCGCTGACCAGAGCGCCGGTTGCGGCCCCCAGCATGCCACCGACGACAGCACCGCCACGGGTGTTACGGTTCGGATCGTTCGGGTCGCCCATGCCTGTGGGTTCGGTGCATGCGGTAACTGCGACAAGGGAGATACCCGCCAGCAGCATAAAGGGTTTTTGAGCTCGGATCATGATGTGCCTCTTAAATTGCGTCTATATGGCTAGACTGACAACGTTATAACGCATCGATGGTTCCCGCCCAAGTCACTGAATTGTCAGGTTGGGCAATAACTCGCTTATTTTTGACGCGTTTGGTTCCGTTCTTACACAGTGTCGCTAACCTCGACGCGCGCGGATTCATAGGCGAGCATCACCCGCTTGACCGGCAAGCCCCAATGATAGCCACCAAGCCCGCCTGATTTGCGCACCGCACGGTGGCAGGGGATCAACCAACTGACCGGATTGCGGCCCACGGCGGTGCCGACGGCCCTTACCGCCTTTGGATGGCCAATCGCTCCTGCCAGTTCGGAATAGGTGGTGACGTGACCGGAAGGAATCGCCAGAAGCGCCTCCCAGACCTTGATCTGGAAGGGTGCGCCGATCAGGTGAAGCGCCGTATCGCCGGCACCGCCAAAGGCCGATGCCACCCATGCCTCAAGGGCTTCGGGCGTGTGGTGATATGTGGCCTCAGGCCAGCGGGCCGCCATATCGGCCATTGCCGCATCCCGCCCCGTCTCCTCGGTGAAGGCCAGACCGCAAATACCGCGATCCGTCGCCATCGCCAGCACCTCGCCGAAAGGGCTGGGAAACCAACCGTAGTTGATCTGCAAACCCGCGCCGCGTCTTGCGAACTCTCCCGGGCTCATCGCTTCCCATCGCAGGAAAAGATCGTGGAGCCTGCCGGAACCGGACAACCCCGCAGCCATGGATGTCTCCAGCGTGGTCATGCGCTGGGATAGCAGCGTCTTGGCATGATCCAGCGCGAGATACTGCTGGTAGCGTTTCGGCGATACGCCGACCCAGCCGGAGAAAAGCCGCTGGAAATGCGCGGCACTCATCCCCATTTGCGCGGCCAGGTCCTCCAGCGTGAGAGGGGCATCTGCACCGTCGATCAGGTCGATGGCCCGGCGCATGACGTGGTAATGGTAGCTGTCACGCGACGGGTCGATCATGGTGGCGGGTTCCGGGCGGTTCATGCGTATCCATCCTGATGTTTTCTGCCTTACCCTAGCGCGGCGCGCGTGTGAACCGCGACCCGAATATTGCGCTTTCCGCTGTTCCACGGGCAATCGCGGCACCTTCGGTCTTGCCCGGATTGATCGGGCAGGGCATAGACCGATCATGGTCAAGCAACTCGGTTATCACGAACTTCGTGCGATTTTCACGCGCTTTCAGGCGGCTGACCCCGAGCCGAAAGGCGAGCTGGAGCATGTGAATGCCTATACGCTGGTGGTCGCGGTCGCGTTGAGCGCACAGGCCACGGATGTGGGCGTCAACCGCGCCACACGCGCGCTGTTCCAGATCGCCGATACACCGCAGAAGATGTTGGACTTGGGCGAAGAGGGTCTGATCCAGCACATCAAGACCATCGGCCTTTACCGCAACAAGGCCAAGAACGTCATCAAGCTGAGCCGTATCCTTGTCGATGACTATGACGGAGAGGTGCCCAACTCCCGCGCCGCGCTCGAATCACTGCCCGGTGTCGGGCGCAAGACGGCCAACGTCGTGCTGAACATGTGGTGGGGCATGCCTGCGCAGGCGGTGGATACGCATATCTTCCGCATCGGCAACCGCACCGGCATCTGCCCCGGCAAGGATGTTGCGGTGGTTGAACGCGCGATCGAGGACAACATTCCAGCCGATTTTCAACATCACGCGCATCATTGGCTGATCCTGCACGGCCGCTACATCTGCGTGGCGCGCAAACCCAAATGCAACCTCTGCCTGATCCGTGATCTGTGCCAGTTTGAGGAGAAGACCCTATGAAGACCTATCAGGTTGTCGGTATCGGCAACGCCATCGTCGATGTCATCAGCCAATCGGATGACAGCTTTCTGGACCTGATGGGTATTCAGAAAGGCATCATGCAACTGGTGGAGCGCGAGCGCGGCGAGCTTTTGTACGGGGCGATGGAAAACCGCCGTCAGGCACCGGGCGGCTCTGTGGCCAATACATTGGCAGGTCTGGGTAATCTGGGGCTGGAGACGGCCTTTATCGGGCGCGTGCGGGACGATGCGCTGGGACGGTTCTATGCCGAGGAGATGGCCAAGGGCGGCACCGATTTCGTGAATGATCCGGTGGAAGGCGGCGAGTTGCCTACCTCGCGCAGCATGATCTTTGTCTCCCCCGACGGGGAGAGGTCGATGAACACTTATCTGGGGATTTCGGCAGAACTGGGGCCGGACGATGTGTCCGAGAATGTTGCAGGGCAAGCCGCGATCCTGTTTCTGGAAGGCTATCTTTACGACAAGCCCAAGGGCAAAGACGCATTCGAGGCCGCCGCTGCCGCTTGTCGCAAATCCGGCGGCAAGGCGGGAATTGCCCTGTCCGATCCTTTCTGCGTGGACCGGCACCGCGCAGATTTCCGGCGTCTGGTGCAATCGCTGGATTATGTGATCGGCAACGAGCACGAATGGAAATCGCTTTATGAGACGGATGATCTGGGCAGCGCGTTGGAGCAGGCGGCGGCCGAGTCAGGGCTGATTGTCTGCACACGCTCCGGCCATGATGTGGTGCTGGTGGAGGGCGACCAGACCGTGACGGTTCCGGTGAACGCGATCGTGCCGGTTGATGCGACCGGCGCAGGCGATCAGTTCGCGGCCGGTTTCATCTACGGGATGGCCACCGGCCAGACGCTGGAAACATCAGGGCGGATGGGTTGTGTCGCGGCAGCCGAGGTGATCGGACATTTCGGGGCACGGCCCGAGGCGGACCTGAAGGCACTCTTCAAACAGGCTGGTCTTGTCTGAGGGCTGATCAGAAAGGGATGGCGGCGCGAAAAACCATCCCGCGCCCGGATTCGGGATGGTTGAGGCGTAGCTCCTCGGCATGCAGCATCAGGCGGGGATGATCCGCAGCCTTGCCTGTCGCATAGATCGAATCCCCAAGGATCACATGACCCAAGGCCAGCATATGCACCCGCAATTGATGCGTGCGCCCCGTGCGCGGCGTCAGGCGCACGCGGGTGGTACCTGCCTCGTGGCGCAACACGCGCCAGTCTGTCTGCGCCGGACGTCCCGTCTCGTGGCAGACCATCTGGCGCGGGCGGTTCTCCCAATCCACGATCAGGGGCAGATCGACCGTGCCGCTGCGGGGTTCCAGAAGTCCGTCCAGCCTTGCCTGATAAGTCTTCTTCGTGCGTTTCGTCTCGAACTGCATGGACAGGTTGCGCTGGGCATGTGGGGTCAGGGCAAAAACAATCACGCCCGAGGTGTCACGATCCAGCCTGTGCACCAGCAAGGCTTGCGGAAACACGGCTTGGACGCGTGTGATCAGGCAATCCGCCAGATCAGGCCCTCGCCCCGGCACGGACAAAAGCCCTGCTGGCTTGTCCAGAACGACGATCTCGTGATCCTCGTGCAGGATCGTCAGCGGATCGGTTGGAGGGGTATAGGCTATATCCATGCGCCCCAAGTGGCGCATCGGCGCGCGGGGATCAAGCCCCGGATGGTGGTGACGGAGGTGACGAGAGGCCCAGCAGGATGCCGTAAAGGATGAAGCACAAAGCCATGCCGCGCCGCAGCCAGACATTGAAGACCGCGCCCAGTGCCGCCCGTCCCAATCCTGCGCCCAGTGCCGTATAGGTGGCATAGCTTGCTGCGGTGATCAGCAAAGCGGTGGGAAAGATCGCCCACATCTGCACGCCGATGGGCACATCGGGTTGCACGAACTGGCTGAAGGCGGCCAGATAACCTGCCACGCTTTTGGGGTTGATCGTGGCGATCATGAACGCCCGCGTATAGACCGAGCCGGGATGCGGGGTGATGGCAGGGGCAGGCTTGGCCGCATTGAGCCATCCGCGCACCCCCAGCCAGATCAGCACCGCAGCACCCGCCAATTTGGCAATGCCGAACGCCTGCGGCGAGGCGGCGATGAGCGCGGTCACCCCTAAGGCCGAGAGCGTTAGAAACAGCGTGGACTGCGTGAGGATACCCAGCACGCCCCACAGGCTGCGGGCAAAGCCATGTGTCATCCCGTTGGTAATACAGTTGACCGCATTCGGCCCCGGCGTAGTGACGAAGACGACCCAGAACAGGGCGAAAACGGTCCAGCCTTCGAAACTCATCGGGAAAAACCTTTGCGCCTTGCGTCACGCAGCATGGCTGAAGACATCCGCGAGGATGGCCTGAAGCGCCTGTGCATCCTGCGCCGTGAAAGCATCGGGCTGGTCGCTGTCGATATCGAAGACACCCAGCAACGTGCCCGCGGCGTTGAAAACCGGCAGGACAAGCTCCGACCGGGTCGAGGAGGCGCAGGCGATATGGCCGGGAAAGGCGTCGACATCCGGCACAAGCTGCACCTCTCCGGTGCGTGCCGCAGCGCCGCAGACACCGCGCGAAAACGGGATCACAAGGCAGCCATGCCCACCCTGATACGGCCCTATCTTGAGCAGTTCCGGTGCTGTGACGCGGTAGAACCCGGTCCAGTCGAAACGGTCATCGCTGTGATGCACCTCGCAGGCAACGGTGGCCATCAGGGCGACCGTGTCGGTCTCGCCTTCGGTCAGGGCGGCGATGGTTTGGGCAAGTTCTGTATAATTCACGCGCATGTCTGGTCTTTCAGTGGGGGAGGGGGGGCGTCTGCCCCCCGTCGCCGAACTTGCGTCCGACGACTCCCCCCGAGGATATTGGAAGCAAGAAGAAGGTTACACCCGCTCGATCGCGATGGCTGTGCCCTCGCCGCCGCCAATGCAGATGGCCGCGATCCCACGTTTCAGACCGCGCGTTTCCAGCGCGTTCAGCAGCGTGACCATGATCCGCGCACCGGAGGCGCCGATGGGATGGCCAAGCGCGCAGGCCCCGCCATTCACATTCAGCTTGTCGCGGCTGATGCCCATTTCCTGCATGAAGGCCATGGGGACAACGGCAAAGGCTTCGTTCACCTCCCAGAGGTCGACATCCTCGACGCTCCACCCCAGTTGCTTCAGCAGTTTCCGCGCTGCCGGGACCGGTGCGGTCGTGAACAGGCCCGGTGCCTGTGCATGGCTGGCGTGACCAAGGATGCGGGCGCGGATGTTCAGCCCCTGCGCCTGCGCCGCCTCTTCCGACGCCAGCACCAGTGCCGCCGCGCCATCCGATATCGAGGAGGAATTGGCCGCCGTCACCGTGCCGTCCTTGCGGAAAGCCGGTTTGAGCTGCGGGATTTTCTCCGGCTTGGCCTTGGCGGGCTGCTCGTCCGCCTCGACCATGATCTGACCGCCACGGGTGGCCAGCGCCACAGGCGCGATCTCGCGCGCGAAGGCGCCGGACTTCTGCGCATCCAGCGCATTGGACAGCGAGGTCAGCGCGAAGGAGTCCTGCGCCTCGCGGGTGAACTGGAACGTCTCGGCGCAATCCTCGGCGAAAGTCCCCATCAGGCGGCCCTTGTCATAGGCATCCTCCAGCCCGTCGAGGAACATGTGGTCGATGACCTGACTATGCCCGATCCGCGCACCGCCGCGCATCGCGGGCAGCAGATAGGGAGAATTCGACATACTTTCCATGCCGCCCGCGATCATTGTCTCGGCATGACCCAGCGCGATCTGGTCGAAAGCGATCATTGCCGCCTTCATGCCCGAGCCGCACATCTTGTTGAGCGTGGTGGCGGGCACTTCTTCGCCAAGGCCACCTGCAAATCCGGCCTGACGTGCGGGGGCTTGGCCTTGTCCTGCGGGCAGAACACAGCCCATCAGAACCTCGTCCACCGTGGTCGTTTTGGCATCTGCCAAAGCGGCCTTGATGGCAGCACCCCCCAAAACCGAGGCCGCAATTCCGTCAAACACACCCTGAAACCCACCCATCGGGGTGCGTGCTGCCCCGGCGATCACAACTGTCTTCATGGCGTCTCTCCCTTGTCCGCGCTGCCTGATGCATACCGGATGGTAAGGAATCCCGTCTAGGCTTGCGAGGTCGAATTTGCAGCGGAGCGACGGAAGATGCGACTGACATCACGGACGGACGATGGGCGGCTCATCGTTACGGTGGCGGAAAACAGGATCGACGCCGCCAGCGCCATCGCGTTCAAGGAAGCATTGCGCAGCCTGACGGATGGTTTTGGCGGTGCCGTCATTCTTGGGCTTGATCAGGTGGATTTCATCGATTCCAGCGGGCTGGGGGCAATCGTAGCCGCGATGAAGCAGTTGGGCGGTGAGCGTCGTTTGCATCTTGCAGGGCTGACGCCGAATGTTGACAGGGTTTTCCGTCTGACGCGGATGGATACGGTCTTTCCGATACATGCCGATGTGAAAGGGGCGTTGGAACAGAATGATAGCTGAGCGGATGCAACGGCAGGGTGTCGCAAAGCCAGGGAGCGGACGGAGCATTTCGTTGGGTCTGGTTGCCGATGATCGTGCCGTCAGGTCTGTCCTGCGACAAGTGCGGCGCTGGATGGCGGTTTGTGCGGCACCGCCGGACCTTATCGGTAGGGCCGAGCTTGTTCTGGCCGAGGCGATGAACAACATCACGGAGCATGGGTATCACCGGGGCGAAAGAGGGCGCATCGGGGTCCAGTGCCGTTTCAACCGGGCGGGATTACGTGTCGTTCTCACTGATTCGGGGCGGGCTGTGCCTCTGCCTTTGCTGCAAGGCTCTGCCGCTTCCCCATTGACGGGTTGCGAAATGACGCCTGACGCGCTTCCCGAGGGCGGTTTTGGCTGGTTCCTGATCCATGAACTGACCTGTGAACTGACAGGCCACCGAATTGGCGGCGTTAACCGGCTTTGTTTTCTGGTCCCGTACAATGGTGCAGGGCGCGCCCGTTGACGCATCCTTGGCCAGTTCCGGACCGCACCACAGGTTTCGCAGAAAAACCGTAATTCAACCTGAATAGCGCCAAATTCAGAGCCGATAGTTCTCGTTGTAGCTGCATGGCTTCTCCCGGTGCCTCGTGTTTTTTAGCCCCCACCCAGTGCGTGGCGCCGGGACCTTGCACTGCCCATCTTTTTCGAGCCGTTGGCATTCCCGGGTACGCCCCCTAATGTGCCAGCCGAACAGATGGAGGGTTCCCCAATGAGAGATTTTCAAACACCGGGCCGGTCTACAGTGATGGCGACCAACGGGATGTGCGCGACATCGCATCCCTTGGCGGCAAAAGTCGCTATCGAAACTCTCGAGCGGGGCGGCACGGCGATGGATGCGGCCATTGCAGGCGCGGTGTTGTTGGGGGTTTGCGAGCCGCATATGTGCGGGATCGGCGGCGATTGCTTCGTGCTGATCTCGAAGCCGGGCCAGCCTGATATCGTGGCGCTTAACGGGTCCGGGCGCGCGCCCGCTGCCGCGAGCGCTGCCGAGATGCGCGGGCGCGGTCTTGATACCATGCCGTTGCGCGGCGTCGAAGCGGTGACAATCCCCGGTGCCATAGACGCGTTCTGCACCCTGTCGGAGGATCACGGCAAGCTCGGGATCGATGCATTGCTGGCCCCGGCCATCCGCTATGCCGAAGCCGGAGTGCCTGTAGCACCACGTGTCGCGATGGACTGGCCGGCTGCTGCCAAAGCGCTGCAGGGCCATGCGCCGGCGCATTATCTTCCTGGAGGCAAGGCGCCGTCTCTGGGCCAGATATTCCAACTCCCCGCACAGGCGAAGGCTTTGCGGCAGATCGCCCAGAAAGGCAGGGCCGGTTTCTACGAGGGCGAGGTGGCCGAGGATCTGGTCGCGGCGCTTAAGGAGGCGGGCGGGGTGCACCAGTTGTCCGATTTTGCGGCGCAACGGTGTGACTATACCGATCCGGTCAGCGGGTTTTACAAAGGCACCGAACTGGTGGAACACGCGCCGAACGGACAGGGCGCGACGGCTATCCTGATGCTCAACATCCTGTCGCACTTCGATATTGCCGGAATGGACCCGCAGGGCGCGGAGCGCGTGCATATCGAGGCCGAGGCCTCCCGTCTGTCGTATAATGCGCGGGACCGTTTCATCGCCGATCCGGACCACACCACGCGGCTGGATCACATGCTATCGCCCGAGACGGCAAAGCAACTCGCGGCCCTGATTGATCCGAAAAAGGCGATGGCTTCCGCGCATCACGTCAGCGAGGGGGTGCATAAAGACACTGTCTATATCACAGTGGTTGACCGCGACCGAATGGCGGTGTCGCTGATCTATTCGCTGTTCCATGCGTTTGGGTCGGGGATCGCGTCTGAAAAGTTCGGCATCCTTTTGCAGAACCGTGGGGCGGGCTTCACGCTTGAGGAAGGCCATGCCAACGAACTGGCCCCCGGAAAGCGGCCGATGCACACGATCATTCCGGGGATGCTGCGTGTCGACGGGCGCGCGACCATGCCCTTTGGTGTGATGGGCGGGGCCTATCAGCCGTGTGGACACGCGCGCTTTGTCTCCAACATGGTCGACTTCGGGATGGAGGCGCAGGCCGCGATGGACACACCGCGCGCCTTTGCCGAGGGCGATGTGCTCAAGGTCGAAGCCGGATATCCGGATGCTGTGCGTGCCGAGTTGTCCGCGATCGGACACAAGGTGCAACTCGCCGACAGCCCCATCGGCGGGTCACAATCAATCCTGATTCGTGAAGACGGTGTTCTGGAAGGGGCCTCTGATCCGCGCAAGGATGGCTGTGCGCTGGGATACTGACAAACCGGAGGGGCGGGCCAGGCGCCTGCCCTTCATCCCGCCAGCAACTGTCCGGCGGTCGGGCTCGGGAGACGATCAGTTCAGCTGAAAGTGCAGCGGGTAGTGGCCATCCTGAAACGGTCCGAACAGATCGGGAATGTCGGGATGGTCCACAGGTTCGCCGGAATAATCAGCAATCAGGTTCTGTTCCGAGACATAAGCCACGTAATAGCTTTGATCGTTTTCGGCCAATAGGTGGTAAAACGGCTGCTCTTTTACGGGGCGGCTGTCCTCGGGAATGGCGTCATACCATTCTTCGGTATTGTTGAATTGCGGGTCAACGTCGAACACAACCCCGCGAAACGGGTGCTTCTTATGGCGCACAACTTGGCCCAAATGATATTTTGCGCGTGTTTTCAACATTTCGATGCGGCCCCTATGTCCTCTGATTAGACCTTTCAAGGGGTATTTGTCCAATGCTAGCACGCGATTTCAGGGAAACAGTGTGTGATCGCTGCCATAACAGTGCCACAAATGCCTTTGGCAAAAGCGGTTTTCCGCCGGTGCGCCACAAGGCCGCCCGTTTTGGCATCTTGCTGCCGTAGGCGCCTGAAAGAACGGAATTGTCATTTCATCCCGCGCCCCTTTCCGGTAAGGTTCTTAAAAATAAAAATCGTTCAATGAAACGAGAGGCAGATGAGCAGATATCTTCGCGCCTTGATACTGTTGATGGTTGTTGCGTCCTGTGGCCGTGGTTCGGATTTTTCCGCGCCGCGCAATCTGGACAATGCCTGCGCCATCCTCAGCGAGCGCCCCCAATACGCCCGTGCTTTGCGCGCGACCGAACGGAAATGGAATGTGCCTGTCGCAGTGCAGATGGCCACGATCTATCAGGAAAGCAAATTCATCGGCGATGCCCGCACGCCTTTCCAGTACACGCTGGGCATTATCCCGATGGGTCGCCAAAGCTCGGCTTACGGCTATAGTCAGGCGCTGGATGCGACATGGCGGGAGTATCAGGTCAGCCAGCGCAGGATGAGTTCGCGGCGTGACCGGATCGACGATGCGACGGATTTCATGGGATGGTACATGAACCTGACGCGGGAGCGGAACGGCATCCCGTTGAGCGATGCACGCAACCAGTATCTTGCCTATCACGAGGGGCATACCGGCTATGCCCGCGGATCGTATAACGCCAAAAGCTGGCTGGTGCGTATTGCAGGAACGGTGCAAGACCGCGCAGTCATGTATGATGCACAGTTGCTGTCCTGTCCGAACCGCCTGCGCTGAGATAAGCCCCGCCGGGGCGGAAAGGGGCCTGCATGACCCACAGTTTGCGTCTTGCCGATCCCGGTATTCACGAGCGTCGGCGGCATGATCTTCTGGCGCAGCTTGGCCGGCCCGTACTGGTGTTCGGCATGGGCAGCGCCTTGGGGGCTGGCAGCAAGTCACACGGTGCACTGCGCTATCTGACAGGGTGGGACGGGCACGAATCCGCCTCTCTTCTGGTATTGTCGCCCACGGGGGCTAGACTGATCTGCGCGAGCCCCTTCATGGCGCGGCTCGCAGCCGAGCTTTTGCCGGAGCTTGACCCTGTTTACCTTCCGCCTGCGGGCTGGCCGGGTCTGATCCGCGAGAGCGTGACCTTCGGGTCTGTCGATCTGATCGGGCTGGACGAGGCCCCCATGGCGATTGCCCGTCTGCTACAGCCGGTGATCCGGCAGAACGAGGCGGCCAGCGCTGTGCTCGACAGGATGCGGACCCTCAAGGAACCCGCTGCGCTTGAACTGCACCGGGCGGGAGCCGCGATCTGTGACGAGATGTTTGCCCGCCTGCCTTCGGTGCTGGAGATCGGGGCCAGCGTACATGACGTGCAGCGCGAATTGGAGCATTTCGCCTTGTCGCGCGGGGCGGATGCCTGCCGGACATGGATGACGATCCGTGCGGAGGCGGATCGTCCGCGCTACTGGCCGGAGGAGACCAGAGGCACTGTCGCCACGGGTGATCAAGTGTTGATGGGCATCGCGCTGACGGTGGACGGGCACTGGGCGCATGGTATCCGCATGGGATCGGTCGGCCCGATGCGCGCGGAGCATGCGCGGCTTTTGGATATCGTGGCCGATTGCCTGCGGGTAGGGCTGGACCTTGCGCGCCCCGGCGTGGCGCTGACGGATCTGGTGGATGCGATGGAAGACACATTCGCCGCAGGCACCTCGGGTCTGGGAGAGGTGCAGCGGTTCCGTTTCGGGCATGGGCTGGGCATGTCCTATGAAGACCCGATCCTGACGGATGCCTTTGTGCAGACCTTCGGAACATCGACCGTCGCCGCACGACCGGATGATGCCGGCGGCGTCTTGGCTCCGGGTATGGTGCTGGAATTGCACCCCAACCTGTTCGCTCCCGGTATCGGTGGCGCCGCTTTGGGTGAAATGCTGATTATCGACGACGAGAATGCGGAGACGCCGCTGTCTTTCTCATTGGCACCAATGACCCTCGGATAATGGTCGCAATTAACAAGATTGATCGTGTCGGATAAAATATCAAAATTCGACTGATCACACAGATTCGGTTTACGCTTCTTCGCAACGGCTCCCGGAATTCCCTTTCCGGTTCGGCTGACTATTCCCGAAGGAGAGATGATGACCGAGCCAGCCGCAGCCGCCGATTCCCGTGTGACGGGCGAGGATGCACGCCGCATTCTGCGCCGCGATCCGAACCCGCATCTGTTCCGTCCGATCAGTTTCCGCTCCGTCACCGCACGAAACCGCATCATGCTGTCGCCGATGTGCCAGTATTCCGCGCAGGACGGCATGCCGAACGACTGGCACCTGACGCATCTGGGTGCGCGGGCTGCGGGCGGGGCCGGTATCGTGTGCACCGAAGCGGTGCATGTGTCCCCGCAAGGGCGGATCACGCAGCACGATCTGGGCCTGTGGAACGACACGCAGCGGGACGCGCTGGCGCGGATTGCCGGATTTATCGCCTCTCAGCGGGCTGTTCCGGCAATCCAGTTGGGTCATGCCGGACGCAAGGCCTCGGTCGGGCGACCATGGGAGGGAACGCGCCCCGTGCCGGTGTCCGAAGGTGGCTGGAACACTGTCAGCGCGTCTGCCAAAGCCTATGCCGAGGGCTGGCCGGTGCCTGACGCATTGGACGGCAATGGCATTCAGGCGGAATTGGACGCCCTTGCCCTTGCCACGCGCCGCGCGCGTGAGGCCGGGTTCAAGATCGTGGAGTTGCACGCGGCGCATGGCTACCTCATCCACCAGTTCTACTCGCCGCTCAGCAACCTGCGGACGGATGACTACGGCGGCGGTTTCGACAACCGTATCCGGTTTCTGATCGACTCGCTTGAGGCGATGCGGAGCGAATGGCCCGACGATCTGCCGCTGTTTGTCCGGTTGAGCGTGACCGACTGGGTGGATGGCGGCTGGACAGTCGAGGACAGCGTCCGGCTGTGCGAGATACTGAAGGCGCGGGGCGATGTTGATCTGATCGACTGCACATCGGGCGGCAACGACCCGCGCCAGCAAATCCCGATCCATCCGGGCTATCAGGTGCCATTCGCGCGGCGGATCAAGGCCGAGACAGGGCTGTCCACCGGCGCTGTCGGGCTGATTAACGCGCCCGATCTGGCAGAGGCTATCGTGGCCAATGGCGATGCCGATCTGGTGCTGATGGGGCGCGGGTTGCTGGCCGATCCGCACTGGCCGCTCAAGGCTGCGAATGCGTTGAAAGCGCAGAATGTGGCGTGGCCCGTACAGTACGAACGCTCGAACATCTTTTGACCTTGATAAACAGAATTGATCGAAACCGATGAAAACTTAAAATTCGACTAATTTTGGAATCTGGGGCTTACTTGAGAAAAGCGATGCCCTGACAGGCTGCCGATATCCGATACGGGACGTAGGACAGAAACATGCTGGACACACCAACGACAGACTCCGCCCCCTTTGAAACCGCCGCCGCGCTGCGGCTGGCCTGCCGCGAGGGGCGCTTTGCCGCGCCGACAAGCGGTCAGGCGAAGGGGTTTCAGCAAGGGAATGTCGTTGTCCTGCCACGCGATCTTGCAGGTGATTTCCTGCGGTTCTGCGTTGTGAACCCCAAGCCCGCGCCGATCCTTGGCGTGTCAGAGCCCGGCGATCCGTCGCTGCCGATGCTGGGCGAGGGGATCGACATCCGCAGCGATGTGCCGCGCTACCGTGTGTTCCGCAATGGCGAGCCTGCTGAGGCGGTGACCGATATCCATGATCTTTGGCGCGATGATTTCGTGACATTCGTGATCGGTTGCTCGTTCTCGTTTGAAACCGCGCTGCTTCAGGCGCGTATTCCTGTCCGGCATATCCAAGCTGGGCGCAATGTGCCGATGTATGTGACCAATCTCCAGACCCATGCGGCTGGCCCGTTCGGTGGGCCAATGGTAGTTTCGATGCGGGGGTTTTCGACCTCTGACGCGATCCGCGCCATGGTTCTGTCGGCGCAAATGCCGCAAGCACATGGCGCGCCGGTGCATTTCGGCGATCCCGCCGCGATCGGGATCAAGAACATCGATTCACCCGAATTCGGTGACGCACCTATCCTTGAGCCGGGCGATGTGCCCGTTTTCTGGGCATGTGGCGTCACACCTCAGTCAGCGATCCGCAAGGCAAGGCCGGAAATCGCGATCATGCACGAACCTGGCCATATGCTGGTGACTGACCTTTCGACCGATGCGTGACGGTCCACCCGTCACACATTCCAAGACCAAGAACCGTCCTCAACAAGGAGACCACTCATGAAACCAGTTCTCAGAACCCTACTGGCATCGGCCGCTCTGGTGCCGTTTGCCATGACTGCCACTGCTCAGGATCTTCCTGAAACCACGCTGTCCGTTGTCGGAAGCTGGAGCAACCTGCCGCTTTACCAGAATTTCGAGCGCGCCTTCTGGGAAGAAACCGTCCCCGAAGCCTCTGACGGGGCGATTACCGTCAATATGACGACCTTTAACCAGATGGGTGTCGCCGGTGGTGACGTGTTCCGGATGCTGGGTGACGGCGTCTTTGATGTGGGCATGACCGTCGGTGACTATACGGTAGCGGATGCGCCGGAGCTTGAAGGGTTGGATGTGCCTTTGCTGGCCACAGATGCGGAAAGCGCGCGGATGATGGCCGAGGCGGCCAAGCCGATGGTTGCCGATATCATGCGTGACCGTTTCAATTCGCATATGCTGGCGATTGCGCCCTATCCGCCGCAGATCGTCTTTTGCAACGCCGAGGTGGCAAGCCTCGCCGATCTTGAAGGCAAGAAAATCCGTGGTTCCGGTCGTATGACGACACTGTTCCTTGAAGCGCTGGGCGCTGAAGGCGTGACCATGGCCTTCTCGGAAGTGCCGGGCGCATTGGAGCGCGGCGTGATTGATTGCGCTGTGACAGGTGCGGGCTCCGGCTATGCCTCCGGATGGTTCGAATCCTCCACTCATCTGGTGAACCTGCCGCTGGGCGGCTGGGACCCTGTCATCACCGCTGTCAATCTGGACGTCTGGGAAGGGCTTGATCCCGCCGTGCAGGAATTCCTGACCGAGCAGATCAAGACCGGCTTTGAAGACCCCGCATGGGAAGATGCCGGTGGCGCGTTGGAGCGTGATATCGCTTGCCTGACAGGTGACGGTGAATGCGCGGCCGGAGCATCTGCGTCGATGACCTTGGTTAACGTGAGTGACGAGGATCAGGCCCGCGCCATCGAGGTTCTGGAAGCCACGATCCTGCCGGACTGGGCCGAACGCGCCGGTGGTGACTGGGCGCAGCGCTGGAATGACAGCGTTGGTGCGGCACTAGGTGTCAGCATCGCCAACTGATCGTCTTCAGGTAACGTCGTAACAAGGAGAAGGGCAACATGACGGATTCGGACAGACTGGCGGGTGGGGCGATGCATCTGGTGCATATCCTCAGGACCGCCAACCGATGGGTTGCCCTGCTCTGCGGGATCGTGCTGCTCGGTGCGGTCGCGCTTATCATGACAGAGGTGCTGGGCCGCCAGTTTCCCGCGCTGCGGATCGGGGGCGCTGACGAGTTGTCCGGTTATGTCATGGCTGCGATTGCCACTTGGGGCTTTTCCTATGCGCTGGTCGAACGCGCGCATGTGCGGATCGACCTGATCCATTCCCGCCTGCCTGTTGCCGGGCGAGCGGTGCTGGACATTATCGCGCTCGCAAGCGTTCTGCTCGTCGCCGTGCTGGTGGCTTGGTACGCCTATGACGTGCTGAGCAAATCCCTCGCACGGGGGTCACGGTCGAACACACCGCTGGGTGTGCCCTTGTGGATACCACAGATCATCTGGTTCGGCGGTTGGGCGTGGATGGTCCTCACCTCGGGTCTTTTGCTGGTGCTGACGGTGTTTTTGACGGCGCTGCGCCGGTTCGAACTGGTCGAGGAGATCGCCTCGATCCCGGTCGAGACAGGAGAAGTCAAATGATCTGGTATGTCTCGATCGGCCTTGCGGTTCTGCTGGCCTTGTCCGTGCCCGTAGGGGCCGCGCTGTTCATCCTTGGCTTTGGCCTTGACGAGTTTTTCTCACCCATGCCGCTGATGCGTGGCTTGGGGCAGATGGTCTATTCCTCTTCCGACAGCTTTTTGCTGATCGCCATCCCGCTGTTCGTCCTGCTGGGGGAGATCCTCGTCCGCGCCGGTATCGCGGAACGCACCTATGCCACGCTGGACACATGGTTTTCGTGGCTGCCGGGCGGGCTGGTGCATGCCAATATCGGCACGGCCACCATGTTCTCGGCCACCTCCGGATCATCGGTCGCCACCGCCGCGACCGTGGCGACAGTGGCCATGCCGCAGGCCCGCAAACAGGGCTATGACCAACGCCTCTTTGCCGGAGCGATTGCCGCTGGCGGGGCACTGGGTATTCTGCTGCCGCCGTCGATCAACCTGATTGTCTACGGCTTTCTGACACAAACCTCCGTGCCGCAGCTCTTCATGGCCGGGATCGTGCCGGGGCTTCTGATGGCGCTTGGCTTCATGATCATCACGGCGATCCTGTGCACGATCAAACCCGAATGGGGCGGGCCAAGCCGCAGCTTTACATGGCGCGAAAGGCTGGCCGGCCTGCCGCATCTGATCCCCGTGCTGATGGTCTTTGTCGTCATCATCGGGTCGATCTATCGCGGTTGGGCCACCCCGACCGAGGCGGCGGCTATCGGTGTGGTCATGGCATTGTGCATCGCCGCTTTCTATGGCGCGGTCACATTGGAGAATATGAAGGCCGCCCTGCTCGGCACGATCCGCACCACCTCGATGGTGATGTTCGTGATCGTGGGGGCTTATTTCCTGAACTTCGCGCTGGGCGCAACGGGGCTGAACCGCGCCCTGTCCGGCTTTCTCGAAGGCTTCGGCCTTGGCCCTTACGGGATGCTGATGATCATCATCCTGATGTATATCGTGCTGGGCTTCTTCATCGAGACGCTGGCGCTGATGATCGCGACCATTCCGATTGTGGTGCCTATCGTGATCGGCCTTGGCTTTGACAAGGTCTGGTTCGGCATCCTGCTGATCGTGCTGATCGAGATGGCGCTGATCACCCCGCCTGTCGGCCTGAACCTCTATGTGGTGCAGGGCGCGCGCAAGGAGGGGCGGTTAAGCGATGTGATGCTGGGGGCGATACCTTTCGTCTTCGTGATGCTGGTGATGGTGGGTCTGCTGATTGCCTTCCCGACGATCGCCCTGCTGTTCGCGCCAAGCTGACACACCTGGAAAATATACGACGGAGGAGAGAGTCCCCATGGGAAATCGCGTGACATTCGAACGGGCAGGCCACGGGCCGCTGGAGATCGACATCAAGACGGGGGTGATTGCGGGCTGGACGGGGCGCAACCCCGATGCCGTGGCGCATCACATCGCCGAACTGGCCGAGATCGGCGTGCCCGCGCCGTCAACCGTGCCGCTGTTCTACCGCGTGTCCGACCTGATGTTCACAACCGCCGCCGAGATCCAATGCGTCGATAACACCTCCTCGGGCGAGGCCGAACCGATGCTGATCGACGATGGCACGCGGCTCTATCTGGGGCTGGGGTCGGATCACACCGACCGCAAGCTGGAAGCCTATTCTGTGGCGCATTCCAAGCAGATCTGCCCCAAGCCGATGGCGCCTGTCCTGTGGGACTTCGACGATGTCGCCGGGCATCTGGACGAGATCAGGATCAGGTCTTTCGTGCGTGAGGGCGGTGAATGGGTGCCCTACCAGGATGGCACGCTTGCAGGGATACGCCCCCTGGCCGGGCTTGTGGCCGCATCTCCCGTGGCCAAGGGCGGCACACGGCTTGCGCCCGGAACGGCCATGATGTGCGGCACTTTTGCCGTCTTGTCCGGCGGTGTGCGGCCTGCGGCTGAGTTCCGGATGGAAATGACCGATGACCGTCTGGGCCGCAGCATCGAACATGCGTATAGCATGGTCAGCCTGCCCGTGATCGCCTGACCAATAAGGACTTCGCATGACCCAATCGCCCCTCACCTCGCCCTGCGGCCGTATCACCTTCCGTGCCGAGGACCGCGCGCGCCAGCTTGTTGATCGTGCGATGGACATGCCCGCCGATGTCATGTCGCGGATTTACACACAGTTTGATGCAGCCCGTATCATGCAGGACGCGCAAGCACTGGATGCCGATGCCGATGCCGCACGTCGCAAAGGCCCCTTGGCGGGGGTGATGGTCTCGATCAAAGACCTGTTTGATGAGGCGGGGCAGGTGACATCGGCAGGATCTGCGATCCTGCGGGAGGCCGCCCCCGCGCAATCGGATGCACCCGTGGTGGCGCGACTCAAGGCGGCGGGAGTGGTGCCTTGCGGGCGGACGACGATGTCGGAATTCGCCTATTCCGGTGTCGGCCTGAACCCGCATACCGGCAATCCCGGCAATGCGCGCGACCCTGCACGTATCTCGGGTGGCTCCAGCTCTGGCGGCGCGCTGTCTGTCGCGCTCGGGCTGGCCGATGTGGCCTTGGGCACTGATACTGGCGGCTCTGTCCGCATTCCGGCGGCCTTGAACGGGCTGGCAGGGTTCAAACCCACGCAGTCCACCGTTCCGCTGGAGGGTGCGTTTCCGCTGTCGCAATCCTTCGACAGCATTGGGCCACTGGCCAAAGACATCGCAACCTGCGCCGCGTTCCATGCCGTCTTGTCCGGCACGGCGGCACCGCGTGGGAGTGACAAGCCGCTCAGGCTGGTGGTTCTTCAGGGGCCTTTGATGCAGGGCTTGGACAAACGCGTTGCGGCCGATTTCGACGCGGCGCTTGTGGCGTTGCGCGCTGCCGGACACGAGGTAACAGAGGCGGAACTGCCAGAGCTTGAAGGTTTCGGAGACGTCAACCGCATCGTCGTCGCGACCGAAGCGCATGCGATCCATGCCCATCATCTGGAGGGTCTGGAAACCAAGGGTGACCCGCGCGTGCTGCGCCGGATCAAGGCGGCTGAGGGTTTTGGCGCGACCGACTATGCGGATAAACTTGCGCACCGCGCCAGCGCCATTGCGGCATTCCATACGCTTGCGGAGGGTTATGACGCGTTCATCGTGCCGACACTGCCCACCGTTGCGCCGAAAATTGCAGAGGTCGAGGCGGACTTCGACCGTCTGAACGCCTTGGTGTTGCGCAATCCGTCGGCGGTGAATTTTCTGGATGGTTGCGCCGCAACGGTGCCGATGCAGCGGGCGCAGCGCCTTGCGACCGGCTTCATGATCTTCGCCCCTGCTGGACAGGACTGGCAAGTGCTGGATGCGGCAGAACGGATCGAAGCGCTGTTGCAATCGTGAGCGAAACCCTGATCTGGGGCGCTTTTGTCGCCCGGATGGCGAGCACGGCCTTTATTGTCGTGGCAATATCATGGGCTGCGGCGCGGCTGGGTCCGACCGTCGGCGGCATAGTTGTGGGCTTGCCGATTGTGCTGGCACCCGGGCTGGGCTTCCTGCTGTTCGATCAGGAGCCCGCCTTCGTGGCCGAAGCTGCTGCGGGGGCTTTGTTTTCGCTCTGTGCAACGCAGATATTCCTTTTGGCATTTCTCGCCATTTCCCGCAGTACGGGGCCTTTTCTTTCGGTTGCCGGAGCGTCGGGGGCGTGGTTGCTGCTGGCCGTTCCCTTGAGCGTTGTGCCGCATGATCCGCTGATCGGCGCGGCCCTGTTTCTCGCTGTCACTGTTCTGGCGCGCCGGATCGGACGCGTGTGGATTTCGGGACAACTGGCGCAAGCGGCTGGCACGAACTGGGGGCTGCTTGTGTTGCGTGGTCTTCTGGCAGGCCTTCTTGTCGGCTCTGTCACGCTGGGAGCCGCAGCACTTGGGCCAGGTTTCTCAGGTGCGTTGATGGCCTTTCCCATCGGTTTCACCGTCATTGCCATCTCGCTGCATCTCGATCACGGCGGCAGGTTCGCGGGCCAGACCGCCTATGCCGGATTGACCGGCCTGATCAGCCTTGCCAGCTTTTGCCTGTGTCTTGCGCTGTTGCTGGTGCGCTTGCCGACAATCGCTGCTTTCGTGCTGGCGCTGGCGGCGTCCTTGCTGGCGACGCTTTTGCTGAGCCTGCGCGCAAGACGCAACGGCCCTCCCGCAGGCTTGACATGATGCTGGTCGCACTGAAGGCTGACGTTCTGGAACCCTGCATCGGATCGTGGATATGGTAGATTTCAAAGGGCTGGAAACCTTTCTGTGGGTGGCGGCTCTGGGCAGTTTTCGAGGGGCCGCACAGAAGCTTAACACCACCCAGCCTGCCATTTCCCACCGCATCGCGCAGCTTGAGGCCGAGGTGGGCGCGAAGCTGTTGACCCGTGAAAGCCGTAATGTCGCGCCCACTTTGCGGGGCCGGCAGCTTCTGGTCTATGCCGAGAAAATCCTTGCCATGCGCGCCGAGA
Organism: Rhodobacterales bacterium; assembly: GCA_047921295.1. Classification (GTDB taxonomy): domain Bacteria; phylum Pseudomonadota; class Alphaproteobacteria; order Rhodobacterales; family Rhodobacteraceae; genus Seohaeicola. The sequence continues at coordinate 45,241 of JBLRWK010000012.1, forward strand.
TGCTGGCCAGCCTGCGCGATGCCGAGGCCGTGCGCGGCGTGATCCGGCTGGGTGTGGCCGAGACCATCGTGCATACGTGGTTGCCCGATTTCATCAAGGAAGTGCACCGGATCTATCCCAATCTGTCGATCGAGATCGAGGTTGATATCTCGCCTTCGTTGCGTGCGCGTCTGCTCGCGCAAGAGATCGATATCGCCTTTCTGCTGGGGCCATTATCGGCTCCTTTGCTTCGCAATCGGCTGCTGTGCGAATATCCGGTGGGGTTCATCGCCAGCCCTTCGCTAAACGTGCCTAATCCGGCAGATGTGCGCGATCTGGCGCGGTTTCCGTTGATCACCTTCGCCCGCAAAACGCAGCCCTATGAACAGGTCAAATCTCTGTTCAACCGCCCCTATCTGCCGCCGATCAACCTGCATGCCAGCGCCTCCATGGCGACTGTCGTGCATCTGGCAACCGAAGGGATCGGGATTGCGGTGATACCGCATGAACTGGTGGAGGCCGAACTACGCTCCGGTAAACTGGAACGCATCCAGACCGAGGTGACGATGCCTCCCCTGTCGTTCTGCGCCAGTTGGCTGGAAAGCCCCGATACGTTGGCGGTGGAGCTTGTGGTGGAGATTGCAGCGCGTATGGCCAGCACATGGAACGATGCCCACCCGCCGGGATAGGGCCACCATTCGTCTGGGATCCTTGGCGCGGATCGCCGCGCCAAGGGGGCTGTCATGTCAGACGAAGATGAAATCGTCCACGGTCAGCGAGGTCGAGGCGGTGTCGTGCAGTATGATCTGGTCGGTTGTATTGGCTGCACTGATAACGACGTTGTTTTGGAATTGGGTTATGATGAGATCGCCAAAGCTGTCTATCGCATTGTGGTTGCGAATCTCGATCTGGTCTACTCCAACTTCAAAGTCCCGGATTACGTCACGACCAAAATTATTGGCAAAGACAAACGTATCCGCACCCGTGCCGCCGACGAGGTAGTCATCGCCCGCCCCACCAATCAATCGGTCATCGCCTGCGCCTCCAAAGAGGGAGTCATTGCCAGACCCGCCGACAATGAAGTCATCTCCGTCGCCTCCGGTAATGAACTGTGCGGCGGTTGCACCTGCGGCGGTAATCGTGTCGTTTCCGGTAAAGCCGTCGATCCGGTCCACCCCGATCCACTGCCCCGCGATGACAGCCACACCGTCCGGATTGTTGATCCTTGCGCGGTCAAAGCCGGTGGTCCCTGTGTCATGGATCATGTCAGCACCTTGGATGATGTAGGTGTCCGACCCCTCACCACCATCCATGAAATCGCCACCAGCGCCGCCAATCAGTATGTCGTCGCCGGCACCACCATAGAGGCTGTCATCTCCGCCATCACCAATCAGCACGTCGTCACCGTCGCCGCCAAATATCACGTCGATACCGGTGCCGCCCAAGATAGTATCGTCACCATTGCCGCCGATCAAAAGGTCGTCTCCGTTGCCGCCCAAGAGCGTCATGTCCGTGTCCGAACCGGTAGCGTCAATGGTGTCGTTACCGGTAAAGCCGCTGATGCGGTCAATGCCTGTCCAACTACCTACCTGAATCTCTACCCCGGTCCGGTCTGCTATTCGTGCGCTGTCCGAGCCTGTTAACCCGGAGTCGTGTATCACATCGCCAGCTGCAACAAGGTAGAAGTCGGATCCGTCGCCGCCGTCTAGGTAGTTCGCGCCAGAGCCACTGATCAGGAGATCATTTCCGGCGCCACCATAGAGCGTGTCATTCCCGTCACCGCCAAATAACCGATCATTGCCATTGCCGCCGACCAACATATCGTTTCCGTCACCGCCCAGCACGATCAGGTTTATATCGGAGCCTGTCGCGTCAATGGTGTCATCGCCGGTGAAGCCCGTGATGCGGTTGATACCTGTCCAGTCGCCCACGAAAATCGCCGCCCCGTCCGGGTCTGCAATCCGTGCGCTGTCAAAGCCTGACGTTCCGGAATCGTGGACAACATCGCCAGCCCCGACAACGTAGATGTCCGATCCGTTGCCGCCATCAAGGTAGTTCGCGCCCGCGCCGCCGATCAGCGTATCACTCCCGGCACCCCCAAAGAGCGAGTCATTTCCGTCGTCGCCGACCAACCGATCATTTCCGGCGCCGCCTTCCAGAACGTCATCACCGTCTCCTCCAAACAACGTATCGCTACGGGAGCCGCCGATAATATGGTCGTCGCCCGCGCCGCCCAAAATCGATTGCACCGCGGTAGCACCTGTGGCGTCGATCGTGTCATTGCCGGAGTTTCCGACGATCTGGTTCACGCCTGTCCAACTGCCAACGTTCAGGTAGATGCCGTTCGGGTCTTCGATAAATGCGCGGTCAAAGCCTGTTGTGCCGGTGTCGTTGATCTGGTCCAGCGCATCCACATAATACGTGTCGGATCCTTGTCCGCCATCCATGAAGTCAGCGCCCGCGCCGCCGTATAGCACGTCATTCCCGTCGCCGCCGAAGAGCGTGTCATTCCCGTTCCGGCCATAAAGGGTGTCGTTGCCGCCTTCCCCGTACATCAGGACGTTATCACCCCTCGCCCGCAACACGTTGTCCTCTGCGCTGCCCCTGAGGGTATCGTTTCCTTCACGGCTACCAATAAGGCTTTGAATGTTGATGAGTGTCTGGGTGAAAGCCACACCTTGATAAGAACCGGTGGCGATCCCGGTCGTCAGGTTCACGTCGACCGCGCTGATACCGGCCCTGTCATAACGTATCATGTCACGACCTGCACCACCGTCGACGGTGTCATTTCCGCCATAAGTTATGAAGATCTCGTTGCGATCAGACCCGATTATTGTATCGGCGAAACGAGTGCCACCAATTTCGAGGTAGCCCATACCCGTGCCGGTGACATTGATCTGGTCCGTGTCGCCAAATCCGTCATTGGAAACGACACCTGATGCGACATCAATGACCATCCCCTGCGTCGCTTGCTGTTGAAATCCGGCAGCGCGGAAATCAATCCGCACGCCGCCCGGGTTGGTCAGGTCGATGTTGTAGGTATCATTGCCCCTTCCTCCCAGCACACCGAAGAAGCCGCCATCCAATGCAATGTTGTAGGTGTCATCAAAGGCGGAGCCTATGATGAACAAACCTCCGGTGAACAATTCAGGAAACGAAAGGACGTTGTTTACATCTACGAGCGTATCGGTGCCGAATGCACCTTTTGCGATTGTACCTGTGTTGGCAGCACCATCTATGTCAACTTGGATTGGTCCATTTATACTAGCATAAAGGAGGTCGACATAACCATCCGTGAGGTTCCTGAAATCGAGCGTATCGTTGCCACCGTTGGCAATGTGGAAATCGCCGTTGATCGGATCGTTGTTGAAGATGATCAGATCGTCAGTTGGCGCATTGGCGAGGTTCTGGATGACCGATCCGCTCAGCGTAACATCGTTGAACTGAAACTGTTCAACATCATAGCTGACGAGGTCAACGCCATCGCTTGATGTGATTTGCCACATGTTCCCGAAATCCACCACCGAGATATCGGTGCTGTTTGCATCGATGATGACAGTATCAAAGCCCGAACCGCCAAAGATAGTGTCGTTTCCAGCCCCACCGCGCAGGATATCGTCACCGCCGTAGGCCACAATCAGGTTGTCAGCCGCATTGCCGGTCAGTGTGTCGTTGCCGTTGCGGCTGCCCCTGATCTGCTCGATGTTTGAAAGCGTATGCGTGAAGGCCTCGCCGAAATAGGTGCCGGTGCCGATGCCTGTGGCAAGGTTGATATCCACTGCCGAGATGCCACCGCGATCATAGCGCACCATGTCGATGCCGCCGCCGCCGTCTATCGTGTCGTTCCCGCCCAAGGGGATAAACCGTTCATTCGCGGCTGAACCGATGATGCTGTCTGCGCGTCCGGTTCCTTGAATCTCGACCCGGCCAAAGCCGGTGACATTGATCTGATCGGTGCCGCCGTAGCCGTTATTTGAAACTGTACCGAAGTTGAGGTCGACGACAATGCCGCTGTCAGGGCCTTGGCCGCCGAAGAAATTATAGCTCACCCTCACGATCGCGGAACTGGTCATATCAAGGTTGAATGTGTTGTTGCCCGGCCCGCCGATAAATTCGACCCACTGCTCATCGAGCGACACCGTGAAGGTGTCATCCCCATTGGTACCGGCAACAGCCAGACCACCCGTGCTGCTGAACCACCCTGCAGAAAGCTGGCTGTCGAGCGCGACAAAGCTGTCGGTGCCTATGCCCTGCTTGATGATCGAACCGGAAATCGAACCGAAAGAGGTGAGGCCATCGAGTGTGGCGTTGATGGGACCGGATAGACCGGCATAATCAAGGTAAACGTACGTACTAAAGGACCCTGTGAAGTCAATTAAATCGGACCCGGCGCCGCCCGGAATGAACATCGTGGAGAACGGGTCATCCTGCACGCGGATGTAGTCATTTTCGGACACTGTCACGCCGGGGATCGCGCTCATGTCGATGGTATCGCCCGGACCTGGGTCGTGCAGCAAAGTTGAGCCGAAGTTGGTCAGGGTGCTGCCGAAAGCCTCAAACTCTGCGGCGGAGCTGATCTCGGGCAAGGGCGTGCCACCGACCACGAATACATATGCGACTTCAAAGTTGTTCAAAGGGTCTTCAAAATTGATGGCCAGAATTGTTGTACTTTGCTGCACGCCGTTGAGCGGCCAGTTGAAGCTGATCAGCGATGTCGAAGCGGGCTGAGTGTCAATAGTCTGACCAATGTTCAGCGAGCCGACAACGCGTCCATCTATTTGAACATTAACGCCGTCATCATCCGAGTCCCCAAGGTCTACGATGTAGGGGATAAGACTGGTGTCGCCTATCAGCGAAATACTACCATCTACCGTGCGCGCGTCCACTATCTCGGATTCGTCTGTCATCGGGTTGTACTGATCAATGATTAGCAAAACACGGAAGCTGTAAGTCGTCATACCAAAATACCCCTGACACACTTGTTACATGCACAGTCATATCAGACCGGCCAATGGGCAGGGCACGACAAAAGCCCCGTTCCACCTAAAAAGTAAACACGGCTTTTGGTGTGACGCAACGACTAAAGTCGTGGGATTATTATTTTATCGGTCGGGTTCTGGTGTTCCTCTTGGTCAGACAAAGACGAAATCATCCGCCGTCAGGCTGGCAGCCTCAATATTGACCAGCCGAATTTCATCTATCGTGTCATGCGCGCGGATGACCGCTATGTTGTTGAATTGCGTGATCAAAAGCGCATCGAAGTGATGCATTGCGGCGTGCCCGCCAATTTCGATCAGGTCCGTCCCCTGCTCGAAGTCCCGCACGACATCGCGGCCAAATCCTTCGGAGAACACGAATGTGTCCGCGCCGCGGCCGCCAACCAGATAGTCGTTGCCCGGCCCGCCGATCAGCCGGTCATTGCCGGTGCCGCCGAAAAGCTGGTCATCCCCGCTGCCACCTATCAGGACATCGTCACCGGCACCGCCGAGCAGTTGCTGATCAGCCGTTGCGCCTGTCGCGTCGATTGTGTCGTTGCCCCTGAAACCGGACACGCGCTCCACCCCGACCCACTCTCCCACCGAAAGAGAGAGGCCCTCGGCCACGCGGATCTGGGCACGGTCGAAATTGCCCGGCGCGGTGCCGGTGTCGACGATATGATCCTGACCGGTGATCATGTAGAGATCGTCACCTTCGCCACCATCCAGCACGTTGCTGCCTTGCCCGCCGATAAGCGTGTCGTTTCCCGCACCGCCATAGAGTGTATCGTCACCCGCTCCGCCGACCAGAACATCATGACCGTCGCCGCCGTAGATCAGGTCATCGCCGGTGCCGCCAAAAAGCTTGTCATTGCTGCTGCCGCCGATCAGGACATCGTTGCCATGTCCCCCCAGCAGGGATTGCGCGGCCGTTGCCTCTGTCGCGTCGATCGTGTCATCGCCGGTGAAGCCGGACACACGATCCACGCCGCGCCATTCCCCGACCAAAATGTGAAGACCGGACGGATCGCGGATCTGTGCGCGATCAAAGCCCCAACTGCCGGTGTCATTGATGTGGTCCTGATCGTCGATCATGTAGAGATCGCTGCCATCCCCGCCATCAAGTACATCGTACCCCAGCCCGCCAATCAACGTGTCATTTCCGGCACCACCGAACAGGCTGTCATCTCCGTCGTTGCCAGCCAGCAGATCATTGCCGTCGCCACCGAAAAGCTGGTCTGCGCCGTTCCCGCCAAACAGCGTGTCCCGCCCCGCTCCGCCAAAAAGCACGTCATCGCCGCCGCGTCCGGCCAGCCGGTTGTTGCCGCTGTTTCCGATCAGGCGGTCATCCGAGGTTGTGCCGGTCAGAGACAGATGCGCTATGCCCAGAAGCTGCGCATCGTGGTATCCCGATATCAGGCGTGTGTTGACTGATGTGAGGATCTGGGTGCCGTCAACCACATCAAGCTTGGCGTTCCCGGCGGAGGTATCCAGCACAACCACACCGGATGAGCCGGCGCTTTCGACTGTCACCGTGACGGCCTCGGCGCGATCAACCGCCACAGCATATCCGCCCGCCGTTGCGGCAGCGACGGCCCTGCCGTCGTGCGTGACCTGTCCGGAAATCCCCTCGCCGATCGAATAGAAACCATCGCCGTCCTGATCGGAATAGAACACGCCTGTGATGAAAACCGGCGTGCCCGACAGGGCGAATTTCTCGGTCAACATGGATGCGTGGTCGTAGGTTGTGCCGTTCCAAGTGAACGGACCGGCTTCCTGCGCAACCCCGATCTCGCGAAAGCTTTCCTCCATGATATTGCGGCGATGGCCCGCGCTGAGAAACAGACCTCTGTGATGCCCTTCGATAGCCTGGTTCAGGTCGATGGGCGCGGTCGAGGCCGAAAATGCAAGGTTCTCGCCGTTGCTCCAACTGCCGCTGAATGTATAGCCGCTGGCCTGAATACGTTGGGTGACAGTTGAACCATTCTCTCCCGTATGGCTGAAGCTGTTGGTGGCAAGTAACCATTCGGAATGGGCCTGCGCCGCCGATTCAAGAAGGGTGTTGGGGGCAAGGACCTGTTTCTGGGTTGCCTTGATGGTACCTGCTGCAAGGTTCTCATTAAGATCGATACCGTAGCGGTCGGCCTCTGCGAGCGGATCAAGGCGGGCTCTGTTGATCAACTCGATCAGATACTGCTTCGCTGCTGAAATCGTCATGCTTGCACCCTTTACCATCACACGAGATCACCTGATCCCGAGGTAAGGCTTGCGGGTAAAAAGAGGCAGCTTGATGGCTCTGCAACAGCATCAAAGTGAAATTTCCAAGGCCGCGATAGAGATGAGGGCTGGCGCGTGCGGGGCGGGGACTATCCGGTGTGTTTCAGCCTTGTCTTCAGCAAATCGCCGCTTTCGGTCAGGATGGGGTAGGCGACCATGATGAAGCAGGTGTTGATCTGCTTGAGTTCGCGCAGGGTTTCCTGATGCAGGCTGGAGGTTGCAATGCTGTCGGCATTCGCCTCCTGCAGCCGCGTTAGATGGGAGCGGTGCAGCTTTTGCTCCAGATGACGCGCCCATTCCTTTTCGGCCACAAGCGCGCGGGCGGCCTCGGGGTTGCGGGTCATCTGAACATGCAGAGCCGACTGTGCATTGGTGAGAACCATATCGTGGAAATCCGCCAGTTCACGCTGGCCGTCCAGCGAGAATGACAGGGCTTCGGACCGCATCTTGCGGGCCAGACCGAATGTCATCCGTGCAATCGCGTCTCCGGCGGCCTCGAAATGCGCCGCCTGTTCGACCAGTTCGGCGACACGCCGTCCGATATCGGTATCGTCTTCCGGCTGCACGACCTGCGCCAGATAGGCTTTGACCTCCAGATTCATCTTGTCCAGCCGCATTTCCGCATCGGCGATCCCTGTAGCGATGTTCTGATCCCAATGGGAAAAGAGCTTCATCGTGGGGCGCAGCATCGCCTCCACCGTTTCGCCCATGTGGAGTATCTCGCGGGTGGCGCAGGCAAGCGCTCTTTCAGGATCGGCAAGCGACTGCGGATCAAGCACAGCCGAGCGCTCATTCAACGGGCTGGCAGGTGCAGGTGTGGGCAGAACGAGGGCCAACGCTTTCAACAGCAGCGGCACAAGCGGCAGCCCGACAAGCGCGACCCCGACGTTGAACAAAAGGTGCAGGTTGATCACCTGCGCCTCGGCGGTTGATCCGAGCCACATCATATCGGTCGCGAGGAAGGTCATCAGGCTGAGACCAACGGCGGCACCCCCGCCGCGCAAAAGCACATTGGCCCAGACCATCCGCCGCGCCTCGGAATCAGCGCCCAGTGTCAGACCCACCGCGATCAGACTGCCGCCGAGATTGGCACCGAGCACCATGGCCAGCGCCGTTTGCGGGGGCATGAGGCCTTGGCCCGCGATGATCATCAGCAACAGAATCGCCGCGACGGATGAGTGGATCAGCCATGTCAGCACTGCCCCGATGACAAACGCCGTAATCGGATCACCGCGCAGATAGGCGGCGGCGGCGGCCATGCCGTTATGGTCTCGCAAAGGAACGCTTGCCTGCGCGATCATGTCCAGCGCCACGAAGATCAGAGCCAGTCCGACAAGGATACGCCCGACCTGACGGCCAGGCTTTGCCTCTGACCGCAAAAAGGTCGCGACACCGAAGAACAGCAGCAACGGCGCCAACCATTCGGGCCGCAGCACAAGCGCCTGCACCACCAGCGCCGAGCCGACATCCGCACCCAGCAGCATGGCAAGACCGACGCTGCCGGAAATCGACCCTGCCGTGATGAAACCCGCCGCGAGCACGGCAACCGCCGTCGCGCTCTGCATCAGAAGGGCGACCAGAGCGCCGGTGCCCGCCGCCACGCCGCGGTTGCGCGCCGAGGCCCTGAGCCAGCGGCGCAACTGGATGGCAAAGGCGCGTTCCACGCCTGTGCGAACCATTCTGACAGCATAGATCAGAAGGGCGGCCGCTCCTGCGATACTGAAGAAAAACATGAGCATGACGGGCGTGGCTTTCTGGTCTGATGGTATGCCGCTGTCGCGGAACTATGCGGCCATGATAACCGCCGGACCAAGCGGGATTTGTAACAGATTTATGACAAACCGACGATGCTGACAAGCATGGCGCCAGAATATCACGCTATGACAAGACTTTAGTGGTGGTATCGGCACCTTTTTTGGCAGAGCCGTTCTACACCATGGCGCATCTGGTAACGCCTGATGCCGAACACCAGCGCGCGAACTTGGCGTTGGTTCCCGCAGATCGCTGCAAATCCCACCGAGCGGATACCTGTCCTACGCCGCAGGATGCTAGCGCCGTGCCGGCAAACAACCTTGCCAGTGGCAGGGTTGGCTCTAGGATTGGCCTTTAGAAGCAGGCGCGTCATGTTATGGACCTGCAAAGGTACTCCCGCTCGATAAAGGCAATTCATGATCCCCGCAGCTTTGGCCGTTCCCGGCGATATCACCACCCTGACGGGTGGCTACATCTATGACCGCCGTTTGTTTGAGGAGCTTCAGTCGGCGGGGCGTGAGATGCGTCTGATCCGGTTGGCGGACAGTTTTCCTTTTCCGGGCAAGGCCGGGATGGCGGATGCACTGACCCAACTTCAGGCCCTTCCGGCTAATTGCCCCGTGATCATCGACGGTCTGGCCTTTGGTGCGCTGGACACGGAAGGTGTCGCCGCCATCCGCGCTCCGATTGTCGCGCTGGTCCATCATCCGCTGGCGTTGGAAAGCGGCTTGCCGGAGGCGCAGCAAAGCCACCTTTTCGAGACAGAGAAGAACAACCTGCGCTATGCCGCGCAGGTGATCGTGCCCAGCCCGCATACGGGGGCCATCCTGACGGAACGCTATGGCGTGCCGTCGGAGCGTATCCACATCGCCAGACCGGGGATCGCGCAGCCCCTGGCCGATGGCGTTGACCCCTCCCCACAGAAGCAGACCCCGCCGCTGATCCTGTCCGTCGGTATCCTGCATCCGCGCAAGGGTCATGACGTTCTGATCGATGCGCTGGCGCGGATTGGCGATCTGGACTGGTCTGCCAGCATCGTGGGCAACCCTTGGGAGACGGGACATGCCGAGGCGCTGCAACAGCAGATCGACAGGCTTGGACTGGAAAAACGTATCAATCTTGCAGGCCGCGTGTCGGCAGAGGAACTGGCGCGGCTTTACGGGCAGGCCAGCCTCTTTGCTCTGGCGACCCGCTACGAGGGCTATGGCATCGTCTTCAACGAGGCTTTGGTGAACGGTCTGCCGATCGTGTCCTGCCGGACGGGCGCTGTGCCCGACACTGTTCCGCCCGAGGCGGGCCTTTTGGTGGCGCGCGATGATGCTGCGGCTTTTGCGGGCGCGCTGCGTGTCCTTCTGTCGGAGCCTGCAAAACGCAAGGTAATGGCGCAAGCCGCCGCCGCTTTTGGATCGAAGCTGGCAAGCTGGGGGGAAACGGCCCGCATCGCCGGAGTGGCGCTTGATGCGGCCGCAGGGGCATCGCAATGACATTGACCGCGCAAGAGCAGGACGCAGCCGATCTGGCGCTTGCGTTGCAGGCGGCAACCGAAGCTGGTGGCGTGCTGATGCACCACTGGGCCGCGCGCAATGACCTCACAGTGACCACGAAGCGCGCCGGGGATTTCCTGTCGCAAGCGGATGTCGAGGCCGAAACCTGTCTGCGCCGCATCCTGCTGGGGGCGCGCCCCGACGATGGCTGGCTGGGTGAAGAGACGGGCGAGACGGCTTCGGCCCATCGCCGCTGGATCGTGGACCCGTTGGACGGGACCACGAATTTCTTGCGCGGCATTCCGCATTGGGCCGTGTCCATCGCGCTGGAGGTGGACGGGCAGCGCCGCATCGGCGTGGTCCACGATCCGGTCAAGGGCGAGACCTTCTCGGCGCGTCTAGGCGCGGGTGCGCATCTCAATGGCGCTCCGATCGCTGTTGCCAAGACAGACAATCTGTCCGCGGCCTTGTTCGGCACAGGTATTCCGTTTGGCGGGATGGATCATATCGACGATCACGCCGCCGATATCGCCCGCCTCATGCCGCATTGTGCAGGCGTCAGGCGGATGGGGGCGGCGGCGCTTGATCTGGCCTATGTCGCCGCCGGACGGCTTGACGGCTTTTGGGAGCGTCGTTTGCGGCCATGGGATATCGCGGCGGGGCTTGTGATCCTGCAGGAGGCCGGAGCGCGTACGGCCGCGCTGGATCATGGCGATCACCCCGAGCGGTCAGGCACTGTGCTCACGGCCACGCCTGCCTTGTTCGACGCATTCGCCGGAGTGCTGCGCGATCAGGCAGGCTAGCCAGATCAGTCCGACAGGCGCGCGTAAAGATCACCTGAGGACGACTCCGGCGACAGGCCCGATAGCCACGCCTTGGTGGCATCGGCATTGCGCCACGTGTCCCACAGGAACGCTCCGGCTTCCCCGCGGACAGGGTTGAAACGGTAGTCCCCCAGTTCCATCAGGCGGTCGATCACCGACAGGGTCAGATCCGGCAGGCCGGGCAGATATTCAACAGAGATGAATGCGACAGGCTGGCTGAGACCGGACAGGACCTCCAGTTCATAGCCTTCAACGTCGATCTTCACGTAACGCGGCAGACCCTCTTGCGCGATCAGGCTGTCCAGCGTGGTGACCTGCACCTGCTGTGCGCTGTCCCAGCGGACATGTTCGAAGCCGGGGGCGGCGCCTGCCTCTTGGGCGAATCCGGTTTTGAGCGATGAAACAGTCGGATGGCGGGAGGATACGGCCATCTGCGCCACGGTTTCGGCACCGCCAGCGGCGGCTTCGACCAGCCGGATATCGCGCGGCAGGGTTAAGCGCAGGAAGGCGGAGAACGGCGCTTGAGGCTCCAGCGCCACCACACGCGCGCCAGCCGCGCGCATGGCTCTTGCACGGTTTCCGACATGCGCGCCGATGTCGAAAGCCAGATCACCCGGTTGCAGGAATTCCCGGTAGAACCGGCGCAGCGGCCTGCTCCTCACAGGATTGTGATAAATCACCAAGGATCGTAGCAGACCCATCCATGTCGTGACGCTCACACCCGATACTCCTCTTGTCCCGTATTGCATTTCCCTGATCTTCCCAAATAGCGCATCGGGGCAGAGGTCTAGGCTGGTCCGGCGAAAGATCGCGCAAGTGTGGCATTTGTCAGGGAAATCGGCGATCCGCACTTGTCTGGTCATATGTGACACTATTTTGAAGGTGATGTTCAACGCATTGGTTATCTCATGAACGCATTACCGCCCGCGCGCGTTTCCGAACCGCTGTCCTCCGCCTCGCTCGGTCCCGGCGTCACCGCGCGCGTGATGCGTGGCAAAGGCGACTTGCGGTTGGGCGTGCCTGTTGTTCTGACCCATGGCGACGAGGCCGCGCTGATTGTCGCGGTGGAGGCGCTGTCAGCGGAGCGTTTCGGCGCGCTGATGACGATGGGCGCGCTGCCGCAACTCGCGCTGACTCGCCACCGTGCTGCTGCTTTGGGGCTGAAGGTCTTGCCGGTCGCCAAGGCGGTGGCCATGGGGCTGCCCGCGAGTGTCGATCTGGCCGCCTTGCATGCTTTGGCGGACCCGAAAACCGGCGATGCGCAACCTGCGGCGGCCCCGCTTATCGACTCGCCACCCGAGATAACTGCGGGACGCCCCATACACCGTGCCGCCATCGCCCTTGCCAAGGCTGCGCAACTTTTGCCCGCCGCGTTAGTCATATCTGTCGAGGATGGCGTTGCCGAGGCAACACGCCACGGCCTGTCCCTGATCGCGGCAGAGGATGTGCTGGCGGAGCTGAACACGGCGCGGGTGCAGAATCCTGTCTCCTCCGCCGCGTTGCCGATGGCGGCACATCAGGCGGGGCGCGTGCATGTCTTTCGCCCCGATGACGGCGGCATCGAGCATTACGCGATCGAGATCGGCAAGCCTGATCCGATGGGTCCGGTTCTGGTGCGGTTGCACTCGGCCTGCTTTACAGGCGATGTGATGGGCAGCCTGAAATGCGATTGCGGACCACAGTTGCAAGCCGCCTGCGCGACGATGGCCGAGGAGGGCGGGGGCGTTCTGCTCTACCTCAATCAGGAGGGGCGCGGGATCGGCATGGCCAACAAGATGCGCGCCTATGCGTTGCAGGATGCGGGTTATGATACGGTGGAGGCGAACAACCATCTTGGCTTTGACGATGACGAGCGGGATTTCCGGATCGGCTCGGCGCTTCTGTCGCAGATGGGGATTAGTTCGGTCCGCTTGCTGACGAATAATCCGGCCAAGGTGCGGATCCTGCAAGCCCACGGCATTGCGGTGGTGGAACGGGTGCCGCTCGAAGTCGGAAAGACGGAACAGAATGCGCGGTATCTTGCGACAAAGGCCCTCAAATCGGGACATCTGCTGAAATGACCGCGCAGGCGCTCTGGTGTATTGCCCCTGACAGGGCCGAAATCCGCCCTGCCGCCATGGGCGAGGGCGTTGCTGTGCAAGCGCTGTTCTCCGGTATCAGCCGCGGCACGGAACGTCTCGTGGCAAAAGGGCAGGTGCCGGTGTCCGAGCACGACCGGATGCGCGGCCCCGGCATGGAAGGGGATTTTCCGTTTCCGGTCAAATACGGCTATTGCAGCGTGGGGCGCGTGTTAGACGGGCCGTTGGAGGGGCGTTGCGTCTTCGCCCTGTTCCCGCACCAGACGCTTTATAAGCTAACTCAGTCCTCTCTGACGCTGCTGCCCGAGGCCCTGCCACCGGAACGCGCTGTTCTGGCGGCGAACATGGAAACAGCCCTGAATATCCTGTGGGACAGCGGTGCTGCTGCTGGCGACAGGATTGCCGTGATCGGGGCGGGCGTGGTCGGGGCGCTGGTGGCAAGGCTTGCCGCAGCACTGCCGGGGGCGGACGCGACATTGGTCGACATCAATGCAAAGCGCGCAAGGCTGGCGGAGGAACTGTCTGTCGCCTTCGCCCGTCCGGAAGCTGCGCCGCAGGATTGCGATGTGGTGATCCACACCAGCGCTTCGGAGGCGGGGCTGGCACTGGCGCTGTCCATCGCCGGGCAGGGCGCAACCGTAGTGGAGGCGAGCTGGCACGGTGACAAACAGGTTGCCGTTCCGCTGGGCGGGCCGTTCCACAGCCGCCGTTTACGCCTCATCAGCTCACAGGTGGGGCAACTGCCCGCCGACCGTCTGCCGCGCTGGTCCTACGCCCGCCGCATGTCCAAGGCGCTGGAGCTTCTGTGCGACCCCGATCTGGATGTGCTGATTTCAGGCGAGACGGATTTCACCGCTTTGCCGGAGGTCTATGCCGATATTCTCGCCGCACCGGAAACCTTGTGCCACCGCATTCGTTATTAAGAACGGGATAGCGTCGATTTCCCCGCATTCACCAAGGAGCTAAAATGTACGCCGTCGAAGTCCGTGACCATATCATGATCGCCCATTCCTTTCCGTCACCGCTCTTTGGTCCCGCTCAGGGCATGCACGGGGCAACCTTTACGGTCGATGCCGCGTTCTTCGCCGATGACATCGACGAGCATGGCCTCGTTGTCGATATCGGCTTGGCTATCGAGGCTCTGGCGCAGGTTCTGGAACCGCTGCGCTACAAAAATCTGGACGAGACGGAGGCGTTCAAAGGGAAATTCACGACGACGGAATTCCTTTCGGGCCATATCTTTCGGGAAATGGCGAAAAGAGTGCGTGCGGGCGATCTGAAAGATGCAGGAAGGGTCAAGCGGTTGCGGATCACGCTGCATGAAAGCCATCTGGCGCGCGGCTGGTTCGAGGCCGAGATCTGACAGATGGGATTTTCCGCAACATGGCTGTCCCTGCGCGAACCCGCCGACCACGCGGCCCGCGATGCTGCGCTCTTGGCGGCGGCGGCCAAGGCTGCGGGTGAGGCGCCGGTCATCGTTGACCTGGGATGCGGCACGGGGTCGACGATCCGTGCCTTGGCAAAGCACTTGCAGCAACCTGCGGGGTGGCGCTTGCTGGACAACGATCCTGACCTTTTGGAACATGCGGCAATGGCGACCGAGGATCATGTGACAACGCATCGGATCGACCTGCGCGATCTTGATACCCTGCCGCTGGACGGGGCCAGCCTTGTGACGGCGTCGGCCTTGCTGGACCTGTGCTCGCGCGACTGGGTACAACGGCTTGCGGAACGGCTTGCGGCACAAACGCTCCCGTTTTACGCCGCTTTGAACTATAATGGCGCGATGCAATGGTCGCCTGTGGACCCGTCTGACGATGCCGTGACGCAAGCCTTCAACCGGCACCAGCGCGGTGACAAAGGCTTTGGCCCTGCGCTTGGCGCGGATTCCGCTGATGCTATCGCGGAGGTGTTTTCGGCGGCGGGTTTCAAGGTGCTTCAGGCAGACAGCCCTTGGCAGTTGGGGCCAGCCGAGGCTGATTTGCAGCGCGAATTGTTGACGGGAATTGCCGGTGCTGCCGCCGAGGCTGGCGCGGATGTGTCGGACAGGTGGCTGCAGACGCGGATCGGTGCATTGGCCGAGGCCCGTTGCCGGATCGGCCATCGTGATCTGCTGGCGCTTCCGCCTGGCATGGAGGTGGGTGCGGCATGAGCGACGGGAAAGGAGAACAGCAATGCAAAGCGTGACTGTGACCCCGAAAGTCTGGGAGCGGATACTGGCGGTCCGGTCCGGTCGCGCTTGCGCCTGTTGCGGTGCGTGGACGGAGGAGGAGCGCGCGGCGCTGGCGCTTTACGGCCCGCTGGCGCGCCGTGATCTTGGTCCGGTGGCTGTCGCGCAGATCGGGCAGTCTCTGGACGGTCGTGTGGCGACCGTGTCGGGTGATGCCCGCGATGTGTCGGGGCCTGACGGGCTGGCGCATCTGCACAGGATGCGGGCGCTTGTGGATGGCGTGGTGATCGGCGTCGGTACGGCGCTGCATGACAATTCGCGGCTGACCGTGCGCTTGTGCAGTGGTTCCAATCCCGCGCGGATCGTGATCGATCCCAAGGGGCGGCTGCCGGATGATGCGCCCGCCTTGCGCGCCGATGGCACGCGCCGTCTGGTGGTGCAGGCCGTGGACAGGCCCCGCCCGGCAGGTGTCGAGATCATCCGCCTGCCACTGGTTGATGGCGTGTTCCGCCCCGCTGCCATTCTGTCTGCGCTGCAGGAGGATGCTGGTTTACCAAGTCTGTTGATCGAGGGTGGTGGCATAACCATCGCCGGATTTCTTGACGCAGGCTTGCTGACACGGTTGCAAGTGGCCGTGGCACCCTTACTGATCGGGGCCGGACCATCATCGCTCACAACGAAAATGCCGCAAATGAAGCTGGCTGATTGTATCAGGCCGGATATGCGGGTGTTCGGGCTTGGCTCGGATGTGCTGTTCGACTGCGGGCTGTCACCTCAGGCCGCCGCCGCAACCCTGCCGGTCCATGAAGCCGGACAGGCGATGCCGCGACGGGCTGCATCCTATCTGGCCTGAGGCTTGCATGATGTCTCAAACGCCGCCGCAACTGGCTTGCGTCAGCTGGAATATTCACCGTGGCCGGGGGCAGGACGGTCGCATAGACCCTGCGCGCACGGCGGATGTGCTGCGCGCCGAGGTGGCCTTGTCCGGTACGGACATACTGGTTCTGCAGGAGGCTGACGAGGAACGGCGCCCGCATCGCGGCTTTCTGGATATCGCGCGGATTGAGGCGGAAACCGGCCTGCGCTACGCCCATGCTGACCCTCGCCACCGTTGGGGGCCGCATAGCCACGGCTTTCTGGGGGTGATCCTGTTTGTATCATCCGACATCGGGATCGAGGATATCACCCTGCTGGACCTGCCCGGACATTGCCACCGTGGCGCTGTCATCCTTGATGCCCGCAAGCAGGGGCGGCCCTTCCGTGTCATCGGCACGCATCTGTCCCTCGGCCAGCCCTTGCGCGTGGCCCAGATGCGGGTGATCGGGCAGCATCTGTATCGGCGGTCACCCCGTCAAACCGTGCTGATCGGTGATCTGAATGAATGGCGGCCTTGGGGCGGGCTGGCTCTGTCGCCTCGGGTGATCGGGCAGGCCTTGCATGGACCGGCGCGGGCAAGCTTTCCGGTGGGGCGGCCTCTTTTTCCGCTGGACCGGATATTGACCACGGCTCCAGGACGGGTGACCGGACTGCGGGCTTTGGATGGCTCCGGTATCCGCATCGCCTCGGACCACCGTCCCATAGCCGCGCAGGTTACGCTGGGAGAGCCTTCGGCTTGATCCCGTTGAGCCAGTGGATCAGCAGGGGTGCGGCGATCATCGGCCCTGCGACTGGCAAGAGCCAGATTGCAGCGGGCGGGTTCACATGGAACACCAGCGCGATCAGCACCAGACCCGTCACCGCCTCTGCCAGACCTTGCGGCAGGTTCCGGCGCGGGCTGTCAGGCAGCTTCCAGCCACAATCGCGACCCATCATCACCGAGAGGACAGCCGCGCTGTGATGCAACATCACCAGCGGTGCCAGCAGGGTGGATAGCAGCAACTCTCCACCAAAAGCGCGCAAGGCAACGCGTGTGCGCCACGGCGTGCGGCGGGTCTTCAGCAATCTTTGCAGGCCGACAAGTTTCGGCACCAGAAGCACCGCCAAAACCAGCAGCAGCGGGACGACCCCCTCAAGCACAACAAGGCCGGTGCCCATTAGAAGCACCAGCATCAGCCAGACAGGTGCCGCCAGAAAGCTGAAGATGCCGGAGGCGATATGCAGGCGGCTGAGCGGATGCAGGCCGGGGGCTGCGATCAGCCGGAGATGTTGCAGATTGCCCTGACACCACCGCCGATTGCGCCTGTGGTATGAAGCGAGATCCTGCGGCCCGTCCTCGGCGCTTCCTGCCGCTGCGGGATCGAACACCACGGCCCAGCCGCCCCGACGGATCACGGCGGCCTCGATGATATCATGGCTCAGGATGTCGCCGCCGAAAGGGGCGGTGCCGGACAGGGCTGGCAAATGTGCTGCAGCGGTGAAGGCGGCGGTGCGGATCAGGGCGTTGTGGCCCCAGTAGTTCCCTGTCTCGCCCGTCCATGCGGCTAGACCTGCCCCGAAATGCGGCCCGAGCAGGCGCGAGGCCGTGCGCTGGAACCGCCCGAAACGGTTGCGGGCGGGAAGCAGGGCCATGCCTGCCTGCAAAAGCCCCAGTTCGGGCTGTTGTTCCATCCGCCAGATCATCCGCCTGATCCGCGCCCCGCTCATGCGGCTGTCTGCATCTATCACGAGCATATAGGTAAAGCGCTGGCCTTCGCGGTCGAACCATTCGGCGATGTTTCCGGGTTTGCGCCCCGTATTGTGCGGTCTGCGTCGGTAATCGATAAGTCCGGCTGCAATCAACGGCGCAAGGGCCGCTTCTTCCGTCTCAACAGCCTCGGCACCGAAAGTGTCAGACAGCACGATCAGGCGTGTCGATGGCCCAAGCCCTGCCTTGCCGGTCTGGCGCAGCAGTTCCGTCAGTGTAGCGGCTACATGGTGGGGGTCTTCGCGACAAAGCAGCATCAGAATGGCTGTCCGGCAAGCGGGGGACCACGATGCGGGCGGGTCTGCCGTGGCGGGAGGCGGGCAGAGCACTCCGGTCAATGCAGTAGCCGCACCGCCCGAAATCCAGAGCAGGCTTGGCAGGACGAGAGCCATGGCCAGAAAAGACCATGCCGTCCAGCTCGCGATATGCATGACCATCCCCAGCCCGACGAGCACCGTCATCCCCAGCGTCAGCGCGACAAATACCATTCGTGCCTTACGTGCGGGCAAGGATGGATGCGCGGGCAAAAATGGACGCACGGGTAAGGTTACAGGAACGGGCAAGGTCGCAGGAAGGGGCCGGGCCGGGAGCCGGACAGCTTTCAGGTCGCACGCGATATCCGTATGTCTGGCCTGATAGGTCACGGGCAGAAAGCGTCCTCTTGGAAAGTGATAGGGTGTGAACGGATGCGTATCAGCGACGGCTTGGCCACATGCGTTGCAGCACGCCATCGCGTTTGATCAATCCGTGATAGAGCGCCGCCCCCACATGCAGCGCGATCAGCGCCATCAGCGCCAAGCCGCCAAAATAGTGGATCGTCTTTGCGGTTTCGGCCAAAGTATCGGAGCGGGGCAGAAAAGTTCCGAACCCCAATCCGTCCAGCATCTCGATCGGGAAACCACCGGCGCGGACACGGATATAACCCGATACCGGCAACAGGAATATCAACCCGTAAAGGATACCATGGGTCCAGGCCGACACAGTCTTTTGCCACTGCGGGATCGCGCTTGGCAGCCTTGGTGGAGGGTTCAGCGCGCGGTAGGCCAGCCGGAGGATCACAAGCAGTCCGACGATCACGCCCACGTTCTTGTGGAAGATGAACAACCTGTCCTGCACAGCCCGTTCCAGACCTTCCTGCACCATCAGCAGCCCGACGGGGAGCATCGTCAAAACAAGTAGCGCCACGCTCCAATGAAGCCAGCGCGCAGGAGCCTTGTAATGTTGCTCTTGTCGTTCCATCACTTCCCCAATACCGCCAAGGAACTGACGTAGCTGCATCGCTTCGGCGGTCAAGTCGGACACGATACCGTGAATGATCATGGCGACCGTTCTGTGCAAAGCGTGAACATGCGACTTGGGCCGCTTGACTGCGCCTGTGCAGCGCTACTTTTGCCGGATGGACATAATGTCGACCTCTACAGCGCCACTTGAGCATCATCGCGGACTCCGTCCGCGAGCGGCGCTTGTTTTTAATGCGATCCTGACAGCGCTTGTGATGCTGGTTCTACATCTGGCCGTTTTCGGGCTGGGGCCGGAGGCTTTGCTCGCCTTTGCCCTTTTCGGCGCAGGTTCTGCATTTCTGTGGCTCAGGCTGCCGGTAGATTATCCACACACGCGTTTCGGAGCCTGCAATGCGGTGACGCTGTTGCGTGCGGGGCTTGCCGCCTGTCTGCTGACACCATTGTTGACGCCAAGCCCGACCGGCGGAAGCCTTGAGGAATGGTCCATCGTCCTGCTGGCCCTTGCCGCCCTTGCGCTTGACGGAGTTGACGGGCTGCTGGCCCGCCGCAGCGGGCTGCTCTCGGCCTATGGCGCCAGGTTTGACATGGAGGTAGATGCAGGCCTGTCGCTGATCCTCACACTGCATCTTCTGGCGGACGATACACTAGGGCCATATGTGATTTTGCTGGGCATCATGCGCTATGTGTTCATCGCGGCTTCCGTTCCCTTTCCATGGCTGGCCGCGCCGTTGCCGGAGCGGTTCGGGCGCAAGGTGGTCTGCGTTGTGCAAGTTGCCGCGTTGATCGCCTTGCAGGTGCCGCTTCTGCCTGTGGCGCTGGCGCAATGGATGGCTTTTGGTGCGGTTGCCGCTTTGCTGTGGTCGTTCGGACGCGATACGCTCTGGCTTTGGAGACACAAGACGTGACAGACCAGACCCCGGCACTCAGCCAGCGGGTGGTTATGCTTGCGCAGGCCGTCCTTGCAGCCCTCATCCTGCATCTGGTTCTGATACAGCCGAACCATCCGAACGCCATGACATGGGGGGCACTTCGCCTCTTTGCACTGGAATTGCCGGTTCTGCTGCTGGCGCTGCCGGTGATCGGCAACGGGACTGCGGGCAAGGTCGTGCGCGGGGTGCTGACCCTACTGTTGACAGTCATCGCAGTGCTCAAAGCCGCTGACTTCGGGATGTTTACGGCCTTCACGCGAGGGTTCAATCCGGTCGGTGACATGCCGCTGCTTGACGCTGCCTTCCGGTTGCTCTGGGGATCGATCGGGTTCTTTCCGGCGCTTGCAGCGGTTGTCGGGGCCTTGCTGGCAATCGTTGCGCTTGCTGCTGCGTTGTGGTGGGCAATGGGCATTTGGGCGCGCTTGCCCTTGCCGCGTCCGGCACGGTTTGTGGCAGGAGGCGGCGCTGTTCTGGCGCTTGTGGTGGCGGTGGCCGATGTGGGGGCGGTGATGGCGCGCTGGAAGGTGCCGTTTGACACGCCCGGATCGGCCTTTACTGCCCGCGTCGGCTTAGAGCGCGCCCGCCTGATCAACAATACACTGGCGGATTTGCGGCTTTTCAACGAATTCGCTAGAAATGATCCCTTCGCCAAGCGCACGGACCTGCTGGACCTGATCGACCGTGATGTGCTGGTGATCTATGTCGAGAGCTACGGGCGCACCAGTCTGGACACACCGTTTTATGCGGAGGAACATCGGACCCTGTTGGAGCAGGCGACCCGGCGTCTTGACGCTGCGGGATTGGAGATGCGCTCGGCCTATCTCGATTCGCCGACGCGCGGCGGTCAAAGCTGGCTGGCACATGCGACCTTTGCCAACGGCATGCGCGTGAACGGGCAGGCACGCTATCACGCGGCCCTTGCCAGTGGCCGCGAGACGCTGTTTCACGTCGCGGGCAGATCGGGCTTCCATACCGCCGCTGTGATGCCCGCCATTACGCTGGACTGGCCCGAAGCCGAACTGATGGGGTTCGAGACGGTTCTGCCTGCCGCGGATCTCGGATATCGCGGGCTGCCCTTCAACTGGGTGACCATGCCGGACCAGTTCACCCTTGCTGCAACGGACCGGCTGTTGCGCGACACGCCACGGGATCGCAACCTGTTCGCGCAGATCGCGCTGATTTCGTCGCATGCCCCTTGGGTGCCGGTGCCGGAGTTGATCGACTGGGATGATCTGGGTGACGGCACCATATTTAACGAGGTGGCCCAGTCCGGCGACCGGCCCGATGTCGTCTGGCGCGACCACGACAGGGTGCGCGCGCAATACCGTATGGCGGTCAGCTACAGTCTGGATACTGTGTTCGATTATGCCGCCCTGCACGCCGACAACCCGCCGCTGATGGTGATTATCGGCGACCATCAGGCCGCAGGTTTTATCGCGCTGGACGAGCGCTCTGACGTTCCGGTCCATGTGATCGGACCGCCTGATCTCGTCAGGGCGATTGATGCATGGGGCTGGACGCCGGGCCTTGTTCCCGCCGATGATGCGCCGCTTTGGCCGATGGAAGCGATGCGCGACCGTCTGCTGGACAGCTTCAGCTCCGGTGGGTCAAAGACTGTGACGCCGGCTGACGTCTTAAAGATGGCTCCTGTGATGTCGAGCGGGGGATAGCGACATGATCTCGCGCAATATGACGATGAAGCTGCTCCGCATCGCCGTGGCGCTGACGCTGCTGGTGCTGCTGTGGCAGACAGTGGACGGGCCTGCCGCGATGGACCTGCTGTTGCATGCCGATCTAGTCTGGCTTCTGGCGGCTGTGCTGGCCCTGACGGCGCAGACCTTTCTGTCGGCCTTGCGCTGGGTTCTGACGGCGGGTGCCTTGGGGCAGGTGATCCCGAAGGTGCATGCAGTGCGGGAATATTACCTGTCGCAGATCGTTAACCAGTCCTTGCCGGGTGGCGTGCTGGGTGATGCCGGCCGGGCATTGCGGGCGCGGCATGTCGGGGGGCTGAAGCGGGCGGGGCAGGCAGTGATCTTTGAGCGTTTGGCCGGACAACTTGCGCTTTTTGTGGTCACTGTCACCACAATCGGGCTGGTCTGGCTGTTGCCGGGCGGGATCGTTCTGCCCGAGTGGGTGCCGCAAGGCGTGGGCGCGGCCTTGGCGGCGCTGGCGGTTCTGGCCTGCGTTGCATGGGGTGTCAGTCGCACCGGCATCGCCGCAGGTCGGCATTTGCGCGAATGGACACAGGATTTTTTCAGAGCAGTCCTTGCGCCATCGGTCTTGCCGCGTCAGGTCTTGCTCAGCCTTGGTACCACGGTGCTGAACCTGCTCGCCTTCGCGCTTTGCGCGCGGGCAACGGGCACGGCGCTGCCCCTGACCTCGATCATGATCGTGGTGCCGCTGATTCTCTTCACCATGCTGGTGCCGATTTCAGTCAGCGGCTGGGGCCTGCGCGAGGGCGCTGCCTCTGCCCTGTTTCCGGCCATCGGCGCCACGGCGACCGAAGGCTTCGCCGCAAGCTTCGCCTTTGGTCTGGTGTTCATGGTCAGCGTGCTGCCGGCCTTGCCGTTCGTGTTGCAGCGCGCCTATGGCTCGTCAGGCGAGACAGAAGATCAGGGCAGTTCAGCCGCGGGGATCATCTCGAAAAAGGTGCCATCCGACCAGATGCCGAACCAGAGGGTGCCTTCGACCTCATGCTCGGTGCCCAATTCGACCAATCTGTAGAAACTCTTACGATCTATCAGCGCTTCAAGGCCCGCCCGCACCATGACGTAAGGCGAGGGTTCCCCGCTCTCGTCACGGACAAACCGCAGCGGCGTCTGCGCGCTGGCTGTGACACTATCCCCGACATTTGTGTGAAACGTCAGCTTCTGCTCCGGCCCTGTGCCGTCAAGCTCGAAATCGACGGCCACAAACGGCGCATCCTCGACAGTGATTCCGACCTTCTCGACCGGCGTGACCAGAAAATAATCGTCGCCGTCCTTGCGCAGGATGGTCGAGAACAACCGCACCAAGCCGGGCCGTCCGATGGGCGTCCCGTCGTAAAACCACGTTCCGTCACGGGCGATCCGCATATCCAGATCACCGCAGAAGGGGGGATTCCAGTCCTGCACGGGCGGCAGTCCGCGCCCCTTGGCTGCCCTGACAGAGGCAGCGATGCCTTCTG
This sequence comes from Rhodobacterales bacterium, assembly GCA_047921295.1. Lineage (GTDB taxonomy): Bacteria > Pseudomonadota > Alphaproteobacteria > Rhodobacterales > Rhodobacteraceae > Seohaeicola. Next base: position 68,740 of record JBLRWK010000012.1, read on the forward strand.
CCGAAGGAGTCACGATCATTTGTCCGCTCATTGCTTTTGCCATTTGCCTTTCCCACGATACTATCATGTTACCTAGTTAGGGTTCAAAGGAGAGATTACCATGTCCGATCACGCCGATCTGGTCGCCGGTATCGAAGCGCTCGAAGGCAAGCTGGCGCAAGCGCGGGAGTCGATCACCCGGCGATTCATCGGGCAGGAGCAGGTTGTGGACCTGACTCTGTCGGCCCTGTTGTGCGGCGGGCATGGTTTGCTGATCGGTCTGCCGGGGCTTGGCAAAACGCGTCTAGTCGAGACGTTGTCCACCGTGATGGGGCTGCATGGCAACCGTGTGCAGTTCACGCCTGACCTGATGCCGGCGGATATCCTCGGCTCGGAAGTGCTGGATAGCGATGCCGATGGCCGCCGCGCTTTCCGCTTCGTGGAAGGCCCGATTTTCTGCCAGCTTCTGATGGCGGACGAGATCAACCGCGCTAGCCCCCGCACGCAATCCGCGCTGTTGCAGGCGATGCAGGAACGCCGCGTCACCGTGGCGGGGCAGGACCGTGCGCTTGGCATGCCGTTCCATGTGCTCGCCACGCAGAACCCGATCGAGCAGGAAGGCACCTATCCCCTGCCCGAAGCGCAGCTTGACCGCTTTCTGGTGCAGATCGACGTCCAGTATCCCGACAGGAAGACCGAGCGTGACATCCTGATCGCCACCACCGGCGTGGCCGAGGAGGCGGCGCATGAGGTCTTTTCCGCTGCCGAATTGCTTGAGGCGCAGACATTGTTGCGGCGCATGCCCGTGGGGGATGGCGTAGTGGAGGCGATCCTTGATCTTGTCCGCGCCTTCCGTCCTGACGATGACAGCGCGGACGAGCGTGTGCGCCAGACAGTGGCATGGGGTCCCGGCCCGCGTGCCGCGCAGGCGCTGATGCTGACCGTGCGGGCGCGTGCCCTTCTGCAGGGGCGGCTGGCCCCGTCGGTCGAGGATGTGGTGGCGATGGCGCGGCCAGTGCTCACGCACCGGATGGCGTTGAACTTTGCCGCCCGCGCCCGTGGCGACACGTTGACCGGCCTGATCATGGATACCGCCGCCCGCATCACGCGGATCGAGGCTGCTGCGTGACATATCCGCTGACCCTGCGCGCCAGAGCCGAGGCGGAGGCGGCCCGCTTTCCGCCGCTTCTGGCCCGGGCCGAGCAACTTGCCGGCACCGTGTTGCTTGGCGAGCATGGACGCCGCCGCGCGGGGCAGGGGGATGATTTCTGGCAATACCGTCCGGTGCAGCAGGGTGATCCGCTGCGGATGATCGACTGGCGCAGATCGGCGCGGGGCGATACGCAATTCGTGCGCGAACGTGAATGGCAGATCGCGCAAAGCGTGATGCTCTGGGTGGATCAAGCGGCCTCAATGCGGTTCACATCAGGCTCTAACCTGCCCGAAAAGGCGGATCGCGCGCGCCTTCTGGCCTTGGCGGTCGCCGTGCTTCTGGTGCGCGGTGGCGAGCGTGTGGGCCTGACGGGCACAGACCTGCCACCGCGTCGCGGCAACGCGCAGCTTTTGCGGTTGGCCGAGATGTTCTCGCAGGACGATGCTGCCGATTACGGCTTGCCCGAGGCCCGCGCGATGATCCCGCAGGCCCGCGCCATGTTCATCTCGGATTTCCTCTCGGATATGGCTCCGGTCGAGGCCGCTTTGACCAAAGCCGCCGATCGCGGCGTGCGCGGAGTGCTGTTGCAGGTGCTGGACCCGTCCGAGGAAGCTTTTCCCTTTCAGGGGCGCACGATCTTCCAGAGCATGGGGGGCACCATTGCCCATGAAACGCTGAAAGCCGGTGATCTGCGCGGCCGCTATCTGGAGCGTCTGGCCGCGCGCAAGGCCGCTCTGGCCGATCTGTGTGCCGCGACAGGCTGGCAATACCAGTGCCACCATACCGACGCCTCCGCGCAATCGATCCTGCTCTGGGTCTGGCGCGCGCTGGAGCGGGGGGCAGGCAAATGATGTTTGGACCCATTGGTTTCGCGGCCCCGTGGCTGCTGCTCGGCCTTCTGGCGCTGCCGATCCTGTGGGTGATCCTGCGGGCGGTGCCGCCTGCGCCGATCCGGCGCCGCTTTCCGGCTGTGGCGCTGTTGCTGGGGCTGAAGGATGACGAAAGCGTCACGGATCGCACCCCGTGGTGGCTGTTGCTGCTGCGGATGGTGGCTGTGGCGGCTGTCATCATCGGACTGGCGGGACCTGTGTTGAATCCGCAGGCCGATCGTCAGCCGGGCACCGGCCCTGTGCTGATCGTGATGGACGGCGGTTGGCCGGGCGCGCAGGACTGGACCAGCCGCGCCGAACTGGCGGACCGTTTGCTGGCAGAGGCTGGACGCGAGGGGCGCACGGCGGCGGTTCTGCGGCTGAGCACGCCGGAGCAGGTGTCGTTCCAGTCCGCCGATCTGTGGCGCGCGCGTATCGCGGGACTGTCCCCGCAGCCTTGGGTCGCTTCGCCGGATATGCTGGAACGGGCGGCCGCGCTGCTGCCCGAGGGCGGGTTCGAGACGCTCTGGTTCACGGATGGGCTGGCGATGGACGGGCGGGATGCTTTGCTGGGCGCGCTGGAATCGCGCGGGCCGGTGCGGGTGTTTGCCTCTGGTCGCAGCCCTGTTGCCTTGCTGCCCGCGCTTTACGAGGACGGTGTCCTGCAACTGGGCGCGCGTCGTGCCTCTCCCGGTCCGGCGCAGGAGATGACCATCGCCGCGCATGGGCTTGATCCGGCAGGCGTGTCACGCATTCTGGCAACCTTGCCGCTGACCTTCGACAATGGCGCGACAGAGGCACTGACCGAGGCGAGCCTGCCTGCTGAGTTGCGCGCAAGGATCACACGGTTCGAGATCGAGGGCATCCGCAGCGCCGGGGCCGTGGCCCTGTCCGATGACAGCCTGAGCCGCCGCGAAGTGGCGCTGATTGCCGGCCGTGACGACCGCGAAGGGTTGGAACTGCTCTCGCCGCTGCATTATCTGCGGCAGGCGCTTGCGCCGAATGCCGATCTGCTGGAGGGGGGACTGAGCGATGTGCTGCCTGCCAATCCGGATGTGATCGTTCTGGCCGATGTTGCCACCCTCTCTGCGTCCGAGGAGGAAGCGCTGCTGGAATGGACCGATCAGGGCGGCTTGCTGTTGCGCTTTGCGGGGCCACGCCTTGCGGCGAGCGAGGTCAGCAGGACCGAGGAGCATCCGCTGATGCCCGTGCGCCTGCGCGCAGGCGGGCGCAGCGTGGGGGGCGCGATGAGTTGGGGTGACCCGAAAACACTGGCGCCGTTCACCGAGGACAGCCCGTTTTTCGGCCTGCCGATTCCCGACGATGTGACTGTGTCGGCGCAGGTGATGGCGCAGCCTGACCCGACTCTGGCTGACCGTGTGATCGCCCAACTGACCGATGGCACACCGCTGGTGACCCGCAAGCCCATCGGGCAGGGGCAGGTGGTGCTGATCCATGTAACGGCCAATGCGGAATGGTCCACCTTGTCACTGTCGGGTCTTTTCGTGCGGATGCTTGAGCGGCTGGCCGTTTCTTCTGTCGGGCAGGGGCTTGTGGCGGAGGATCTGGAAGGCACGACATGGCAACCTGTCACCGTGCTGGACGGGACTGGGCGCATTCAGGACGCGCAGACAATGACGGGCGTTGACGGGTCGGCTCTGCTGTCCGCTCCGCTGGGGCCGGATCTGCGGCCCGGCCTCTACGATGGCGGGGATCGCCGGATCGCGCGCAATACGATGTCGGCGGACAGCGTTCTGCAGCCTGCAAGCTGGCCATCACGCATTCCCGTGGAGGGGTTGTCGCGCGCAGAGGAGACACCGCTGGCAGGCTATCTTCTGGCCACAGCGCTGGCGCTTTTGCTGGCGGATGTGATTGCCTCGCTGGCTTTGTCGGGGCGCTTGCTCGACGCACGCGCGGCGGGCCTTGTGCTGGTGGCCTTGCTCGCCTTGCCGCAGGATGCCGCTGCCCAGCAGCAGGCGGGGGATGATTTCGCCATTTCCGCAACCTCGGAATTGCGGCTCGGCCATATCGTGACTGGCGATGCGCGGCTGGATGATACCGCGCTGGCGGGGTTGCGCGGCTTGTCCGAAACGCTGTTTTTCCGCACGTCCGTAGAGCCGGCAGAGCCGATGTCCGTCAATCTGGAGACCGACGAGATCGGGTTTTTCCCCTTCCTCTACTGGCCGATCTCCCCGGATCAGCCGACGCCCTCGACTGAGGCCTATGACAAGCTGAACCGCTATCTGCGGGCCGGTGGCATGATCCTTTTCGACACGCGCGATGCCGATATCGCGGGTTTTGGCGCGGCCAGCCCGAACGGGCGCAAGTTGCAGCAGATCGCGGCGCCGCTGGATATTCCCGCGCTGGAGCCGATGCCGGATGATCATGTGATCACGCGGACCTTCTATCTGTTGCAGGACTTCCCCGGCAGGCACACCGCCCGCGATATCTGGGTCGAAGCCTCCCCGCCGGATGCCGAACAGGTGGAAGGCATGCCCTTCCGCAACCTGAACGACGGGGTCACGCCCGTCGTGATCGGTGGCAATGACTGGGCGACCGCTTGGGCCATGGATCAGCGCGGCAACTCGATGTTTCCGGTAGGCCGTGGCTATGCCGGAGAGCGCCAGCGCGAACTGGCTTACCGTTTTGGCGTCAATCTGATCATGCATGTGCTGACAGGAAATTATAAATCCGATCAGGTGCATGTGCCTGCTTTGCTGGACAGGTTGGGCCAATGACCGGACAGATTATCTTTGATCCTTTGCTGCCATGGGCGGTGCTGGCCGTGCTGGGTGCGGTTGTCGCCGTCGCTGCGATATTGGCACTGGTGCGCGGCCTGTCGGGATGGGCGCTGCGTCTGCTGGCAGGGCTGGTGGTGCTGGCGGCCCTGTCGGGGCCAAGCTGGCAGGAGGAGGACCGCGCACCGCTGTCCGATATCGTTCTGATGCTTGTTGACGATTCCGCCAGTCAGGCACTGGGTGCACGGGCGGAGCGGACAGCCGAGGCGGCTGATGCGCTGGAGGCGCGATTGACAGCGCGCACCAATACCGAAGTGCGCCGGATTCAGGTGCCGGACGGCGAGGGCGATAGCGGCACCTTGATGATGACGTCGCTGAATGACGCACTGGCGCAGGAGCCGCGCGGGCGCATTTCCGGTATCGTCGCGCTGAGCGACGGCATCGTGCACGATATGGACCGCGCGCCGGACCTGCCTGCGCCGCTGCATCTTTTGCACACCGGCCTGCCCGACGACTGGGACCGTCGCCTGATCGTGGAGAATGCACCGGCTTTCGCTATTCTCGGCGAGCCGGTCATGCTGACCCTGCGGGTCGAGGATATGGGCGCGGCACCGGAAGGTGTCACCCATGCGCCGCTGGATATCTCGGTCGACGGGGAAGAGCCGCAGCGCTTCGAGATCGAGATCGGACGCTCTTTCGAGCTTCCCGTAACCCTGCCCCATGCGGGCCGCAACGTCATCCAGTTCACCGTTCCCGCGGCAGAGGGCGAGTTGACGGATCGCAACAACACCGCCTTGGTGCAGATCAACGGTGTCCGCGACCGTTTGCGCGTGCTTCTGGTCTCGGGACAGCCACATGCAGGTGGCCGCACGTGGCGCAACCTGCTGAAGTCGGACAGTTCTGTCGATCTGGTGCATTTTACGATTCTGCGGCCACCGGACAAGCAGGACGGTGTGCCCGTCTCGGAACTGTCGCTGATCGCCTTTCCCACGCGGGAACTGTTCATGGAGAAGATCGAGGATTTCGATCTGATCATCTTTGACCGTTACAAGCGTCGTGGCATCCTTCCCTCGCTCTATCTGGAAAACGTGGCGAATTATGTCCGGAACGGCGGCGCGGTTCTGGTCGCGGCGGGGCCGGATTTCGCGACAGCATCGTCGCTTTATCGCTCGCCGCTCTCAACCGTGCTTCCGGCACGTCCTACGGCCCGTGTGATCGAGGAAGGTTACGTGCCGCAGATCACCGATCTGGGCCAGCGCCATCCTGTTACCGCCGGGCTGGCACCGGACGGCGAGGAGAGCTGGGGCCGCTGGTTGCGCCAGGTCGACCTTGAACCGGAGGCCGGAAATGTTGTGATGTCGGGCATTGACGACAGACCTTTGCTGATCCTCGACAGGGTCGACGAGGGGCGTATCGCGCTGCTGGCCTCGGATCAGGCATGGCTCTGGGATCGAGGCTTTGAGGGGGGCGGCCCGCAACTGGAATTGCTGCGGCGTCTGGCGCATTGGATGATGAAAGAGCCGGAACTGGAGGAAGAGGCGATCTGGGCCGAACCGACGGGACAGCGCATGCGGATCATCCGGCGCACGCTGGACGAAAGCGCAGGCCCTGTGACAGTGACAACACCGAGCGGCGAAGAGGTGGAGCTTGACCTGACCGAAATCAGCCCCGGCCGTTTCGAGGTGGAATACGAGGGGCCGGAGATCGGTCTGTATCGCCTGACGGACGGAGAGGAATCCGCCGTCATCGGCCTCGGCCCCGCGGCGCCGCGTGAATTCGAGCAGACGATTGCCACGGGTGACGTGATGCAACCCGCGATCGACAGTTTGCGCGGCGGCGTTCTGGCGCTGGACGACGGGCTTCCGACGATCCGCGAGGTCAGCGCGGGGCGTCCCGCTGCCGGGCGCGGCTGGATTGGACTGACCCCGCGCGAGGCGTTCGAGACGCGTGACCTGCGGCAGATGCCTTTGCTGCCATCGTGGCTGGTTCTGTTGCTGGCGGCAGGGCTGATCGTAGGGGCGTGGTTGCGCGAGGGGCGGCGTCAGGGCTAGTTGCGTGCGTGCGTTATGCGTGCGGCCCGCCCATCTCATCGGTCTTGGCGGTCAGCACAGCGCGGGATTGCGATGCGAATTCCCGCCGCCACAAGACGCCCAGTGTTATCACGGAGGCGGCAACCAACGGCAGTGCGCCCAGAAACCACGCGGCGCTTGCCAGCGCGAAATAGACCGACCTCAGACCGCGATTGAAGCTGCGCGCCGCCGTGATGTTCACTTCTGCGGCTTTGGCGGCACGCGGCAGGGCGCTTGGATCGCTGGCGTCGTTCGGCACAGCGGCAATCAGCACAGCGCAATAGCCGAACAGGCGGTGCGACCAGACAAACTTGAGAAAGGCATTTGCCAGAAAGATCAGGGTGATCAGAAGTTTGACCTCCCACACAAATATTGGGTCGTTGGTCATTGTCAGATCGCTGGCAACACCCTGCAGGCGCTCGGCATTGCCAATCAGGGCCAGACCACCGCCGATGGCGATCATCGTGGCCGAGGCAAAGAAGGACGCGCCTTGCCGCAATGTGCTGAGAACCTGCGCGTCGAACATCCGCATCTGGCGCTCGACCATCATGCGCATCCATTCGCGGCGATACTCTGCCATCAGGACCGACACCGAGGGACGCCATCCGCCTTTCGCCTCGATCCGCCACCCGATAATTATCCAACCGCTGAAAAGCAGCGCAAGCCCCGCAAGATCCAGCGGTCCGAATAATCCTAGGCGATCCATCCATGTCATGCCAAAGGTCTAGCCTGTCACATGAACACTTGCCAGATGGCATAATTGGTTATATTTTCTTACCAATACGCAAAAGGAGCTTCCGTCATGGAAATGCCAATCCCGAATCCGGTGATCATGGCCAAAAAAGCGCGGCTTGTGGAGCGTTTGCTGGCTGTGTTGCCCCAGACTGCGGTGATCCACGACGAGGCTGAAACGCGCGCCTATGAATGCGATGCGCTGACGGCGTACCGCTGTCCGCCGATGGTGGCTGTCCTGCCAAGCACGACACAGGAAGTTTCCGACATCCTTCGGATCTGCAACGAGATGGGCGTGCCTGTCGTGCCGCGCGGGGCCGGAACCTCGCTTGCGGGCGGGGCTTTGCCCACAGCGGATTGCGTGATCCTTGGTGTGGCCCGCATGACCGAGGTGCTGGAGACGGATTATGCGAACCGATTCATCCGCTTGCAGACAGGGCGCACCAATCTCAGCGTGACAGGTGCCGTGCAGGAGCATGATTTCTTCTATGCGCCGGACCCGTCCAGCCAGCTGGCCTGCGCCATTGCGGGCAATATCGCGATGAATTCCGGCGGCGCGCATTGCCTGAAATACGGGGTGACGACAAACAATCTGATGGGTGTCACGATGGTGCTGATGGATGGCACCGTGGTCGAGATCGGCGGCGCGCATCTCGATGCAGGCGGACTGGACCTGCTGGGGGTGATCTGCGGATCGGAGGGCCAACTGGGTGTCGTGACCGAGGCAACCTTGCGGATCCTGCGCAAGCCGGAAGGCGCGCGGCCCGTGCTGATGGGGTTCGACAGCAACGAGGTGGCAGGCGAATGCGTGTCCGACATCATCAAGGCGGGCGTTCTGCCGGTGGCGATCGAGTTCATGGACCGCCCGTGCATCCGCGCGACAGAGGCATTTGCCAAGGCGGGCTATCCCGATTGCGAGGCTTTGCTGATCGTAGAGGTCGAAGGCTCGGCTGCCGAGATCGACGAACAGCTTGAAAAGATCATCGCGATTGCCCGCAAACATAATCCAGTCGAGTTGCGCGAAAGCAAATCCGCCGATGAAAGCGCGCGTATCTGGCTGGGCCGAAAATCGGCCTTCGGCGCAATGGGACAGATCAACGATTATATGTGCCTTGATGGCACGATTCCGGTCAGCCAGCTTCCCTATGTGCTGCGACGTATCGGCGAGATGAGCAAGCAATACGGGCTGGATGTGGGCAATGTGTTCCATGCCGGGGATGGCAACATGCACCCGCTGATCCTGTTTGACGCGAACAAGCCGGGCGATCTGGAGCTTTGCGAGGCTTTCGGTGCCGACATCCTCAAGCTTTGCGTCGAGGTGGGCGGTTGCCTGACCGGCGAGCATGGCGTGGGTATCGAGAAGCGCGATCTGATGGTGGATCAGTTCGCACCCGACGATCTGGACATCCAGATGGCGGTCAAGGATGTATTCGATCCGCAATGGCTGCTGAATCCGGCGAAAGTGTTTCCGCTCGCCGCCTCTGACGCGCGGCGTGCGGCCTGATCGAAAAGCCGGGGGCCAGCCCCCGGACCCCCGGAGTATTTTTGGAACGATGAAGATGATGACACCACGGACAGAGGCTGAACTGGCCGAGATGGTGGCTGGTGCCGCACAGCCGTTACGCATCGTCGGCGGTGGCACAAGGTCTGTGACCGCACAGGCGGGGAAGATGCTGACATCATCCGGCTTGTCGGGGATCGCACTTTATGAACCCGGTTCGCTGACGCTTGTGGCGCAGGCTGGCACGCCGCTGGACGAAATCGAGGCTGCGCTTGCCGCTGAAAAGCAGCGTCTCGCGTTCGAGCCGATGGATCACCGCGCCTTGCTGGGAACGACCGGAACACCGACGATCGGGGGCGTGTTTGCCGCCAATGTCAGCGGCCCCCGCCGCATTCAGGTGGGTGCTGCGCGGGATTTTCTGCTGGGCGTGCGCTTTGTCGACGGGACGGGGCGCATTCTCAAGAACGGCGGGCGGGTGATGAAGAATGTCACCGGCTACGATCTGGTCAAGCTGATGGCGGGATCGCGCGGTCAGTTGGGTGTGATCAGCGAGGTTGCATTCAAGGTGCTGCCCTTGCCGGAGGTGACTGTTACGCTGGTGCTGCGGGGGCTGGATGATGCGGCGGCGGTTGAGGCGATGGCGCAGGCGCTTGGCTCGCCTTTCGAGGTCAGCGGTGCCGCGCATTGGCCGGGGCAGGGCACGTTTCTGCGGATAGAGGGGTTTGCGGGATCGGTCGCTTACCGCATCGAGAAGTTACGCGGGATGCTTGGCGGCGAGATCGAGCAGAGCGCGCAGCGCTGGGCCGAGATCCGTGACGTGGCCCCGTTTCACGGGGCGGAGGGCGATATCTGGCGGCTCTCGGTCAAGCCGAGCGACGCGCCAGCCATCGTGGCCCGCGCGGGGGCAGAGGCCGTGCTTTACGATTGGGGTGGAGGGCTGGTCTGGTTGCGAATGGCCCCCGGCACCGATCTGCGTGCGCGGATTGCACCGTTTGCAGGCCATGCCACCTTGCTGCGCGCCGATGAGGCGACCCTGACGCGCCTGCCGATGGAACAGCCCGAAGCACCGGCGCTGGCGGTCTTGTCCGCTGGCCTGCGCGCCAAATTCGATCCGCGCGGTATCTTTGCCGCCGGGGGCAAAACTGTGCCGGTTGCCGCATCATGATCGTGGTCTTCATCGTGCCGGTTGTTCTGGCGCTGTCATTGTGTCTTCTGCCACCGGGACGGCAGGCGGCAACGGGGATCGGTGTCGCCGCAGCGCTTTTGCTTGTCCTGTGGTTCGCCTCCGGTGGTGTCGCGGGGGAGGGGCTGACAGGCAGCTACGTATTGATGGCGGCCCCCGGCGTTGCACTGGCGGCTTTGGCGCATCTGACCCACCGGATTCTCGGCCCGCGCCTGCCGGTCTGGGGCTATGCGCTGGCTGCCGTGGTCGTGCTGGTTGCGATATCGGCATTCTTGAACGCAGTGGCGGGGAACTGACATGCAGACGACATTTACACCCGACCAGTTGAAAGACCCGGCCATCGCGCGGTCGAACCAGATCCTGCGCTCGTGCGTGCATTGCGGCTTTTGCACCGCGACCTGCCCGACCTATCAGATTCTCGGCGACGAGTTGGACAGCCCGCGCGGGCGCATTTATCTCATCAAGGACATGCTGGAGAACGAGCGGGTGCCAGACCCGAAGACTGTCAAGCATATCGACCGTTGCCTGTCCTGTCTGGCCTGCATGACGACCTGTCCCTCGGGCGTGCATTACATGCATCTGGTCGATCATGCGCGCGCCTATATCGAGGAGCATTACAAGCGCCCGCTGTCTGACCGTGCGTTGCGCTTGGTGCTGGCGCGCATCCTGCCCTATCCGATGCGGTTCCGCGTGGCGCTGCTGGGCGCCAAGATCGGGCGGCCTTTCGCGCGACTAATGCCGGATGCGCGGCTGCGCGCGATGCTGGAAATGGCGCCAAAGGTGATCCCGCCGGTCAGCCGCAATGATGATCCGCAGACATTCGCGGCCACAGGCGCGCGTCGCCAGCGTGTGGCGCTGATGACGGGCTGCGCGCAGCGGGCGCTGAACACCGATATCAACGATGCCACCATCCGGCTGTTGCAGCGGCATGGCTGCGATGTGGTGATCGCCGAGGGGCAGGGCTGTTGCGGGGCGCTCACACACCATATGGGCAAGGAAGCCGAGAGCCACGCCACCGCCGCGCGCAATATCCGTGCATGGGTGGCCGAGATGGACAAGGGCGGGCTGGATGCCATCGTGATCAATACCAGCGGTTGCGGCACCACGGTCAAGGATTACGGGCATATGTTCCGCAACACGGAACTTGCGGCGGATGCGGCGCGGGTGTCGGCCATCGCCAAGGATGTATCGGAGGTGCTGATGACGCTTGATCTGCCGGAAGGTGCGGACAAGGGCATGACCGTGGCCTATCACGCGGCTTGTTCGCTACAGCATGGGCAGCAGATCAAGACCTACCCCAAGGATTTACTCAAACGCGCCGGTTTCGCCGTTGTCGAGCCTGCGGACAGCCACTTGTGCTGCGGATCGGCGGGCACCTACAACCTGATGCAACCCGAGATTTCAAAGCAGCTCAAGGCCCGCAAGGTCCAGACGCTGGAGGCCAAGGCGCCGGATGTCATCGCGGCGGGCAATATCGGCTGCATGATGCAGATCGGATCGGGCACAGCGCTTCCCATCGTCCACACGGTAGAACTGCTTGATTGGGCAACCGGCGGGCCGCAGCCGCCCGCAATGACGGCACCGGGAAAAAGAGTGCCGCAGATACCGATTTTGCGCTAATGCCGAACGTATTTTTGCCGTATTGAATGCCTATCGGTAACCTCATGGATTAAGAGGGCATGATGCGACACGGACTGGTCTTGGCCATTGGTATTCTTTGCGCAGCCTCGGGACTCGTGTGGGAGCAGGCTGTGGCGCAAGATGCGCCAGCCGATACCCGCCTGAGTCGCATGGATACCGGCGACCAGACCCGCGGCTGGGAGGCGGTAGGGCGTCTCGATGTCGACGGGCGCGGCTTTTGCACAGGTGCGCTGATTGCGCCCGATCTGGTGCTCACCGCCGCGCATTGCCTGTTTGACCGCCACACAGGCGAACGGATCGACCATAACAAGATCGAGTTCCGCGCTGGCTGGCGCAATGGCCGTGCAGAGGCGTACCGCTGGGTGCGCCGCGCGGTTATCGACCCTGATTATATCTTTGACGGCGAGGTTGTCTCGGCCCGTGTGCGTAACGATGTGGCGCTTCTGGAATTGCAGCAGCCGATCCGCACGACGTCGGTGGTGCCGTTCGAAACAGATCACCGCCCGCGCACGGGGGACCGTGTCGGCGTTGTCTCCTATGCCTATGATCGCGCGGATGCCCCTTCCCTGCAGGAGATGTGCGCTGTTCTGGGCCAGCAGGAGGGGCTGTTGATCATGTCCTGTTCGGTGGATTTCGGCTCCTCCGGCGCGCCGATCTTCTCGTTCGGGGCGGACGGGGTGCGGATCGTGTCCGTGGTGTCGGCCAAGGCAGAAATGCGCGGCAACAAGGTTGCGCTTGGCACCCAGTTGCAGGAACCGTTGTCCCGGCTCAGGGCGCAACTGGCCGCTGGCGACGGCGTATTCCTGCATGCTTCACCTGATGCGAACCGTATCGCGCCCGGCGATGTCCAGCGCGATATCGGGGCCAAATTCGTCAGGCCCTGAACGGTGTTTCGCGCCTCTTGACAGCAATCTGAACGCTACCCACATCTGCCTCAGCGGGGTGCCACAAAAGGGCCTCGCGGCAACAGCCCGTCCCGAATGGGAGGGCGATTTGGTATCGCTCAGATGGAGGATAACCCATGCGAAACTTTGATCTTGCACCGCT
>JBLRWK010000013.1:0-80441 GCA_047921295.1 Rhodobacterales bacterium
TGGGCTTTGGCCTTTACCTGTTGCAATTGCTGGCGGATTTCGTGGCGCTGGTGCTCGGCGTTGATCGCGCCTTTGGTCTGGAGGACGATTGATGGACCCTTTATCGCTTGGCCTGCTGGTCGCATTGATGACCATCATCGTGTTGTTTTCCGGTGTCTCTGTGGCCTCCGGGCTGTTGATCGTCTCGGCGGGGTTTCTGCTGGTCTTTGACGGGATGCGGTCACTGGAACTGATGCCGGAGATTTTCTTTGGCAAGCTCAATTCCTTCGCTTTGCTGTCGATCCCGATGTTCATCATCATGGGCGCGGCGATCTCGTCCACCCGTGCGGGGGCTGATCTTTACGAGGCGCTGGAGCGCTGGCTGACCCGCGTGCCGGGGGGGCTGGTGATGTCCAACCTTGGGGCTTGCGCGCTGTTCTCGGCGATGTCCGGCTCCAGCCCTGCCACCTGCGCGGCCATCGGCAAGATGGGCATCCCCGAAATGCGCAAGCGCGGCTATCCTGACGAGGTGGCGGCAGGCTCGATCGCGGCGGGCGGCACGCTGGGCATCCTGATCCCGCCCTCGGTCACGATGATCGTCTACGGGATCGCGACCGAAACCTCCATCGGGCGGCTGTTTTTGTCGGGCGTCATTCCGGGGATGTTGCTGGTCGGTCTGTTCATGGCGTGGTCGATCTTTCACACATGGCAGCACGGCTCGGCCGAAGTTCTGGCCAAGCGCAGCTACACCCTGCGGCAAAAGCTGGAGATCCTGCCCCGCGTCATCCCCTTCATCATCATCATCGTCGGCGTGCTTTACGCCATGTATGGCGGTATCGCCACGCCGTCCGAGACGGCCGCCGTCGGGGCGTTGCTCTGTCTGGTGATCGCGATGGTGATCTACCGGCTCTGGTCGCCAAAGGCGCTGTGGACGATCCTGAGCGACAGCACACGCGAATCCGTGATGATCCTGTTCATCATCGGCGCGGCGGGCGTGTTTTCCTATATGCTGTCCTCGCTCTATATCACCCAGTCGATCGCCGCGTGGATTTCCGATCTGGATGTGAACCGCTGGGTGCTGATGGCAATCGTCAACGTCTTCCTGCTGGTCGCGGGCTTCTTTTTGCCGCCCGTCGCGGTGATCCTGATGGCGGCACCGATCCTTTTGCCCATCATCCTTGCCGCTGAATTCGACCCCTACTGGTTTGCCGTGATCCTGACCATCAACATGGAGATCGGGCTGATATCACCCCCGGTCGGGTTGAACCTCTATGTGATCAATTCTATCGCACCGGATATTCCGCTGAAGAAAATTCTGGTCGGATCGCTGCCCTATGTCGGCTGTATGGTGCTGGCCATCGTGATTTTGTGCTTTTTCCCCGGTATCGCCACATGGCTACCTGATCTGGTAATGGGACCTGTATAATGGCGAGAACATGGGATTTGGGCGGCTGGGCGCTCGGTGATTTTCTCAGCACTCTGTTCGAGCGGCGGCGCGCGGGGGAACTGGCAGCAAGCGGCAAGCCGCTGCCGGACCTGTGCCGCGCGCTGCTGTCGGGGCAGGGCGAGGTGTCGGGGATCAAACGCGCCGCCGAGGTGCTGATGCGCTACCGTCAGTCCGCGCCCGCCGAGAAACACGCGTTCTTCCGCTTTCTGGCGGACGAGATGGACCTTGATCCGGTAGCCGTGGCCGAGGCCGCACAGGCCTATGCCGCGGGGCGCGAGGCAACGCAACTGGAAAAGCTGCTGACAGTCGCAGAGCCGCCGCGGCAGGAGTTGCTCCGGCGGCTCAATCAGGCACCGGGCGGGACTGCCGATCTGGTGGCGATGCGGGTCGATCTCATGGCGGCAGCCAAAGAGATGCCCGATCTGGCGCGGGTCGATCTGGATTTCCGGCATCTGTTCGCGTCGTGGTTCAATCGCGGCTTTCTGCTGTTGCGCCGGATCGACTGGGAAAGCCCCGCGAATATTCTCGAAAAGATCATCGAATACGAGGCGGTGCACGAAATCCATAGCTGGGATGACCTCCGCCGCAGGCTGGAACCGGCGGACCGCCGGTGCTTTGCCTTCTTCCATCCGGCCATGCCCGATGATCCGCTGATCTTTGTCGAGGTGGCGCTGACACGGGGCATTCCGGGTGCTGTCGGCCCCTTGCTGGCGGAGGATCGCAAGGCGCTGACCGCCGCCGAGATGGATACGGCGGTGTTCTATTCGATCTCGAACTGTCAGGCGGGGCTGCGCGGCATTTCCTTCGGCAATTCGCTGATCAAACAGGTGGTCGATGTGCTGGGCCGCGAGGTGCCGGGGCTGAAGACCTTTGTAACGCTCTCGCCCATTCCCGGCCTGTCGCGCTGGCTGGAAGGGCAGGACGATCCGCAGGCCAAGACCTTGCTGGCAGGGGATGCAGCCGCTATGGATGCCGAGATGCTCCGGTCTCAGGCCGCGCTCTATCTGCTGGAGGCGAAGGGCAAGAACGGCCAGCCGCTGGACCCCGTGGCGCGGTTCCATCTGGGCAACGGGGCCGAGGTGCACGAGGTGCATGCCGCCGCCGATCTGTCGCCCAAGGGCCGCGCGCAATCCTGCGGGGCGATGGTGAATTACCTTTACGATCCCGCGCGGGTTGAGCAGAACCACGAGGCATTTGCCACGCACCAGACCGTCGCCGCCGCGCGCGGGATCAAAGCACTGGTGAAAGCCGGTGTGAAAGCCGGAGCAAAAACCGCAGCCGCGCCCGCGAAGGAGCAGCCGGAAAAGGAAAGAAAGACTAATGACTAACGTGCTTTACGACGCATTTTTCGCCCCGCTTGCCGGGCGTGACCGCGCTTTTCTGTTCCTGCCGGACGGGTCTGAAATCAGCGGAGATGCCTTTCTCGGCATGGTGCACCGGGTCGCCAATCTGCTGGTGGACAGCGGTGTGCAACCGGGTGACCGTATCGCGGTGCAGATTAACAAATCCCCGATGGCGCTGGCGATCTATGGCGGGGCTGTCGCGGCAGGCGCGATTTTCCTGCCGTTGAACACCGCCTATACGGCGACCGAGATCGACTATTTCGTGGGCAATGCCACACCGAAACTGCTGCTGGCGGACGGGGCCAAGGCCGAGGCGCTGGCGCCCGTGGCGCAGGCGCATGGCGCGCGGCTTCTGGTTGTGAACGGTGACGGCACGGGCAGCTTTGCCGATCTGGCCGCAGCGCAATCTGACAGCTTTGAACCGGTCGCGCGCGGTGCGGATGATCTTGCGGCGTTTCTTTATACATCCGGCACCACGGGCCGCTCCAAAGGGGCGATGCTGACGCATGAGAACCTGCTGTCCAATGCCGAGGTGCTGGTCAAGGCATGGCGCTTTACCGAGGATGACATCCTGCTGCATGCGCTGCCGATCTTCCACACGCACGGGCTGTTCGTGGCCACGAACATCTCGCTGATGGCGGGGGGGGCGATGATCTTTCTGCCGGGGCTGAACATGGACGACATGATCCGCCTGATGCCGCGTGCCACCACGATGATGGGTGTGCCGACCTTCTACACCCGCCTGCTGGACGAGCCGCGCTTTACCGCCGATCTGACCGCGCATATGCGGCTGTTCGTGTCCGGTTCGGCCCCTCTGCTGGCGGAAACCCATGTCCAGTTCGAGGAGCGCACCGGCCACCGCATCCTTGAGCGTTACGGCATGACCGAGACGAATATGAACACCTCCAATCCCTATGACGGCGACCGCCGCGCGGGCACCGTGGGGATGCCGTTGCCGGGGGTGGAGGTTGTGGTGACCGATCCCACCACGGGCGCGGCCCTGCCGCAGGGCGAGGTAGGCATGGTCGAGGTGCGCGGCCCCAACGTGTTCAAGGGCTACTGGCAGATGCCGGAGAAAACGGCGGAGGAATTGCGCGAGAACGGCTTTTTCATCACCGGCGATCTGGGCCAGTATGATGCGGACGGGTATCTGTCCATCGTCGGACGGCAGAAGGACCTGATCATCACCGGCGGGTTCAATGTCTATCCCAAAGAGGTGGAGATGATCCTAGACGACCAGCCCGGCGTTCTGGAAAGCGCCGTGATCGGCGTGCCGCATCCCGATTTTGGCGAGGCGGTGCTGGGTGTGATCGTAGCGGAACCGGGCCAGACCCCGGATTTGGCGGCGATTGATGCGGTGCTGCGGGGCAGCCTTGCGCGGTTCAAGCAGCCCAAAGCGCTGGAACTGGTGGAGGCTTTGCCGCGCAACACGATGGGCAAGGTGCAGAAAAACGAGTTGCGCGCCGTGTTCGGCAAGGCCTTCGCTCACTGAAGGCTTTCAGGCGGCGGAGGTATCTGCCGCCTGCTGTCCCGCCGCGCGGACCAGCGCCGCCGCGATCAGGGCGGGCACGTCGCTGTGCTGGCCGATGGGCGGTAGGATCGGGCCTTGAAATCCCGCCTCTTCCATCGCCTCCGGAATATCGCCGACCACATGGCCAGCCTCAAGCGTGAAGAAGGGCAGGCAGATGCCGTGGCCCAACTCGCGGGCCTGATCGGCCAAAAAGGGCGCTTCCTCGACAAAGCCTGCAAGAATGCGGCCAAAGCCGGTGAGCGGGCGCAGATGTTCCACCATCGCATGGGTGCTGTCGGCAGAGGTGCGCGAGACCTTGCTGCCATGCGCCGCAACCAGCAGTGCGGATGTAGCGGGCGTCAGGCCCGCTTCGGCTGCTGCCTCAAGCGCCACGCACGCCATCAGATCGGGCAAGGACGGGTCCACACCGAAGGGGGCCACCTGATGCGCGTCATCCGCACCAGCCTCCCGCAAGCGGCGCGGCAGCAGGGTGCCGGTAAAGAACCCCTCGGCCATGAAGAACGGATAGATCAGCGGCGCATCAAGCCCGTCGAGAGCCGCCTCCAGCGCGCCATCAGCCGCGAGCGTCGCCCCGCGCACACGCCAGCCTTGCGGCAGGTGCGGGGCGGTGGCGGCCGCCAGCGCCTGCAACACCACCTCTTGCGGGGCAGGATCAGCGGGCGCGCCGTGGGCAACGATCAGCGCGTCGCGCGGGCCGCTTAGGGGGGAACCGGCGCTCACTTGTCTTGCGCGATCTTGGCTTCCGCAATCGCGCGGGCCTCGTCGCTTTCAAATCCCGCCCAAGGCCGCGCGGACCCCGTGGGCGAGACCTTGGTGCGATCCACGTTGGTGTGCAGATTGGCCTTTGCCACGAAATGCGCGGTGATCGGTGCGGTTATGAACAAAAACAGGGTGATCATCAGTTCGTGAAAGCTAAAAAAGCCGGTTGTGAAGACGAAATAGAGCATCGAGGCAATCAGCGCCCCGCCGACCCCCAGCGTCGTCGCCTTGGTCGGTGCGTGCAGCCGCGTCATCGGATCGGGCAGCTTGATCAGGCCGTAAGAGCCCACAATCCCGAAGATCCCGGCGATGACCAGAAAGGCAGCCACGATGATCTCTTGCCAGATTTCCATAATCTCCCCCCCGATCATTCGATGATGTTGCTGCGCAGCATGAAGCGCGCATAGGCCACGGTCGAGATGAAGCCGACCATCGCGATCAGGATGGAGGCTTCGAAATAGACCGCGGTGCCTTCGATGATGCCGTAAAGCACGAGGATGGCGATGAAGTTGATCACCATCGTATCCAGCGCCAGAATTCTGTCAGGCACGCCGGGAGCCTTGACGACACGCCAGAGATTCATCAGCAGGGCCAGTGTGTAGCAGCTTGTCGCGAAGAACAGCGCATAGGTCACAATCATTCGAAAATCTCCTTCAGGCGGCGCTCGTAGCGTTGCTTGATGGTGTCGCGCACCGTGTCGGGATGCGGCGCGTCAAGGCAATGGATCAACAGGCTGCGCCCGTCTGCGGATATATCGCTGCTCACGGTGCCCGGTGTCATGGTGATCGTGCCTGCCAGAACGGTGATCGCCTCCGGCGTTTTCAGGTCCAGCGGCACGGTGATCCATGTCGAGCGCATATCCTCGTTGCGGGTGAACAGGATAGTGCGGGCCACCACGATATTGGCGACTACGATATCCCACAAAACGATCAGCACGAATTCCACGATCATGGCGGGGTTTTTCAGCCGCGCCCTGTCGGGCCAGTAGGGGGCGGTGACCAGCGGGATGATGATGCCGAGGATCAGCCCGAAGACCAGTGTGCCCAGCGAGATGTAGTTGACCAGCATCTGCCAGACCGCGACGAGCAGCAACGTCAGCAGCGGGTGCGGAAGGATACGGGACATCATTGCTGCGGCTCCTCAGGGGTGGGCGGGTAATCGAGCGGCAGGCTCCGCGCCTCGACCGCGCGCGGTGTTTCCAGCACGGCAGAAATATAGGCCTGTTTGTCGAAGATCTGCGCTGATGTCTCGTCCAGAAACGCGGTGACGGGTCCGGCGAAGACGGTCATGACCACAACTGTCGCGATCAGCCCGCCTGTTGCCACGAAGGGCAGGGCGGCGGGCGGTGTCTGCTGCGAGGGCAGGCGCGCATCCGGCTCCTCGACCTTCCAGAAGATCAGGCTGCCCGCGCGGGCAAAGCCGACAATCGCAACCAGCGACATGACGAGGATCGCGCCCCAGATCAGCCAAGCCTGGTCATGGCTGCGCGAGGCGTCCAGAACCAGCAGCTTGCCGAGAAAGCCCGACAGCGGCGGCATCCCCGCCACGGCGATGGCGCTGGCAAAGTAGAGCGAGGCGATCAGCCCGTTCTGGGCAATCACCGGACGCGGCGCGATGATGTCGTCCTCGCCCATGCGGCGGGTACGGACCATATCGACGATCAGGAACAGCGCGGCCCCTGCCAAGGTGGAATGGATCAGGTAATAGAGCGCCGCCGATGTGGCCTGTGGGGTGAACAGCGCGATGGCGATCAGCAAGGTGCCCATCGAGCCAATGGCCGAGAAGGCCGCCAGCCGCCCGAACTGTTTGGCACCCAGCACGCCCAGCATGCCGATCACGAGCGTGACGATAGCCGCAGGCATCAGCCACGGGCCGATGATCCCGGAGGTCGCCTCCACCTCGGGGCCAAAGACCAGCGTATAGACGCGGATGATCGCATAGGCCCCGATTTTGGTCATCACAGCAAAGAGCGCCGCGATGGGGGCGGGGGCCTCGGCATAGGTGGCGGGCAGCCAGAAATGCAGCGGGATGAGGGCGGCCTTCAGCGCGAAGACCAGCAGCAGCAGGATCGCCGCCACGCGGATCATCGCGGTATCCTCCGCAGGCAATTCGGCCACGCGCAGCGCCAGATCAGCCATGTTCAGTGTGCCGGTCGCGCCATAGATCGTGCCCAGAGCGAACAGGAACAGCGTCGAGCCGAGCAGGTTGTACATCACATATTGCACCCCCGCCCGCAGCCGCGACGCGCCGCCGCCATGGATCATCAGGCCGTAGGAGGCGATCAGCAACACCTCGAAGAACACGAACAGGTTGAAGGCGTCGCCGGTCAGGAACGCGCCGATGATCCCCATCAACTGGAACTGGAACAGCGCATGGAAATGGTGGCCGCGCTTGTCCCAGCCGGTGCCGATCGCATAGAGCAGAACGCCCGTCGCCAGCACCGCGGTCAATGTGACCATGATGGCCGACAGCCGGTCCAGCACCAGCACGATCCCGAAGGGGGCGGGCCAGTTGCCAAGTTCGTAGACATCGATCACGCCGCTGGCGCTGTAGACCAGCAGGCCCGTGGTCAGGCCCAGCAGCACGAAGGTGGCGGCCACGGACATGACGCGCTGCAGTTCGATCTGGTAGCGCGCGGTGAGGATGATGACTGCTGCGATCAGACCGGGCAGCAGGACGGGGGCAACGATCCAGTGGTTCATTTGCGGCCCTCCCCGGCGGCGGGCTCGGTGGCGGGCGTTTGCGGATCGGTCTGGGTCAGGCTGACCTCGTCATTGCGCGAGGACAGGAAAGCGCCCAAGGCCAGCAATACCACCACGGCTGTCATCCCGAACGAGATCACGATAGCCGTCAGCACCAGCGCTTGCGGCAGCGGGTCTGCATATGTCGGCGTTTCGTTCAGCAGAACGGGTGGCAGGTTGATCGCGATACGCCCCGAGGCGAACAGAAACAGGTTCACCGCATAGGTCAGCAGCGAAATGCCAAGGATCACCGGAAAGGTCCGCATCCGCAGCAGCAGGTAGATTCCGGCGGCGCTCATCACGCCGATTGCACTTGCAAGGAGATATTCCATTTAACTGTCCTTCGCCTCCTGCGGTTGGTCCCGCGAGGGGTCGATATCCATCGGGTAGGGGCTGGGCCGGTCGCCCGCACGGTGGGCAAAGCGCGACAGGCTCTCGAGCGCGAGCATGACCGCGCCCACGACACAGAGGAACACACCCACGTCAAAGGCCATGGCTGTTGCCAGTTCAAACTCGCCCATCGGGGGAATCTGGAAATAGCCGAAGTTGCTGGTCAGGAAGGGTCTGCCCGCGAACCACGAGCCGATGCCTGTGAAGGCAGCCGCAAAGACACCCATCGCGATGGTCGTGTGATAGGGGAAGCGCTGCCGCGCCGCCGCCCAGTCAAAGCCGCTGGCCATATATTGCATCACCAGCGCAATCGCTACGATCAGACCGGCGATGAACCCGCCGCCCGGCTCGTTATGGCCGCGCAGGAAGATGAACACGCCCACCATCAGCGCAATCGGCATCATCACGCGGGTGGCGATCACCATCATCAGCGGGTGACGGTCACCGGCCTTGTCGGTCTTGACGGGGCGCTGTTGCAGCCAAGCGCCGACAGGGCTGTTCAGGACGGATTCCGTCATCGCAAAGATCACCAGTGCGCCGATGCCCAGCACGATCACCTCGCCGAATGTATCAAAGCCGCGGAAGTCCACGAGGATCACGTTCACCACATTAGTGCCGCCGCCGCCGGGCTTGGAATTGGCGAGATGGAAGGCCGAGATGCTCTCCTGCGGGAAGTCGCTGAGCAGCATGACGAGCGTGAGCCCCCCGATAGCCAGACCGCCGAGGGCCGCAATCGTACCGTCCCGCCAGCGCCGGGCGCTGCCGCTTTCGACAGGCGTGTTTTTGGGCAGGAAGTTCAGCGCCAGCAGCAGCAGGATGATTGTTGCCACCTCGACAGAGATCTGCGTCATCGCAAGGTCGGGCGCAGACATATAGATGAAGGCAACCGAGACCATCAGGCCGACAATGCCCATCAGCACCAGCGCCAGAAGGCGGTCGCGGTGGAAAATCACCATGCAGGCGGAGGCCACGACGAGCAGCAGCCAGCCCACGATGGGGACGGGGCCAACGGCGGTCACCTCGCGGGTGGCACCGGCAGCAGTGCCGCCGAACCACGCCGCCGCACCCGCGCCGATGACAGCGACGATAAAGACCGAAGCATAGCGAGGCATCGAGCCGTCATGCAGCCCGTCCGTCACACGGTTTGCGGCGTGGGTAATTGCGGCCACGACAGAGTCAAAGATCGCTTTGGCCTCGGGACGGCGGGCGCGCAGCCAAGCCGCATCCAGCCCGCTATGCCGCGTGAGCAGGACCAGACCTCCGGCCACGGCGATGATCGATAAAAACAGCGCCGTGTTCACGCCGTGCCAGATCTGGAGCGAGTAATAGGGCAACTCTCCCCCGATCACGGCACCCGACGCGGTGGCCACCAGCGGGCCGACCATCAGCGCGGGCATGATCCCGATCAGCACCACCAGCACCGCCAGCAGCGCGGGCGGGGCCCACATGCCGAAACCCGGGTCATGCGGCATGGCCGGATAATCGGTGCGCTTGGGACCAAGGAAGGTGTGGATGATCAGGCGGAAGGAATAGGCGACCGAGAACAGCGCGCCAATCGTGGCCAGCGCCGGAACGATCCACGGATTGTCCAGCCACGGTGTCATGGTGGCGGCGTCCAGCATCATCTCCTTGGACAGGAAACCGTTGAAAAACGGAATGCCCGCCATCGACAGCGCGGCGACAGTCACGATCACGAAAGTCACCGGCATCAGATGCCGCAACCCGCCCAGCCTCTTGATATCGCGCGTATGCGCCTCGTGATCCACAATGCCCGCGCTCATGAACAAGGCGGCCTTGAAGGTGGCATGGTTGATAATGTGAAAGACCGCGACCACGGCGGCAAAGGGCGTGCCGAAGCCCAGCAGCATTGTGATCAGGCCCAGATGCGAGACGGTGGAAAAGGCCAGCAGCGCCTTGAGATCATCCTTGAACAGCGCGATCACAGCGCCCAGCACCATGGTGATCAGGCCCGTCGTCGCCACGATGTAGAACCATTCCGGCGTGCCCGCCAGCACCGGCCAGAGCCGCGCCATCAGGAACAGGCCCGCCTTCACCATCGTAGCCGAGTGCAGATAGGCCGAGACGGGCGTGGGCGCGGCCATCGCATGTGGCAGCCAGAAGTGGAACGGGAACTGCGCCGATTTGGTGAAGCAGCCCAGCAGGATCAGCAGCAAGGAGGGCAGGTACAGCGGGCTGGCCTGTATCAACTCCTTGTTCTGCAGGATCACGGTCAGGTCATAGCTGCCCACGATATTGCCAAGGATCAGCATGCCCCCGATCAGGGCCAGACCGCCCATGCCGGTTACGGCCAGCGCCATGCGCGCGCCCTGTCGGCCTTCGGGCAGGTGTTTCCAGTAGCCGATCAGCAGGAAGGACGAGAGCGAGGTCAGCTCCCAGAAAATGAGCAAAAGCAGGATGTTGTCGGACAGAACGATGCCCACCATCGCGCCCTGGAACAGCAGCAGATAGGTGTAGAACTGGCCCATCGGGTCCTGCCGCGCGAGATAGAAGCGGGCGTAGATGATGATCAGCAGACCGATCCCGAGGATCATACCCGCGAACAGCAACCCCAGACCGTCGAGGAAGAAATTCACGTTCAGCCCAAGCGCGGGCATCCATTCCAGTTGATACTGGATCACCTCGCCGCGCATCACGGCAGGGGCATGCACAAGTAGTCCGACAAGCGCTGTCAGGGTGACCAGAGCCGTGGTCCAGGCGCAGACGTCGCGGCCTGCGCGGATCATCAAACCGGGTAACAGGGCGCCGAGAAACGGAAGGGCAGCAATGAGAATCAGAGTCACGAAATAGGGCTCCTTGGTCAGACTGTCATACCGTACACGGCAACGGATTTCGCCGCTTTAAAGACCATGAAACCCTTGTTTGCAACTCGGTTTCGTCGCCTGCGATCGGGGAGGCTCCCGAAACAGGTTCAAATTTCTTCAAAAACAGCACATGGCGCGCACAGCGCCTCATTTGGTGTCAAATCGCCCGCGAGCAAGGTATCCACCTCCGATTTTCGACCTCGACAGCAGAGCTTTACGCTGCGTCAGCTTTCACCTGTTGCCACCGGAGGGTTCAGCGCACCGTCAGAACCGGAATGGTCGCATGCCGCGCAACCTTGCCGCTGTTTGATCCCACAAGCAGCGTCCGCAAATCGTCGGGTTGCAGCGAGGTAATCACGATCAGATCCGCCCCGATCCGTCCCGCCGCCTTGAGGATATGCTCTGCCACATGGCCGTGGCCCACATGGGTCTCGACGCGTATGCCCGCCTCGGTCACGCTGGCGGCCAGTTCGTTCAGCCGCGCTTTCATCTGTTGCAGCGACTTTTCCTCGAAGTCGCGGGGCAGGGATTGCGCGACCCAAGCCGACCCTACATCATGCACGATCCCCAGAATATGCACCGTGCCGTCGGTATCGGCGAGCTTCATCGCCATCGGCAAGGATTTCTCCCACGATTCAGGGTGTTCGATATCGACGGGCAACAGGATGTTCCGGAACATGGGCGTTCTCCCTCAGGCAGTCACTGGCAGTGCGGCCGCGCGTCTGCGTTGCATCAGGACCAGCCCTCCCAATAGCAGGAAGGCGGGGATGAAAATCCAGTATTTCGACGGTTGCGGTAGCGGCGCCAGTACTTGGGTGATCGTCTGGTCCCAGTCAAAGCCCGCCCGCTGCGCGGGGCTGCCGAAGGTCGCATTCTCCACGATCACCTGATTGCCCTCGGTGCCCAGTTCCAGCCCGGAGGCGAGCAGACGCTCCTCGGCTGTATCACCCGGAGATACGGGCAGCAGGGCCACGAAACTGATCGGATCGCCCAGATCGTTCAGCCCGTCGATCCGCAGGCGCAACAATTCTCCGGGCGGGGTGGTCATCACGGCCTCCTCGATCTGCGAGGGCGGCAGGATGTCATAAGGCGGCGAGATCATATCCATCCAGTAACCGGGCCGGAACAGGCTGAAGGCGATCAGCAGCAACAGTGCGGATTCGTAAAAGCGGTTGCGCGTCAGGAACCATCCCTGCGTTGCGGCAGCGAACAGCAGCATCGCGATGGTGGCGACAACGAAGATGAATATCCCCTGAAACCACGTTACGTTGATCAGCAAAAGCTCGGTGTTGAAGATGAACAGGAACGGCAAAGCGGCGGTCCGCAGCGAATAGAAGAACGCCACGCCCCCTGTCTTGATCGGATCACCGCCCGAGACGGCGGCAGCGGCAAAGCTGGCCAAGCCCACAGGCGGTGTCACATCGGCCATGATGCCGAAGTAGAAGACGAACAGATGCACCGCGATCAGCGGCACGATCAGCCCGTTCTGCTGGCCGAGCGTCACGATAACAGGGGCAAGCAAGGCGGAGACGACGATGTAGTTCGCCGTTGTTGGCAGGCCCATGCCAAGGATCAGCGACAGCACTGCGGTCAGCAGCAGGATCGCCATGATATGACCGCCGGACAGCACCTCGACCACATCGGCCAGCGACGAGCCGACGCCGGTCTGGCTGACAGAGCCCACGATGATGCCCGCCGTGGCCGTGGCGATGCCGATGCCGATCATGTTGCGGGCACCGGCAACCAGCCCTTCGAGCAGATCGACAAAACCCGCGCGGGCGGCCAGACCGATCTCGGCCTCGCGCCGGAACATGGCCATGATGGGGCGCTGTGTGACCAGGATGAAGATCATGAAGGACGCCGCCCAGAAGGCCGACAGGCCGGGGCTGAGGCGGTCCACCATCAGCGCCCAGACCAGCACGATCACCGGCAGGATGAAATGCAGGCCCGACCGCACGGTAGGGCCGGGCAGGGGCAGCGTGCTGACGGGGGCGTTGGGGTCTTCCATCTTCAAGGGCGCTTCGCGCGCGGCGATGCGGAGAAGGCCGATATAGACCACGATCAGCAGCGCAAAGATCACATAGGCCGCCGCATCGCCAAAGGCGGGCCGGATCCAGCCCATCCCGTAATAGACCGCAAAACTCAGCGCGCAGATGGCGGCGATGGTAAAGGCAATCCCGATCAGACGCTGGATGATGGGGGGCGGCTCATAGGCGCGGGGCAGGCCCTTCATACCGGCCTTCACCGCCTCGAGATGCACGATATAAACCAGCGCGATATAGCTGATCACGGCGGGCAGGAAGGCGTGTTTGACCACGTCGAAATAGGGGATGCCGACATATTCGACCATCAGGAAGGCCGCAGCCCCCATGACGGGCGGCATGATCTGACCGTTGACCGAGGAGGCCACCTCGACCGCGCCCGCCTTTTCGGAGGAAAAACCCACGCGCTTCATCAGCGGAATGGTGAATGTGCCGGTTGTGACCACATTTGCGATGGAGGAGCCGGAGATGATGCCCGTCATCGCGGACGAGACAACAGCAGCCTTGGCCGGACCGCCGCGCATATGGCCCATCAGGCTGAAGGCGACCTGAATGAAGTAATTGCCCGCGCCCGCCTTGTCGAGCAGCGAGCCGAACAGCACGAAGAGGAACACGAAAGAGGTCGAGACGCCCAAGGCGATACCAAAGACGCCCTGCGATGTGATCCATTGGTGATTGACCACTTCAGACAGGGAATTGCCCTTGTGGGCGATGATCGACGGCATCATCGGGCCGAGGAACGTATAGACCAGAAAGACGGTTGCAACGATCATCAGCGCCGGACCGAGTGCACGGCGCGTGGCCTCCAGCAAGACGAGTATGCCGATCACGGCCACGACGAAATCCTGCAGGATGGGCGCGCCGACACGGCGGCTGATCTCGGCGTAAAAGACAAAGACGTAGAGCGAGGCCGCCGCGCCGATGATCGCCAGCGCCCATTCCCATATGGGTATGCGGTTGCGCGGAGAGCCGAGCAGAACCGCCCCGATTAGCAGCGCGGCAACAACGGGAATCCACCATTGCGGATCACTGGCGCGGCTGCCGTGGATGAACATGAGCGACAATATAATGGGCACGGCCACCGCTAGCCCGGTCTGGAACATCCCGCGCGCCGCAGGATAGGCGGCGAAGGCCAGAAAAACGGCAAAGGCCAGATGGAAGGAGCGCGCCTCGGTATCGTTGAAGATACCGAACCCCAGCATGAACGGCAAAGGCGAGGCGATCCAGAGCTGGAACAGGGACCATGACAGCGCGACCAGCATGATAAACAAGGCTATCGGACCTGAAGGGGTGCGCCCGCCGGTATCGGCTGCGGCAACCAGTGCGTTGATTTCCTCCTGGCTCAGGCCGTCGGTGTTGGATTGAGCGGTCGTATTGCGGTTGGGGTCATCGCTCATCTGTGGGGTCCCTGATGTTTGCTTGATTATGCCTGTCTCGTTTGTGGACAGGTTATTTGCGGACAGGTTTTCGTCCGGCCCGCGCGTGACGGCGGGCCGGACGGTATCACACCGACAGGACGTGCTTATTCGATCCAGCCACGCTCACGGTAATACATCTCGGCACCCGGATGCAGCGGAGCAGAGTTGCCGTCGGCGATCATCTCTTCCTCGGTCAGGTTCGCGAAGGCAGGGTGCAGCCCCTTGAAGCGGTCGAAGTTCTCGAACACGGCCGATACCACCTCGTAGACCACATCATCGGGCACGTCGGAGGAGGTCACGAAGGTTGCCTTGACGCCGAAGGTCGTGGTGTCCTCGTCGTTGTTGGCATACATGCCGCCCGGAATCGTGGCCCGTGCGTAATAGGGGTTTTCCGCGATAAGTTCGTCAATCTCCGGCCCTGTCAAGTTCACCAGACGCGATTGCACGGTCGAGGTCGCCTCTTGAATCGAGCCGTTGGGATGGCCCACGGTATAGACGATGGCATCCACGTTGTTGTCGCCCAGAGCGGCAGCCTGTTCGGTGGGCTGCAGTTCGGAGGTCATGCCGAAGTCGTCCATCGTCCAGCCCAGAGCGTTAAGAACCACATCCATCGTGGCGCGCTGGCCCGAACCGGGGTTGCCGACGTTCACACGCTTGCCCTTGAGTTCCGCAAACTCGGTCACGCCTGCATCGGCGCGCGCCAGAACGGTAAAGGGTTCACCATGCACCGAGAACACGGCGCGCAGTTTGTCATAGCCATCGCCTTCAAACTGCGACGTGCCGTTATAGGCGTGGTGCTGCCAGTCGGACTGGGCCACGCCCATATCCATATCGCCCTGTTTGATCGCATTGATATTGGCGATGGAACCGCCCGTCGACGGCGCGGTGCAGCGCAGGTTGTGCTCTGCGGTACCACGGTTCACGAGGCGGCAGATCGACTGGCCAACCACGTAATAGACGCCCGTTTGACCGCCTGTGCCGATCGTGATGAATCGTTCCTGTGCATGGGCCATCTGCGCGGACAGCGCGATAACCGCAGTCATGGACGCGGTTTTGAGCATTTTCATATCGGTCTCCCTTGTTTCAAGCTCGGGTGCCGAGAGATGTCTGGCCTGTGTTGGTCTGCCTCAGGGCTGTTAAGATCAACCCATGGTTATTTTTATTATCCTTTAGCCTACTGCCATTTTTTCAAAGTGCAACGCAGGAAAGGGCTGACCCTAAGGTCAACCTGCGTTACATCATTTGTAAGCTAATGATTTATGGGTGTTTATTACCGAGCTATGCGGCCAGTACCTGCTCGAGTGCCAGAGACAGCTTGTCCGTCAATTCATCCAGTTGCGCGTCCTCGATAATGAAGGGCGGGGCCAGCAAAACATGGTCGCCCAGCCTGCCGTCAATCGTGCCCTGCATCGGATAGCAGATCAGACCCGCCTCGAATGTCGCTTTCTTGAGCTTGCCCGCAATGCCCCGCGCCGGATCGAACGGCGCTTTGGTGTCGCGATCGGCCACCAGTTCGATGCCGCGGAACAGGCCACGCCCCCTGATATCGCCGACATGCGGATGCTGCCCGAAACGCGCCTGCAGCCGTTCGGCCAGTTTGTCGCCCTGAGTGCGGACGCGGGCGATCAGGTCACGCTCAAGGATGGAGGAGACCACCGCAAGACCCGCCGCCGCCGCTGTGGGATGGCCCAGATAGGTGTGGCCATGCTGGAAAAACCCTGTGCCGCCCGCGATGGTGTCATAGATCTCGGCGCTGCACAGCATCGCGCCGATAGGCTGGTAGCCCGCGCCCAAGCCTTTGGCGATGCAGAGGATATCGGGGCTGATCCCGTCTTCCGCGCAGGCAAACAGATGCCCGGTGCGCCCCATGCCGCACATCACCTCGTCCAGAATCAGCAGGATGGCGTACTGGTCGCAAATCTCGCGGATGCGTTTGAAATAGCCCGGTGCAGGAGGGGCCGCGCCGAGGGTCGCGCCCACCACAGGTTCGGCCATGAAGGCCATCACGGTTTCGGGGCCGACGCGCAGCAACTCCTCCTCCAGCGCATTGGCGGCGCGGATGCCGTATTCCTCGGCGCTCTCGCTGTCATGGCGCAGGCGGTAGTCGTAGCAGGGCGGGATGTGGCTGACGTCCAGCAGAAGCGGCGCGAATTGCGCGCGCCGCCATGCGTTGCCGCCCGCAGACAGCGCGCCGATGGTGTTGCCATGGTAGCTTTGCTGCCGCGCGATCAGTCGCCCGCGCTGCGGCTCTCCCTTCTCAACCCAGTATTGGCGGGCCAGTTTGATCGCGGCCTCTGTCGCCTCGGACCCGCCGGAGACCAGATAGACACGGTCGATGCCCTTGGGGGCATGCGCGATCAGCAGATCGGCCAGCGCCTCGGCGGGTTCGGAGGTGAAAAATCCGGTATGGGCAAAGGCGACCTTGTCCAGTTGCGCCTTGATCGCGTCAATCACGGTCTGGTCGCTGTGCCCAAGGCAGGACACCGCCGCGCCGCCCGATCCGTCCAGATACCGCTTTCCGGTCGAATCGATGAGGTAGCAGCCGTCTCCGCCGACGGCTGTGGGGACGGTCTGGCGGGAATGGCGGGGGAAGATATGGGACATGGCTGCGGCCTCCTGATGGCTCCACCAGCCTAGTCCGCGCGATCAGGGCTGGCAATTGCGATTGGTGGTGCCGTCATGATGCATTGAAAACAGGCAGGAAATCCGGCACGGGAGAATTTATTTCAAACTTAAAAGATTTATGCTTGAAATATAATTGAAGCCGGATAGGCTTTTCCTCGTGAGCTAGGGGAAGGGTGAAGCGGAATGAAGATCGCATGTCTCGGAGGCGGGCCGGCAGGCCTCTACTTCGCCATCTCGATGAAGCTGCGCCAACCTGACACGCAAGTGACCGTGTTCGAGCGTAACCGCGCCGATGACACCTTTGGCTGGGGCGTGGTGCTGTCGGATGACGCGCTGGGCAAGCTCGAGGTGAACGATCCGGTCAGTGCCGCCACGATCCGCGAGAATTTCGCCTATTGGGACGATATCGCCGTGGTGCATGATGGGCATCGCACGGTGTCGGGCGGGCATGGCTTTGCAGGGATCGGGCGGATGAAGCTGCTCAACATCATGCAAGAGCGGGCGCAGGAACTGGGTGTCGATCTGCAATTCCAGACCGAGGTCGGCCCGGTCGAGGATTATGCCGCCAGCTATGATCTGGTCGTGGCCGCCGATGGCCTGAACAGCCGCGTCCGCAGCCAATGGGCGGAGCATTTCAAGCCCGATGTCGACACAAGGCTGTGCAAATTCATCTGGCTGGGCACGCATCAGAAATTCGACGATGCCTTTACCTTCATTTTCGAGAAAACGCAGCATGGCTGGGTCTGGGCGCATGCCTACCAGTTCGACGACAAGACCGCGACATTCATCGTGGAATGCACGCAGGACACGTGGGACAATTGGGGGTTCGCCGACATGTCCAAGGAGGACACGGTCGAGACCTGCCGCAAGATATTCGAGGGGCATCTGGGCGGGCATGATCTTATGTCGAACGCGCACCATCTGCGCGGCTCGGCAGTCTGGATCAACTTCCCCCGCGTGAATAGCGAGACGTGGCACCATCAGAACGTGGTGCTGATGGGCGATGCGGCGGCGACGGCGCATTTCTCCATCGGTTCCGGCTCGCGGCTGGCCTTGGACAGTGCGATTGCGCTGGCGACCTATCTGGATACGGAGCCGACGCTAAGCCAAGCTTTCGTCAAATATCAGGACGAGCGGCGGCTGGATGTGCTGCGCCTGCAATCGGCGGCGCGCAACTCGCTTGAGTGGTTCGAGGAGGTGGAGCGGTATCTGGACCTTGATCCGGTGCAGTTCAATTATTCACTGCTGACGCGGAGCCAGCGGATTTCCCATGAGAACCTGCGTCTGCGCGATCCTGACTGGCTGGAATCAGCTGAGCGGTGGTTTCAGACGCAAGCTGGTGTGTCCGACAATGCGCCCCTGCGCGCGCCGATGTTCGCGCCGTTCCGCTTGCGGGATATGGAACTGGCGAACCGCATCGTCGTCTCCCCGATGGCGCAGTACAAGGCGGTCGATGGCTGCCCGACCGACTGGCATTTCGTGCATTACGCCGAGCGTGCCAAGGGCGGGGCGGGGCTGGTCTATACGGAAATGACCTGCGTGTCGGCCGAAGGGCGGATCACGCCGGGCTGTCCGGGTCTTTACGCGCCGGAGCATGAGGCGGCATGGAAGCGGCTGGTGGATTTCACCCATGCGGAGACAGAGGCAAAAATCTGCTGCCAGATCGGCCATTCGGGCCGCAAGGGATCAACGCAACTTGGCTGGGAAAAGATGGATGCGCCGCTGGTGGCTGACAACTGGGAGGTGATGTCGGCCTCTCCCATTCCGTGGTCAAAGGACAATGCCACCCCGCGCGAGATGACCCGCGCCGATATGGACAGGGTGACGGCGGAATTCGTGTCAGCCACGGAAATGGCGGACCGCGCAGGCTTCGATATGGTCGAACTGCATGCCGCGCATGGCTATCTGGTGTCGTCTTTCATCTCGCCGCTGTCGAACAAGCGTACGGATGATTATGGCGGCAGTCTGGAAAACCGGATGCGCTGGCCGTTGGAGGTGTTTGCCGCGATGCGCGCAGTCTGGCCCGAGGAAAAGCCGATGTCGGTGCGGATTTCCGCGAACGACTGGGCAGGTGACGATGGCGTGACGCCGCAAGAGGCGGTGGAGATTGCGCGGATGTTCCACGCGGCGGGGGCTGACATTATCGACGTGTCGGCGGGCCAGACGTCCACCGAGGCACGGCCCGTCTATGGCCGCATGTTCCAGACACCGTTCAGCGACCGGATCCGCAACGAGGCGGGTCTGGCGACGATGGCGGTTGGCAATATCTTCGAGCCCGACCACGTCAATTCGATCCTGATGGCGGGACGGGCCGATCTGGTCTGTCTGGCAAGGCCGCATCTGGCCGATCCTTACTGGACGCTGCATGCAGGCACCGCGATCGGAGATCGCCACGCAAGCTGGCCGCTCCCCTATATCGCAGGGCGCGATCAGGCATGGCGACTGGCCGAGCGTGAGGCGGAACAGGTGGGCAAGGTATGAGGCGCGTTCTGGTCACAGGCGGCGGATCGGGCATCGGGCGCGCCGTGGCGCGGGCCTTCGCAGCGGCAGGCGATCATGTGACGATCACCGGACGACGGATGGATGCGTTGCAGGCGACGGCACAGGGTTTCGATATGGACTGCCGCACCGCCGATGTAACGGACGAGGCGCAGGTGCAGGCGCTGTTCGATGCGCCCTATGATGTCGTGATCGCCAATGCGGGCGGCGGGGTGGCGGGCAAGCTGCGCGGCCTGACGCTGGAGAACTGGAACGCCACGCTGGCGGTGAATATGACCGGGACATTCCTGATCTTCCGCGAGGCGCTGCACGGGATGCGATCCGGCGGGCGACTGATCGCCATGGCCTCGACCGCCAGCCTCAAGGGCGGTGCCACGATCCCGGCCTACGCGGCGGCGAAACATGGCGTGCTGGGGCTGGTCCGGTCTGTCGCGCTGGACGTGGCCAGCAAAGGCATCACCTGCAACGCGGTCTGCCCCGGTTTCGTGGAGACCGATCTGGCCGAAGCGGCGATCAGCGCTGTCTCCAAACGGTTCGATCTGGACCGCGAAGAGGCGCTGGCGCAGGTTGTCAGCGACAACCCCATGGGCCGCCTGATCGCACCTGACGAGGTGGTCGCGGCGGTGATGTTTCTCGCCTCACCCGCCGCTTCCATGGTGAACGGGCATGCGCTGTCGGTCTCGGGGGGCGAGATATGAAGCGGATGCCCGAAATCCGCCCCGCAGAGCAGGGTTCAAAGCAGCGCTTGCGGTTGTGGCTGCGCCTGCTGGCCGTGACCCGCAAGATCGAGGCCGAACTGCGCGACAGGCTGCGGACCGAGTTCGACAGCACCCTGCCGCGCTTTGACGTAATGGCGGCGCTGAGCCGGCATGAACAGGGGCTGCGGATGTCGGCGCTTTCGGGCGTGCTGCGGGTGTCGAACGGCAATGTCACCGGCATCGTGGACAGGCTGGCTGAGGATGGGCTGGTCGTCCGCGTGCCCGTGGCGGGTGACAGGCGGGCGATGCTGGTGCGGCTGACCGCCAAGGGGGCCGAGGTCTTTGCCAGACAGGCTGCCGAACACGAGATGTGGATTGACACCATGCTGGCCGAACTCAGCCCCGACGAGGCCCGCAGCTACGCGGCCCGCCTGCGGACGCTGGCGCAGAAACTGGACGAAAAAGGAATAGCCCAATGACCGAGATGCGAACCGATGTGCAGCACTTTTTGTGCAGTATCGAAGAGGGGATCGCCACAATCGCGCTGGACCGGCCCGAGCGGAAGAACCCGCTGACATTCGACAGCTATGCCGAGTTGCGCGACTGGTTCCGGGATCTGGTCTATGCCGATGACGTCAAAGCGGTGGTGTTCCAGTCGAACGGCGGCAATTTCAGCTCTGGCGGGGATGTGCATGATATCATTGGCCCGCTGACCAAGATGAGCATGAAGGAACTGCTGGCCTTCACCCGCATGACCGGCGATCTGGTCAAGGCGATTGTGCATTGCGGCAAGCCGGTGATTGCGGCGGTGGATGGCATCTGCGTGGGCGCGGGCGCGATCATCGCCATGGCGGCGGATCTGCGGATCGGCACGCCGGAGGCGAAAACCGCGTTTCTGTTCACGCGTGTCGGACTGGCAGGCTGCGACATGGGCGCTTGCGCGATCCTGCCGCGTCTTATCGGGCAGGGGCGGGCGGCGGAGCTGCTCTATACGGGGCGCGTCATGACGGCGGACGAGGCCGAGCGCTGGGGGTTCTTCAACCGGCTGGTGGCGGGTGATGAGCTGGAGGCGGCGGCGCAGGAGATGGCGGCGCGCATCGCGGCGGGGCCGAATTTCGGACATATGATGACCAAGACCATGCTGGCGCAGGAATGGTCGATGTCGATCGATCAGGCCATCGAGGCCGAGGCGCAGGCGCAGGCAATCTGTATGCAGACGCAGGATTTCGTGCGGGCGTTCGAGGCGTTCGTTGCGAAAGAAAAACCCGTGTTTGCGGGGGATTGAGCGGTGGAATTGAGTATTTTCGGCAAGATGAAACGAGGAGCTGCGTCTGATGTCTGATCGGTCGTTTCTGGACTGGCCGTTTTTCGAGGAGCGGCATCGGGAGCTGGCGGGCGCGCTGGATGCGTGGTGCGTGGCCAATCTGGGGGCTGTGGATCATTCGGACACGGATGCGGCCTGCCGCGCGTTGGTTGCGATGCTGGGGCAGGACGGCTGGTTGCGCCATTCCGGCGCGATGGACGGGGCGCTGGATGTGCGGACGCTGTGCCTGATCCGCGAGACGCTGGCGCGCCATGACGGGTTGGCGGATTTCGCCTTTGCCATGCAGGGGCTGGGCACGGGCGCGCTGTCTTTGTTCGGGACGGAGGCGCAGAAGGATGAATGGCTGACGCGGACGCGGGAGGGGCGCGCGATTTCGGCCTTTGCCCTGACCGAGCCGCAATCGGGATCGGACGTGGCCAGTTCGACCATGACGGCGGAAGCGGATGGCGATCACTATGTTCTGACGGGTGAGAAGACGTGGATTTCCAACGGCGGGATTGCGGATGTTTATACCGTCTTTGCCCGCACCGGCGAGGCACCGGGCGCGCGGGGGCTGTCGGCCTTTATCGTGCCTGCGGACCTGCCGGGGTTCGAGGTTGTCGAGCGGCTGGAAACCATCGCGCCGCATCCGCTGGCCTTGCTGCGCTTTGATGGCGTGCGGGTGCCAGCCTCGGCCATGATCGGGCAAAGCGGGCAGGGCTTTCGCATCGCGATGTCGGTGCTGGATGTGTTCCGGTCCACCGTGGCGGCGGCGGCGCTTGGCTTTGCGCGGCGCGCGCTGGACGAGGCTTTGGCGCGGGTTCAAGCGCGTCAGGTACAGGGCGCGCCTTTGTTCGATTTGCAGATGGTGCAGGGGCATATCGCGGATATGGCGCTCAAGGTCGATGCGGCGGCCTTGCTGGTCTACCGCGCGGCTTGGGCCAAGGATTCCGGCGCGCCAAGGGTGACCCGCGAGGCAGCGATGGCCAAGCTTTATGCCACCGACGAGGCGCAGAAGGTGATTGATATGGCGGTGCAACTGCATGGCGGCGACGGGGTGCGCTCCGGCGCCGTGGTGGAGCGGCTCTACCGCGAGATCAGGGCGCTGCGGATCTATGAGGGGGCATCGGACGTGCAGCGCGTGGTGATTGCGCGGCAAGCGATGGGGGCCTTTCAGGGGGAATGATGCAGATGCTGGGACCAAGCGCGCATACCGATACCTTCACGCGGGACAACCTGCCGCCGCTGGACCTTTGGCCTGATATCCTGCTGGACGGGTTCGATTACCCCGAGCGGCTGAACGTGGGGGTGGAACTGACCGATGCGATGGTCGCGCGTGGCTTTGGTGACCGTACTGCGCTGATCGGCAACGGGCGCAGGCGGACCTACAAGGAACTGGCGGACTGGACCAATAGGCTGGCCCATGCGTTGGTGGACGATCTGGGGGTGCAACCCGGCAACCGTGTTCTGATCCGGTCGGCCAATAACCCTGCGATGGTGGCCTGCTGGCTAGCCGCGACCAAGGCGGGGGCGGTTGTGGTCAACACGATGCCGATGCTGCGGGCGGGCGAATTGTCCAAGATCGTGGACAAGGCCGAAATCAGCCATGCCCTGTGCGACACGCGGCTGATGGCGGAGATGGAGACCTGTGCGGCAGGATCGGCCTTTCTCAAAAGCGTTGTCGGCTTTGACGGCACGTCGAACCACGAGGCGGAACTGGACCGGCTGGCGCTGGAAAAGCCCGTGCAGTTCGACGCGGTGCCGACGGGGCGCGATGATGTGGCGCTGCTGGGGTTTACCAGCGGCACCACGGGCGCGCCCAAGGCGACGATGCATTTCCACCGTGACCTTTTGATCATCGCGGATGGCTATGCGCGCGAGGTTCTGGGCGTGGTGCCTGAGGATGTGTTTGTCGGCTCGCCGCCCCTTGCCTTTACCTTCGGGCTGGGCGGGCTTGCGATATTTCCGCTGCGCTTCGGGGCGGCGGCGACGTTGCTTGAGGCGGCCTCGCCGCCCAATATGATCGAGATCATCCAGAAATACCGCGCCACCGTCTGCTTTACCGCACCGACAGCCTACCGCGCCATGCTCACCGCGATGGATCAGGGTGCGGATCTGTCCAGTTTACGCGCGGCGGTGTCGGCGGGCGAGACTTTGCCCGCGCCTGTTTATGATGAGTGGATTGCCAAGACTGGCAAGCCGATGCTGGACGGGATCGGGGCGACGGAACTGCTGCATATCTTTATCTCCAATCGGTTTGACGACCATCGCCCCGCCTGCACCGGCAAGCCGGTGACGGGCTACGAGGCGAAGGTGATCGATGCTGATGGTGCCGAGGTGCCGCGCGGCACAATCGGGCGGCTGGCGGTGCGCGGGCCGACGGGGTGCCGTTATCTGGCGGATGACCGTCAGGCGGGATATGTGCAAGACGGCTGGAACGTGACCGGCGACGCCTTCATGCAGGACGAGGACGGCTATCTGCATTTTGCGGCACGCAATGACGATATGATCATCTCGTCGGGCTACAATATCGCGGGACCGGAGGTGGAGGCGGCGCTGCTGGGCCATGCCCATGTCGCCGAATGCGCGGTGATCGGTGTGCCGGACGAGACGCGCGGCTGTATCGTGCAGGCGCATGTGGTGCTGCGCGAGGGAGCGGACCCCAATGACAGCATGGTCAAAGCGTTGCAGGATCACGTCAAGGCACAGATAGCCCCTTACAAATATCCTCGCAGCATTGTCTTCTGCACGGCGCTGCCCAAGACCGAAAGCGGCAAAATCCAGCGCTTCCGCCTGAAGGAAAAAGAAAACCCATGACCTGCCTGTTCATCCAGATCCGCTGCAAACCCGGCACCACCTACCGCGTGGCCGAACAGATCGTGCTGCGGGAAATCCATTCCGAGCTTTACTCGACATCCGGCGCGTTTGATCTTCTGATGAAGCTGTATATTCCCGAGGGCGCGGATGTGGGTAAATACATCAACGACAATCTGCTGGACATTGCGGGGATCGAACGCACCCTGACAACGCCGACGTTCAAGGCGTTCTGAACGACAACGACAAGAAAAAAAGACCAACAATATCAACATGGAGGTACTGAAGATGACACTGACGAAACTGGGCCTGATGGCCACAACCGCGATCTTCGCAGCCGGAGCGGCGATGGCCGAGGGCAAGGTGAAGGTCGGCATGATCACCACGCTGTCGGGCGGCGGGGCTGGCCTTGGCATCGACGCGCGTGACGGCTTCATGCTGGCGCTGAAACTCTCGGGCACCGAGGATATCGAGGTGGTGATCGAGGATGACCAGCAAAAGCCGGAAGTGGCCGTGCAACTGGCCGACAAGCTGATCCAGTCCGAGAATGTGGACGTGATGACGGGGATCATCTTTTCCAACCTTGCGATGGCGGTGATTCCGTCGGCGGTGGCGCAGGACAAGATCTATCTGTCGGTGAACGCTGGCCCCTCGGCGCTGGCCGGAGCGAACTGCCATCCCAACTATTTCAACGTCGCATGGCAGAATGACAACCTGCACGAGGCGGCGGGCGCCTATGTCACGACCACCGGCTATGAGAAGCCTTTTATCCTTGCGCCCAACTATCCCGCTGGAACCGATGCGCTGACCGGCTTCAAGCGGTTCTACGAGGGTGAACTGGCGGGCGAGATCTATACCACGCTGGGCCAGACCGATTACGCCGCCGAAATCGCACAGATCCGCGCCTCGGGAGCGGATTCGGTGTTCTTCTTCCTGCCGGGTGGCATGGGGATTTCCTTCATGAAGCAATATGCCGACAGCGGTGTGGACCTGCCCGTGGTCGGCCCCGCCTTCAGCTTCGATCAGGGCATCCTGCAAGCGGTCGGTGCGGCGGCTCTGGGCGTGGTGAACACGTCGCAATGGGGCAAGGATCTGGAAAACGAGGCGAATGTGACCTTCGTAGCCGAGTTCCAGCAGGAATACGGGCGTCTGCCCTCGCTTTATGCGTCGCAGGGCTATGACACGGCGAACCTGCTGCTGTCGGCAATGGAGAAGGCCGATATCTCGGATAAGGACGCGTTCCGTGCCGCGCTGAAAGAGGCCGACTTCGCCAGCACGCGCGGGGATTTCGAATTCGGGAACAACAACCACCCGATTCAG
Organism: Rhodobacterales bacterium; assembly: GCA_047921295.1. Taxonomy (GTDB): domain Bacteria; phylum Pseudomonadota; class Alphaproteobacteria; order Rhodobacterales; family Rhodobacteraceae; genus Seohaeicola. Next base: position 25,732 of record JBLRWK010000013.1, read on the forward strand.
GACATCTATGTCCGCGAGGTGATTCAGGAAGGCGATATCTTTACCAACAAGATCATCGGTGTCGCGCTTGAAGATCACGCCGATGCCTATGCGGTAGACTGCAAGATGTAATCCCTGAACCGGGCCCCGGCGCGGATGTGTCGGGGCCTGTCTGACCGCCTCTCTCCTGCGTCTAGACGCGCGGGCCGGGCGGGATCAACCTGATCGGAATCGCGAGATGACCTTTCTTCTTTTCGCCGAGCAACTGCTGAACGGGCTGCAATTCGGGATCATGCTGTTCCTGATGGCGGCGGGCCTGACGCTTGTGTTCGGCGTGATGGGCCTGATCAATCTGGCCCATGGCTCGCTGTATATGATCGGCGCTTTCGCAGCGGCGACGGTGGCGGGGCTGACCGGATCGTTCCTGCTGGCATTGGCGGCGAGCCTTGCGGCAGCGGCCGCGGCGGGCGCGCTGATCGAGTTGACGGTGATCCGACGCTTGTACAAACGCGACCATCTGGATCAGGTACTGGCGACTTTCGCGCTGATCCTGATACTTTCGGAAGGCACGCGCTGGATATTCGGCTCCTTCCCGCTCTATCTGGATGTGCCGCGCTATCTGGCGGGGCCGGTCACGCTACCGGGGGGGATCAAATATCCGCTCTACCGGCTGACCATCATCGCGGCGGGGCTGATCGTGGCGGCGGGGTTGTTCGCGCTGATCGCGCGCACCCGCATCGGTATCCAGATCCGCGCAGGCGAGGCGGACCGCGAGATGATCGCGGCGCTGGGTATCGATATCTCAAGGCTTTACACGCTGGTCTTCGCGCTGGGGGCAGCTCTTGCCGGGCTGGCCGGTGCGATGGTCGGCGCGATCCAGTCGGTGCAGGTCGGGATGGGAGAGCCTGTGCTGATCCTGGCCTTCGTTGTCATCGTGATCGGCGGGATCGGCTCCATCAAGGGCGCGCTGGTCGGCTCGCTGCTGGTGGGCGTGACCGATACGATGGGCGGGGTGCTGCTGCCGCGTTTGTTCGCGCTGTTTCTTGATCCTTCGGCGGCCACGACCGTGGGCGCATCACTGGCCTCCATGCTGATCTATATCCTGATGGCCGCCGTTCTGATCCTGCGCCCCTCGGGCCTGTACGGGAGCGCCTGACATGGCCCGCGAGACATATATCAACGCCGCTTTGACCCTGCTGCTGGTGCTGGTGCCGCTTTGGGCTTGGTCCACGGGGCAGGCCTATATCCTGACGCTCTGCACCAAGGTCGCGATCCTTGCGCTGGCGGGGGTAGGGCTGAACATCGCGTTGGGGCTTGGCGGGTTGGTCAGTTTCGGCCATGCCGCGTTCTTCGGGATCGGTGGCTATGCGATGGGCATTCTGGCCAGCCACGCGCAGGTGATGGACCCTATCGCTGAATGGCCGCTGCTGATTCACGGCACCAAATCCATGCCGGTCATCTGGCTGGTGGCGATGCTCGCCTCGGCCTTTGCCGCCTTGCTGATCGGGCTGCTGAGCCTGCGGACTTCGGGTGTCTATTTTATCATGATCACGCTCGCCTTCGGGCAGATGCTCTATTATTTCACCATCGGCTGGCCCGCTTATGGCGGCGAGGATGGTCTGTCGATCTGGGTCCGCAACGACTTTCCGGGGATCAATACGCTGGTGCCGGTGCAATTCCTGATCCTGGCCTATGTGATCCTCGGGCTGGCGCTGCTGTTCAGCGCCGCGCTGGCACGCTCGCGATTCGGGCTGGCGCTGACGGCTTCGCGCCAGAATGCCGACCGCGTGGAGACGGTGGGTATCACGCCGTTCAAGCTGCGACTGGTGGCCTTTGTCATCTCGGGCGCGCTCACTGGCCTTGCGGGCGCGCTGTTCGCCGATCTCAACCGCTTCATCAGCCCCACGATGTTCAGTTGGCATACCAGCGGCGAGATCATGGTGTTCGTGATCCTTGGCGGGGTGGGGCGGCTCTATGGCCCTGTCGTTGGGGCCGCGCTGTTCATCATGCTGGAGCATCTGCTGGGCGGCGTCAGCGATTACTGGCAGATATTCCTCGGGGCGTTGCTGCTGGGCGTGGTGCTGTTCGCGCGTGGTGGCCTGATCGGCACGCTGGCGGGACGGGAGGTGGCGCATGGCTGAGCCATTGTTGCAGACACGCGGGATCAGCAAAGCCTTCGGCGCGCTGAAAGCCTCAAGCGATGTCAGTCTTGATCTGCGGGCGGGGGAAATCCACGCGCTGATCGGGCCGAACGGCGCGGGAAAATCCACGCTGATCAAGCAGATCGCGGGCAATATGCAACCCGACAGCGGAACGGTGCATTTTCTGGGGCAGGATGTGACAGCCCTCGATACTGTGGCGCGCGCGCGCTTGGGGCTGGGGCGGACCTTCCAGATTTCCGCGCTGGCGATGGATTTCACCGTGCTGCAAAACGCGGTTCTGGGCGCTTTGGGAGAGAGCGGCGGGGTGTTCCGGTTCTTCCGCCCCGTGATGAAGGACAAGGCATTGCTGGAACGCGCGCAGGAGGCGCTGGAGCGGGTGGGCCTTCAGGATCACGCCAAAACGCGCACGTCGGAGCTATCGCACGGGCAACGCCGCCAGTTGGAAGTGGCTGTCGCCCTGACACTGCGCCCGCGTGCCTTTCTGATGGACGAGCCGATGGCGGGCCTTGGTGCGGGCGGCTCGAAACGCCTCACCGGCTTTCTCGACGGTCTGCGGACCGAGGCGCCGATCCTACTGGTGGAGCATGATATGGACGCGGTCTTTGCGCTGGCGGACCGTATCTCCGTGCTGGTCTATGGCCAGATCATCGCCACGGGGACGGCTGCGGAAATCCGCAGCAATGCCGAGGTGCGCCGCGCCTATCTGGGTGAGGAGGACGCGGCATGACATTGTTATCCGTCGAGAAACTCGAAGTGCAATACGGCGCGTCGCAAGCGCTGTTCGGCGTCAGTTTCACCGTGGACGAGGGCGAGGTCGTGGCCCTGATGGGCCGCAACGGCATGGGCAAGACGACGACGATCCACGCCATTAACCGTATGGTGCCCGCGATGGGGGGCAGCATCACCTTTGACGGGCATGACCTGCTGCGCCTGCCGTCCTTCCGCGCCGCAAGGTTGGGGCTGGGGCTGGTGCCGGAGGGGCGGCGCTGCTTTGCGCCACTGACGGTGCACGAGAACCTGATCGCCAGCGCACGGCCCGGTCACTGGGATTTCAAACGCATCCGCGACCTCTTCCCGCGTCTGGGCGAGCGGCGCGACCAGAAGGCGGCCTCGTTGTCGGGGGGCGAACAACAAATGCTGGCGATTGCACGGGCCTTGATGACGAATCCGCGCCTGTTGCTGCTGGACGAGGCGACCGAGGGGCTGGCCCCTGTTGTCAGGCAGGAAATATGGGCCGCGATTGCCGTGTTGAAACGCGAGAGTGGGTTAGCAATCGTTGTGGTCGACAAGGCTTTGAAAGAGCTGAACAAGATCGCGGATCGCGCGGTGATCATCGAGCGCGGGCAATCGGTCTGGACAGGCCAGCCTTCGGGTCTCACGGCTGATCTGGCCGACCGCTATCTAGGGGTCTGAGAGATGGCCTATACCCATTATCGCAAGGTCATGTTCAAGGATTGCGACCCCGCGCGGATCGTTTTCTACCCGCGCTATTTCGAGATGCTGAACGACACGGTAGAGCATTTTTTCGACGAGGTGCTGCGCTGCCCGTTCGAGGCCCTGCACCACGGCCATGCGGTGCCCACAGCGCGGATCGACACGCAGTTCAAGGCCCCCAGCCGTTTGGGTGACCGGCTGGAGATCCGGCTTACCTGCACAAGGCTGGGGCGCAGCAGTCTCGATCTGGCTCTCAAAGCAAGCTGTGGCGACGAGTTGCGCCTGACCGCGCAATCAACGCTGGTGCATGTCGGGCCGGACGGACGCCCCGTGCCATGGACGGGTGCCTTGCGTAAGGCATTGGAAGATCAAGTAGAAGGAACAGACTAATGGCGCATCGGATCATTCAGCCCGACGGCTGGGCACCCGCGAAAGGCTATGCCAACGGCGTATTGACCGCAGATGGCACCCTGTATGTCGGCGGGCAGATCGGCTGGGAGGCGGATCAGGTATTCCGCACGCATGATTTCATCGGCCAGATGGAGCAGGCGCTGCGCAATATCATGGCGGTGGTCGAGGCGGCAGGTGGCGGTGCGGAGCATCTTGTGCGGCTGACATGGTATGTCACCGGCAAGGCGGAATATCTCGCGCGGCAGTCCGAGATCGGGCAGGTCTATCGGCGGGTGCTGGGGCGGAATTTTCCGGCCATGACGATGGTCGTCGTGGCAGGGCTGATCGAGGACGAGGCACTGCTGGAGATCGAGGCAACAGCGGTGATCCCACAACAGCGATAAACGCCGCTTCGGTTGAATATTGTCAAGAACGGGGGTGTTTTACCTCACCCACGGGCAGATCCGAGAAGGAATTGACATCCAGCGCTGCGGGGGCAACCCCGTTGTTCGGGGCAAAATGAAAGGCCGGCAGCTTTGAAAACGCCTCGCGCAGGGCAACGCCCCAGCCGCTGGAAATTTCCTGAAAATAGCTGTCATCCGCCTCGATCCGCATGGTCTTGCCTTGCCGCAGGCTGTCTTTTTCATAGATGTGGATATCCAGCGGCGGGCTGACCGACAGGTTCGCCTTTATCGTGCTGTCGAACGAGACGAGCAGCAGTTTGATCGCCTCTTCAAAGCTCATGTCAGGATCATAGGCGCGCAGCAGGATGGGGCGGCCGTATTTCGTCTCGCCGATCTGGAAAAACGGTGTGTCCTCGCTGGCCTCGATAAAGTTCCCCTCAGGGTAGATCAGGAACAGGCGTTGCTGCCCGTCCTTGACCTGCCCGCCCAGCAAAAGCGTGGCGTTGAAGGTGGAACTGGCGCGCTGTCCGGTCATCGCATGGGTCGAGATCACTTCGCGCAGGGTCTCGCCGATCAGCGTGGCGACCTGAAACATGCTGTCTGCGGCCATGATGCTGGGCGCGCGGTCCTGCGGGCTTTTGCTGCGTTCCTCGATCAGGCTGACAACGGCCTGCGTTGTGGCAAGATTGCCCGCCGAGAGCAGGGTGATGCACCGCTCGCCCGGTTCTTCCCAGATCGTCATTTTCCGGAAGATCGAGATATTGTCGACACCCGAATTCGTCCGGGTATCCGAGATAAAAACGATACCACGGTTGAGGGTAAAGCCGACACAGTAGGTCATGATGCGGGTCCGGACTTGGCGCTGGTAAGACAGTTGGGCGTGTGGGGTCAGGTCGAGGTTTGTTGCTGGGCCTGACCAGCCTGACCTTGCGTTTGATCAGTCTGCTGGGCGACTTGCAAGCGGACATTCATGGATTCTGCCCCACTGCCCATGCGATGCCCGTGGATGGGAGAGGCGTCGACATAGTCCATCCCGAGGGCCACCCTGACATAACGGTCATCGGGCGAGATGCCGTTGGACACGTCGAAACCGACCCATCCCAGCGGATCAAGGCAGATTTCGCACCAGGCATGGCTGGCATCCTGCTCGGTCTGGCCTTCCATGAACAGGTAGCCGGAGACGTAGCGCGCGGGATATCCCAGCGCGCGGGCCACGGCGATCATGATATGGGCATGGTCCTGACACACACCTTCGCCAGCATCCAAGGCTGTTTCGGCTGTCGTCATACTGTCGGTGCTGCCCGTGCGCCACGGCACCAGATCGAGAATCATCGCCGAGACGCGGTGCATCCGGTCCAGATCGCTCTCGGCCTCTATCTTGCGGGCCTGCGTGACCAGCTTGCGCAAGGCAGGCCCCAGCGTGGTGGAAGGGGTCGAGGACGTGAACAGCCAGACCGGGGCCAGCCCGTTGTTGGGGCCGATCACCCCGGCGCGGTCCTCCGTCTCGATCACGCCTTCGCTGCGGATCTCCACCACCGTGGCATCACGGTCCACCAGCACCAGATCGACGTGATTGTTGAACTGGTCCGGAAAAGACAACTGCTTGGTGCCGCCCGTGATGGTCGAGGTCCAGTCGATCACCGTTTGCCCGTGGCCGCTTCGGGGCGTCACACGCAGTTGCAGCAGCGCATAGTGGTCGGGGCTGTCATAGCTATAGGTCGTCACGTGGCTGATTTTCAATCGCATGGCATCCTACCCGTAAAACCGGAAATCATGTTCGATCTGCTGCGCCAGTGTCGCAATATCACGGATCGACGCCTTGAGGAACTCGTGCAGGCCCTGATCGAAAATCGTGGTGATCGGTTGATCGAAGCGGTTGCACATGATGTCAGCCAGATCCTGCGAGGGCTGGGGCGTGCCGTATTCTCCTTCGAGATGCGCCAGTTGCTCGCGCGTTTTCCAGCAGCAAAAGGCCATCGAGCGTGGCACGCGGCGGTCAAGGATCAGGAATTGCGCGATCCCTTGCGGTGTGGTCTCGCCGCCATGCAGCCAACTGAACGAGCGCTCAGCCGAGACGGAGCGCAGGATGTTCTCCCATTGTGCATTGTCCATACTGGAGCCGACATAAGAGGCCGAAGGCAGCAGCACGTAATATTTCACGTCCAGAATCCGCGCGGTGTTGTCGCTGCGCTCCAGAAAGGTGCCCATGCGGCAAAAATTGTAGATCTCGTTGCGCAGCATCGTGCCATGCAGCGCGCCGCGCACCACCGCGCTGCGGGTGCGGATCACCGAGAGCACCTCCGGCAGGTTGCGCTCGGTGACAGGGCGGGCGAGGGCGGCTTTGACGGCCATCCAGCATTCGTTCACCGCTTCCCAGACTTCCGACGACAGTGCCGTGCGGACCAGACGCGCGTTGGAACGTGCGGCATTCATCGCGGACATCACGCTGGAGCCGTTGTCGGGATCGCGCAGCAGATAGTTGATCACGCGCACCGCATCGTAATCGTCATGCTTGGCGAGATAGCCCGCCCGCATGCCCGCCGTTGTCACCACGGATTTCCACTCGTTCTCGGCATCGCCCGAACGGGTCAGCGCGATCCGCCAGCCAGCCTCGACCAGACGGGCGATATTTTCGGCGCGTTCAAGATAGCGGAACATCCAGAACAGTCCGCCTGCGGTTTTTCCCAGCATCGCGTCAGTCCCCCAGAACCCATGTATCTTTGGTCCCGCCACCCTGTGACGAGTTCACCACCAGCGAGCCCTCTTTCAGGGCCACACGGGTCAGCCCGCCCGGTGTGATCTGCACCTTGTTGGGTGACACCAGCACGAAGGGCCGCAGATCGACATGGCGCGGCGCAAGCCCGCGTTTGGTCATGATCGGCACCGTGGACAACGCCAGCGTCGGCTGGGCAATGTAATTGGCAGGGCGCGCGCGCAGCTTCTTCTCGAACCGCGCCAGTTCGCGCTTGCTGGCGGCAGGGCCGACCAGCATGCCGTAGCCGCCCGAGCCGTGCACCTCTTTGACGACAAGTTCCGCCAGATGGTCCAGCACATATTTCAGGCTGTCGGGTTCCGAGCAACGCCATGTCGGCACGTTCTTCAGGATCGCCTTTTCGCCCGTATAGAACTCCACGATATCGGGCATATAGCTGTAGAGTGCCTTGTCATCCGCAATGCCGGTGCCCGGCGCATTGGCAAGGGTGATCCCGCCTGCGCGGTAGACATCCATGATCCCCGGAACACCCAGCAGGGAGTTGGGGTTGAAGTTCAGCGGATCAAGGTAATCGTCGTCGATCCGGCGATAGAGCACATCGATCGCCTTGTAGCCGCGTGTGGTGCGCATGCAGACACGGCCGTTCTCGATCCGCAGATCGTGGCTTTCCACCAGTTCCGCGCCCATCTGGTCGGCCAGAAAGGCATGCTCGAAATAGGCGGAGTTGTGGATGCCGGGCGTCAGCACCGCCACCTCGGGCTTGTCGCCGTTAAAGGCAGGCGGTGCGCAATCCGACAGCGAGCGGCGCAGGTTCTGTGGATAGCTCGAGACCGGGCGCACCTTCAGGCGGGTGAACAGCTCCGGAAACATCTGCAGCATCGTCTCGCGATTTTCCAGCATATAGCTGACACCCGATGGTGTGCGGGCGTTGTCCTCAAGCACAAAAAAATCATTCTCGTCGGTGCGCACCAGATCGGTGCCGACGATATGGGTATAGACGCCGCCCGGCGGGTTGACCCCGATCATCTGCGGCAGAAACGCCTCGTTGCGCGCAATCAACTCGACCGGCACACGCCCCGCCCGCAGGATTTCCTGCCGGTGATAGATATCGTGCAAAAAAGCGTTGATGGCGCGGACGCGCTGGGCGATGCCTTCCTCCAGCCGGGTCCATTCGCGCGCCGAAATGATGCGCGGAACGACGTCAAACGGGATCAGTCGCTCGTCGGCCTCCTGTTGGCCGTACACGTTGAATGTGATGCCGATCCGGCGGAAAAACGCTTCGGCCTCTCCGGATTTGCGCCGTAAGTGGCGGATATCCTCGGTCTGGAACCAATCGTTATAGCGCGAATAAGGCTGTCTGGCCTGCCCGGCGCTGTCGAACATCTCGTCGTAGAAACGGCTTTGTTTGTCCATGTGCTCACGTTAGATGACAGATCGGTGTTTGCAAAGATGGCCTGTTATCTCTCTGTGATAAAAGCCTTAACAACAAAATGGCCCAAAAATGACGCATAGTTGATGGGCCGATCGCCTAAAAATCAGGCATCGTGTGAGAGACGCGTTCCGCAGACCGTTACTTTCGTGTCCCAATCCGCACAACGCTGTGTCAGTTCGGCCGGCAGCGGCTGGTCGGTATAGACGCAGTCGATCTGGCGCAGCGAGGCGATCCGCGCCGGTGCCGCGCGGTGCAGTTTCGAATGATCCGCCACCAGAAAGCTGCGCCGCGCCTGCCGGATGATCGACTGGCTGACCGTGACTTCCTGTGCATCGAAGTCGAGCAGATCGCCGTCCATATCCATGGCCGAGCAGCCGATCACCGCGATATCCACCTTGAACTGTTCGATCACGCTGGCTGTCAGTGGCCCGACCAGCCCGCCGTCGGCGCGCCGCAGGATGCCCCCGGCCAGGATGATCTCGGCCTCCGGATTGGCGACGAGGATATTGGCGACATTCATGTTGTTGGTCACCACCATCAGCGTGCGGTGATGCAGCAACTCGCGCGCAACCGCCTCTGTCGTGGTGCCGATGTTGAGAAAGACCGATGCGCCCTCGGGAATGTCCTGCGCGCAACGCCGCGCGATGGCCGACTTGGCGGCTCCGTTCAGGCGGCGGCGTTCGTCATAGCCGATGTTCGTGACACCGGAGGGCAGGATCGCGCCGCCATGCACCCGCTCCAGCTTGCCCGCCTCGGCCAGTTCGGTCAGGTCGCGCCGGATGGTCTGCACCGTCACGCCAAAGCGCTCGGCCAGACCTTCGACCGTCACCTTGCCTTCGGTCCGCGCGATTTCGAGAATATCGGGATGTCGGAACGTCTGGCTCATCACTCTTCTCTTTCCACTGGTCCGACAAGTCTTCCAGATAAACCCCGCAGCGCGCAAGCCGTGCTTTTTTCCGGCACCGCATGCACGCCACAATTCTTCTTGCCTTAAATATCCATAACCGTTCCGCGCCGCAAACTGCGCGGGTTATCAGTTGGCACAAGCGGGCGGAAATAGTTGGATGTCACACAGTTGTCGCAGTTTGACGCTTTTTTGGTTGAACCGAGAGGCGCGATGCGCAAAGTTGATCGGGAAGTCAATAAAACGCCGTTTCCGCTATCGGGCCAGAAATCTGGCTGGTTTATGATGCGGAATGGCGCGGCTGGCAGATGGCTCGCCTTGACGACGCATAGGTCAATAAAGATCGCGCAAAGCGAACAAGTGACAACAGGGAGATATCGATGTCCAAGACAACAGATCAGAACCATATCGACTATTTGAAAGTCCGCGCCGGCATGGGCCGCATCTCGCGGCGCGAGTTCATGGGCCGGATGGGCGCGCTCGGCGTGAGTGCCGCAGTGGCGGGCATGTTCTACGCCGAGGCTGTGCATGCGGCAGGCCCCGTCAAGGGCGGCACGCTGCGGATGGGCGTATCCGGCGGGGAGAGCACCAACTCGCTCGATCCGGCACTGGCGGCGAGCCCTGTGCCCTACAACGTTCTCAACCAGTTCGGCGAGACGCTGGTGAATGTGGACGAGAACGGCGAGCTGGAAATGCGGCTGGCGGAATCAGTCGAGGCCTCGGACGACGCCAAGACATGGATGTTCAAGATCCGCTCCGGCGTGGAATTCCACAATGGCCAGACGATGACAGCCGAAGACGTGATGCGGACGATGGAGCGTCACTCGAACGATGACAGCCAGTCCGGCGCTCTGGGTATCATGCGCGGTATCTCCGGCATGCGGGTCGAGAATGACATGTTCATTGTCGAGCTTGAAACGGCCAATGCCGACCTTCCATTCCTGTTGGGCGATTACCACCTGATGATCCAGCCCGATGGTGGCTTCGACAATCCCGGCGCGGGCATCGGCACCGGCCCCTATATGGTCGAGGCCGACGAGCCCGGCGTGCGCCACCTGTTCAAGCGCAACCCGAACTACTGGGACGACAGCCGCGCCCATGTCGACGAGGTCGAGATACTTGCCATCAACGACACAACCGCGCGTATGTCGGCGCTGCAATCGGGTCAGGTCCAGATCGTCAACCGTGTTGATCCAAAGGTCGCAGCCCTGCTGGACCGCGCACCGGGTCTCTCGGTGAAAAGCGTGGGTGGCCCCGGTCACTACGTCTTCATCATGCATTGCGACACCGAGCCGTTCCTGAACAACGATCTGCGACTGGCGCTGAAATATGCCATCGACCGCGAGGATATGCTGGACAAAATCCTGCGCGGCTATGGCACCGTGGGCAATGACATGCCCGTCAACGCGGCCTATCCGCTGTTCGACGACACGATCCCGCAGCGCGAATACAACCCCGAACTGGCCGCCGAGCATTACGCCAAGTCCGGCCATGACGGCAGCCCGATCATCCTGCGCGTCTCGGATGTCGCGTTCCCGGGTGCTGTCGAGGCGGCGCAACTGTTCCAGCAGACGGCACAAGCCGCCGGTATTCCGCTGGAGCTTCAGCGCGAGCCGGGGGACGGTTACTGGTCCGAGGTCTGGAATGTGCAGCCCTTCAGCGCCTCCTACTGGGGCGGGCGTCCGGTGCAGGACCAGATGTATTCGACGGCTTACCTCTCGACCGCGGACTGGAACGACACACGCTTCAAGCGCGAGGATTTCGACGCGATGCTGCTGGCAGCCCGTGGCGAACTGGACGAAGACAAGCGCAAGGCGATGTACCGCGAGATGGGCATGATGGTGCGCGACGAGGGCGGCCTGATCTGCCCGATGTTCAACGACTTCGTCGAAGGCGTCAGCGACCGCGTACAAGGCTGGGTGGCCGATCCGACGGGCGAGTTGATGTCCGGCACCGCGTCGCATCGTGTATGGTTGGCGGACTGACGGAGGACGCCGCGTGCATCCGATACTGGTACTGGTGTTCCAGCGCATTGCGCTGGGACTCCTGCTTCTTTTTGCGGCCTCCGTCCTGATCTTTGCAGGCACGATGATCTTGCCTGGCGATGTGGCGCAGTCCATCCTCGGCCAATCCGCCACGCCCGAGACATTGGCCAACATGCGGGCCGCGCTGGGGCTGAACGATCCGCCTGTCACCCGCTATCTGAACTGGATCGGCGGGGTGCTTCAGGGCGATCTGGGCCGCGCCCTGACCAATAATCAGGATATCGCCACGGCAATGGGCCGACGCTTGGGCAATACGATGTTTCTGGCCTTCTGGGCCGCGATTATCGCCGTGCCGCTGGCGATCTTTCTGGGCCTGCTGGCCGTGCGCTACCAAAACCGCTGGCCGGACCGCTTGATTTCCGGCGCGACGCTAGCCTCCATCTCGATCCCCGAATTTCTGGTCGGCTATCTGCTGATCTATTTCGTGGCCGTGCAACTGGGCTGGTTCTCCTCGGTGGCGATGATCAATGATTCCATGAGTCTCGGGGCCAAGCTGAACGCCATCGCCCTGCCTGTCGCGGTGCTGGTGGTTGTGGTGCTGGCGCATATGATGCGGATGACCCGCGCCGCGATCCTGAACGTGATGCAATCGGCCTATATCGAGACGGCCGAACTCAAGGGGCTATCAGGTTTTAACGTCATCTTCCGGCACGCATTTCCCAACGCCATCGCCCCCATCGTCAATGTGGTAATGCTCAATCTGGCCTATCTGGTTGTGGGTGTTGTCGTGGTCGAGGTGGTGTTCGTCTATCCCGGCATGGGGCAATATCTGGTTGATCATGTCAGCAAGCGCGATGTGCCTGTGGTGCAGGCCTGCGGGCTTGTCTTTGCCGCCGTCTATATCGGGCTGAACATGGTGGCCGATATCGTCGCGATCCTGTCCAACCCGAGGCTGAGGCATCCGAAATGAGCAGGATCCCCTTTTCCGCCCTGATCGGGCTGATCTTCACCGGCGCCTATTTTTTGGCCGCCATCTTTGCCCCCCTGATCGCGCCCTATGGCATGTCGCAGGTTGTGGGCGATGTGTGGGAGCCGATGTCGCGCACCCATCTGCTGGGCACCGACAGTATCGGCCGCGATCTGCTGACACGGATGATCTACGGCGGGCGCACCACGATTTTCATCGCCACGATGGCCACGCTTTTGTCTTTCACCACCGGCGCGGTGCTGGGCTTTCTGGCCGCCGTTATTGGGGGTTGGGTCGATCAGCTTCTGTCGCGTTTCGTCGATCTGATCATGGCGATCCCCACGCTGATCTTCGCGCTGGTCGTGCTCTCGGTAATGCCGGTCACGATCCTCGTGCTGATCATGGTGATGGGCCTGCTCGATTCCACGCGCGTCTACCGTCTGGCCCGCGCCGTGGCCGTGGATATCAACGTGATGGATTTCGTCGAGGCCGCCCGCTTGCGCGGCGAGGGGCGAGTCTGGATCATCTTCCGCGAGATCCTGCCCAATGCCTTGTCGCCGCTGGTGGCGGAAATGGGCCTGCGCTTCATCTTCATGGTGCTGTTCGTCTCCACCCTGTCCTTTCTGGGGCTGGGGGTGCAGCCGCCCAATGCGGATTGGGGCGGGATCGTGCGCGACAACAAGGACGGTATCGTCTACGGCATCGCCGCCGCTTTGGTGCCGGCCTTCGCGATCGCCACGCTGGCGATCTCGGTCAATCTGGTGGCGGACTGGGTTCTTACCCGCACCACAAGTCTGAAAGGGGGGCGCGGTGGCTGATCTTTTGTTGAACGTGCGCGACCTCAAGATTGAGGCGACGGCCTATCCTCCGGGCGAGCCGCCGCAGGAGATCACCATCGTGGATGGCATCAGCTTCGGTCTGGAAAAGGGCCGCGTGCTGGGGCTGATCGGCGAAAGCGGCGCGGGCAAGTCCACTATCGGCCTTTCCGCCATGGCCTACGGGCGCGGCGGCGTGCGGATCACCGGCGGCACGGTCGAGGTGAATGGCCGCGACATCCTGAAACTGGGCACGCGCGCCTTGCGCAAACTGCGCGGGGCCGAGGTGACCTATGTGGCGCAATCCGCAGCAGCCGCCTTCAATCCGGCGAAGAAGATACTCGAACAGGTGATCGAGGCTACGCTGGAACATAACCGTGCCAGCAAACCCGAAGCTGAAGCCCGTGCGCGCAAGCTCTTTGCCACGCTGGGCCTGCCGGAGCCGGACACCTTCGGCAACCGCTACCCGCATCAGGTCTCGGGCGGGCAGTTGCAACGCGCCATGACGGCGCTGGCCCTGTGCCCGCTGCCCGATCTGGTGATCTTCGACGAGCCGACGACCGCGCTCGACGTGACCACACAAATCGACGTGCTGGCCGCGATCAAGGATGCGATCCGCGAGACGGGCGTGGCCGCGCTTTACATCACGCATGATCTCGCTGTCGTGGCGCAGGTCAGCGACGAGATCATGGTCCTCAAAGGCGGCCATATGGTCGAGAATGGCAGCACCGATCAGGTCATCAACACCCCGCGCGAGGACTATACCCGCGCGCTGGTCTCGGTCCGCTCCATCGAGCACGCGGAAAAGCCGCCCTCGGACAATCCGGTTCTGCGGGTCGAGCATATCACCGCACGTTATCGCGGCACCGCTTTCGATGTGCTGCATGACGTGAATGTCGAGGTCCATCCCGGCCAGACCCTCGCCGTCGTCGGCGAAAGCGGCTCGGGCAAGTCGACGCTGGCCCGTGTCATCACCGGGCTTTTGCCGCCCTCTGAGGGGCAGATCACCTTTGCCGGACGGACGCTGTCGCCTGCCTTGTCAGGCCGCGCGCGCGACGATCTGCGCGAGGTGCAGATGATCTACCAGATGGCGGATGTGGCGATGAACCCGCGCCAGACCGTGGGCACGATCATCGGCCGCCCGTTGGAATTCTACTTCGGCCTGAAGGGCAAAGCCAAACGCGACCGCATCGCCGAACTGCTGGAGGCGATCGAAATGGGCAAGGGCTTCATCGACCGCTATCCGGCGGAACTGTCGGGCGGGCAGAAGCAGCGCGTCTGTATCGCCCGCGCACTGGCCGCAAAGCCGCGCCTGATCATCTGCGACGAGGTCACCTCGGCGCTGGACCCGCTGGTCGCCGACGGCATTCTTAAGCTGCTGCTGGAATTGCAGAAACGCGAGGATGTGGCCTATCTGTTCATCACCCATGATCTGGCCACCGTGCGCGCCATCGCAGATAGTATCGCGGTGATGTATCAGGGCAAGGTCGTGCGCTACGGCCCCAAGAGCGAGGTTCTGGCCCCGCCCTTCGACGCCTATACCGACCTGCTGCTCTCCTCGGTGCCCGAGATGAAACTCGGCTGGCTGGAAGAGGTGATCGCGCATCGCAAAATGGAAAGCGCCGGAAACTAGAATCCTGCCTGCGCAAGGGGATATTTAAGGCAAGAAGAAGCCGCGCCGCCCTGTGTTTCTTCTTGCGCCAAATATCCCCGCCGGAGGCATCTGCCCTCACCGCCGGACGTGCGGTCAACGAAAGAAAGTCCATGCAGAACAAGCTTCTCCTGATCATCCTCGACGGTGTGCCGCTGCGCAACTGGCGGCGTCTGTTCGGCAATCTGGAAGGCTGGGTGGAAAGCGGTCAGGCGCAGACATGGGTCATGCGCTCGGTCCTGCCGTCGATCTCGGCCAGTTGCTACGCCTCGATCCATACCGGCGTGACCCCGCAGGAGCATGGCTGCACCGGCAATGGCAATGTGTTCCGGCTGTCGCATGCGGATGTGTTCAGTCAGGTCCGCAAGGCCGGTGGCGTGACCGGAGCCGTCACACATTCCTTCTGGTCGGAATTCTTCAACCGCGCGCCTTTCGATTTTGTACGCGACATCGAATATGACGAGCCGGAAAGTGACACGATCAACCACGGCCGCTTCCATACGATGACGGGTTACGGGCTGATCAACCAGATGACGCCCTCGGATGTGGACCTTTTCGCCACGCTGACGATGCTGGCGGCGCGGCACGGGCTGAACTACGGCATCCTGCATACCTGCACGCTCGACAGCATGGGGCACCGCTTTTTCCATGATTGTCAGGAGATGGATCACGCCTGCGCCGTGATGGACGAGATGCTGGCCCCGTTCATCCCCAAATGGCTGGCGATGGGTTACGAGGTGATCGTCACCGCCGATCACGGACAGGACGAACGCGGCCATCACGGTGGCAACAGTGACTTGCAACGCGAGGTGGCGCTTTACTATTTCGGCCCCGCAAAGGGGCCGGCGGCAGGCACTGTTCTTGACCAGTTACAGCTTGCCCCGACGATCCTGTCACGCCTCGGCGCGCCCGTTCCCGAGACGATGAAAGCGGCACCGTTTCTGGTTGACGCCTCCGTCTGACAGCGCCACCGTTCCCCGATGAACTGTTGCCCGACCTCGTCAATTGAGGCGGGGGTGTGGCAAATTTGCGGTGACAGGGCATTTTTTCTCTAGCGCGGCGAATCAAAACAGCATATTCTGACCGGTAATAAAGAATTGCCGAATTAAACGGCGTGTAACGAGTAGAGCGGTATCATTATGAAGACAATGGATTTTGTTGTGCGTCCCGTCATGGGCGCAACCCGTCGTGGTGTGGTCGAAGCCGATGCAGATATGTCTGTTATCCGGGTCGCTGCAGGCGAGGAAATTTCTCTCAATATCAGACAGTCGGAACTGGCAAGTTACGTCAGGGTCGGCTCTGATCTGCAGATCACGCTTGGCGACGGGCGGGTGGTCATGCTGCAGGATTACTTCAGCGACGGCGTCCCAGCCGCGCGGCTGTTCATCAGCGCTGACGGCTATCTCAGCGAGGTCATTCTGGTTCAGGGCGCCGATGGAGTGCTTTATGCCCAGTACGGCCCGACAGAAGCATGGGGCAAGTGGAGCCCGCATGAAGACCTGATCTTCATGGGCAATTCCTCAGTGATCGCGCCTGCGACGGCGGATGACACCGTCAGCATGCTTGGAGCTGGCCTGCTGGCAAGTACCGGTGCGCTGGGAACGGCGGGCGGGCTTGCCGCCGTTGCTGCAGGATCGCTCCTGCTGGGCGCGACGGCCGGAGATGGCGGTTCAGGAGATGGCGGCGGTAGCGGCGGCGGCGATGGTGGCGGCGGGGGTGGTGCCGGTGGCACTGGCGGCGGCGGCGATGGCGGCGGGGGCGGGCAGCCTGCCGGACCGCGTTTGCCGACTGTGGATCAGGGCGAGATCGTGCTCACGGGCGGCGATACGCCAGCCATCGTGATCGGCGGCACCGGAGAGCCGGGGGCCATCGTGGATGTTTCGATCGGTGATATCAGTGTAGTGACCACGCCCGATGGCTCTGGTGTCTGGCAGGTCATTTTCGAGGATGAGAACTTCCCCGAGGACGGCACCTATCCGGTCGTCGTCATTGTCACGCAGCCCGATGATAGCGTGGTTGATCTGACCGGCCCCAATGTGGTGATCGACACTACACCGCCGGAGTTGACATTTACACAAGGTACGGTATCGACCGGTCATGTCGTCAACCTCGACGAGCATAATGACGGTGTCAGAATCGCCGGCACCAGCGAACCGGGCGCATTGATCGCCGTGACCGTGGACGGGGTGACCCGCACGGATACGGTGGATTCCGCTGGCAACTGGTCGGTGACCTTTACCCCGCAGGAAGTACCCGGTGGCGAGGTGACCCACGATATAACGGCGACGGCGACGGATAGTTTCGGCAACAGCGCTGTTTACACGGACGGTGTGGCGCTCGACACCATCCCCGATCCGATCGTGATCCATTCCGCAGCGGTCGGTGGTGACGGCGTGGTCAACGGGCTCGAGGCGCAGGGCGGTGTCCGCGTCACGGGCACCTCGACGCCGGGCAATACGCTGACCCTGACATATGACGACGGTGTTCAGACCATCACCAAATCGGTCACCGTGCAGGCCGATGGCAACTGGTTTGTGGATTACCAGCCATCAGAAGTGCGTCAGGGCGAATATGATGTCTCTCTGACTGCGACCACATCGGACGCGGCGGGCAATATCGGCAGGCAGACCGGCGGTTTCCATGTCGATACGGTGCATTTCCTGCAGATCGACCCCGCCCCGTTGGGCGAGGGCAACCTGATCAACGCGGCCGCTGCTGATGGCGGTGTCGTATTGCGCGGCACGACGCAGCCCGGCTCGATTGTGGAGGTGCGTTTCGGCTCTGCCATGCGCGAGGTGACCTCCACGGATGGCACGTGGTCGTTCGCGTTTCAGGGCGGTGATTTCGCCCGCGACGAATATGATGCGACCTTCTCTGTCACGGCGCGCGATGCGGCTGGCAACGTCAGCATGGCCACGCGGGATGTGCGTGTGGATACGGTTGTCGATGTCGCCATCACCGGCGATATCGGCCAGAACGGTCTGATCAACATGGCGGCGCGCGAGCAGGGTGTGACGATCACCGGCACGACGGATGCTGCCTCCAACGGCGTGACTGTGCTGGTTGGTGGCGTGTCGCGTTCTGCCACGGTGGATGCGTTCGGCAACTGGCAGGTGCGGTTCGAGGCGGCGGATCTGCCGCAGGGGCAGGGCGATCTGAGCGTTGTGGCAACGGCGACGGATTCCGCCAGCAACACGTCCAGCAGCGCGCCGCGCAATATCCGCTACGATACCGAAGTGCGCGATTTCGCCTTCATCTCGACGGGGGCTGCGGATGACGGGGTCATCAACGGGGTCGAGGCGCAGACCGATTTCTTCGTCACCGGGCAAGTCGAGGCGGGCTCGCGCGTGATCGTCTCGCTTGACGGTGTTCCGCGTGAGGCGAATGTGTTGTCGGACGGGCGCTGGAGCGTCCGGTTCGAGGAGGGGGCAGTGCGGAGCGGTGAATATCCGACCGACCTGATCGCAGTTGCAACGGATGCCGCAGGCAATACCGCGCGTCTGTCACAGGCGGTGCGGGTGGATACGCACCTGAACCTGCTGGAACTGAACGCGCCTGTTGCGGGTGACAACATCATCAATATCGTCGAGGCGAATGCAGGCGTTATGGTGACGGGGCGTGTCGAGATGCCGATCACCGGCGTGCAGCGCTCGACCGTCGAGGTTGAGTTCGGCGGGGTGCGCTACCCTGCCACCGTTGCGGCGGACGGCACGTGGCAGGCGATGATCCTGTCAGAGGGCATCGCGCGCGGCACCTCCACCCAGCAGCTTGTGGTGCATGCACGTGACGCGGCGGGCAATACCGGCCTTGTGACGCATACCGTCTCTATCGACACCGATGCGCCCGACCATCCCCGCGTCGAGAGCTATACGCGCGACAGCAGCGGCATCCGCAGCGTTTCTATCGGTATAACCGAGGATCACGTGGCGCTGACGGAGCTGCGTGCCGATGGCGCGCTGGTGCCCACGAACTCGACCGGCTTCGACATCGTGCCCTTGGGCGAAAGCCTGCACCACTTCGGGCAAACCCTGCCGGACGGCTCGCATCTGGTGATCACCGCCACCGATCAGGCGGGTAACCAGAGCGGCACGTTCCTTGCCTTCGACCAACTGAGCACCTCGGTGATCGATCTGTCCGCGCCTCTGGCGGCTGGGCTGCAAATCGACACGATCGATCTGACCTTCGCCGAGGACAGCACCCTGAGCCTGACCGAGGCGCAGATCCTTGCGCTGTCGCCGGATGCGCGCAGCGTGACGATCCGGGGCGGCGAGGATGACGCCATCACCCTGTCCGGCGCGCAGCGCGACGGCAGCGAGGTGATCGAGGGCCGCAACTACGCGGTCTATACGATGGGCGAAGCACGGGTGATCATCGACGAGGATATCCGGATCTACTGAGGAAATTCTGTGCAGACGAGGCACCATCCGGCTTGGCCAGCTTTGCTGGCTTGGCCGGATGGCCCGGACCACACGCAAATCCGCGCAAAAGCACCGGAACAAGGGGCTGGCATGAGGCAGGGCAGTATCACCCGAACAGGCGGGCGCTTCATGCGCCCCGCGCTGTGTTGCGCTGTCATTCTGGGTCTGGCGGGCTGTCTGGCGCAGACCGAGGGCGTTGGCGTCAGTCGGATGCTGATGCCTGAGGCCCCGCCGCTTGGCGAAGGGCTGGACGGCGGCGCGCAGGGGGCTGCGGTCTCCACCGTGTTGGGCGATCTGATGGCACGCCGCAGCGTCCTGCCGCAAGGCAGCGCGCTGCAGCGCATCGCGGGAGAGGTGCTGGTAGACGAGACGCGCGCCGCCGGGGCGGAACTGCGGAGCGCTAGGCTGCGGGCGCGGGCGCAATCGCGCAACTGGTTGCCCAGTGTGGGGCCGCAGGTCAGCCTGAGCAGTCTGGGCTCGGTCGTGGCGATGCTGGTGGTCGAGCAGGTCTTGTTCGACAATGGCCGCAAACTGGCAGAGCGGGATTTCGCGCAGGCCGACGTTGAAGTGGCCGCTGTCGAAATGGTGCAGGACAGCAACGAGCGGGTGCTGACGGCGCTGACGCTCTATCTAGCAGCTCTTGAGGCGCAGGATAAGGCCGCACTTGCCACCGCGTCAGAGCGCGACATGGGGCATTTTGAATGGATCATGTCCGAACGCGTTGCGGGCGGTATCTCGGACCGCTCTGATCTTCAGGTGTTGCGGCAGAAAATGGCCGAGATCCGCGCCAGCCAGCAGACAGAAACCGAGGCCGCGCAGGCGGCTCTGGCGGAACTGGCCGCGATGGGGGTGCAGGTGGCAAACCTGCCGGCGCGCTCCGGCTTGACGCCTCTGGTTTTGCCTGCGCCCGCGCCGGTGCCGCTGGCCGTCAGGCTGGCCGAGGCCGAAATGGGCCGTGCCGAGGCGCGCGCGCGGATTCAACGGGCCGGTTTCCTACCGGGGCTAACCGCAGCAGGTGCGCTGGGACGGGGTGCGCCGGACCCTTCGGTGGATCTTCGGATGGATCGGCCCTTGGGTTTTGGCACAGGCGATGATCTGCGCGCCATTGCGGCGGCGACCGAAGGCGAGCGCCGCAAGGTCGATCAGGCCCGCGAGGAGACGAACCGCCGCCTGCGCCGTCTGGAGCAGGAGCGTATAGCACTGGCGCGACAGGCGCAGGAAGCCGCTGTTCTGAGCCGTCGCGCCAAGGCCAATTTCGACCTGTTCCAGACCCAGTATGACGAAGGCCAGCGGCAGGTGATGGATGTGGTCGGGCTTTACGAGCAATTCGCGCGTCAGCAGCAGACAGCTTTGTCATTGCACTATCGAGCCGCGCTGACAGAGGTGCAGATCGCCGCTGCCTTGGGCCTTCTGGCTGACGGGGACAAGCTGTGAGCGGGGCGGGGCAGACCTTGCGCGCCTTGGGCGATGCCTTGCGGGGCGGGGCGTTACGGGACGGGGCGGGCGGCTCTGTGCTGACCGTTGCCGGAGCGACGGCGGGGCAGGCGTTGAGCAGCATCCGCAACCGTCTGCAATCCGTGCCGGTGGGGCGGCTGCGGGTAGCCGACAGGGCAGATGACAGGGATGAGGACGGAGCCGAGGACGGGGTAGAGGCAGAGGCAGAGGCGGGCGTATCCGGCGATCCGCGTCTTCAGGCCCGCGCGCAACTGGTTGCGGCCTATGCGGGGCTGTTGGGACGCGCCGTGTTGCAGCGCGATGTGGTCGAGGCGATGCTGGCCGAGCGGGCAACCGAGGCAAGGGCTCGTCCCGGTGTTTTTCTCAGTGCATTGACCGCCTGCGGATTGCTGGCGCATGCGGCGCGGGATGCCGCTGTGACGCCGGATCAATGGCCCGCACTGGCCCGCATGCGGGGTGGACGATGGGTGCTGGTGCTGGGGCAGTCGGAACTGGCAGAGGACGGCGAACTGACGATCTATGACGCGGACAGCCCCGACAAACGGGTTGCCGTGTCGCTGGCCGAGTTCACGCCGCATTTCACCGGCGTTGTGGTCCGCGCCGAGGCGCCATTGGCGCAACTATCGCAACTTCACGGCGCAGCGGCCAAACCGGCGCATTGGTTCTGGGGCGAGTTCTCCGCGCTGCGGCGGCCGTTCATCGATGTGATGCTGGGCTCTTTCGTGGCCAACCTGCTGGCCGTGTCCGTCGCGCTGTTCTCGCTTCAGGTCTATGACCGCGTGATCCCCCACCAGTCGCAGGCCACGCTCTGGGTGCTGGCCGCAGGGGCGGGGTTGGCGTTGATTATGGAGGCTGTGCTCAAGGTGGCGCGGGCGCAACTGATGGACGGGGCGGGACGGCAGATCGAACTGACCGTGCAGGCGCGGCTGATGGAGCGTATTCTGGGCGCGCGCTCGGATATACAGGCCCGCAGCCCCTCACAGATATTCAACGCCATGCGCGATTTCGGTTCGGTGCGCGAGTTTTTCACCACCGCCACCGTGGGCACGCTGGCCGATATTCCCTTCATCTTCGTGTTCCTGCTGCTGGTGGCCTCGATCGGCGGCAATATCGTCTGGGTGCTGGTGCTGGGCGGCGTGCTGATGGTGCTGCCGGGTTTCCTGATGCAGCGCCGCATGATGCGCCTGACCGAGGAAGGGCAGGGCGCCTCGGCCCGCGCCGGACGGCTGTTGCAGGAGGTGATCTACGAGCATGACACGCTGAAAACCCTGCGCGGCGAGGAGCGGATGCGCCGCAACTGGGCCGAGCTGACAGCCATGTCCGCGCTGACATCGTCGGAACAGCGCAAGCTGGCCTCCGCCCTGACGATCTGGGCGCAGGGCGTGCAACAGGCAACCTATGTGGCTGCCGTGGTGCTTGGGGCCTATCTGGTCTTTGCGGGCGCGTTTACCGTCGGCTCCATTATCGCGGTGGGTATCCTGACCGGACGCACGCTTGCGCCCCTGTCGCAACTGGCCAGCACGATGGCGCGCTGGGGCAATGTGCGCGCGGCACTGGACGCGCTGGAGGTGATCGCGGACGCGCCGCAGGACCGTGACGCGCAACGCAGCTATCTGCGCCGCGAGCGGCTGGAGGGGCATTTTGAACTGCGTGAAGCGCAATTCCGCTACAGCGAAGATGCGGCGACCGTGCTGGACATTCCTGCGCTGGCGATCATGCCGGGGCAGCGGATCGCCGTTCTGGGCGCTAACGGGTCGGGTAAATCCACCTTCCTGCGGCTGCTGTCGGGGCTTTACGCGCCGACACGCGGGCGCTTGCTGGTGGATGGCACCGAACTGGGCCAGATCGAGCCGCGCGATCTGCGTCGCTCCATCGGCTATCTGGGGCAGGATGTGCGGCTGTTCACCGGCAGCCTGCGCGACAACCTGACCTTCAACCTGCTGGAGCGCGATGACGAGCGTCTGATTCAGGCGCTGGATTTTGCGGGGCTTGGCCCCTTTGTCAAAGGCCACCCCAAGGGGCTTGATCTGGAACTAGGCGATGGCGGCGCGGGCCTGTCGATCGGGCAGCGCCAGTCGGTTGGCTGGGCGCGGCTGTGGTTGCAGAACCCCTCGGTCTGCCTGCTGGACGAGCCGACAGCAGCACTGGACCAGCGTCTTGAGGCGACATTGATCAGCCGTCTGGAAAGCTGGTTCGAGGGGCGCACCGTGGTAATTGCCACGCATAGGATGCCGATCCTGTCGCTGACGAGCCGTGTGACCGTTCTGCAGAACGGACGCATGGCGGTGGACGGCCCGCGCGATCAGGTGCTGGCGCATCTGGCCGCTCCGGCAGGCGAGGGACTTTGACGATGGCGACACCGTCTGCCCTGACCCTTGCCGCCCAGATGAACGCGCGCCTGCGCGGCCCCAGCCTCACAATCTGGCTCTGTGCCGGAACGGTCTGGCTGTTCATCATCTGGGCCAGCATGGCCTTCGTCGACGAGATTGTGCGCGCCGAGGGTGAGATGATCTCGGCCTCGCGGCCCCAGATCATCCAGAACCTCGAAGGCGGCATTCTGGCGGAACTGACCGTGCGCGAAGGCGATATGGTGCAGCGCGGCGACGTGCTGGCGCGATTGCAGGGCACACAGTTCCGCGCCGCCGTGGACGACCTGCTGGACCAGATTGCCGCATTGGACATCCGCCGCCTGCGGCTGGAGGCGGAACTGGCGGGGCTGGACGCCTTTGCCGTGCCCGTCGATATCGCCGCGCGCAATCCCGCGATGATTGCCTCGGAACAGACCTTGCTGGAGGCGCGCCAATCCGATCTGCGCGCCCGTATCGCGGGGGCGGAGCGGGTGCTGGAACAGGCGCGTCAGGAAATGCGGATGATGGAATCGATGCTGGAGCGCAAGATCGTGGCCCTGATCGAGGTGACCCGCGCCCGCAAGGTCCATGCCGATGCCCGCATCCGGCATGACGAGATCATCACCGGGGCCGAACTGGAGCGCGCCGATGCCTATGCCAGCACCCTGCGCGAACTGGCTACCCTGCGCCAGACCCTGCGCGCCAGTCAGGACCAGTTGACGCGGACCGTGCTCACCAGCCCGATGCGCGGCATCGTCAAGGCGGTCTCTGTCACCACGATCGGCGGCGTTGTGCGCCCCGGCGAGGAGATATTGCAGATCATCCCGCTGGACGAGGAGTTGTTCGTCGAGGCCCGCGTGCGCCCCGAGAACATCGCCAATATCCGCCCCGGTCAGGAGGCGACGATCAAGCTGACGGCCTATGACTACACCATTTTCGGCACGCTCAAGGGCAGGGTCCATGTGATCTCGGCCGATACGTTCAAGGACGAGCGCGCCCGCGATGCCGACGGGGCCGCGCACTACCGCGTGACCCTGCGGGTGGATATGACCAACCTGACAGAGCGGCAGGCTTCGGTCCAGATCAGGCCGGGGATGCAGGCCTCGGTCGAGTTGCACACGGGCCGCAAGACGGTGCTGCAATACCTGCTCAAACCGCTCTACAAATCGCGCGAGGCGTTCCGCGAGCCGTAATCCGGGGCTTCCGGGCTTGGATCATCGCTGCGAAGGGCGCATAAGCGGGCGAGAACCATGAAAGGCCCGATCGATGAGCAATCCCTGCGCCCTGTGCGGCACGGCTGACACCACTTTATATTCTGTCATGCCGATGGAAGCCGAAGTGCCGCTGTGCGCCACCTGCCTGTCCGGTGTGACAGGCGAGGTCGACGATAGCCCGCACTGGCGTTGCCTGAACGACGCGGTCTGGAGCGGGGAAGCAGCGGTGCAGGTTCTGGCGTGGCGACTGTTGCACCGGATCGAGGCACCATGGGCGCGTGATCTGCTGGAGATCGTCTATCTGGAACCGGAGGTGCAGGCTTGGGCCGAGGCCGGGCTGGGCACGGGTGAACAGCCCGGCGCTGTCATCCACCGCGACAGCAACGGCACCGTTCTGGCGCAGGGCGATACCGTGCATCTGATCAAGGACCTGCCCGTGAAGGGTGCGGGCTTCACCGCCAAACGCGGCACAGCGGTGCGCGGCATCGCCTTGGTGGCGGATAATGCCGACCAGATCGAGGGCCGTGTCGACGGGCAGCGGATCGTGATCCTGACGGCTTTTGTGAAGAAGTCCTGATCCGGCGACGCTGGCCCTGTCGTCGCGGGCAGGATGTGAGTATTTTTGGAACGATGAAGCAGCGGTGCGGCTTTTCAGAGGTCGAGCCAGATGGTGACCGGCCCGTCATTGACCAGTTCCACCGCCATATCCGCGCCGAATTCTCCGGTCTCGGTGGGAATGCCCAAGGCGGCGAGGCTGGCGGCGAAATGCTGGTAGAGGCGGCGGCCATCCTCAGGGGCTGCGGCGGCGGAAAACCCCGGACGGTTGCCGCGCGATGTATCTGCCGCTAGCGTGAACTGGCTGACAACCAATGCACCGCCGCCTGTGTCGAGGATGGAACGGTTCATCCGGCCTGCCTCATCCTTGAAAACCCGCAGCTTGGCGATTTTGGCGGCCATCTGCTCCGCAGCGGCCTCGGTATCGCCCTGCATCGCGCAGACCAGCACCAGCAAGCCGGGGCCGCATTGCCCGACAGTTGCCCCCCCGACGCTGACGCGGGCGCGGCTGACCCGCTGGATCAGGGCGCGCATCTCAGCCGCGCCAGTCGAGGATTTCGGACAAAGGCGCACGCTCTGTGCGGAAGGCGTTGGCGGGATGGTCCGGATCGGCATAGCCAAAGGAGATGGCGCACAGGATGTGCCGCTCCTGGGGGATGGCGAACCAATCGCGCAGGAAAGGGGCCTGTGCGGCCACAGCCGCTTGCGGGATCGAGGCCACGCCGCGCGCCTGTGCGGCCAGTGTGAACACAGCCACGAAGCCGCCGCTATCCATCGCGCCATAGGGGCCAAGATCGGCCTCGGTGGTGATGATTGCGACATGCGGCGCGCCGAACAGGCGGTAGTTTTCCAGCATCTGGGCATGGGTGGCGGCGCGGTCTTCCTTGGGGATGCCGAGGCTGTCGTAAAGCTGGAACCCGCAGGTGCGCCGACGCTCTTTGTAGACGCCAGCATATTGGCGCGGCCATTCCAGATCGGGCTTTGGCGGCTGGCTGGTGGCGGCAGCCAACAGCGCATCGCGGAAGCGGTCGGTCTCGGGCGCGCGGGTCACGATGACCTGCCACGGTTGCGCGTTGCACCATGACGGCACGCGGCCCGCACTGGCCGTGATCTCAGCGATCACCGCATCTGGCACCGGATCGGCGCGGAACGCCCGACAGCTATGGCGGCTGTGCAGCAGCGTATCCAACGTGGTGGCGGGGTCGTCTTTCATCACATCACTCCTTCACTGAGGGCAAAGCCGTAGCCGACGGCGCCGGCCACCAGCGCGCCGAGGATCACGGCAAAGGCGATCTTCCACGCGGACCATGGCCGTTCGCCCTGCACACGGCCTGTCTCGCCATTGACGACGAAGCGGTAGCTTTGCCCGCGATATTTATAGGCCGCCAGCCAGACCGGCAGCAGGATATGTTTGAACGTCACATTGCTGACCTGCGTGTCGATATGGCCGATCCGTTGCTGGTCGCCGCCGATATCGAAACGCACATCGCGTTCGATCACGCGGTCCATCTTCTGCCGTGCGATGCCGAAACCCGCCTCAAGATCGACGGTGTAGCCTTCGGCACGGAAACCGGCCAGAAACTCGGGGCGGTAGGGTTGCAGGGCGGACAGGTCCCACGGCTCAAGCCCTTCGGTATATTTGAGCGGCAATGAGGTGGCGGCCAGCACCAGCACATCGTCGAACCAGCGCTGCACCCTGCCCGAGACAGAGCGCCAGCGGATGCGCGGCACTTGGGTGCGCACGGGTTTGCCGTCGCGCATCACGGTCACCGTCTGGTAATAGACCGTGCCGCGCTCGCCCCTGTAGTTGCTTTGGGTATCGGCATCGAAGGTGAAGTAGGGCACGTAGACGCCTGTCATATGGCGGCCCTTGCGGGCGTAATCCTGCAAGCCGTTGGGCGCGAACCACAGCTTGCCCAGCCAGTCCTTCATCGCCTGACGCGCGGCAGCTTCGTCCAGCACGAAGGGCAGCACGCCGCGTGGCTTGATATGGCGGTGCAGGCCTGTATCGGCCACCAGCGGCGAGGCGCAGAACGGGCATTCCAGCGCATGTACCGCCGGATCGAACTCGACCTGCGCGCCGCAGCTTTCGCATGACGAGACCCGCGTTTCCTCGATCTCCGAGGCGGGCAGGTTCTGCGCCAGTGCGGCGTTAAAATCCAGTTCCTTGAGCGCGCCGGACCACGGGCCGGGCGGCGCGATCTGCTGGCGGTGGCCGCAATGGTCGCAGAGCAACGCGCCCTCGCCCGGAGCGAAACGGTAATCCGAGCCGCATT
Organism: Rhodobacterales bacterium; assembly: GCA_047921295.1. Taxonomy (GTDB): domain Bacteria; phylum Pseudomonadota; class Alphaproteobacteria; order Rhodobacterales; family Rhodobacteraceae; genus Seohaeicola. Next base: position 52,834 of record JBLRWK010000013.1, read on the forward strand.
GCTCACAGGGAAAGCGGTGCTCTTCCAGCGTTGTGGGTCTGTCCAGCGTCATGGTCTGGCGCGCGTCGTCCATAGGGGGCCTGTCATCGCATCACACCGCAGGCGGCGGTGGGGGCGGCGGCGGCAGGACGGTGAACAACTGCGCCAGTTCAGTGACATCCTCGGCCCGCATCCAGCCGTCCTGACCGGGGGTCCAGACCAATGTGTCGCGCACCAGCGACCCGTCCGAGGCCATGCGCCCCATCGACGCCTTGGAGAACGGCCCCTTGGTCTGGCCGTTCTCGGCGATGTGCCAGACATGCTCGACGGGCGGTGGCGGTGGTGTGGGTGCTGCGGCTTCGGGCCTTGGCCCCCATGGTCCGGGCTGTGCTGCTTGTCCCGCCATCTGACCGCCCAACTGATTGGCCATTGCCATGCCCATTCCCATACCGAGCCCGGCCCCCATGCCGCCCCCGCCCGAGGGGTTATCGGCAGCGGAGGTCATCGCCTCGGCGGCGGAATACTGGGTATAGCGGTTCAGATCGCCCGCGATCCCCATCGAGGTGCGCTTGTCCAGCGCGGCCTCGACGGCGGGGGGCAGCGAGATATTCTCGAAATAAAGCTCTGGTATGGTCAGCCCGTAGCCCGTGACCGTCTCGGAAATCCGGGAAGCGACCAGCTTGCCCAACTCGGCAGTATTGGCGGCCATGTCCAGCACCGGAATGCCTGAGGCGGCAAGAACGCGGCTTGCTTCCTGCACGATCACGTTGCGGATCTGGAAGCTGATCTCGTCGGAGGTGAACTGCCCGTCGGTGCCCACGATCTCGGACATGAAGCGCGCGGGATCGGTGACGCGTACCGAATAGGTGCCGAAGGCGCGCAGCCGGACGGGGCCGAACTCAGGGTCGCGCGCCATGATCGGGTTCTTGGTGCCCCATTTCAGATCGTTGAACCGTGTGGTGTTGACGAAATAGATCTCGGATTTGAAGGGCGATTTGAAGCCGTGATCCCAGTGCTGCAAACTGGTCATGATCGGCATGTTGTTGGTTTCCAGCATATAGAGGCCGGGGGTGAAGACATCGGCCAGCTGGCCCTCGTGGATGAACACCGCCGCCTGCCCCTCGCGCACTGTCAGCTTGGCACCGTATTTGATCTCGTGGCCCTCGCGCTCGAAGCGCCAGACCATCGTGTTGCGGGTGTCATCCGTCCAATGGATGACGTCAATGAACTGTCCACGCAGGAAATCGAAAATGGGCATCAGGTGCTCCTTGTCTCACATCGTTCAAAACCGGCGGCTCAGGTGCCGCCGCGCATCAACTCTTCGGCGATCTGCCTGATTATCGGGCGGGCTTCCTCCAGCGTCATGCCGGGTATCAGGCGCGGATCATAAAGCATCCTGAGCAGCAATTCATCATGGTTGGTCAGCAGGGCGAATTCGTCATCATCGTTGAAGATCGATGGGCGCGCGCGCGGCGTGTCATTGGCAAGGCCAAGGCCCTGCGCCATCTCCTCGTGGATGCAGGACTGCCGCAGCAGGTCGGGATGCTCGGCGCGGATCACGACGATCGCCTGACGGTAGGTATAGGGATCACCGCCGCCGCCTGAAAAAGCCATGACAAAGCAGTGGATATTGCGCGGCATGGTGCGGAAGATCGACATTGCGGCGGCGCTCATTCCGGGCACGATCTGGCGTGCGCGCTGGGGCAGCAGCGCCCGGTCATCCTCGCCGAAGATCAGGATATGCATGTTCGGTTGCGCCGCATCCATCCGTACCGGATGGCCCGTGATGCGGGTCAGGCGAGAGGCGTAGGCGCCGATATCCTGCAAGTCGGCGGCGCGTTGCGCAGGCGGCACGGTGGAGCCAAACTCCACCGTCACGCCCACGGGTTTCGCCCAGCGGCGCAGAGGCACTGGTTTGCCCCATGACGGCTTCAGCCCCGCGCCGCGCTCATATTCATCGAAAAAGGCGATCAGTTCGAAATTGCGGACAAGGTCATGCACGGCAAACGGCGTGTCGCGCCCGCCGCCGTCCGTTCTAAGCAGACCTTTCGACAGCAGGTCCGCCTCCAGCCGTTCATAGTAACGTGCAAGGGTCTGGCTTGCCTCGGACGGTTCGGCCTGCACCTGCGGGGCGGGGCGTGCCGCTGGCCGCGCGGCCACGCGCTCCGGGGCGACATCTGTCGCCACGGGCATATCGCATCCGGCCAGCAGCAGCGCGCCAGCCAGCAAGCTCAACCTGCCTGCAATCTGGCGCATGCTGTCTCAGGCCCCCGGAACGGCTGTGCCGGCAGTATCGCCGAGACCAGTTTTGCGCGCTTTCGCGGAGGACAGGGTGTCGCGCAATTCGGCTTCCATCTTCTGCAACTCGGTCTCTGCCGCAGAGCGGCGCGCCTTGCCTTCGTCCGCGATCTGGAGGCTTTCGTTGATCGTCGCGATCAGATCGGCATTGGCCTGCTTGACGGCCTCGATATCGAACACGCCGCGCTCCATTTCCTCGCGGATGACACGGTTGCTGTCGCGCAGGTTCTTGGCGTTTGCGGTGAGCAATTCGTTGGTCAGGTCGTTGGCATCGCGCACGGCATGGGCCGCCTCGACGCTGCGCTGGATGGTGACGGCTTGCGCCAGTTGGGTTTCCCACAAAGGCACGGTGTTCACGAGGGTCGAGTTGATCTTGGTCACAAGGCTCTTGTCGTTCTCCTGCACCAGACGGATCGAGGGCAAGGATTGCATCGTGACCTGACGCGTCAGTTTCAGATCATGGACGCGGCGCTCCAGATCGTCGCGCGCGGCGCGCAGATCGCGCAATTCCTGCGCCTTCATCACCTGCGCCTGTTCGGGCGCGGCCTGCACCTCGGCCTCTTTGGCGGGGATAGTGGTCTTGTCCAGTTCGGCGATCTTGGCCTCGCCTGCCGCGATATAAAGCGCCAGTTCGTCATAGAAGGCGAGCGTCTTGTCATAAAGCATATCGAGCGATTTGATGTCTTTCAGCAGCTTGTGCTCGTGGCTCAGCAATTCGTCTGTCACGCGGTCGATCTGGCCCTGCACCTGCTCGAAACGCGCGGTGAATTGCGCGAAGGGCGCGGCACGGCCCAGCAGTTTTTCCCACCAGCTCCGGTCGCGGCGCACGTCGAGTTCCGAGACCGAAAAGCCGCGGATGGTGGAGACCATGTTACGCAAGGAGTCACCGGCAGGGCCGACATCCTTGTTGCGCACATCGGTCAGCATTGCCTGACTGATCGTCTGCAATTCCGCCTGCGCGCGCGATCCGAAAGAGACGATGGAATTGGTGTCGCCCATGTCCAGTTCGGCCATGCGGCGGGTGATTTCAGCGCTCACGGTGGCGTCGGCCTGTTCCAGCGCCACGACGGCATTGGCCGGTGCAGGGTCGGGCAGGACCACGGATGTCACCTCTTCGACCATGGCGAGTTCTTCCTGAGCCTTGCGTCGCGTTACGTCGGACATTTCAATTCCCTTTCATGGGCTTGTCCCGCTTCAAATCCGGAAGGGGCGGGCGGTTCATCAATGCGGTGGTGCGGCGAGGGTTCCCCGCACTCATCCGGTTTCTTCAATTCAGGTGGTGGCGCGTCACTCTGTCAGGCGCACACCTTCGCGATCCAGCCTCTCGCGCAAGACCTCGATTTCCACGGTCAGGTCAGTGCGGTCATCAAGCAACAGTTTTTGCGTGCGTGCGGCGAAATTCTGCTCAAGATCGGTCAGAAGCGCCTCGTAATCGGCGCGCGCCTGCGGGTCGCGGTTGCGGCTCCAGATTTCGGTGAATTTGGTCGTCGCATCGCGCGCACCCAACAAATACACGCTGAGGTATTTCCGCGCCGCTGTCAGATCGCGCGGGTCGTTCTCGACCGTGCGGAACAGGTCACGTGCCACGGTCTGGAATCGCTCCAGCCGCGCGATCAACTGGCGGTCGCCCGCGCGCTGCATCGCCGCTGTCATCGCGGCCAAATGCCGCTCCGCCTCGTCCACGGCGCGGGCGACGCGGTCTGTCTGGAAACTGTCGATCCCTTCCGCGCCCTTGTCGCGCAAAGGATCGGGGCCGAAGGACAGGAAATGCAGAACCGCGCCAACCACAGTATAAGCGGCGGGTGCAAAAACCTCTCCGGTGGCGGCGAAACCGGCGATGCCAAGGCCAAGCCCGGTCAACAGGCTGCCGGCGATCTTGCGCGGAAAGGCCGGACGCTTCGCCACTTTGCGCGCGTCATAGGCCTCATGCGCGATCAGCCCCTCACGGGTCAGCCATGCGGCCAGCAACAAGGTTCCAAGCGCCACAAGGTTGAGCACCAGCCCCGTGGGGCCGCTTCCGAAGGCTGCAAAGACCAGCGGCAAAGGCGCGATAAACAGCAGATTGACGCGCCCGCCCGCGCGGGTGCGCCGGGCACCGTCAAACTGGCCTTTGGGCGGCGGCGGCGTGGACTGGCCACCGGGGCTGTGTTTGCCGCCGAAACGCTGGGCCATCAGACGCCACCCGAAATCGCGACCGACAGGATCAGCACGATCAGCAAAACAAAGGACAGTTTCTGCAATCCTGTTCCCGACATTTGCCTCATCGCTCCCTGTTCATTCGTTGTTCAAAATTTAGGTGATGATCGGTCCAGTTACCAGAGGGAAGTCATGTAGAAATAACGGCCTGATGTGGCGGCAAGGGCTGCTGCCGTGCCGACAAAGGTCAGTTGCGTGTCGACTTGGGGCGCGGTTTGGCGGGGCGTCTCGGGCGGTCGGCGGTGTCGGGCTTTGCCGGTTTGTCGGCCTTGTCAGCTTTGTCGGGGCGGGCGAACTGCGATTTGCCAGCTTGCACCTTGCCGCCCTGAAACTTTTCGCCCTGAGGCTTTCCGAACTGATTCCTTCCGGCCTGTGGTTTGTCCAGCGGCTTGCCCGGCTGACCGCGACCACCCGTGGGGCGCTCGCCATCCGCCGCAGCGCCACGGCGCGCCGTCGGCTTGACGCCGCGCGCACCGGACTTGCTGCCCGGACGGGGCGTGCGCTCGCCGAAAATATCCGACTCGCTGGGCGCGTTGGCGCGTGGCTTGTTGCGCTTGATGGTCGGTTTTCGCGGTTTTGTTGCGGTATCCGTCGTGTCTTCGATATCTTTCGTGTCCAAACCGAGTTGATCGCGCAAGACGCGGCGTTTGATTTCCTCCACCTCTCCGGGCTTTAGCTGGCCCAGTTGGAACGGGCCGTAGGAGACGCGGATCAGGCGGTTTACCACCAGCCCCACCGCCTCCATCGCGCGGCGGATCTCGCGGTTTTTGCCTTCGCGCAACCCGATGGTCAGCCATGCGTTGGCGCCGATCTGGCGGTCCAGCGTCACGATCATCGGCTGGAAATCCTCGCCCTCGGCGGTGATACCTTTACGGAGCGGTTCCAATTGCGGCTCGGTCACGCGGCCATTCACGCGCACACGGTATTTCCGCAGCCAGCCAGTGGAGGGCAGTTCCAACTGGCGCTTGACCGCGCCGTCATTGGTCAGCAGCAGCAAGCCCTCGGAATTGAGGTCCAGACGACCTACCGACATCACGCGCGGCATATCCTCGGGCAGTTCGTCATAGATCGTGGCGCGGCCCTGTTCGTCGCGTGTGGTTGTCACCAGACCCGTGGGCTTGTGGTAGAGCCACAGCCGTGCCGGTTCCGGCGCATCCAGCGGCTTGCCGTTCACCACGATCTTGTCCGATGGCGTGACGTTCAGCGCGGCGCGGGTGATCACCTCGCCGTTGACTGTGACGCGGCCCGCCTCGATCAGCTTTTCGGCCTCGCGGCGGCTTGTGACGCCCGCGCGGGCGATAACCTTGGCGATGCGATCACCGTCGGTTGATTTTGCCGCTCCCGCGGCTTCTAGTTTTGCCGCTCCCGCGGCGGGTTGTTTTGGCTTTTGGGTCATAGAGGCGCAGTAGCCCAGAATCATGTCTTGCGAAAGCACGGATCGCCATGCAGGAACGCAGGATGACATTTCGCAGCCATATGTCCACCGCGCTGGCAGAGGCCCGCGCCGCCGCCCTGCGGGGCGAGGTGCCTGTGGGCGCGGTGCTGGTGGATGCGGCGGGGCGCATTCTGGCGCAGGCGGGCAACCGCACAAGGGAATTGCATGACCCCACCGCCCATGCCGAGATGCTGGTGATCCGCGAGGCGTGCCGCCTGCTTGGCTCCGAACGGCTGACCGGTTGCGATCTTTATGTGACGCTGGAGCCTTGCCCGATGTGCGCGCAGGCGATTTCAGCGGCCCGCATCGCGCGGCTTTACTATGGCGCGGCGGACCCCAAAAGCGGCGGGGTGGCCCAAGGCCCGCGCATTTTCACCCATCCGCAATGCCACCACGCGCCCGAGGTCTATGACGGGATCGGCGGGGAAGTGGCCGCAGGGTTGTTGCGCGATTTCTTTGCAGAGCGGCGCTGACCAGCGCCGCTCTGCAATATGTGGGCCTCAGATCTCGATGGCCTGCATCACCTGCGGTTCGATCACATCGACACCGGGCAGGGCATCAACCAGCACCTGCGCCGATTGCTCCAGCAGCGGGAAGGTGCGGTAGTGGCAGGGGATGACGGTTTTGAAATCAAAGAACGTCTTGGCCGCATAGGCCGCACGGCGCATATCCATGGTGAAATGCCCGCCCGCCGACAGGATGCCGATGTCGGGCTTGTGCAGATCGTGGAAGATTTTCATATCCGACATCACATCCGTATCGCCCGAGGCATAGATGCAATGCCCCTCCGCCTCGATAATGAAGCCGCATTCCGTGCCTGCGATACGCGGCCCGTCGGGGCTGGCGAAGGTCGAGGAATGCAGCGCGTTCACCATTGTGACCTTGATCCCGTCCAGATCGACCGTGCCGCCCTTGTTGAAACCGACCGTCTCGATCTTCTCGTGCTCGGCCCAATGGCTCATCAGGTCATACTGGCCGATGACAGGCACGCCATGCTTGCGCGCCAGATCCAGCACGTCGGCGACATGGTCGAAATGGCCGTGGGTCAGCAGGATATGGGTGGTCCGTTTGGTGGCGGCCTCGTGCTGGTCCTCCGGCAGCATCGGGTTGCCCGTGAGCCAAGGGTCGAGCAACAGCACCTTGCCTGCGATCTCGAAGCGGAAAGAGCCGTGGCCCAGCCAGATGATTTTCATGTCGTTCCTCCATTCGCTATGTTCCGCAGGCCAGCCTAACACGGCAGACCGGATTGACCAGAGCAGGCCGCCCGCTTGAACAGGCGTTATGTAGGGATATTTGAGGCAAGAAGAAGCAGGGTAGTGTCGCATGGACTGGACAGAGCAGATCAACAGCTATTGCGAGCGGCTTGACGCCAGCTATTGGGCCGAGCCGGTCAATGCGCTGACCAATCTGGCCTTCGTGATCGCGGCGGCGCTGCTCTGGCCGCGCGTGGCGCGGATGCAGCAAGGGCGCGGGCTGGCGCAGGCGCTGGTGATCGTGCTGGCGGTGATCGGGGTGGGATCGTGGCTATTTCACACCCATGCGCAGGTCTGGTCGGCGCTGGCCGATGTGATCCCGATTGCGGTGTTCGTGCTGCTTTACGTGTTTGTGGCGAACCGGCATTACTGGGGGCTGGGTCTCTGGGCGGCCTTGGGGCTGACGGCGCTGTTCGTGCCCTATGCAGCACTGACGGTGCCGTTGTTCCAGATCGTGCCGGGTCTGGGCAGTTCGGCGGGTTATGTGCCGGTGCCGCTGCTGATCGCGATCTATGCGGTCCTGCTGCGCCGCCGCCTGCCGGAGGTGGCGCGGGGGCTGGCGATCGGGGCGGGGATACTGGTGGTGTCGCTGACCTTCCGCACGTTGGACCAGCCGCTTTGCGCGGCGATCCCGCTTGGCACACACTTTATGTGGCACATTCTGAACGCCGTCATGCTGGGCTGGATGATCGAGGTTTACCGCAGGCATATGCTTGCGGGCGCAGCCCTCGGGCGCTAAACGCATCACAAGCTGTCTGACAACCGGAGATCCGTCATGTCGATCGAACCCGAAACCGCCGCCCGCGTGGCGAAACTGGCCCGTATCAAGGTGGCCCCCGAGGCGCTGCCCGCGCTGGCCGCCGAGTTCAACACCATCCTCGGCTTTATCGAGCAACTCAACGAGGTGGATGTGGAGGGGATCGAGCCGATGACATCGGTGACGCCGATGCGCCTGAAGCGGCGCGCGGATGTGGTGAATGACGGTGACCGTCAGGCGCAGATCCTCAAGAACGCGCCCGATGCGCGCGAGGGCTTTTTCGCGGTGCCGAAGGTGGTGGAATAATGAGCGACCTGACCAGACTGACCCTTGCCGAGGCCCGCGACAAACTGCGTGCGCGCGATGTGAGCAGCGTGGAACTAACCGAGGCCTGCCTGACCGAGATTCAGGGGGCCGGGGCGCTCAACGCCTTTGTGCACCACACGCCCGAGATCGCGCTGGCGCAGGCCCGCGCGGCGGATGCGCGGCTGGCGCAGGGCGACGCGCCCGCGATGTGCGGCCTGCCGATCGGCGTCAAGGATCTGTTCTGCACCAAAGGTGTGCCAAGCCAAGCGGCCAGCCGCATTCTCGAAGGTTTTCTGCCGGAATACGAATCGACCGTGACGCAGCAGTTGTTTGACGCAGGCACCGTCATGCTGGGCAAGCTGAACATGGATGAATTCGCCATGGGCTCGTCCAACGAGACCAGTACGTACGGCAATGTCATCAACCCGTGGAAGGTGGACGGGCGCGAGCTGACGCCCGGCGGCTCCTCCGGCGGGTCTGCGGCTGCTGTGGCCGCCGATCTGTGTCTGGCCGCGACCGGCACCGATACCGGCGGGTCGATCCGCCAGCCTGCGGCCTTTACCGGCATCGTCGGGATCAAGCCGACCTACGGGCGGTGCTCGCGCTGGGGCATTGTCGCCTTCGCCTCCTCGCTGGATCAGGCGGGTCCGATGACGAAGACAGTGCGCGACGCGGCCATCATGCTGGGCGCGATGTGCGGGCATGACCCCAAGGACAGCACCTCCGCCGATCTGGCCGTGCCGGATTTCGAGGCCATGCTGACAGGCGACATCCGCGGCAAGGTCATCGGCATCCCGCGTGAATACCGGATGGAGGGCATGCCCGCCGAGATCGAGAAGCTCTGGGCTGACGGCACGGAGATGCTGAAAGCTGCGGGGGCCGAAATCCGCGAGATTTCCCTGCCGCATACGAAATACGCGCTGCCCGCCTATTATGTGATCGCGCCCGCCGAGGCCTCGTCGAACCTCGCGCGCTATGACGGGGTGCGCTACGGCCACCGTGCGAAGATCTCGCAGGGCGACGGGATCACGGAAATGTATGAAAAAACCCGTGCCGAAGGCTTCGGACATGAGGTACAACGCCGCGTGATGGTGGGAACCTATGTGCTGTCCGCAGGTTTCTACGATGCTTACTACAACCGTGCCCGCAAAGTGCGGGCCCTGATCAAGCGGGACTTTGACGAGGTGTTTGCAGACGGGATCGACGCGATCCTGACACCGGCAACCCCCTCGGCGGCGTTTGGTCTGGGCGAGATGAAAGATGCCGATCCGGTGCAGATGTATCTGAACGACGTCTTTACCGTGACGGTCAATCTGGCGGGACTTCCGGGGATCGCCGTGCCTGCGGGCACGGATTCCCAAGGGCTGCCACTGGGGCTGCAACTGATCGGGCGGCCTTGGGAAGAGGGCGACCTTCTGAACACCGCCTATGCGCTCGAGCAGGCGGCGGGATTTGTGGCAAAGCCCGCAAAATGGTGGTAATCCACCCTCCATTCCGCGCGGCGGTTGGCTGAATTCGATGGGTTTGAGGCTGAGATGATGAACGTCAAATTTGGACTAACGCTTGCGGCTGTCGTCGCGTTGTCGGCTTGTGCGCCGCGCGTGCCCGATAGCGGTGTGGGCTTCGATAACTATTCCGATTATCAGGCGCGGCAAGCGCAGCGGGAGCAGCAGTTGCAGGGGCAATCTCTGCCGCCGCCCGCGACAGTCTCAAGTGCGCCTCTGGATGCCACAGGCGGGACCTTCGGCAGCGGTGACGCGGATTCGCCCGAGCGTCTGGCGGCTGAGACCGCAGCAGCGCTGAACGCGGGCCGCATGCCTTCCAGTACGCCCGCCGGTTCCGGTAGCTTGCCACCGCTGACCGGATCGGCGCCCGTTGCGGTCAATGCGGCAGGGATCAGCCGCGAGAACGATTTCGAGCAGGTCTCGGAGCTGCGCACGATCGAGAGCGATGCGGCCCAGATTGCCCGCAACCGCGCGCAATATCAGGTGATCGCACCGACGGATCTGCCGCGCCGCACCGGCGACAACCGCCCCAATATTGTGGAATATGCGCTGCGCACCACAAATCCCAAGGGCGTCTCGCTCTATCGCCGCAGTTCACTGAACTTCCAGAACCACGAACGCAACTGCGCCCAATATGCCTCGCCGGATCAGGCGCAGATGGATTTTCTGGCGCGTGGCGGCCCGCAGCGTGACAGGCTTGCCCTTGATCCCGATGGCGACGGTTTTGCCTGTGGCTGGGATCCGCGTCCTTTCCGTGCCGCTGTCCGCAACTGAGGCAGGGGCGGGATCGTGACGATCCTGCAGCACCCCTCTCCCAATCAGGGCCCGCGCCGGAATGGTGCGCGGCCCGATATGGTCGTGCTGCATTACACAGCCATGAGAACCGCCGCTGCGGCGCTGGAGCGTTTGTGCGATCCGGCGGCCGAGGTCTCGGCGCATTATCTGATCGGCCCGCAAGGCGAGATCTGGCAACTGGTGGATGAGGAGCAGCGCGCCTGGCATGCCGGTGCCGGACGGTGGGGGAGCGTGACGGATGTGAACTCCCGCTCCATCGGGATCGAGCTTGCCAATCGGGGCGATCACCCGTTTGCCGCCGCCCAGATGGACGCGCTTGAAGGGTTGCTTGGGGGAATCGCCGAGCGCTGGTCGATCCGGCCTGAACGGGTGATCGGTCATTCCGACATGGCCCCTGTGCGTAAATGCGATCCCGGCCCCCGCTTTGACTGGCGGCGGCTGGCGTGGCGGGGTCTGGCGATCTGGCCTGATCTGGGCCACGCGCGCAGCACCGGTGATTTTCTGGCAGATGCGGCAGAGGCGGGGTTTCATCCGCCCGCGGACAGCGCTGATCCCGAAGCTGCGGTGCTCACCGCGCTGCGCCTGCGCTTCCGCCCGCATGCGACAGGCCCCCTTGATGCCACCGACCGCGCCATCGCTGCGGATATTGCCGCGCGCTTCCCCGTTGACCGCGCCTCTGCCAGCGCCTAAGTGACGTGTGCGCGGAGGGCTGGATGATCGCGGATCGGGGTCTATCGATCCGAGGAAAGTCCGGACTCCACAAGGCAATGGTGCCGGGTAACGCCCGGCTGGGGCAACCCAAGGGAAAGCGCCACAGAAAACAAACCGCCGTGCTCCGGCACGGTCAGGGTGAAACGGTGGGGTAAGAGCCCACCGCGGGACTGGCAACAGGACCGGCACGGCAAGCCCCACCAGGAGCAATGCCGAATAGGGACCTCGCGCGGGTTGATCGGTGCGCCGATATCACCGCAGGGCAGGCTTTGACCCAGAGGTCCGGGTTGGCAGCTAGAGGGGCCGTGGTAACACGGTTCCAAGATGAATGATCATCCAGAGGGGGCAACCTCTTGGACAGAATCCGGCTTACAGGCCCTCCGCGCGCTTCTTCTTGCCGAAAATATCCATTCCCGACGGGACGGCAAAAAATTTACGCGCCTGTCGTGTTCTCTGCGCTATGCTGGGTCCATTCATCCGCGGGAGGGATTTGCACATGAGTTTCGTCAAGACATTGGCCACGCTGGCCGTCGGCTTTGCGGCGGCAAAAGGCGTGCAGAAGGTCAGGGATATGGGCGGCACGGCAGGCGTCAAGGATGCGCTGAACAAGGCCGGAGAGCCGGGCGGCATGGCCGACGAGATCGGCGCGATGGCGCAGAGAATGGGGCTGCCTGTCCAGCAGGACCAGTTGCGCGGCATGTTCGACCGTTTCGGCAAGGGTGCCGCCGAGATGACAACGGCGACAGAATCGGGTTTCAGCACGTTGCTTGGCTCGATGACTGCGATGGCGGGCGCAGGGGCGGCCGGTCTGGGTGGGATGATGTCCGCCATGACCGAAGGCACCGCGCTGGGCAAGGTCTCGGAGGATAACGCGAAGCTGATGATCCGCGCCATGATCCAGTCGGCCAAGGCCGATGGCGTGATCGACCCTGACGAGCGCAAGGCGATCCTCGATCATCTGGGCGATGCCACCGACGAGGAGATGGCCTTTGTCGAGGCCGAACTGGCCGCACCCGTCGATGTGGCAGGGCTGGCGCGTGACACCAGCGACCAGATGCGCGGACAGGTCTATGCGGCGGCGCTGATGGCCGTGCAGGTCGATACCGAGGCCGAGCGGACGTATCTGCGCAACCTCGCGCAGGCTTTGGGCATGGCGGATGCCGAGCGTGACGCGCTGCACGAGACGATGGGGCGGCCCACGCTCTGATATAGCCCCGCGCAGGCGGTTCAGGGCCGATTGGCAGGGGCGGGGATGAAAAACCGCGACATCCCCCGCCTTTGTCTGTTGACTCTGGTGCGCGCGCGGGTAAAAGCCGTGGTTCTAGGAATTTCACGGGCGGCAGCGTCGTCCGGCGTAGGAGAACACCAATGGCGAAGCCGACGACCATCAAGATCCGTCTGAACTCGACCGCGGGCACGGGCCATTTTTACGTGACCAAGAAAAACGCCCGCACCATGACCGAGAAGATGGTGATCAAGAAATATGACCCCGTTGTGCGCAAGCACGTGGAGTACAAGGAAGGCAAGATCAAGTAAGCGATCTGCCTTGCCGACCCGATTGGGCCACGCCGCGCGCGTGGCCTTTTTCGTTTCTACCCAGTTGCAAATGCGTTGCAGGACCAATCAGATGCCGAAAGAAGGCCATTTCATCAACCGGAGCAACTGGCTGCGCGCCTCGGTCCTCGGGGCCAATGACGGGATCGTCTCAACCGCGAGCCTGCTGGTCGGCGTCGCCGCCGCAGGGATGGACCGCAGCGGGGTGCTGCTGGCGGGGCTGGCAGGATTGACGGCAGGGGCCTTGTCGATGGCGGCGGGGGAGTATGTCTCTGTCTCCACCCAGCAGGATATCGAGAAGGCCGATCTGGACCGCGAGCGCGCGGCTTTGGTGGACGATCCGGATTACGAGCTTTCCGAACTGGCGGACGGGTTCGCCGCGCGCGGTGTCTCGGCAGGGCTGGCGCTGGAGGTGGCGCAACAGTTAACCGATCATGATGCGCTGGATGCCCATGCCCGCGAGGAGTTGGGGATGAACGGGCTGGCGGGCAATGCCAATGCCTTGCAGGCCGCTTGGGCCTCCTCGGTGAGTTTTGCCTTGGGGGCGGGCATGCCGCTGGTCGGCGCGGCGCTTGCGCCCGAAGGTTATACGATCAGCACGGTCGCATCGGTGACGCTGCTCGCGTTGGTCATTCTCGGCGGCACCGGCGCATGGATCGGCGGCGCGCCGCTGCGCCCCTCGATCCTGCGGGTTCTGTTCTGGGGCAGTGCGGCGATGCTGGGCACGGCAGCCGTGGGCCGCCTGTTCGGAGTGCATATCTGATCCGTTGTCGCACCGGAACGCCCCCGCCACCCCGCCAAACAAAAAGGGCCGGTCACAAGACCGGCCCTTTCGTATTGCAGTGTTGGTTTGACGCTTACTCACGGTTGCCGAACAGTGACAGCAGCATCATGAACATGTTGATGAAGTTCAGGTACAGGCTCAGCGCGCCCATGATCCCGGCCTTCGCCAGCCACTCCTGATCACCATGTGCCGCATGTGCGACATAGGTGTTCTTGATGTTCTGGGTGTCGTAGGCGGTCAGACCGGCGAAGATCAAAACACCCAGCACCGAGATCGCGAACATGATCGCGGGCGAGCCGAGGAACATGTTGACGATCATCGCCACGATCAGGCCGATGACGCCCATGATCAGGAACGTACCCCAACCGGAGATGTCTTTCTTCGTGGTGTAACCATAGAGCGACAGACCCGCGAAGGCGATCGACGTGATCAGGAAGACCTGCGCGATCGACATGCCGGTGAAGGCAACGAAGATCCACGAAATCGACAGACCCATCACCGCCGCGAAGGCGTAGAAGAAGGTTTGTGCCGCCGCCGCCGAGAAGCGGTTGATCATGGCCGAGAAGCCAAAAACCATTGCCAGCGGTGCGAACATGACGATCCAGCCCAGAATGTTCGGGCTCAGAGTGACCGGGTCACGGAAAATCGCCAGCAGTTGCGGGCTTGTGCCAACGGCCCAAGCCACCGCGAAGGTGATCAGCATACCGATGGACATGGTCGCGTAGACCTTGTTCATATGGGTACGAAGACCCTCGTCAATCTGGGCGGTGCGAACGCCTGCCGTCGCCGTCCGGAAAGTGTTGTACTCAGCCATTGAAGCCTCCGATAAATGACACGCACGTTCTTGATGAACGTATTGAGGTGAATATCGTGGACTCTGCCCTCGTTTTCAAGGTTTTCCGGATGGGAAACAGATATTTTCGCGGCGCATTTTACGCTGTGCCCTTCACAATGCAGTAATGCTAGTCACGCCAACTCGGTGTGACGTCCCAGATCGGGCGGCAGGCTTCGATATGCGCCTGCTCCTGCGTGATCCCGATATCGTCCAGCGCGCTTGCGTCAAGGCGTGCGAGCGCCTGCCGCTGGCGCCGCGTGGCGCGGAGGGTGGCGATGGTGCCGAGGATGCCCGAGAGCGAGAGCGAAGGGCCGAGGAGGCGGGTGATGGAGCGCGAGGACATTGAACAGGCTTTCTCAATAGTGATGGTTTGGCGTTAGGTGATCAATTCCCTTGATATATAGAAATCGGCTCTTCATAAGTGAAATGAATGTTTATTGTCCAATGAATCACGAAAGCTGATATATGCGAAATCTCGACATCACCACCCTGCGCTCTTTCGTGGCTGTGGCCGATCTGGGCGGCGTCACCCGCGCGGCAGGGCATCTGCATCTCACCCAGTCGGCCGTGTCGATGCAGCTCAAGCGGCTGGAGGAGGTTCTGGGCCTCAACCTGCTGGACCGGACGAATCGCAGCATCGGCCTGACCTCCGCCGGACAGCAGTTGCTGGGCTATGCGCGCCGCATGGTCGATATGAACGACGAGGTGATGGCCCGGCTGACCGATCAGCTTTACGAGGGCGAGATCATTCTGGGCGTGCCGCATGATATCGTGTTGCCCGCCGTGCCGCTGGTGCTGCAACGCTTCAACACGATGTTCCCGCGCATGAAAGTGCAACTGATCACAACCTTCACCCATGATCTGAAAGCCAAATTCCGGCGCGGCGAATGCGATATCATCCTGACAACCGAGGCCGCAGTGGAGCCGGGCGGCGAGACGCTGACGGCGCTGCCGCTGAAATGGGTGGGCGCGCCGGGCGGCATCGCATGGCGGCAAAGACCGCTGCGGCTGGTGTTCGGGCGGCACTGCATCTTCCGTCCGGGCGTGATCGCTGCGTTGGAGGCGGCGGGCATCGACTGGGAACTGGCCGTCGAGACGGAATCCGACCGCACCATCGAGGCGACCGTTGGTGCGGATCTCGGCATCACCGCGATGATCGGCGGGATGGAGCCGCGCCATCTGGCACAGATCGACGCGGGCGATTCACTGCCCGACCTGACGCTGCAGCAGATCAACATGTACGGGATCGAGCGCGCCCGTGGCGAAGTGCTGACCCAGTTGGGCGGATTGCTGCGGCAGGCCTACCAGACGCTGTGAGAGCAGCGCTCGCTGCAGGCCAGGCTTTTGAGTATTTGCGGCAAAGTGAAGGGGCGGGGGCGTGCCCGCCTCTCCTTGCGTCAGATGGTGATGACCACCTTGCCGGTCGAGGCGCGGGAGCGCAGCAGTTCCAGCCCCTCGGCCACACGCTCCAGCGGCAGGACATGGCTGACATGCGGGCGCAGGCGGCCCTCGGCATACCAGCCGAGCAACACGCGCAGGCTGTCTGTCACCGCTTCGGGGCGGAATTTCATATAGCCGCCCCAGTAGACGCCGAGGACGCTGAGGTTCTTGACCAGCAGGTGATTGGCGGGGATCTGCGGCACCTCGCCGCTGGCGAAACCGATGGGCAGCAGGCGCGCCTCGGGTTTGCAGGCGCGGAATGCGGCCTGCCACTGGTCACCGCCGACGGGATCATAGACGACATCGGCCCCGCCCAGTGATTTGACGACGGCGCGCAGATCCTCGGTTTTGGCGTCGATCAGGTGATCGGCCCCCGCATGGCGGGCGGCCTCAAGCTTGTCGGCCCCGCGCGCGCAGGCGATCACGGTCGCGCCCATCAGCTTGCCGATCTCGACGGCGGTCAGCCCCACACCGCCTGCGGCCCCCAGCACCAGCAGTGTCTCGCCCGGCTGCATCCGCGCGCGATGCTCCAGCGCCAGATGCGAGGTGCCATAGGCGATCAGAAAGGCGGCGGCATCGGTCATCGGCATTGTATCGGGCAAGGGCACCGCGCGGACCGCATCGAAACATCCGTATTCGGCCAGCCCGCCACTGCCGCCAAAGACCGCCACGGGCGTGCCGACAGCGGGGCTGGTAACACCCTCGCCCAAAGCGTCCACCGTACCCGCCACCTCCATGCCAAGGGTGAAGGGCGTGGCGGGCGTGTCCTGATACTGGCCTTTCAGCATCAGCAGATCGGCGAAATTCAATCCGCAGGCGGCGATCTTCACGCGGATCTGGCCGGGGCCGGGCGCGGGCGTCTCGATCTGCATCACGGCGGCGTCGGCGTCGGGGCTGGTCTTGCGATAGGCGCGCATCGGGTCTCCGGTCATGGTGAGGGTCTGGGAAGCCGTGCTCTTATGCCAGCGAATGGCCCACGCGGCTAGCATCTAGCGGCGTTGAGGGGCTCTTTTCGCACAATCTGTCGCTTTTGAATATGTGCGCGGGGAAATAGTTTATTTCCAATTGAGATTTTAGTGTATCGGTTAGGATGTTGTACGTAGTTTAGGAGAGCCTCCGGTTTGTCAATTTTTGGCAATGATCTGCCGGATGCTGCCTGTTTGTTTTGAGTGAAAGGTCGAGTTATGACACATCATGTTGATGTCCATGTGGGGAAGCGTATCCGTCACCGCCGTTGGTTGCTTGGGATGACCCAGCAACAACTGGCCGCGCAGGTCGGGATCAAGTTCCAGCAAATCCAGAAATACGAAACCGGTGCCAATCGCGTCAGCGCGTCGCGTTTGTGGGATATTGCCGACAGCCTCGGCGTGTCGATCAGCTTCTTTTTCGAAGGTCTTGCCGCATCGACACCGGCTGATCAGTCCGCATGCGCGCAACTGCCGCGAAACGGTGCATCCGTCCAGAACGGCGCGACCGATCTGTTGGGTGACCGTGAGGCGATGGATCTGGTGCGGACCTATTACGCGATCCCCGAAACGCAGCGCCGCCGCCTGTTCGATCTGGCGCGCGTTCTGTCGGACGTGGCTTGAGACAGATCCGGTCTAAGACAAACTCGGCTTGAGACAAGGGACTGGCTGCGCTACCCAGACGCCAAATGGCGGAGGGTATCATGGCCAGTCTTTCAACAACCGAACAGGCGGCGCTGATCGCCACGGCCCACGCCATGGCGGATGCGGCACGGCAGGCTATCCTGCCATGGTTCCGCGCTTCAGGCCTTTCGGCTGACAATAAGTTGGCAGACGGGGCAGTGGCAGGCGGCCCTTTGGAAGCCACGTTCGATCCTGTGACGCAGGCAGACCGCGCCGCCGAACAGGCGATGCGGGACGTTCTGGTCCGCCAGCGCCCACAGGACAGCATTATCGGCGAGGAGTTCGGGCTGACCACGGGAAGCTCGGAACTGACATGGGTGCTCGATCCCATCGACGGCACGCGGGCGTTCTTGTCCGGTGCCCCGACATGGGGCGTGCTGATCGCGGTCTCGGATGCGCAGGGGCCGTTGTTCGGCATTATCGACCAGCCCTATATCGGCGAAAGGTTCTGGGGCGGGTTCGGCCAGTCGGCGATGCGTGGGCCGCTGGGGGATGCAACCCTCAGTGTGCGCGGATCACGTGCGCTGTCTGACAGTATCCTGTTCACCACCTTTCCCGAACTGGGCAGCGCCGCCGAGGCTACGGGGTTTCGCGCTGTGGCCGAC
This sequence comes from Rhodobacterales bacterium, assembly GCA_047921295.1. GTDB lineage: Bacteria > Pseudomonadota > Alphaproteobacteria > Rhodobacterales > Rhodobacteraceae > Seohaeicola. The sequence continues at coordinate 70,936 of JBLRWK010000013.1, forward strand.
CTGGTGCAACTGGTGCGCTATGGCATGGATTGCTACGCCTATGCGCTGCTGGCGGCGGGCCAGATCGATCTGGTGATCGAGGCGGGGCTGAGCAACTACGATGTCCATGCGCCTATCGCGGTCATTACGGCGGCGGGCGGGATCGTCACCGACTGGCAGGGCGGGCCAGCGCATCACGGCGGGCGCGTTCTGGCCGCTGCCGGAACAGAGCAGCATGAAGCAGCGCTGGCGATCCTGTCACAGGTTCCGGCTTGATCGCAGCGGGGCAGGGAGGCTAAACCTGACGGGCGCGCGCCTCTTGGCCCCTTTCCGGTGTGCGCCCTGTTCATGAGGGGGCGCTGACCTGACGGAGGCGCCTTATGACCCAAGCTGACATTCTGATCCGCAATGCCGATCACATCCTGACCATGAACGACACCCGTGATGAATTGCGCGGCGCGGATATCCTGATCCGGGGCGGCGTGATCGCCGCCATCGGCCCCGATCTGGCGCGGCAGCATCCGCAGGCCGAACAAGTGCTGGCGTCAGGCTGCGTGGTGACGCCCGGTCTGGTGAACACACATCACCACCTCTACCAGGGCCTGACGCGGGCGGTGCCCGGCGGGCAGGATGCGCTGTTGTTCGGCTGGCTCAAAACGCTCTATCCGATCTGGGCCCGGTTCGGGCCGGAGGAGATGCGCGTCTCGGCCCTCACAGGGCTGGCCGAACTGGCGCTGTCGGGCTGCTCGCTGTCGTCGGACCACCTCTATCTCTATCCCAACGGAGCGCGGCTGGAGGATACGATCCATGCCGCCGCCGAACTGGGTCTGCGCTTTCATCCCACGCGCGGCGCGATGAGCATCGGGCAAAGCAAGGGCGGCCTGCCGCCCGATGATCTGGTCGAGCGCGAGGCGCATATCCTGAACGATTGCATCCGTGTGATCGACTCCTTCCATGATGCGGCGGAGGGGTCGATGTGCCGTGTCGGTGTGGCACCCTGTTCGCCGTTCTCGGTCAGTCGGGAGTTGATGCGCGATGCAGCCCTGTTGGCGCGCGACAAGGGCGTGATGCTGCATACGCATCTGGCCGAGAATGACGAGGATGTTGCCTATTCGCTGGCGCAGTTCGGCTGTCGCCCCGGCCAGTATGCCGAGGATCTGGGCTGGACCGGGCCTGATGTCTGGCACGCGCATTGCGTCAAGCTGGACGGGGCCGAGATTGACCTTTTCGCCCGCACCCGCACGGGCGTGGCGCATTGCCCCTGCTCCAACTGCCGTCTGGGGTCGGGGATCGCGCCAGTGCGGGCGATGCGGGATGCGGGCGTGCCGGTCGGGCTGGGGGTGGACGGATCGGCCAGCAACGACAGTGGCAATCTGATGCTTGAGGCGCGGCAGGCGATGCTGTTGCAGCGCGTTTTGCAGGGGGCTGACAAGATGAGCGCGCGGGAGGCACTGGAGATCGCCACGCGCGGCGGTGCCGATGTGCTGGGGCGGCCCGATTGCGGACGGCTCAGCCTCGGCAAGCGCGCCGATATCGCCATCTGGGATGTGTCAGGGGTGGAAAGTGCAGGAAGCTGGGACCCTGCTGCGCTGTTGCTGGCGGGGCCAGCCAAAGTGCGTGATCTGTTGGTCGAGGGGCGGCGCATCGTGCGGGACGGACAGATTGCAACCGTTGATTTGCCCCGCATTGTCGAGACGCAGCGCCGCCTTGCGCGAAAACTGGCAGGATAATTGCGTCGGTGGGTGGATTTTCGCTTAATTGTGGCAAGCTGTATGGCCAAATCGTCTTAATTTTACCAAAGTGGTCTTGCAAATTGGATGTGCTCACATCCGCTGCCTTGCAACGAGGGACCATGATCAGAAAATGTTTGACCATCCTAGCGATGGTCCTGACTCCGCTGTCGCCTGCCTTTGCCAGTGCCGACAACTATGTAGATCAGGCGTTGAACGCCCAGCGGGCCGCACACGGCCTCCATGCTGTACAGCCGCACCAGCTTTTGAAAGCGGCTGCACAGGCCCATGCCACCGACATGGCGCGCCATAATTTTATGTCCCATCGCGGGACCGATGGCTCCACCGTGGCCCAGCGCGTCAGGCGTCACGGTTTCTGCTATCAGCATGTTAACGAAAATATCGCCATGGGGTTCCGTGATCCGGCACAAGTAATGACGGGGTGGTACAAATCACCCGGCCATCGCCGCAACGCCTTGTCGCGCAACGTGACCCATTACGGCTTTGCCGCCGTTGGCAGAAGCTGGGTTCTGGTGATGGGGCGCCCCTGCTAGAGCGCGACTTGCGCTGAGGGCGCCTTTGCTTCAGCGCTGATCCATCGGCTGGCCCGCGACATATGTGGCGCTGATGGCGCGGTCATCGCCCATCATGATGGTGGGAAAGACCGCCTCCCACAGATCATCGGCCCGCGCGCTGCGCTGCGCGATGGCCGGGGTCGATGCCAGATCGAGCACCACGATATCGGCCTCCATGCCTGCCGCCAAGTTGCCGATCCGGTCCTGCATCCTTAGAGCGCGGGCGGAACCGGCGGTTGCCAGCCACAATAGTTGCGCCGCATGCAGCGGGGTCCCGCGCAACTGCCCGATCTCGTAGGCAGCCGCCATCGTCCGCAGCATCGAAAAGCTGGACCCGCCGCCTGTATCGGTCGCCAGCCCCACGCGCTGCCCCGCCGCAATCATTCCGCCCATGTCGAACAGGCCGGACCCGATGAAGGTGTTGGAGGTCGGGCAATGCACCACAGCGGCATCAACCTCGCGCAGGCGGTCCTTTTCGCGCGGTTCCAGATGGATCGCATGGCCGTAAAGCCCGTTCGGCCCCAGCAGGCCATGCGCCTCATAGGTATCGAGATAATCGCGCGCCGCAGGGTAGAGATCGCGCACCCATGCGATCTCGTCCGTCTGCTCGCTCAGATGGGTCTGCATCAGGCAGTCGGGATGCTCTGCCCAGAGCGCGCCCAACGCGTCAAGCTGTTCGGGGCTGGACGTGGGCGAGAATCGCGGCGTGATCGCATAGGACAGACGGTCCACGCCATGCCATTTTCGCAGTAGGGCGCGGCTGTCGTCATAGGCCGATTGCGCGGTGTCGCGCAATCCATCGGGGGCGTTGCGGTCCATGCAGGTCTTGCCCGCCACGATGCGCTGGCCACGTGCTTGGGCGGCGGTGAAGATGGCATCGACGCTCGCCGGATGGATAGTGGCATAGCTGCACACCGTCGTCGTGCCATGCGCCAGCGTCAGGTCCAGATAGCGGCCCGCGATTTCGGCGGCATAGGCCGGATCGGCAAATCGCATCTCTTCGGGGAAGGTATAAAGGTTCAGCCAGTCGATCAGGCGCTTGCCCCAACTGGCGATGATTGCCGTCTGGGGATAATGCACATGCGCGTCGACAAAGCCTGCCATCAGCAGGGCGTCGCCGTGGTCCGTCACCTCTGCCTGCGGATGCGCGGCGCGCAACGTGGCACCATCGCCCAGCGCCACGATCTTTCCGTCCTCGATCAGAATACCGCCCTTGGCATCGTGCAACACGGCCTCCGTCCCTGCAACAAAGGGATCAGAGACAAAGCTAAGCGTCTGGCCCAGCAAAAGTGTCTGGCCGAGCAAAAGTGTCTGGCCGAGCAAAAGTGTCTGGCCGAGCAAAGTTGTCTGGCCGGGCGATGGATCTTGTGACGTCATGCTGTTTCCTTTTGCGGCCACCCTATTGTGATGCAAATGCAAGGTAAATCACCCCGCGTTGCGTTGCAGCCCATTGTTTCCCGTAAAGGCTTTCCGGTATGTAGGCCGCAGCGCTGACAGGAGGCTGACATGGCAGAAGACAACGACGTGATCGAACGCCCCGCAAGCAGCCAGAGCGATTCCAGCGCCGAAGGGCGCTACAAGCTGGACCGCCGCACCGTCAGCGCGATTCTCGATGCGGTGGAAGCGGATGACGCCGCTTTGCTGACCGAACTGATGGAGCCGCTGCACGCGGCGGACATTGCCGACCTTCTGGAACAGATCGACCGCGACGACCGCCGCGCGCTGATTACGCTTTACGGTCTGGAATTTGACGGCGACATCCTGTCGGAACTCGACGAGAGCATCCGCGAGGATGTCATCTCGATGCTGAACCCGCAGGTTCTGGCCGATGCCGTGCGCGAACTGGACAGCGATGATGTTGTCGACCTGTTGGAGGATCTGGAAGCCAAGCAGCAGGGCGCCATTCTGGACGCGCTGGAAGATGCCGACCGTGTCGCGGTGCAACAGGCGCTCACCTATCCGGAATATTCCGCAGGCCGACTGATGCAGCGCGAGGTGGTGATGGCCCCCGAGCATTGGACCGTGGGCGAGGCGATTGATTTTTTGCGCCAGAACGAGGACCTGCCGGACCAGTTCTATCATGTCGTGCTGGTTGACCCGCGTCTGCATCCTGTGGGCAATGTCACATTGGGCAAGATCATGCGCTCGCGCCGCGACGTGGCACTGCGCGATCTGACCGAAGAGATTTTCCACAAGATCACCGTCACCCAATACGAGGGGGACGTGGCCTATGCGTTCAACCAGTATCACCTGATTTCGGCCCCTGTGGTCGACGAGGACGGCCGCCTTGTCGGGGTCATCACCATCGATGACGCCATGGCCGTGCTGGATGAGGAGCACGAGGAGGATTACCTCAAGCTCGCCGGTGTGGGCGAGACCAACATCGGTGACAAGGTCTGGGCCACGGCCAAATCGCGTTTTCCGTGGCTGCTCATCAACCTTGTGGCGGCCAATGTCGCGGCCTCGGTCATTTCGCAGTTCGAGGCGACGATCCAGCAGATCGTCCTGCTGGCGATCCTGATGCCCATCGTGGCCTCGATGGGCGGCAATGCGGGAACGCAATCGCTGGCCGTGGCGGTGCGCGCGCTGGCGACACGCGACCTGACGTCCTCCAACGCCCTGCGCGTGGTGCGGCGCGAGGCGCTGGTAGGTCTGCTCAACGGACTTGCCTTCGGGGTCATCATGGGGGCCGTGGTGGCCTTGTGGTTCGGCGAGCCGGTGATCGGCGCGGTGATCGCGGTGGCCTTGCTGCTGACCCTGATCGGCGCGGCGGTGGGCGGTATCGTGATCCCGCTGACGCTGGAGAAAATGGGGGTCGACCCTGCCGTGGCCTCTGGCCCGTTCGTGACGACCGTGACGGATATCGTGGGCTTTTTCGTCTTCCTCGGCATCGCGACGATGGTTCTGATCTGATGACACCTCCGGTCGATCCTGCCGAACTGGCCGCGATCAAGGCCGAGGCGCGCAGGCTGGCCTTTGAACGGCGCGCGGCCGCCTTTGCTGCGGTGGGGCCGGATCATGCGGGGCTGCTGGCGGACGTGCTGGAGCCGCACAGGGGCAAGGTTCTGGCGAGCTACATGCCGATGCGGACCGAGATCAGCCCGCTGGCGGCCATGACGCGGATGGCGGCGCATGGGCCGGTCTGCGTGCCGGTCATTCAGGGCAAGGGCATGGCGCTGCGCTTTGCCCGCTGGACACCTGACGGTCCGATGACAGCGGGCACGTTCGGCGCGCCTGTGCCATTGGCGCAGGACTGGCTGGAGCCGGAGGTGCTGATCGTGCCGCTGGTGGCATTTGACCGGCATGGCGGGCGGCTGGGCTATGGCGGCGGGTTCTACGACCGGACGCTGGCGGCCTTGCGCGCGCGCGGTCGTGTGCTGGCCGTGGGCTTTGCCTTTGGCGCGCAGGAGGCCGAGGCGCTGCCGTTGGAGGCGACCGACCAGCCGCTCGATATGATCGTGACGGAAGCTGAGGTGATTGCCTGCGGCGGCGGTGCTGTTTGAGTATTTGCGGCAAGATGAAACGGGCGCGCAAATAATCGCGCCCGTCGCCCGCTTGACCCTTGCCGGATCGCCGCAATCGCCCTACGCCTTCGGTCATGAAAATTTTGTTCCTAGGCGATGTCATGGGTCGTGCCGGACGGCAGGCCATTTCCGATCATCTTCCCCGCCTGCGGGCCGAGTGGAAGCTGGATTTTGTCGTGGTGAACGGCGAGAACGCGTCGAGCGGGGCAGGGCTGACGGCGGATCATGCGCGGGTGCTGCTGGCGGCGGGGGCGGATTGCCTGACGCTGGGCGATCATGCCTTTGACCAGAAGGACATGCTGCAGTTCATCGAGACCGAGTCGCGCATCCTGCGGCCGTTGAACTATGCCAAAGGCGCGCCGGGACGGGGGCATCGTGTGTTTTCAGACTCGCGGGGGCGCAAGATTCTGGTGACGCAGGTGCTGGGCAATGTGTTCATGAAGCGCGCCTTTGATGATCCGTTCTCGGCTGTGGATCAGGTGCTCGCCGCGCATCCGCTGGGCGGTGCCGTGCAGGCCACGCTGGTGGATATGCATTGCGAGGCGACCAGCGAGAAGATGGGCATGGGCCATTTCTGCGACGGGCGCGCCAGCGTGGTTGTCGGCACCCATACCCATGTGCCGACATCCGACACGATGATCCTGCCCGCAGGGACAGCCTATCAATCCGATGCGGGGATGTGCGGCGATTACAACAGCGTGATCGGCATGGACAAAGCCGAGCCTTTGCGCCGTTTCGTGACGGGCATGGCCAAGGGCCGTTTCGCGCCCGCGCTGGGCGAGGCGACCCTGTCCGGCCTGTATGTCGAAACCGACGATGCGACCGGACGTGCGGTCAAGGCGCGCGCGATCCGGCAGGGCGGGCGGCTCGAAATGACGGGGCCCTGAGGCTGGGCCGGGCGGCTGCTGCATGGCACCACAAGGAGGCGCTGGCCCTGTTCGGCCTGCTGGTCCTGCTGGGTGCGGGCTGGGGGATCACCCAGCCGCTGACCAAGCTGGCGGTCAGCACCGGCCACGGCCATTTCGGCCTAATTTTCTGGCAACTGGTGATCGGCGCGATGCTGATGGCCGTGATCGCGCTGGCCACGGGGCGGCGCTTGCCCCTGACACGCGCGGCGCTGCGTGTCTATGTCGTGATCGCCCTGATCGGGACGGTGCTGCCCAACACGGCCTCCTATCAGGCGGCGGTGCATCTGCCCTCCGGCGTGCTGTCGATCCTGCTGTCGCTGATCCCGATGATGGCTTTTCCCATCGCGCTGGGCCTCGGGCTGGAGCGGTTCCGCCTGCGGCGGCTGGCCGGTTTGGGGCTGGGGCTGGGCGGCGTGGCGCTGCTGGTCATACCAGAGGCGAGCCTGCCCGATCCGGCGATGGTGATCTGGGTGCCGGTCGCGGTCATCGCCTCGCTTTGTTATGCGTTCGAGGGCAACTACGTCTCCCGCTGGGGCACCGCGGGGCTGGACCCTGTGCAGGTGCTGCTGGGGGCCTCGGCCATCGGGGCGGTGATCACGCTGCCGCTGATGCTTGCCTCGGGGCAGTGGATCAGCCCGCGCGCGCCCTATGGCGTGGCGGAATGGGCGCTGATCGGGTCATCCACAGTTCATGTGCTCGTTTATACGGCATTCGTCTGGCTGGTCGGACGCGCCGGCGCGGTTTTTGCGGTGCAGGTCAGCTATCTGGTGACAGGTTTCGGTGTGATCTGGGCGATGCTTTTGCTGGGCGAACGCTATGCCCCGCTGATCTGGGTGGCGATGGCGCTGATGATGGCGGGCATGGCGCTTGTCCAGCCGCGACCAAAGGCGGCGCTTGCTCCGCTGCCGCCTATCGGCGAAAGTGAACGTCGTGTCTGATCCCCCATAACAGGATAGAATATGTCGGTTTTCGAGTTTTCCCAGAACACACAGGCGATTTTGTGCCTGATCGTTGTGCTGGGTATGTTTGTGATGTTTATCAAAGAGATATACCCCGCAGAGGTGGTGGCCATCACGGGGGCTGCGGTGATGCTGCTGTTGGGGCTGCTGCCCTATGATCAGGCGCTGGCCGTGCTGGGCAATCCGGCCCCCTGGACCATCGCTTTGATGTTCATCGTCGTGGGCGCATTGGTGCGGACGGGGGCGCTGGATGCGTTCACCGGCCTTGCCGACAGGCTGGCGCGGACGCGGCCTGCGTCGGCCATCTTCATTCTGCTGGTGATCGTGGCGCTCTCTTCGGCGGTGATGAACAATACGCCCATCGTGGTCGTGATGATTCCCGTCTTTGTCCAACTGGCCCGCACCATGAACATTTCAGCCAGCAAGCTGCTGATCCCGCTCAGCTATGCCGCGATTCTCGGCGGCACGCTGACATTGATCGGCACCTCGACCAACCTGCTGGTGGACGGCGTGGCGCAATCGCAAGGCATGACACCTTTCACGATTTTCGAGATCACGCCGCTGGGCATCGTGCAGGTCGCATGGGGCATGATATTCCTGCATTTCATCGCGCCCCGTCTGCTGCCGGACCGCGACAGCATGGCGACGCTGCTGTCCGACAAAAGCCGGATGAAGTTCTTTACCGAGGCGGTGATCCCGCCCGACAGCAACCTGATCGGGCGCGAGGTGAACGGGGTGCAACTGTTCAAGCGCGAAGGCGTGCGGCTGATCGACGTGATCCGGGGCGATCTGTCCCTGCGGCGTGACCTGAAGGGCGTGACGCTCGAGGTTGGCGACCGCGTGGTGCTGCGCACGCAGATGTCCGAACTGCTCAGCCTGCAGCGTGACAAAAGCCTCAAGCGGGTCGATCAGGTCTCGGCGGTGGAGACATCGACCGTGGAGGTGCTGATCACACCGGGGTGCAAGATGGTGGGCCGCTCTTTGGGATCGCTCCGCTTGCGGCGGCGGTTCGGGGTCTATCCGCTGGCGGTGCACCGGCGCAACCAGAACATCGGACGGCAGTTGGACGAACTGGTTGTGCGCGTCGGGGATACCTTGCTGCTGGAAGGCTCTCCCGGCGATATCCAGCGTCTGGCGACCGAGATGGAACTGGTCGATGTCTCGCATCCCACGGCGCGCGCTTTCCGGCGTGGCCACGCGCCCATCGCTGTCGTGGCATTGCTGGGGATCGTGGTGCTGGCCGGGTTCAACGTGGCCCCGATCCTGCTGCTGTCGTTCTTCGCGCTGGGTATCGTGCTAGCGACCCGCTGCATCGATGCGGACGAGGCGTTCTCCTACGTGGACGGGCGTTTGCTGGCGCTGATCTTCGGCATGCTGGTGATCGGGGCAGGCATGCAGAATACGGGGGCCGTCCAGATGCTGGTGGATCTGGTCGCCCCGCATATGTTGGACATGCATCCGATGCTGGTGGTGTTCAGCGTCTATATGCTGACCACGATCCTGACGGAGATGGTCTCGAACAACGCCGTGGCTGTGGTGGTCACACCGATTGCCATCGGCCTAGGTGACACGATGGGCATCGAGCCGCGCGCCTTGGTGGCCGCAGTGATGGTGGCGGCCTCGGCCAGTTTTGCGACACCCATCGGCTACCAGACCAACACGCTGGTCTACGGTCCGGGGGGCTACCGCTTCACCGATTTCCTGCGGGTGGGTATTCCGCTCAATATCAGCATGGCGGTGATCGCCTCGTTGTTGATCCCGTTCATCTGGCCTCTCTAGCAGGCCGCTGAAAAAGACTCCAAGCCGGAGCGCTGTCCCTTCATGAGGGCTG
>JBLRWK010000014.1:0-78891 GCA_047921295.1 Rhodobacterales bacterium
CATACTGGATGCGATTGAAGCTGCCACCGCACAGGGGATCGGGGTGCGCCCGGGCTCGCATAGCACAGGCGCCATCACCGAAGCGGTGATCGCAGCCCTTTCTGCTTGAGGTGATCCTGTCGCGGGCGGGCGCACCGCCTGTGACTGCCTTGATGTTCCAGTCAACCAGCACCGGGTGTCGGAGAGCCTGGTAGAGAAGCGCCATCCTTACGGATTGCGCCAGCGCGTCCATGTGGGGACCGATCCAGCGAAGACGTTGATATCGACCGGGCCGCGCACGCCCGGCACGATCCCGGTGCCGGTATATTGCCAGAAACTCCAGCGCTGGCCGGGATAGACCGTGGAGGGGTGGCCCGCGACCGAGCGCAGCCAGAACTCGGTGCCCGGCAGGCTGCCGATGCCGGTCTCGCGGTAGAAATCGGGTGTGGTGTAGATCACCGGACGCTGTCCGTAATGCGCGGTCAGGATATCCAGAAAGCGCGTTGCCTCGGCACGCACGGTGGCGGGGTCGGGGCGTTTGGTGCAACTGGGCGAACGGTGGTTCCATTCCAGGTCGAGCACTGGCGGTAGCGCGGCGGGATCACGCGGCACGTGCTGGATGAACCATCGCGCCTGTTCCACCGCAGGACGGCAGAAATAATAGAAATGATAGGCCCCGCGCGGCAGGCCCGCGTGGGCAGCGCCCTGCCAGTTGTCGGGAAAGGCGGGGTCGGCGTGGTCTCCGCCCTCCGTTGCCTTGATATAGGCAAAGGAAATGCCGACTGCGCGTACGGTGGGCCAGTCGATCGCACCCTGCCAGCGCGATACGTCGATGCCGTGGACCGCATAAGCGGAGGGTGCGCGACCGTCCCACGGGTGGGGTTTGCTGTCGCCGAAGGCCGGAAAGCTGACCGCGACGGGGCGCGCGCTGGCCACGACAGCCTCGGCGCGGCTGGCGGGTGGTGGGGCAGGATAATCCTCGCGCGCGGGTCCGCCGCAGCCCAGAACCAGCAAAGGCAAGAGAGCCTTCATCAACACACCTGCTATAGACCGCATCACGCCTCCAACCTGCTCGCGTGAGCGCATCATTGCCAAAGCGGCGCGGCGTTGTCACGGGCTAAGGCGCGGCGTGGATCAACGTTGCGTGAGCCAAAGGCGCTGGGCAGCGGCGGTGCCGGACGCAATGCGCGTGATGCGGAATTTGGGTCCGAAAATAAACCTCTCTCAACATCAGATAAGAATTATTTTCCGTAAATGTGCTGCTTTGCGGCACAATAAACCTACTGCGTCAGCTATGTCTACCAGTGTTTTGCGGGCGGCCTGCGTTGCAGAATTTTGGTCGCCTGCATCTTTGACACGGGCGGCGGCGCTCTCTTGTCGGGGCATCAAGGCATCGCTACCTCGCCCTCATGAACTGAAAGAGCGGTGCCATGTCGATTGCCATATCCGGATTGACCAAACGTTTCGGGCGGACGGATGTCCTGCGCGGCATAGAGCTTGGCGTGGACAAGGGCGAGCTTGTCGCGCTGCTGGGGCCGTCAGGGTCCGGCAAGACCACGCTGCTTAAAATCATCGCCGGTCTGGAATGGCCCGACGCGGGACGGCTGGCGGTGGATGGTGACGACTGGCTGCAACTGGCCGCCCAAGAGCGCCGGATCGGGTTCGTTTTCCAGCACTACGCCCTGTTCCCGCATATGAGCGTGCGCGACAATATCGCCTTTGGTCTGACCGTCCGGCCCCGTGCCGAGCGTCCGGGCAAATCGGTGATCGCCGCCAAGGTCGATGAATTGCTGCATATGTTACAGATCACGCCATTGGCAGACCGCTATCCGGCGCAGCTTTCAGGCGGGCAGCGCCAGCGTGTCGCTTTGGGGCGGGCGCTGGCAATCGAGCCGAAAGTGCTGCTGCTGGATGAGCCATTCGGCGCGCTGGATGCCGCGATCCGGCGCGATCTGCGCCGCTGGTTGCGCGGTGTGCACGAGGCGACGGGATCCACAACGATTTTCGTGACCCATGATCAGGAGGAGGCGTTCGAACTGGCAGACCGCGTGGTTGTCATGGGCGAGGGCCGGATCGAGCAGATCGGCCATGCCGATGCGATCCACGACCATCCCGCCACACCCTTTGTGGCTCGCTTCATGGGCGCTACGATTGAGCTGCCCGTGACGCTGCAGGCCGGACGTGCCGATGGGGCGGGGCTGGATCTGTCCGCTTTGCCGCGCCGCGCCATGCCGGACGGGGCGGCAAGGCTGTTCGTGCGCCCGCAGGATGTCACGCCGGTGCCCGATGGCGCGGCCCCGTGGACGATTGCCTCGCGCATGTCCAACGGCGCGCATCTGCGCCTTGTGCTGGAACACGCGGAGCTTGGCGAGGCGGAGGCGGACGTGCCGCGCCGCGCCGTGCAGGCCGATGCGATGACGCCCGGTGCCACCGTCCGGCTGAAGATCGAGGCCGGCACGCTTTTTTCGACCGAGCAGCGGGACCATGCGCCCGCAAAACCTGCTCGACCGCTCACATCTCAACAGGAGAAGACAGTATGAAATTCCCCACTTTCCGCGCCGCCGCCGTGGCGGCAGCGCTTGTCGCGACACCTGCCGCCGCACAGGACACCCTGCTCAACACCAGCTACGATATCGCGCGCGAGCTTTTCGAGGCGCTGAACCCTGTCTTTGCCGAGCATTGGCAGGAGACAGCGGGCCGCACCGTGGTCATCGACCAGAGCCATGGCGGATCATCCCGTCAGGCCCGTGCCATCCTTGAGGGGCTTCCGGCGGATGTCGTGACCTTCAATCAGGAAACCGATATCGACGTTCTGGCCCAAGGCGGCCTGCTACCAGAGAATTGGCGCGAGTTGCTGCCCAACGGCGCCTCGCCGTGGTATTCGCTGCCCGCCTTTCTTGTGCGTGAAGGCAACCCGCAGAACATTCAGGACTGGGACGATCTGGCCCGCGACGATATCGAGGTGATCTTTCCCAACCCGCGCACCAGCGGCAATGCGCGCTACACCTATCTGGCGGCCTTTGCCTATGCGCTGGACCAGAATGGCGGCGACGAGGATGCGGCCGAGGCGTTTGTTAAGCAAATCTTCGACAATGTTCCCGTGTTCGACACCGGCGGGCGCGGCGCGACCCAGACCTTTGCCGAGCGCAATATCGGCGATGTTCTGGTGACATTCGAGGCTGAAACCGGCGGGATTGCAGCAGCCTATGCCGATGCGGCGCTGGAGCGTGTGACCCCGTCGCTGAGCCTGTTCGCCGCCTTCCCGGTGGCTGTGGTGGAAGAGGTGGCCGAGCGTAACGTTACGATTGATCTGGCAAACATTTATCTGGAATGGCTCTATTCGCCGGATGCACAGCGTATCGTCGCGCAGAACTACTACCGCGTTGTGGACGAGGATGTTGCCGCCGAGTTTGCCGACAACCTGCCCGAGGTGCGCCTTGTGACGGTGGACGAGGTGTTCGGCGGATGGGACGCCGTGCAGGAAAACCACTTTGCCGAGGGTGCCCGCCTCGACAACGTCTTCGTCAACCAGTGATCCCATGATCACCGCCACCGCCCATAGCAGCGCACCGATCCGCGCCAAACGCGTCCTGCCGGGGTTCACGCTGAGCCTTGGCACGACGCTGCTGTATCTCACCTTCATCGTGTTGATCCCGGTGTTGGCGCTGATCCTGAAAGGGGCCGAGATCGGCCCTGTCAGGTTCTGGCAGATCATTTCCAGCCCGCGGGCGGTGGCGGCATTCCAGATCACGCTGACGGCGGCTGTCATCGCCACGGTGTTCAACGCGATCTACGGCCTGCTGATGGCATGGGTGCTGGTGCGCTACGACTTTCCGGGCAAGCGCATTCTGGACGCGCTGATGGATGTGCCCTTCGCGCTGCCTACGGCGGTGGCGGGGCTGTCGCTGACGGCGCTGTTCTCGGCCAACGGCTGGTTCGGTCCGGTGATCGAGGCGATGGGCTTTCAGGTGGTCTACACCATCTGGGGCATCGCGCTGGCGATGGCCTTTACCTCGGTGCCATTCGTTGTCCGTACGGTCCAGCCTGTGCTGGAAGATATGGACCCCGCTTTGGAGCAGGCCGCAATCACGCTGGGCGCGCGGCCTTGGACGATTTTTACCCGCGTCGTGTTCCCCGCGATCCTGCCTGCATGGCTGGCCGGTTGCACGACCGCCTTCGCGCGGTCTTTGGGAGAGTTTGGCGCGATCGTCTTCATCGCCGGAAATCTGCCGTTCCGCACGGAAATCGCGGCCCTTCTGGCCTATATCCGGCTGGAGGAGTTCGACTATAACGGAGCCGCCGCCATCGCGCTGGTGCTGTTGCTGTTTGCGCTGGTGCTGCTGGTCACGTCGAACCTGTTGCAGGTCTGGGCCGCACGGGCCCGCGAGGTGAGCCGATGAGCCAGACAACCCTGTCCCGTCTGCCCGGCCAGGCACGGCGCGGCGAGCGTATCCTGATCGGTGTCGCTGTGGCGCTGACGCTGCTGTTCATCGCGGCACCGCTGCTTTTCATCTTCGCGCGCGCCTTTTCCGAAGGCTGGCAGGTTTATGCCGCCAATATCCTGCATCCCGCAACGCTGCATGCGATCTGGCTGACCACGCTTGTCGCGATCATCGTGGTGCCGCTCAACGTGGCCTTCGGTGTGGCGGCGGCATGGGCCGTAGCCAAGCACCGTTTCTGGGGCCGCAGCGCGCTGGTGACGATCATCGAGATACCTTTCTCGATCTCGCCCATCATCGCGGGCATCTGCTATCTGCTGCTCTACGGGCGACAGGGGCTGCTGGGGCCTTGGTTGCAGGCCAATGATTTTCAGGTACTGTTCGCGCTGCCGGGGATCGTGCTGGTCACGATGTTCGTGACAGCGCCTTTCGTGGCCCGTGAAGTGCTACCGCTGATGGAGGCGCAGGGCACCGAGCAGGAACAGGCCGCTGTAACGCTGGGCGCAAGCGGCTGGCAGGTGTTCACCCGCGTCACGCTGCCGAATATTAAATGGGCGCTGCTTTACGGTGCCGTGCTGTGTACCGCGCGGGCTGTGGGCGAGTTCGGCGGCGTCTCTGTCGTCTCCGGCAATATCCGCGGGCAGACCAATACATTGCCGCTGCATGTCGAGTTGCTGTTCAACGATCTCAACGCGGTGGGAGCCTTTGCTGCTGCATCGACGTTGACCCTGATCGCGGTGGTGGCGCTTGTGCTGAAAGCCGTGCTGGAAGGCCGCAGAGAGGCCTGAGCGAGGCCGCAGGGCTGACAGCCCGCTGCACTATCATTGACGGGGCCGGCGTTTCACGCAGCCCTGTCACCATACCGAAACCTACAGGAGGTCCACATGGCTCTACGTATCAATGATATCGCCCCCGATTTCGAGGCCGACACCACCGATGGCCCGATCCGCTTTCACGACTGGATCGGCGACGGCTATGCGGTGCTGTTCAGCCATCCCAAGGATTTCACCCCTGTCTGCACCACGGAACTGGGGATAATGGCGGGGCTGGCCCCGGAATTCACCAAGCGCAACGCCAAGATCATCGGCATCTCCGTCGATCCGGTGGAAAGCCATCACAAATGGAAATCCGACATTCAGGTCGCGACAGGTCATAGCGTCGGCTATCCGATGATCGGCGATACCGACCTCAAGGTGGCCAAGCTCTATGACATGTTGCCAGCCGCCGCCGAGGGGACGTCCGAGGGGCGCACGCCTGCGGATAACGCCACCGTGCGGACCGTTTTCGTGATCGGTCCCGACAAAAAGATCAAGCTGAGCCTGACCTATCCGATGACAACGGGGCGCAATTTCGACGAGATCCTGCGGGCGCTCGATTCGATCCAGTTGACCGCGCAGCATCAGGTTGCCACGCCCGCCAATTGGAAACAGGGCGAGGATGTGATCGTCACCGCTGCCGTGTCGGACGAGGATGCGAACGCCCGCTTCGGCAGTTTCGAGCGGGTTCTGCCATATCTGCGGACGACCAAGCAGCCCAGCTAAGACACAGAAATGTATTGTCTTTATTAAAGTTCCGGGGCCGTGATCTTTCATAGATCGCGGCCCTTAGACATTGCCGGAGTCCTCAGCGGCGCATCGGGAGTGGCGGCATGGCATCGTTTTATTTTAATTCGCGCTCACTTTGCCTATGCTCGGCGAACCCAACACAAGGGAATCGGTCCGATGGTGGAACACAGCAAAATTCACGAGCGTGTGTTTGGTTCGAGGATGCAGAACCAGGATGTCTGGTTTTTGATCAAGGAAGACGACGGAAACCTTCTTGTGCTGCATGAGCGCCGCATTCGTGAGAAAGGCGAGAAATCCTTCAGCAAGGTCGAGCAGGAACGCATGTCTGTCCGCGAGGCGATGTGCAAAGGCGGTAAGCTTGCCAAGAACCTGTGGTATGCAGTGCCAGACTCCCGATTGAGAGATTAAGCCCCGGTTTCCCGCTGAGAAAGGTTCCCGCGCGTCTTGGGTGGAGCGGTCGCAACAGTCAGTTATGCGGGCACCAAGCGGAGGTTGCAGCGTGCCACCCCGCCCGGAACAGCCGCGCAGCGGCCCGGGCATCGCACGGCCGCCCCCCGGCCGGGCGATTGGCTGCCGCAAGTGCCACGGCCAGAGGTTGGAAGTTGCTGCACGATAAACTGCCAGATTGATCCGTCGGATCGCCCGACCGCGGCCGTGCGATGCCCTCTGTCACATTGATACGCGACCATCAACGCAGAGCTCCATGTAGTTGTAGCTAATCCTGTTTCAGGTGGCGAACACTCGCTCATTGAGGCAAATCACGCTTGTGCGCCATCCGCCGCGCTGTGCGGCACCAACGGAACATAAACCACCGCCCGCGCACATATCCGCGCCCTCGTGCCAGCGGAGAATGGCGCAAAGCCGCAGACCTCGGGTCACGGCCACTCTTTCCTTGGAACATAAAAGCACATGCGCCGTTGAGCACGTGACCAAGAAGGAGCGCCCAGATGGCACGCAAGACGACGGACGATTCAAAAGACCTGCCGCAGGGTTCAGGGGGCGAAACCCAGCAGCGCGGGGGCGACGTGCTGACCACGAACCACGGCGTTCCGATTTCAGACAACCAGAATTCCCTGAAAGCCGGTGCGCGCGGCCCCACCTTGCTGGAAGACTTCGTGTTGCGCGAAAAGATCTTCCACTTTGACCACGAGCGCATCCCTGAGCGGATTGTCCACGCACGCGGCACCGGAGCGCATGGCTATTTCGAATGCACCGAGGCGATCCCCGAACTGACAATCGCCTCGCTGTTCCAGAAAGCGGGCGATCAGGTGCCGGTCTTCGTGCGGTTCTCGACCGTTGCCGGCTCGAAAGGCTCCAAGGACACGCCGCGCGACGTGCGCGGCTTTGCGGTGAAGCTCTACACCGACGAGGGCAACTGGGATCTGGTGGGCAACAACATCCCTGTGTTTTTCATTCAGGACGCGATCAAGTTTCCCGATCTCATCCACGCGGTGAAGCCCGAAGCGGATCGCGGCTTTCCGCAAGCCGCTACCGCCCATGATACGTTCTGGGATTTCATCTCCCTGATGCCCGAAAGCATGCATATGATCATGTGGGCCATGTCGGACCGCGCGATCCCCAGATCCTACCGGATGATGGAAGGGTTTGGCGTGCACACGTTCAAGCTGGTCAATGCGGAGGGCGTGGACACGTTGGTCAAGTTCCACTGGAAACCAAAGCTTGGCCTGCAATCGACCACATGGGACGAGGCAGTCAAAATTTCGGGGGCCGATCCCGATTATCACCGCCGCGACCTTTACGAGGCCATCCAGGCGGGCCAGTATCCGGAATGGGAACTGGGTATTCAGGTCTTTGACGAGGAATGGGCGGCACAGCAGCCCTATGACGTTCTGGATTCGACCAAGCTGATCCCCGAGGAGGACATCCCCGTCCGGATTATCGGGCGCATGGTGCTGGACCGGTATCCGGACAATTTCTTTGCCGAGACAGAGCAGGTCGCGTTCCTGCCGACCAATATCGTGCCGGGGATTGATTTCTCGAACGATCCTTTGCTGCAGGGGCGGTTGTTCTCTTATCTCGATACGCAGAAATCGCGGCTGGGGACGACCAACTTCCACCAGATTCCGGTCAACGCACCGAAATGCCCGATGCAGAACTTCCAGCGTGACGGCATGATGCAGACGCATGTGCATCAGGGCCGCGCCAATTACGAACCGAACAGTCTGGCGCAGGTGGATGAAGAGCACGGCCCGCGTGCCTCGGATCAGGGGTTCACCACGGTCGCGCATATGTCCGAACCTGCCAAGGAAAAGCTGCGGATCAGGGCGGACACCTTTGCCGACCACTTCAGTCAGGCGCGCCTGTTCTACACCTCGCAAACGGCGGTGGAGCAGACCCATATGGTGGCAGCTTTGGTGTTCGAACTGTCCAAGGTGCACCTCACCCATGTGCGTGAGCGTATTCTGGCGCAGTTGCGCAACGTGGATGAAGAACTGGCCCAAAGGGTGGCTGACGGATTGGGCCACGAACTGCCCGCCGCCGTGGAGCCTGCAAGGGAACGGGTGGAGATGAAACCCTCGGATGCGCTGTCGATCCTCAAAAAGGAACCGCCCGTGATGGGCCGCACACTCGGTATTCTGGTCACCAATGGTGCCGAGAAAGGCACCATAGAGGCGCTGAAAACCGCCGCCGAAGAGGCGGGTGCGACTGTCAAGATTGTGGCCCCCAAAGTAGGAGGTGTGACGCTGGACAGTGGTGACCTTCTGCCTGCCGACGAGAAAGTAGACGGCGCGCCGTCCGTGTTGTTTGACGCGGTCGCTCTGGTGATGTCCGAGGATGGTGCGAAGATGCTGACGGGCGAGAAAGCCGCGCTGGACTTCGTCTCTGACGCTTTCGCCCATTGCAAGGCCATCGGCCACACGCCGGGTGCGGCCGTGTTGATGGAGAAGGCAGGGGCCGTGCCCGACGCGTTCTTTGTCGATCTGGCGGAAGGTGCAGGCGATCTGATCGCCAAACTGTCCGCGCGGCACTGGGAGCGTGAAGAGGCTGTCATACTTCCGCTCTGATACGATCAGCGCACTGCCTTGCGAACGCCCGCCACTGGAATGCCCTTGCAGGGCGGGCGTACGCTCCGTTGGAATTACTTTTCTTTGATATTTATTAATAAATTTGAATAAGCTTATGACAGAAGATTAAACGAAACCTTTTTGCCAGTTGCGTATTAATATGAACCGAGAGAAGATAAGGACGACCGATGACTGCCCACCCCAGCTGCCTTGTCAGTAAATTATCGCATTATATCCCGCTCAATAATGACGATAAGGAAATGCTGGCTAGTCTCGAGAAATCAGAGAGGGAATTTGATTCCGGTACGCTGATTTATGAGGGTGGGGACGAAAGCAGTGATTTGTATGTCGTTAAAAGCGGCTGGGCCTTCAGCTATACCGATCTGCCTGACGGTCGCCGCCAGATTGTCAAAATCCACCATCCCGGTGATATTATCGGCTTTCCCGATATCGCGATGAAACACATGACGACCGCTTTGCGGACGTTCGAGAAGGCTTGTCTTTGCCCGTTTCCCAAATCCTCGCTGGATATCGTCTTGCGGGAATCCCCGAAGCTTTCCGCGCTTCTACTTTCGATTGCCTTGCGCGATCAAGTTGTTTTAATTGATCTTTTGCGCGCCATGGGACGGATGAGCGCGATAGAAAGGGTCAGCTACATGCTGCTGGACCTCATCGCGCGGTTGCGGATTTCCAATCAAGAGATGACGGATACTCTGCGCCTGCCGATGACCCAAAGCCAGATCGCCGATTATCTGGGGCTGACGAATGTCTATATCAGCAAGACATTCCTTCAAATGGAGCAGGCGGGATATATCCAGCGGAAAAATCAGGATCTGCAAATTCTGAAAGAGGATGAACTTGTCAAAATGACCGATTTCTACGACCGCTACGCCGATATGGATATTTCATGGTTTCCGGAGCGATGAGGAAAAGCAAAAGCTATGCAATTCGAGATATATCCAAAGCTCAAGCGTTCCAAGGTCATGTGAATTAAGCGGTGAAATTTTCCTCTCAAGCTGAAAGAGTGCTGTTGCGTGCGTTGTCAGGGTAGACGGCATATTTGAGCCGCGAAAAATCGAAAACCAAATGTGCTTGTCTCATTTCTACATCTTGGGGGTGCGTGATGACCTATCGCCTGTTCTTGGCCTTCGCTCTGCTGGTCGCGGCGGTCGTATTTCCCGCGATTGCCGCGCTGGTCTGCGGCGTGATCCTTTTGCTGCAACTGGGGTTGATGTGCCTTCGCCCGGTGATCACGCGCTTTGCCGCGCCGCGCTTCCGCCCGACGCAACATTTCAGTGCGCCGGTCTTTTCGGTCCATGTGGCGACGCATGCGGAACCGGCTGACTTGGTGATCCGGACATTGCAAGCGCTGCTTGATCAGGACTGGCCGCAAGAGCGCTATGAGATCATCGTGATGGACAATAACACACAGGACCGCCGTTGCTGGACCCCGGTGCAGGATTTCTGCGCGCGGCAAGCGCAACGCATCAGGTTCATCCACCGCCGCGGCGTGCAGGGCGCCAAGGCGGGCGCGTTGAATATCGCGCTGGCGCATACACGCTCCGACGCAAGCCACGTGGTCACCGTGGATGCCGATTACGGCGTCTCGCCGCAATTCCTGTCCGCCGCTGCCTGCGCGTTGCAGCGCACGGGGGCGGATTATGTCCAGTTTCCGCAATCCTATGTCGGTGTCTGCGGTCCTGTGTCGGGCGTGGATGCCGAGTTGGAGGAGTATTTCAGATCGAATGCCGCTGTTGCCGACGGGGCCGAGGCCGTGCTGCTGACGGGCACGTTATGCGTCGTCTCGAAACCCGCCTTGATCGCCGCGGGCGGCTGGTCGGACGCGAGCACGACAGAGGATGCCGAAATGGGCGTGCGGCTGTGCAGGGCAGGCTATAGCGGGCGGTTCATCGATCAGGTTGTGGGGCAGGGGCTGCTGCCGTTTTCGCTGCGGGATCTTGAAACCCAGCGCTACCGGTGGTGCAGCGGCAACTTCCAAACCTTGCTGCAACACCTGCGCACCGTGCTCACCCCCTCCGGCCCGTTGAGTTTGCACAAAAGGCTCGTTGTCGTGTCGCAACTGACGGCATGGTTCAATCTGGCGATGGTGCCGACGGTACTGCTGCTGGCTTTGCTCGCTCTGGGAAGGGGGCACACGCTTGCAGCCTCATTGGCCGCCGCTGTGATCGTGCTGAGCCTGTGTGATGTCGCGCTGCGGATCATTGGCCGGGGCCTGCGCGACAAGCTCGGAGGCGGGGTCATCCTCCGCGCTCTGGCCTGCCGTATCGCGCTGGCGCCGCGATCGGCCAGAGCCACGTTCGATGCGGTCGCGGGCGGCAGGTTCACATTCGTAGTCACGGACAAGTCCGGCACAGGCGCATCAAGCCGGATTGCCATCCCGCTTGCCCATCTGGTGCTGTTTGTGGCTCCGCTGTTGCTGCTGGTGGTGGCCGCACCGTCCGAGCCGCTGATCCATGCGGCGCTGCTGACGCTGATGTTGCCGCTGCCTGCGGCCATTCTGACGGACCGGAGCCTGCGCGCCTATCGACATGCGCTTGTTGGCAACCCGGGAGCGGAGGACATGGCATGAGCGCCGATCCGATGGCCCCGCTGGTCGATATCATCATCCCCACCTTCAACCGCGCGCATCTGGTGACCAATGCGGTGCGCGCCGCGCTGGACCAGTCATGGTGGAATATCACCGTGACGGTGGTGGACGATGCCAGCACCGATCACACGCAGGACGCGCTGCGGCCGTTCTTTGATCACCCGAAGTTCAATTACCTCCGGCTCGGCAGGAACCTTGGCACCGCGCAGGCCAAGAACGCGGGCCTGCTGTTCACAGACGGGGCGGCGGTGACCTTTCACGATTCCGACGATCTGCCGCATCGTGACAAAGTGTTGCGGCAGGTGCGCGTGCTGACGGCCAAGGGCATCCGTGCCGATGACTGCCTGAACTGGGAACTGGCGCACAAGACGGCGGGGCAGGAGCTTGATGTGAGTGCGGTACTGACGCATCACGAGTTGATCCTGCCGGATGGCCGCCGGGTCGAGATCCGCAGGGACCTGTCACTGTTCGACGATGTGTTTCCCAATCTGCAAATGGGCGCCTCGGTGCCGGGGGAATGGACGCATATCAATTCGGGCCTGTTTCGGGCGGATGTGTTCCAGCGGCTTGGCGGGTTCGAGAATTGCATCGAGGAAGACCGCGAGTTCCGCAACCGGCTGATCCTGAACGGCGAGGTTGTCTGGATCATTCCCGAATGTCTTCTGACGAAAATCGAGACGCCCGACAGCCTCACGCAATCGGCCAGCTCGGATTATGACAGCGCGCAGCGCAAGGCGGATCGTGCGCATGTCTGGGGCAAGGTCGCCACATGGCGCAGAACGGGGCAGGTGGCCTGTGTTCCGCTTGATATCCCCGCGTTTGAGCTGGCTTTCGTCAGCAACCCGCAGCTTTTGCGGCGGCGCGATCTTCCTCTTTCACCGCGCATGACCGCGCAGGTGGAAGGCATCACGGCTTTGGCTTCATCGGATAGAATGGTGGCAGGATGATACACACACGATACAGATCAAACCGGCAAAGGATCGCCTTCGTCGATCCTTGCAGCGCAGATGGCTATGACCTGCCGGACATCGCGCGCGGCGGGCTGGGTGGTACAGAGGCCACGGTGCTGCGCGTCGCGGCGGCGCTGCGGCAGGATTTCGATGTGACGCTCTACCAGAACAACCGCGCGGGGCGCTTCTGGTCCGAGGCCGGAGACTTGCAACCGCTGGAGCAGGTCTATCGTACTGCCGCCGGCAGCCTTGGCACGATCGTGGTGATCAACCGCTGGAAAGTGGCGCTGAAGCTGCGCAAGCTGCACCCCGACGCTGCAATCTATTTGTGGATGCATATCTATCCGGGCCGCCACAACCGCAAGATGGGCGCGGCGCTGGCGGCGGCGGGGATTACCGTGATCGCCGTCTCGCAGACCCATGCAAACGCGTTAACGACCTTTATGGGCGAGGTCAGCCGCGCGTCGGAGACACCGCCCGTCAAGGTGATTTACAACCCGCTGGCCGATGATCTTCGCCCCGACAGCACGCCGCGCGACCCTAACCGGCTGCTCTTTGCAAGCTCGCCCCACAAAGGATTGGCAGAGGTTTTCGAACAGTTCCGCACCCTGCGCGCCTGCATTCCCGAACTGACACTTGCCGTCGCCGATCCCGGCTATCTGCGATGGGCCACCGGCCCCGTCCCCGAGGGGGTGATTTTCCTTGGCTCCCTGTCGCATCCGGCCCTGATCCGGCAGTTGCGGCGCTCCCTGTGCCTGTTCTATCCGCAAACCACCTTCGCCGAGACCTTCGGTCTGGTGCTGGCCGAGGCCAATGCGGTGGGCACGCCCGCGCTTGCCCATGCAGGGCTTGGCGCGAATGACGAGGTGCTTTGCGACACCGACCAGCGGATCGACGCGCATGATCCCGCACAGATCGCCGCGCGGATCCAAGCATGGCGGCGCAACCCGCCGCGCGTGACGGCCAATCCCGGATTCCGCCTGAGCGCGGTGGCGCGGAACTGGACGCGCCTGCTCGGCGATGCCGTACAACCCGCGCAGCAGCAGGCCACTTTGCAGGAGCCCGAAACAAGCGAGGTCGCACCTTGATCCATACACCGTCGACGTCGCCCGCATTCCCCGATTTAGGCTCTGACAGCCCACTGCAAGCCGGTCTGTGGCAACAACTTGCTGCGGCGGCGCAGGCCGAGGAGGCCGGAACGCGGCGCATCGGCCGTTCCATCGACCTGCTGCGCGCCGCCCATCTTCTGACCGAGGATGGCGTGACAGACCCCGCAGGCACGGCCCGTACCCTGATGCGGATCGGCGCGGCCAATCTTAGCGTCGGGCGGCTTTGGGAGGGGCATGTCAACGCGCTGCGTCTGATCGATCTTTACGGCACCCCCCTGCAAAGCCTGACCATCCGCCAGCAGATCGCGCAGGGCGCTTTTCTGGGGGTCTGGGGCGCGGATGGCGACACGCCCGTCGCATGGTCCGAAGGTGACACGCATCTGCGTGGGTGCAAAACCTTCGCCTCGGGGCTTGGTACGGTCACACATGCGCTGGTGAGCGTGAATGCAGGCCCCGAAGCTCGGCTGGCGCTGGTCGATGTCACAGACCCGCGCCGCGCCGACACAGCCGCATGGGACATGCGCGGCATGGTGGCCAGCGCATCGGGCCGGTTCGATTGCGATGCGCTGCCCGTTGCCCCCGCCGACTGGATCGGCGCGCCGGGTGATTACCTCAAAGAGCCGCATTTCGTCGGCGGAGTCTGGCGGATCGCGGCGCTTCAGGTCGGGGCCGCAACGGGACTGCTGGACCGCGCCGCGACAGAGTTGCGCGCCAGCGGCCGCATGCAGGCCGAGATGCAGAAGGCGCGGCTGATGACGGTGCTGATGCGCGCCTGGGCCGGGATTGCGCTGGTCGAGAAGGCAGCCATTGCGGCGGCAGATCCCGCTCAAGCGCCCGACGAGGTGGTCAGCCTCTCCATCGCGGCAAGATTGTTCACCGAGGAGGTCGGGCTGGACGCCCTGCGCGCGGTTGAACAAAGCCTCGGCCTGCGGCATTTCGTGGCCGACAGCGACACCGGACGCGCGGCGCGTGATCTGTCCGTCTATCTGCGGCAGGTGGCGCGGGATGCGTTTCTCCAACGGGCAGCCGACGATGCCCTGTGCCGGAACGGCCGGATCTGGGGGGCTTTCGCGTGAAGCTGCGGAAATCATCGACCGGCGCGGGCGTTTTCGCAGGTCTTCACAAACTGGTCGTGTTGGCTCCGCATCCCGATGATGAAACGCTGGGCTGCGGCACGCTGCTGGCGCGGGCCTTTGCGGGGGCGGGGGCGCATGTCATCTGCCTGACCGATGGCAGCGCCAGCCATCCGCAATCCACGCAATGGCCGCCGCACAGGCTGGCACAGCGGCGGCGTGCCGAGATGGAGCAGGCGCTGGCCCATCTGGGGGGAACTCCCGATGATCTGACATGGCTGGGCCTGCCCGACAGCAAGATGTACCAGTCCGATCCGGCGGAAATCGCCGCGACACTGGCGGACCGGATCACCGCCACGGGCGCGCGGCATATCTTTGCCCCCGCGCCCGAGGATCATCACATCGACCACAAGGTGACAGCCCACGTCGCCCGCCTTCTCCGCGAGATGCAGCCGGACTGGACCTTCTACAGCTATCCGGTCTGGAGCCGCTGGGAGGACCGCGACTTCAAACACCGCATCGCGCATCATGCGCCTGTCTGCCTTGCCCCCGCTGGGTTCGCCGCCCAAAAGCGCGCAGCCCTCAACGCGCATCAAAGCCAGCTTGGCGCGATCGTGCAGGATGATCCGGACGGGTTTGTCCTGCCCGCCGCCTTTGTTGAAGCCTTCCTGACCGAGGACGAACTGTTCTGGGAGATGACATGACGGGCGTGAGCATCTCGCATCTGCACGGCCTCTATGCGGCAACGGATGATCCGTGGAACTTTGCCGGCAGCCCCTACGAGCAGGAGAAGTTCCGCGCCACCCGCCGCGCCTTGTCCCGCACCCGCTACGCTGCGGCGTTCGAACTGGGCTGCGGCAACGGGCATCTGGCGCGCCATCTGGCCGGAGCGGTGGCGCATTACACCGGCATGGATGCCGTCAATACCGCGCTTGAGGCCGCGCGCAAAACCCTGCCCGCTGGCACATTCGTCAACGGCTACTACCCGTGCGATCTGCCCGAGGACAGCTTCGATCTGGTTGTGCTGTCGGAGATCCTGTATTTTCTGGATCACGCCACGCTCCGCACACTCGCCGCCGATATCGCGGCGCGCTGGCCTGCGGCGGAGATCATCTGCGTCACCTATCTCGGCCCCTCCGGCAACGCCCTGCAAGGCGACGAGGCGCTCTCGGCCTTCATCCCCGCGCTGCAAACCCACCGCTTCACCCAAGTGGCGCGGGCTGAGGGCTACCGCATCGACCGTGGTTTGCCCTCTCGCGGTCAGATCGCGCAACGCCCGCCTGAAAGCCCGCCCGAAAACCCGCCACGGCGCTGACTGCCGCTTTACACAGAGAAAGCCGCCGCCTAGACATGACGGGTCAGACAGGCCCCGATCGGCCCGCAGGACAGTGGTTTACATTTGTTCAAGGTAACGAGTTCATGGAAGCGATCATCCATCCCGGTATGCACAAGACGGGGTCTTCTTCTATTCAGGCAACTGCTGTTTCTATCAAACCGGACGGTTGGATTTTTCCGGATAACAAAACTGGAAACTTCTCCGGTAGATTTGCTCTACTCTTTGAAGACAATCCAGAAGATTATCATGCTTTTAAAGCGCGTGGAATGAATGCTGATGCAGTGGAGGTTGATCGACAGAAGCGTCTCGTCCAGCTTGAAAATCAACTACGAAAAGGGTCTGCGGAAGGTCTGAATGCTCTTTTTTCTGCCGAACGCATAAGCACATCTCCTCTAGACTCAATCCAAAGGCTCGCTGACCTTTACCGAAAGCATGGCTACGAGCCGCGTGTCGTCGCATACGTTCGTCGCCCTATTTCTTTCATGCAGAGCGCGTTCCAACAAAGGCTTAAGCTAACGTTGAATGACCTAAAAACTAATGCGATGCTCTGGCCGAATTACCGAAAACGATTTGAGAAACTTGATCAGGTCTTTGGTCGTGAAAATGTGAAGCTGAATGTATTTGATCGAAGTACGCTTAAACAGGGCGATGTGTGCATAGATTTTTTTGGTCAGATCGGTATTGATCTTTCTGTCGAACAAGTGGTTCGGGTCAATGAAAGCCTTTCTTTGCCTGCCTGTGCATTGCTTTTTGCGCAGCGCCACTTGGGCGAAGGGTTTGTCCAAGGCTTTAAGCGCGCTCCTGCAAAGAACAATGCGTTTATAGCTGCATTGTCTCGTTTGCCCGGTGATCCGCTAAAGTTCAAACGTTCTTATGTTGCGCCAATTTTTGAAGAATGGCGCAAGGATCTTGAATGGATGGAAGAACGCTTAGGACAATCATTGTCAGACCTGCCTGACGAAGATTCGGATGACGCGATCGGAAGTGCCGAAGACCTACTGGCGGTAGCAGACCGCCATCGCCACGAGTTAGAAGAATTACTCTTTGAGGAAATTCGGAAAGAAGGGGATCAGCCGCGTGACCGGCTGATCCGCAATCTGGAATTACTCCGGAAGCTGCATTACTGATCCTTTGACAGTTCCTGAATCTGCTGTTCCAGCTTCCCTATGCGCTCACCTTGTTGAAAGGCTATTTCAACAAGGTGATCTATTACACGCGTCTGCAATTCTGCTGCATCTGGCAGAGCTTTGGAAACCTCAGGTGGAGTGAGGAAATCGAAATCCGCCCCAAGCCTCTCGTGCAAGGTCTCGAACAACTCGCGACGGTCTTGGACAATCTCAACCAGACCGTCGTGCTGGAAGCACAAATCTGTCATATCGTGCAATGACGGCACAGCGTGTCTGGGAGACAGGACCATCCGTCTGAAGCGTTCTGGAAACACCTCTCCCTGATAACGGTTGTTGAAGGCCGCGCGCAGCAACAACTCTGCGGGTTCTGAACGCTCCAGCGCCCGCTTTTTGGGCGGGTCCAGCGTAATGCCGCAGGTGGCGCAGAAATCTTCCACCACGTCGATTGATGTATCGTGCAGTCGCACGGTCAATGCGTCGCCATATGTCTCGATCCAGACCGGAGCCGCCGCATATTGCCCGATCAGCGTCGCGGCGCGGACCCGGAATGATTGCAGCGGTCCCTTGTGCTCCTTGTGGAACAAACCCCACTGGGTAAAGGCAGAAGGCAACCATTTGTAAGGGTTGCGGATATAGGCCACCAAGGACAGGTCCACATGCTTGCGTAACTCTTCGAGAAAAGGCTTCATCTTGTGGACTTGACCAAAAATTCCTTCGTTGGAAAGAATTAAGGTTTCGGCCCCTGTCGTCTCGGCAAGCTGGTTCACATGCGCGGCGAAAACGACCGCAGCTTTCTGTAATTCGGTCTCGTCCAATGCCACAAAAGCGCGCAATCCGAGATGGTTGATATAGGCCGGATCAATCGCGTCAAACCACATACCAAGGTAGTGAACTTTTTGTTCGGCGAGCGCCGCAGCGTTTGTGCGCAACGCCGTCTGGATCGAACTGGTGCCCGTCTTTCCCATGCCGATATGCAGGATCAGTTTCATCGTAATTACCCTCTAGGTTGATCAATCTTTTCAATGAAGAGAGAGCCGAGGCCCTCCATCTCGGTGACAGCGGGCCAGAGGCGCTCTATCAGGTGGAATTCCGTCCCGTCATTGGGCAGCGGTTCGTTGGGCCACGGGTAGACGGGGCCGAACAGCGCGTTCATCCGTGCCACGACGCGCGCGCGGGTCCAGAACATGTTGCCGCAGGGAAACAGGATCGGGTGGTCCGGCAGCGGGCCGGGAAAGCGGTCTGCAAAGCGCGGCAACAGGCGGCGCGACTCTGTCCAGCCGTAGCTATAGGGGTCCAGCGGCGCGACCAGCCCCGTCTCCGGGGCGGCGATACGGGCGACCGCATCCGATATCCGCGTATTGTCCCCCAGCAGGATCGCCAGCAGGAACCGCTTCCACACATCGCCGGTCGCACTGGTGCCGAGCGATTTCTTCGTGTGGATATGGCACCATATCTCGTCAGGGTCCGCCCCCGCATGTCCCTCCGAGAACAGCCGCAGGAAGGGCAGGATATCGCGCCCCGTATTGGGCATCAGCAGGGCTTGCACCGGCACACCGGCGTCGCCGCTGATATACTCGATCTGCCTCACCTTGCGCGCGGTATCGGTGGTGACGATGATCCGCTCCGCCGCGTGCAAGGCTTTGTAATAGAGCAGATCCCCGCCCAGATCGTCGATATAATGCGCATGGATATGCACCCCGTAGCGCGGCACCTCCGCCCCGTCGAGCACGGCGAACCGCGCGATCTGCATGTTTTGGTGCATCCAGTTGTCCGAGGCGGCGATCTCGGCCTTGATGCTGTCCTGCGAGGGCCAGACAAGGCGGCGGCCATAGGTCCACATCTTGTCGCGCTCGGCGGCACGCGCGGCGGCATCCTCCGGCTTGGCCGTGAACAGAACCGGCACGTCATACTCCCCGCCACCCGCCACGAATTCGGTCTGCGCCTGTAACCGCGCCGTCAGGCTCGAGAGGATACGCGAGAGAACCTCGGGCTTGGTCCCGTCGGGTGTAATCGCGCCGGGCTTGGCTTTCTTGCGCGGGATCGCAAGGATCGTCTCACAGGCTGCCGCGACGTTGCCATACTCCACCGCATGGATCGTGGGCTCTGCTGTATAGACCGGATCGTCAAAGCCCGACCCTTGTTCGAACAGCACCACATGGCTGCCGGCCTTGGCCGCGTCGAAAACGACGTTGGGCAAAGGATCGAGCCGCGAGGGCAGGTAGAACACATCGGCTGCCTGCATCACTTGGCGGTAGTAAGGCCCGGCGGGCAGGAAATGCAGGTTGCTGCCGGGCTGGTTGGCCCCTGCGGCGCGCATATGCTTGTCCAGCCAGACCCCGAAGGAGACATCCTCGTGGTTCAGCCCGTCACCGATCCAGACAAAGAGCGTGTCATCGCCCCGCGCCCGCGCGATTTGCGCTGTCAGCACAAAGAGATCGGTGCCCTTGCGCCATTGCACGTGACCCGCCCCCACAGCGACGCGCCGCCCGTCAACCTCCGTCCCGATCAGCGCCGACAGGGCCTTGCGGGCCTTCTTGAGTTGCGCCGGTTTCAACCCCGCCATCTCGAACGGTGCTTGCGGCAAGACCACGGAATCGCGCGCGGTATCGAAGGAGACATCGGCCAGCAGATTTTGCCAACTGCGCCGGACCTGTTCGGACGAAAACACGATCAGGTCGGAATAGAGCGCCATGAAGATGCATTTATAGGCCGGGCGGGTGTAATCCGTATATTCGTGGATGTAGCTGGCCCACGGAATGCCAAGGCGGACCAGAAGCGGCGCGAACAGGAAACATTCGACGGAGTTGAGCACGGCCATCTGGATATGGCGCAGGATCGGGTTGTCGAAATAGTCGAAATCGAGGTTGGGGTTATCGGTGATGATCACGCAGGCTGCATGATCGCGCAGCTGTTCCAGCAAGGGTCCACCGCGCAGGGCCGCGACGACCACGTTATGCGTCCCGGCTGCTTCCCGCGCCAGATCCAGCCCGACAATCGGCGCGCCGGTCTTGGAAAACTCGTGCAAGGCGATCAGAAGCGTCGGTTTGTCGGGGTCATAGGGCTGCCGCCCGGTATATTGATGCTCGCGCAGGGCGCGCAGGCTGACCCGTTTTTCTTTCATGCCATGCTGGATGAAATGAAGAAACGGAGACATGCCGACATTGCGCAGATCGGCATAGCGATCCAGATAGAACCGTTCCGAGAAATGCGAGACGCTGCGATCCACCGGATCACCCAGCAGGATAAGCTCGAAGATCAATTCGCAAATATCGGGCTGGTTTGCTTCCAGTGCCGCGCGCAAGGCCGGATCGGTGACAAGTGTCGCCAGCCTGCTGTCGAGATCGGAGACAGCGGCCCGCAGCTTCTGGTAGGTGGTGCCCAATCGCCCTTCGGTGCGGCCGGTTGACTGGTAATGCGCTTCCGGATCAACGCCGGCCTTGGCCAGATCCTGATAATTCTCGAGATAGAAGTCGGGATCGAAAGCAAAATCTGGACGCAGCCGAAGCTGGCGGGGGCTGACGTGTGCGGCCCAAAGCAGTTGCGTGGAGATGCCCTGCGTCATGGTTTTGCCGGCCCCATATAGGTGTGGAGTTGGGCCAGCACATCCGCAGGATCGAGTGAATCCGTATAGCTCAGGCTTCGGAAATAGTGGATGAACATCGGGTGCCCGGTGTATCCGGCCCCGAGCGCCATGTGTTGCAGGATCGTCGTGTCCGGTGCCACCTCCGCGTCAAGCAGCCACGGGTCCTGCGTAAGCCGTTCTGCACAGGCGGCAAGCGTGTCATCTTCGGGTCGAACAGCAAAAAAAAGCAGGGGCCCCGGGGCAATCTGCTGACAGCGGTCCAGTCGGTCCAGCACGGTTTGCAGGATCGAAAGGCCACTGCGTGGGCGGGTGAAGCGAAATACGCGCCATTCGCCGGTATCTGTTGATTTTTTTGCGGGAATACTTGCGTTCTCTGGCAATAAAGCCCGGATTTTCAGGCCCGCCCATGCCGGAGCGCCCCAATCGCCGTCACAGGTTATCAGCAAGTGTCATCTCCTACCGCACATCTGTTCCCGCTACGACACACTCCGCGCGGTTCCATTCTCACAAAAGGTGTATTGCGCCTGACGAACCGCGCCAACCACAAAAACGCAAAGTCGCCGCTGTTGTGCTTTCGGCGCGTCACATCGCGTCAGCGACTGTCCCAAAACCGGGCAAGTTTGTCCGCGCCGAGGAACAGGAAAAGGCTGATTGCGGCCAGCACAAAGAGTGCCGCGAACATCAGATCGGTCTGGCCGCGCCCATTCGACAGCAGCATCAGGTGCCCCAAGCCGCGCGAGGCACCAACCCATTCCGCGATGATCACCGCAAAGGGCGCCTGCACGGCGGCCAGCCGCAACCCCGATCCCAGCGAGGGCAGGGCATGCGGCAGTTGCACCAGCATGAGGCGTCGCAACGGGCGGGCCTGCAACTGGTGCGTCAGATCCTCAAGGTCGCGCGGTAGCCGCATCAGACCGTCGAAAAAGGCCGATGTGACCGGAAAATACGTCACCAAAGCCACCATCAGGATTTTCGACGGCGCGCCGTAGCCCAGCCAGAGCGTGACAATCGGGGCCAGTGCAAAGATCGGCACGGCCTGCGCGAAGACCATCAGTGGGCGCAGGAGCATCCTTGCGGCGGGGGACATGGCAAGGTTCAGCGCGCTCAGGATGCCCAGTGTCACACCCGCTGTCAGGCCCATTGCCAGATTGGACAGGGTGAACCCTGCCTGATTAACCAGTAGGGTGGTATTATTCCACAAAGCCAGCGCCACGCGGCCCGGTCCGGGAAGGATGAAATGCGGCACGCCTGTCAGCCAGACAACCGCTTGCCAGAGTGTCAGTGCGAAAATCAAGGCAAGCGATCCGCGCAAAAGCGACGCTCCGGCGCGCCGCATCATGCCGCCCCCGGCAGCGCCAGCAGGTGACGGTAAAGTGCTGCCTGCGCGCTCAGCGTGGCGGGCGAGGACAAGGCGCGCGGGGCTGGCTCGGCGGGCAGGGCGAGGGCGACGGCTCCGGCTGTGCTCATCAGATAGCCGCGAGTTGCCAGTCTTGCGGCCTCCAGCGGGTCATGGGTGATCAACACCACGGTGCGCCCTGTGAGCATCCGCGCCGCCAGATCCTGCATCGCGGCGCGGGTGGCGGCGTCCAGCGCCGAGAATGGCTCATCCATCACAACTATCCGGTGATCCTCCATCAGCGTGCGGGCCAGCGCCACGCGCTGCCGTTGCCCGCCCGACAAGGTGCCGGGGCGTTGCCGTTCGGCGCCTTCCAGCCCGACCTCGCGCAGCAGGGCCATCGCACGGGCGCGGTCCGGTCTGGTGCCGCGCAGCCTTGCGCCCAGCGTGACATTGGCCAGTACGTCCGCCCATGGCAGCAACTGGTCTGTCTGCGCCATCAGCGTCACGCGCCCTGCCAGTGGCGCGCCATCGCTGGCCATGATCCCGCCGCGCAGATGCGCGGGGCTGGGCAGTTCGGCCAGCAGCCGCGCCAGCGTGGATTTGCCCACGCCCGACGGCCCCAGCAGCACCGTCCACACGCCCGCCGGACACTCCAGTTCCAGATCGCGGCAGAGCACGCGGCCCTCAAGAACCAAATCGCCGGACAGGCGCAGGGATGGTGGTGCGCTCATACGGCGCTGTCCGGACGCAGGCCCATATCCCAGAACGCTGCTTCTAACCGCGTGGCCGTGGCAAAGCGTGCCGCCAGCGTTTGCGCGCGCGGCAGGCTCGGCCAGTCGACCCCCAAACGCTGCACCAACGCCCCGTCGATCAGCGCGCCCACATCATGGCACAACTGCTGGTAGTCACTGCCGCCATAGGTATCGGTCCAGTCCGCATAGGGCCCGCCCGATCCGGCCAGCCGCGCCCCGATCTCGCCATAGCCCAGCACGCAAGGTGCCAGTGCCGCCAGCAGATCGAGGAAATCGCCGGAATATCCGGCTTCTAGCACATAGCGGGTATAGGCGAGGTTGGCATTGGTCTCCCGCGTGGCCAGAAGCGCCTCCGGCGTGATGCCAGCCTCGCCACAGGTTCGGACATGCAGCGGCATCTCGGTCTGGGTCAGCGCGTGCAATGTGGCGCTGGCGGCCTGCATCTCGGCCAGCGTGTCGGCTTTGACGGCGGCCAGCGCCCAAGCGCGAGCAAAGTGGATCAGAAAGACGTAATCCTGCCGCAGGTAATGCAGGAACGCCTCGCGCGGCAGGCTGCCATCGCCCAGCCCCGCGACAAAGGCGTGATGCGTATAGGCTTGCCAGTCGGGGGCTGCGTCGCGCCACAGCGTGAAGGCGCGGCCATAATCGGGACGGCTCATTCCGCAACCTCTTCCAGTCCGGCGGTCACATCCACGGTCAGATCATGCGCCGCAATGCCACCCGGCGTGGCACCGGCTTCGGCCAGAAACGCCTCGAAACGCTGGTAGCGGCCTGCCTCCACCGCTGCGGGGCGCATGGCAAAGCGCGGCCATGTGTCGTCCCATGCCAGCGCGTTCAACTCGGTATCGAGTGCCGCATCGGTATCGCGGAACATCTCCCACGCGGCGGCGGGCTGGTTCACGATGAAAAGCGAGGCGCGCTCGGTCGCCGACAGGAACCGCGCGATCAGGGCCGCATCCATCCGCGCGGGATCGGCTACATAGATCAACTCGTCATAGGCGGGAATACCCTCGGCCTCGGGATAGAAGCACCGCCCCTCGCGGCCTTCCAAAGCCAGTTGGTTCAGCTCGAAATTGCGGAACGCCCCGATCACGCCATCCACCTGTCCCGACATCAGCGCGGGACTGATCGACCAGCCGATATTGATCTGCTCCACATCGTCCGGTGCCATATCGTGATGCGCCAGCATCGCGTTCAGCATCACCTCTTGCACGCCCGCCACCGCAAAGCCGACCTTGCGGCCTTTGAGGTCTGCCATGCTTTGCACCGGACCATCCGCCATCACCACCAGACAGGTCAACGGCGTCTCCACCAGCGTGCCAACGCGCACCAAGGGCAGGCCCGCATGACGGCTCAGATGCAGTTGCGGCTGATAGGACACCGCCAGATCCACACGGCCCGCCGCTGCCATGCGCGGTGGCTCGTTGGGATCGGAGGGAGTCACGATCTCGACCTCCAGTCCAGCCTCGTCGAAATAGCCCAGTTCCTGCGCCAGAACGATGGGGCCGTGATCGGGATTGACGAACCAGTCCAGCATCACGGTCAGCTTGTCCTGCGCCTGCGCGGGCAGAGCCAGCAAAGCAGTCAGGGCGAGGGTGGAAAGCGTGGTTTTCATCACAAGTGCCTTTCGGTGGGGGTCATCAGGAGGGGGGTATCAGAAAGGGGTCATTCGGAGGGGGGAACGGCCAGCAGGGCGATCTCGCCGCCCCACCGTTGATGCAAAGCCGTGCCCGCATGATGCGCGCGCAGCCCTGTGCGGCAGGCCATCACAACACGGGTTGTGCCGGGTGGCGGGGTCAGCGCTGCGGCCTGTGCTGCGTCCAGATGCAGGGCATCCGCGCGGAAAGGGCGTTCCGCTTCCATACGCAGGTCGATGGTCAGATCGCCCGGCGCGATTTGTGTGGCGGCAATGAAGGGCAGGGCGGTGGCAGGCTCGGGCGCGCGATCAAAGCGGAACCCGCCCCAGCGCCAGCGGGCCGCGTCAAAGCTGACCAGTTGGCCCAGCGGCGCGGGCGTAAGGCCCAGCAGGGCCGACAGCGCCATCTGCGCCTGCAACGCGCCGATCATCGCCACCACAGGCCCCATCACACCCGCCGTGTCGCAGGTGGCCCCGCGTTCGGGCAGGTCGGGAAACACGGCCCGCAATGAGGGCGCACCGCCGCAGAACCAGCCCGCATAGCCCGACAGCGCCAGCGCGGAGGCGGCGATCAGCGGCTTGCCCTCGGCCATGCAGGCATCCGACAGCGTCAGGCTCACCGCGAATGTATCGGCGCAATCCAGCACCAGATCGGCCTCTGCCACCATCTGGGCGGCATTGACCGGATCGAGCCAGCCCGTCACCGGCACAACCGTCACATCAGGGTTCAGCGCGGCCAGAGCCTTTGCCGCCGCCTCGGCCTTGTACGTGCCCACCTGATCCATCCGGTAAAGCGGCTGGCGGTGCAGGTTATGCGCCGCGATCCGGTCCCCGTCGACCAGCGTGATCCGGCCCACACCGGCGCCGGCCAGATATTGCAGCACCGGCACACCCAGCCCGCCTGCGCCCACCACCAGCACATGCGCGCGCGCCAGCTTTGCCTGACCTTGCGCGCCCACCTCGGGCAGGATCATCTGGCGCGCATAGCGGTTCATTGCGTCACCGCCAGCCAGTCGCGCATCCGGGCTTCGGGATCGGCGTTCAGGGTGATATCCGTGACAGCGGCGACCGTATCGGCCCCTGCGTCCAGACAGGCGCGGCCCCGTTCCGGCGTCAGCCCGCCGATGGCGCAGAGTGGCACATCCCCTGCCAGCTTTTTCCATTCCGTCACCCGCGCCATACCCTGCGCGTCCCATTTCATCTGCTTGAGGATCGTCGGGTAAACCGGCCCCAAGGCTATATAATCGGGGTTCAGCGCCAAGGCGCGGTCAAGCTCGGCATGGTCATGCGTGGACAGGCCCAGCTTCAGCCCCGCACGGCGGATCGCGGCCAGATCGGCAGTGTCCAGATCCTCTTGCCCCAGATGCAGCCAGTCCGCGCCCTCGTCCATCGCGATCTGCCAGTGGTCATTCACCACCAACGCAGCACCATGCTGCCGCGCCAGAGCCAGCCCCTTGCGGATCTCGGCCCGCAGGGCGGCGCTGTCCATCTCCTTGAGGCGCAACTGCACCAGTTTCACGCCAAGGGGCAGGGCGCGTTCCAGCCATGCGGCGGAGTCAAAAATCGGGTAGAAGCGGGGCAGGGTCATAGCCAAGCCTTTCCAATCACGGGAGTTGACGGCACGGCCATATCGCGCGGGGCCATCGGATCGGCCTTGGCCGCAAGCGCGCCCGCCCGCGCGGCCATCCCGAAGGCTTCGGCCATCGCCGCAGGATCGCCCGCCTGCGCCACGGCGGTGTTGAGCAGCACCGCGTCAAAGCCCATCTCCATCGCATCGGCGGCATGGCTGGGCAGGCCCAATCCAGCATCGACGACCATCGGAATATCCGGAAACGCGGCGCGCAGCGTCTTCAGCCCGTAGCGGTTGTTCAGCCCGAGGCCCGAGCCGATGGGCGATCCCCACGGCATCAGCACGCGGCAGCCCGCATCGACCAGACGCTGTGCGAGAACCTGATCCTCGGTCATGTAGGGAAACACCTCAAACCCCTCGGCAGACAGGGTTTCAGCCGCCTCCAACGTGCCGAACGGATCGGGTTGCAACGTGTCGGCATGGCCGATCACTTCTAGCTTGATCCAGTTCGTCTCGAACACCTCGCGCGCCATGCGGGCCGTGGTCACCGCCTCGCGGGCCGAATAGCAACCGGCGGTATTGGGCAGGACATGCACGCCCACCCCCTTGATCATCTGCCAGAATGCCTGCCCGCCGCCTGTCTCGCGCCGTAGCGATACAGTTGCCACGCTCGCGCCGGAGGCACGAAACGCCGCCTCCATCACCGCAGGCGAGGGATATTGCGCCGTGCCCAGCATCAACGGGCTGTCCAGCGTGACGCCGTAGAAATCGCGCATCAGTCAGCCCCCCTGCATCGGGGCAAGCACTTCCAGCCGGTCCCCGTCTTTCAGGGTTTGTCCCTCCCGCGCCGCGGCAGGCAGGAACTCTCCGTTCAGCGCGGTGGCGACCTTCGCCTCGCCCCATCCCAGTTGCGTCAACGCCTCGGCCACGGTCGCAGCCGTCACCTGCCGCATCTCGCCATTCACCTCAATCCGCATGAAACAGGTCTCCCTTTGTGCCTGTGTCCAGAAAATCCGCCGCCTGCTCTGCCAAAGCGGGGGCCATCAGATAGCCGTGCCGGAACAGCCCGTTCAGATGCAGCACACGGCCTTGTTGCACCACGCGCGGCACGTGATCGGCAAAGGCGGGGCGCAGATCGGCACCCGCCTCGATCACCTCGGCCTCGGCAAAGGCGGGGTGCAGCGCATAGGCGGCCGACAGCAGTTCGAGCAGTGCGCGCGCGGTAATCGGCCCGCGCTGTTCGCTTTCGATCTGGGTGGCCCCCAGCATGAATACGCCATCCCCGCGCGGCACGATATAGAGCGGGTGGCGCGGATGCAGCAGGCGCACGGGGCGCGACAGCGTTATCTCCATGGTCCGCAGCATCACCATCTCGCCGCGCACACCGCGCAGGCCGGGCAGATGCGATGCCGCTGCCATGCCGCGACAGTCGACGATCTGTCCCGCAATATCATCATGACGCAGTTCGGCCTGTTCGATCATGATGCCGCGTTCTGCCAGCGCTGCTTGCAGATCGACCAAGGCGCGGCGCGGCGACAGATGCGCCTCGGTGTCAAAATAGAGCGCCTCTCGGCCCGGTTGGGCCAGATCCGGCTCTAACGCCGTCAAAGCCTCGCCCGTGATGCGGCTGTGCCCCTCGGTGCGGCGCGCGAAACGATCCATCTCGGCGCGGTCGCGTGCCAGTGTCACCACCAGCGAGCCTTGATGCTGCACCTGCGTCACCTCGGCCCAAGCACTGGCGGCGCGCTGGCCATGCGCGATCACGGCGGGCTCGGATGTGGCCCCCTCGCAGAACGGGGCCAGCATCCCGCCGGCCCACCATGAACAGCCATGCGCGGCAGGCGCGCCTGCGCGGTCGATCAGGCGCGGGGTCATTCCGCGCTTGGACAGGGCGTAAGCCGCCCAGAGGCCCGCAACGCCAGCGCCGATGATCGTAACATCAGCCATGCGGCCAGACCTTGTGGAAATGATGCACCGGCCCGTGTCCACGACCCACCGCGAGCGCATCCGCCGCCGCGATCGCGCCTTGCAGATAGCCATGCGCCTGCGTGACGGCCTCGGCCAGTTCCAGCCGCTGTGCCAGTCCTGCGGCAATCGCCGCCGAAAGCGTGCAACCTGTCCCGTGCGTGTTGCGCGTGGCCAGTCGCGGCGCGGTCAGACGCAATGTGCCGCTGGCGGCGATCAGCAGGTCCGTGCAAGTTTCGCCGTCCGCATGGCCGCCCTTCATCAGCACCGCACGCGGCCCCAGCGCCAGCAGGGCATGGCCCTGTTCCAGCATGCCTGCCTCGTCCTGCGCTGGGGCGCAGTCCAGCAGGCGGGCGGCTTCGGGCAGGTTGGGTGTCAGCAGATCGGCCAGCGGCAGCATATCGGCGCGCAGCGTGGCGATGGCCGCATCGGGCAGCAGCGTATCGCCGGATTTTGCCACCATCACGGGGTCCAGCACAATCGGCAGGTCGCGCCCTTTCAGACCTGTGGCCACGGTGCGGATCGCCTCCGGCCCGCCGAGCATGCCGAGTTTGACGGCGCGGATGTCCAGATCGTCGAAAACGGCGGCGATCTGCGCGGCGATCATCGCGGCGCTGGCCGGTTCCACCATCGTCACGGCGCGGGTGTTCTGGGCTGTCAGCGCGGTGATCACGCTGGCGCCATAGACACCCAGCGCGGAAAAAGTCTTGAGATCGGCCTGAATTCCGGCACCGCCGCCGCTGTCCGAGCCTGCGATTGTCAATGCGATTGCGGTCACGCCACTCTCCCTTTGTCCAACCGGATCAGTGGCTTGGGAGACGGAACAGAAAGGCCTTGCCCCTCTTGTCAGACACCGTTTCCTACGCCGGTATGATCCGGATCAGGTTCGATGGGTTGGCTTTCACCTCTCAGCCCTTGCAGGCACCCCAACGGTTTACACCCTGAACGTAGGGGAGCGGGGCAGGACGTGCAAGGGGCCATCTGCCATGCTAAGGCGCAGTCCAAAGGAGAGCGGGATGAGCACATGGTGGCATCAGGAGCGGCTGGACGCGATTCTGCGCGCTCTGGCAGGTTTGCAGGCCGCGCGGGTGCTCGATCTGGGCTGCGGGTCGGGCGATTTGATGTTGCCGCTGCTCGATCTGCCGGAGATCACCGGAATCGTGGGGCTTGATCTGGACAAAGCGGCACTGGCCCGGTGCCGCACGCGGCTGGAGGCACATCCGCGCGGCAAGCTGGCCGCGGTGCGTGAGGCATCTATGACCGCGCCGCATCCCGATCTTGCGGGCTATGATTGCGCCTGTCTGGTGGAAACCATCGAGCATCTGCCGTTGAAATCGCTACCCGCGCTGGAGCAGGCCGTGTTCGGCGTCATGCGCCCGAAGGCTGTGCTGATCACCACGCCCAATGCCGAGTTCAACGATCTGTTGGGCGTGCCAAGGACGCGGTTCCGCCGTCCCGATCACCATTTCGAATGGACGCGGGCGCAGTTCGGCGACTGGGCCATGGGTGTGGCGCAGCGGGGGGGATACGCGGTCAGGCGCAGCGACATCGCGGGCGCGCATCCCGATCTGGGCGGGGCCAGCCAGATGGCGGTATTCTTGCGCCAGTGATCGTGGCCGCGCGGTCGCCGACACGCGGGGTGGCGTTGCGGCGTTGGTGTGAGGCAGTTTATCCTTGCCGCATCTTCCAACATGCGTCGCTGCCCGAACATGGCCAAATCGCGGCCCCGGGGGGCGTGTCGGCGATTGCGCGGCGGCGCGTGCCGCGCCTTGATTCCGCGCGAAGAGACCAACCTCGCCCCCCCGGCGGACAGGCGATGCCCTCTGTCTCCCGCGTTACCGCAAGAAGAAGGGGGGCCGAAGCCCCCCGATCCTTACTCTGCCGCGATGGCCGGATGCGCGGGCTCACCGTCTTCATCCTCAGCCGACTCTTCGATCAGCATGTGGTGCAGCACCTTGATGGTTTCGGCCATCTGCGACTTGTCCACCATCACCTGCATTTCCACACGGCGTGTGCCCTGCTGCATGGCGATGGGGTGAATCCCCGCTGCGTCCAGCGCATTCAGGGACTGCCGCATCACCCCCAGCGAGGACAGGTCGCTGCCGATCACCGACACCAGCGCCAGATTGCGGGTCGTGATCTCGGCATTGGGGAACCGCTTGGCCAGATCGCTTTCCGCGCGGCGGATGGATTTGAGCGAGCCATCCAGCCAATGCGTGATGCAATTGGCATTCGAAGTCTTGGACACGATCCAGATGTTATGCCGCGTCAGCGCCTCGAGAATGGCGGCGTCATAGCCCTTGGTGCCAACCATGTCAGGCTCGAACAGCTCGAACGCATAGACACCCAGCCCCGTGATCATCTCCACACGGCCAGCAGCACCGCCTTCGGGGCCGATGAAGGTGCCCGGATCGTCCGGCTCGAACGCGTGCTTGACCCGCAAAGGCACATCCGCCTGCCGCAGGATCTTGGCGGCGTTGGGGTGGATCGCCTCCATCCCCAGATTGGACAGCTGATCGGCCACATCATAAGAGGTGCGCCCGATCTTGCGGACATTCTCCAGCCCCACCAGCTTGGGGTCGGCGCTGGACAGGTGGAATTCCTTGTGGATGATCGCCTCGGAGGCGCCTGTCTGGGCCGCCAGATGGGCAAAGACCACCTCGGTATAGCCACGGTCATATTCGCGCATCAAACCTTCGGAGCATTGCGCGTAGCCTGTCACAATCGGCAGGTCGCGGGTCAGATCCAGCCCTTCGAGACCCTGCTTGATCCGGTTTGCCAGATCGGGCTGTGCCTCGTCGCGCCAGCCTGTCAGATCGACAAAACGCGCGTTCACGCCGTTGCGGTTCAGCATCAGGGTTGTGACAAAGGCGGAATGCGCCTCGCCGAGACCGGACAGCAATTCGCGCAGCGTCAACAGATGCGCCTCGATACGGAAATGCCCGTAAGAGCAGATCCGTTGCAGGTCGATCATGCAGGCGCGCGCGCCTTCCATCCGGTCCCTGACAAAGGCATCGGCGCGCTGCCGGTCGCCGACGTCATCCAGAATTTCCGAATGCAAACGGATCATCTCGGCACCGGCCGCGCTCAGCGCTTCGGACCAGCTTTCATCATTGTCGGCATCGGCAAACAGCGCATAAACACCGGATTGGCCGGACTTTTTATGCTCCAGGAGACGGTTGGTCATCCCGCCGAAAGCCGAGACTACAAATATCCGGCTATAGGGATCATCACGCAGATAGAGACTTTCCAGCAATTCCGGGGCGCGGCTCATACAGGTGCCGCCGATCTTTTCAACAGTATGTGTCATGTTCGGATCGCGCCGGCCTGTCACAGCCGGTCGCCCTTTCGTGTTTGGTCAGGTTTGTGACGGATCGCGCGGTGGCAGCACTCAAGCCGAGGCCGCGGCGTAGGACCCGTCCGGCTGGTGCACCTCGTCGCCTGTCACGGGCGGGTTGAAGCAGCAGGCCAGCACCAGTTCGGATTTGGCGCGCAGCGTGTGCTTGTCATTCAGGTTGAGGGCATACATCACGCCGGGCTTGATCTCGTGGACCTTGCCGTTGTCCATCTCTTCGATCGTGCCTTCGCCAGAGATGCAATAGACGCTCTCGAAATGGTTCTTGTAGTGGAACGTATGCTTGCTGCCCGCCTCGATCGTGGTGATGTGGAAGGAAAATCCCATCCCGTCACCCGCCAGCAGCAGACGCACGGAGTTCCAGCGCTGATCCGCGACTTTGCGATCCGTGTTCTTCTCGACGTTAAAATCCCGTACAATCATATCGGTTACTCCGCTGCTATTTTATGTTTTGATGTGTGGGCGCGGGTTGCCGTCTCGAGGATATCGAGACCCGCCTTGAGCTGTTCCATCGGGATGGTCAGCGGCGCGAGGATCTTGACGACCTCGTCATGCGCGCCCGATGTCTCGATGATCAGGCCATGCTCGAAACAGGTGGCGCAGATGGCGCTGGCCGTCTCGCCGGAGCCGACATCGACGCCCTGCATCATGCCGCGCCCCTTGAGGGTGGCACCGGGCACCGCGCCCGCAATCTCGACCAGACGCTGGTTCAGGACCTTGGCCTTTTCCTTGACGGTGTTCTGGAATGTGTCATCGGCCCAGAACTTCTCGATCGCGACGCGTGCGGTGATGAAGGCATGGTTGTTGCCGCGGAACGTGCCGTTGTGCTCGGCTGGTTTCCAGACATCGAATTCGGGACGGATCAGCAGGGCGGCAAAAGGCAGGCCCATGCCCGACAGCGATTTCGCCAGCGGGATCAGGTCAGGCACAACGCCCATTTCCTCGAAGGAAAAGAACGTGCCGGTCCGACCGATGCCCGATTGGATATCGTCCAGAATAAGCAGCGCGCCGTGACGCTTGGCCAGTGCCGCGATACCCTTGATCCATTCGGCGGAGGCCGCGTTCAGACCGCCTTCGCCCTGTACAGGCTCCAGCATGAAGGCGGCAGGCGCGTCCATCCCGGAGGAGGGGTTATCGAGCATCATCTCGATCTGGGCCAGCGTATCGACATCCGGACCGAATGCGCCCTCATAGGGCATATGCGTCACGCCGGGGATCGGCATGCCTGCGCCACCGCGCTTGCCTGCGTTACCTGTCGCACCAAGCGCGCCCAGCGTCATGCCGTGGAAGCCGTTGGTGAAGGCGATGATATTGTGACGCCCCGTGACCTTGCGCGCCAGCTTCATCGCCGCCTCGACCGCGTTGGTGCCGGTGGGGCCGGTCATCATGATCTTGTGATCCATGCCGCGCGGTTTCAGGATATGCGTTTCGAACGCTTCCAGAAACGCGGTTTTCGCATTGGTGTGCATATCCAAGCCATGCGTCACGCCATCGGCAGTGATGTAATCCACCAGCGCCTTTTGCATGTCGGCGTCGTTGTGGCCGTAGTTCAGCGAGGAACAGCCAGCCAGAAAGTCGATATAGTCGCGGCCCGAGGCATCGGTCATCGTGGCGTTCTTGGCCTTGACGAACTCGGTCGGGAAATTGCGGCAATAGCTGCGGGCTTCGGATTCGCGACGGTCATAGATGCCGGAAACACCGGCTGTGTCGGTGTGTGTCATGTCTTTACCTCTCAAGGTGAATTTGAATATGGATCAGGCGGCCTGTTGCTGCGCGCTATCTGGCGATTTGCCATGGGCAGCGGCCTGAAGAGCCTCTTTGGTGGCTTCGGAGAAATCGATGTTGACCAGATACTCCGTCGCATGTGCGCCATCGAAATGCGCGCCGCGCTCGAAATGCGGGGCATAAGTCAGGCTGCCACCACGCTTGGATGCGAAGGCACGGAACAAGGCCCATGAGGGTTTGTTGTCCCGCGTGATCGTGGTTTCGATCCGCGTCACCTCAGACAGTTCGGGACGGTCAAACAAGGCGTGCAACATGCGACCGGCAAGGCCCAGCCCACGTGCTTCGGGGCTGACGGCGACCTGCCAGACAAACAAAGCATCCGGCTTTTCCGGCGGGATGTGACCAGAGATCCAGCCCACGACCTCGCCGTCGCGCTCTGCAAGGATGCAGGTGTCCGCGAAGTGGTCGCACTGGATGAGATTGAAATACATCGAATTCTCGTCCAGCGGCTTGCAGGCGCTGATCAGCTCCCAGACGTCCGACCCGTCTTCGACAGTCGGCTTGCGCAGGCGCACGCTGGGCCGGCGGGTCTTGGGTGGCATAGCAGTCTCTGTCATGGGTCCCTCATGGCATTGTTTCATTCGATGGTCAAAATATATAGTTCGATTATCGAAATGCAACCCTTTTGGGCAAAATGTCTATAATTTGCATTTTATATAAGAAAACTTTAATTTCTGGAAACTGAACCTATGTAGACGGTATGAGTAAGGTCTTAAACTACTTCGATAGACGAAGGTAAAGGAGGCGGCATTATGCTTCGGCAGTCAAATGATATTCTTGCAGGTGTGGGTTTTCCCGATCAGAATGGAGATCCGTCAACTTGGGGTGTCGCCATGTCCAGCCGTTCCGAATCAGCCCTTGTTACCTTGCGTCGCATCATGCATGTCGCGGATACGAACGCGCG
The DNA here is from genome assembly GCA_047921295.1 of Rhodobacterales bacterium. Lineage (GTDB taxonomy): Bacteria > Pseudomonadota > Alphaproteobacteria > Rhodobacterales > Rhodobacteraceae > Seohaeicola. The sequence goes on from JBLRWK010000014.1 coordinate 34,102, forward strand.
CGCGCTGGCGCGGCGGACGGGATTGACGCTGGCACAGATGATCGTTCTGGAAATCGTGGCCGAGGATGACCGCAGCACCCCGAAAGAGATTGCGCGCCGTTCGGGCGTGTCGCAGGCGACGATCACCTCGCTGATCGACAAGCTTGAGGGCAGGGGTTTCGTCACCCGCCGTCGCAGCGTGCAGGACAGGCGTCTGATCCGCGTCACCGCGACGGAAGAGGGGCGCAGGCTTCTGGCCAATGCGCCAAACCCCCTCTACGCGGCGTTCAGCTCCAAATTCGAGGCATTGCCCGACTGGGAACAGTTGATGCTGCTGGCCGGGCTGGAGCGTGTCGCCGGTCTGATGAATGCCGACACGGTCGAGGCATTGCCGCCCACAGACGAGGTGCGGCCCGCCGCGATGTAGCCTGAAAGGCCATGCCCGCTGTGCGCAAACGACCGCGATATCCAGCAAGGTCAAATGCATGTCGCTTTTCGGCAAAACCCTGCTTGACGGGGGTGATGGGACCGCATAAATAGCCCCTCACGCTTGGGTGACCCGGCGGATAGCGAGCGGTTGTAGCTCAGTTGGTTAGAGTACCGGCCTGTCACGCCGGGGGTCGCGGGTTCGAGCCCCGTCAACCGCGCCATCGCTATCCCATGTTAACCCTCGCGTGATGCGCGGTTGTAGCTCAGTTGGTTAGAGTACCGGCCTGTCACGCCGGGGGTCGCGGGTTCGAGCCCCGTCAACCGCGCCATTCGATTTTGTTTCGGGACCAGTGATCATGACAATACTCGACCGGATAAGCTGGCCGATTGTGATCATGCTCTGCCTGACACTCGGGCTGTCGCCCTTCTTTCCCGAGCCGCATCTGTGGGAAAAACTCAAAATGCTCGCCGCCGGAACGCTGACCCGCCCCATCGACATATTCGACCTGCTGTTTCATGCAGTGCCCTGGCTTGTGGCGATTCTGAAAGGCACACGCGCCTTTCGGCAGCGCGCCTAGGCCTCCGCCAGAAACCCCTGCAAGGCTGCCAGCGTCGCCTGCGGCACGGTGTCGGGGAAAAAATGCCCGCCCGGTATGCCTGCGGCGCGCAGGTCATCGCAGCGATCTGCCCAAGTGGCCGGCACATCATAGGCCTCGGCCATCGCGCCTTGCGCCCCGTAAAGCACGAGCGTGGGGCAGGTGATGCGCTTGTCGAGATCGGCTGCATCCAGCTCCATATCATGCGAAATGGCGGCGCGGTAATCGTTGCACATGCCACGGATCGTGTCGGGGTCGCGCCATGCTTCGCGGTAGGCGGCTAGCTGCGCCGCGTCGAAATCTGCCAGCGTGGCACCGCCCCATCCCAGCAGGCAGGATTCGAAATAGTAATCCGGATCAGCCCCGATCAGACGCTCAGGAAAGGGTGTGGGTTGTGCCAGAAAAAACCAGTGATAATAGGCTTTTGCAACCTTGTGTGAAAGCTCTGATAGAAGAAGGTGGGTCGGCACGATATCCATCAGCGTCAGGCTGTTGATCCGCTCCGGCGCGTCCAGCGTGATCCGGTGCGCGGTACGTGCGCCGCGGTCATGACCCACCAGATCAAAGCGGGCGTGTCCCAGATGATCCATCAACGCCAGAATATCGCCGCCCATCGCGCGAAAGCTGTAATCGCCCACATCGCCCGGCTTGCCCGACGCGCCATAGCCGCGTAGGTCGGGGCAGATCACCTGCCGCCCCGCCGCCAGCGCGGGCGCAATATGCGCCCACATCGCGCGGGTTTGCGGAAAGCCGTGCAGCATCACCAGCGGCAGGCCGTCGCCCCCGCCGCCGGCGCTATAGGCGATATCGACGCCCTGATGCCTCAGCACATGATCCGCGAACCCTTTGATCAAGCCAGCTTGTCCAACACGCGCGCCCAGCTTCGGATGCCTTTGTGGAAACACTCCATATCGTATTTCTCGTTGGGCGAATGGATCTGGTCATCATCGCGACCAAAGCCTGCAAGGATCGAATCCATCCCCAGAATCGACTGGAAATAGCCCGCAATCGGGATCGATCCGCCGCATCCGGCGTAGGAGGCATCGACGCCCCATTCCTCGGACAGCGCGTGCCGCGTTTTCTCGAACAAAGGATGGTCGATCTGCATCTGGCTGGCCCCCGCGCCGCCCAGTTCCTTGAAAGACACGGTGCAATCGGGGGGCAGTTGCGCGTTCACCCAGTCGCGGAAGTTGCGGCTGATCGCGGCGGCGTCCTGCTGGCCGACAAGGCGGAAGCTGATCTTGGCGTGCGCCTCGGCGGGCAGCACCGTCTTGAAGCCCTCGCCGGTATAGCCGCCCCAGATGCCGTTGATCTCGGCGGTGGGGCGCGACCAGATCATCTCCAGCGGGGTGCGATCCGCCTCGCCTGCGGGCTGCGAGAGGCCCACGTCGCCGAGGAAGGTGCTGTGGTCGAAGGCAAGGTTCTGCCACTGGGCGCGGATATCATCGGGTAGTTCCGGCACGCCGTCATAGAAATTTGGGATCACCACACGGCCCTGATCGTCATGCATTTCGCCGAGGATACGGGTCAGTATGCGAATCGGGTTCATCGCCACGCCACCATACATCCCCGAATGGAGATCGCGTGTCGCCGCATGGATCGTCATCTCCTCCCGCGCCATGCCGCGCAGCATGGTGATGATCGCGGGGGTCTTGTCCTGAAACAGGCCAGTATCGCAGATCAGTGCCACATCGGCGCGCAACTCGTCGGCGTTTTCCTGCAAAAAGGGAACCAGCGAGGGCGAGCCTGATTCCTCCTCACCCTCGAACAGGAAGGTGATGCGGCAGGGCAGATCACCCTCCACCGCCTTCCACGCGCGGCACGCCTCGATGAACGTCATCAGCTGGCCTTTGTCATCCGACGCCCCGCGCCCCCGGATCACCTGACCCTTGGGCGTGTCCTCGACTTTTGGGTCAAACGGATCGGCATGCCAAAGTGACAGCGGATCAACGGGTTGCACATCGTAGTGACCGTAAAACAGCACATGCGGGCTGCCTTCCGGTCCCTCCACATGGCCCACCACCATCGGATGGCCCGGTGTGGGGCGCGCGCTGGCCTTGATGCCGAGGCTGGCGAGATCGGCCACCAGCCAGTCGGCGGCGGTCTGGCAATCCGCCTTGTAGGCCGGATCGGTGGAGATGGAGGGAATCCGCAACAGCTCCATCAGCCGCTCGGTTGCGGCGGGCAGGTCGGCGTCGATACGGGCGAGAACATCGTTGATGGGCATGTAGGTCCTTTCAGTGGCGTCAGGCTGAGGCGGCGCAACCGCGCAGCGCATGACATCAAATGTTTGGCGCGAACCGTACCAACCTTGCGCCGACTGTCCAGACCGGCTGTCCGACCGGCTGACCAGACCCGCTGATGCAACAGCGCAAGATACGTAGGGTCACAGGCTGATTTTCTGAAAGAACTCCCTAATTCATTGATACAGATCAAAGGCGCAGGCAGCGTCAATTTGTAACCTGTTGCCTGGAAAGGGTGCATTCTATATCAATTCCAAGTTGGCAATACTGAGGCCGCAGGGCCGCTCCGTCTCAGGCGGAGAGACGAAATAAAGGGGACTGCCGGTGGACTATTCAGCCCAGTTGGACATCGCGATCAACAACCTTCACACCGAGGGACGTTACCGCACTTTCATCGATATCGAGCGTCAGCGCGGGCATTTTCCGCACGCCGTCTGGCGCAAGCCCGACGGGTCCGAGACACCGATCACCGTGTGGTGCGGCAATGATTATCTCGGCATGGGCCAGCATCCGGTTGTTCTGTCCGCCATGCACGAGGCGCTGGATGCGACCGGCGCGGGCTCCGGCGGCACGCGCAACATCTCGGGCACCACGGTCTGGCACAAGCGGCTGGAAAAGGAACTGGCCGATCTGCATGGCAAGGAAGCAGCATTGCTGTTCACCTCGGCCTATATCGCAAATGATGCGACGCTCTCGACATTGCCAAAGCTGTTTCCCGGCCTGATCATCTATTCCGACGCGCTCAACCATGCCTCAATGATCGAGGGGGTGCGCCGCAATGGCGGGGCGAAGCGCATTTTCCGCCACAACGACGTGGCGCATCTGCGTGAATTGCTGGCCGCTGACGATCCAAAAGCGCCCAAGCTGATCGCCTTTGAATCGGTCTATTCGATGGATGGCGATTTCGGCCCGATCGAGGCGATCTGCGATCTGGCCGACGAGTTCGGCGCGCTCACCTATATCGACGAGGTCCATGCCGTGGGCATGTACGGACCGCGCGGGGCAGGGGTGGCGGAACGTGACCGCCTGATGCACCGTCTGGATATCATCAACGGCACGCTGGCAAAAGCTTACGGCGTGATGGGCGGCTATATCGCGGCTTCGGCGCGGATGTGCGACGCGATCCGCTCCTATGCGCCGGGCTTCATCTTCACCACCTCTTTGCCACCTGCGATTGCAGCCGGTGCTGCGGCCTCTGTCGCACATCTCAAGCGGGATCATTCCTTGCGCGAGAAGCACCAGACGCAGGCGAAAATCCTCAAGACCCGCCTCAAGGGACTGGGTCTGCCGATCATCGACCACGGCAGCCATATCGTGCCGGTAATCGTGGGCGATCCGGTCCATACCAAGAAGCTGTCGGACATGCTGCTGGAGCGCCACGGTATCTACGTGCAGCCGATCAATTTCCCCACCGTCCCACGCGGGACCGAGCGGTTGCGCTTCACACCCTCGCCGGTGCACGGCCCCGACGAGATGGACAGACTGATCCGCGCGATGGATCAATTATGGTCCCATTGTGCGCTGAATCGCGCCGAATTGAGTGCCTGAGCATTGTTACGGTGTAAAACCGCTTGTGCTGTGTTACCGTTGGATCAAGAAAGAGTGAGACTCGAATCGGGGATGGTACGGGTCTGAAACCTCAACGGACGGGGCAGTGTGAATGATCGGGCGCAGGTTCTCCCGTAAGGTAGAAGCGGAAGTTGTCGAGCCCAAGGGCTTCGACGACTACGACCTGCGTCTTGGTGATCTGATGCGCGGCGAGCGCGCGACGATGGGCAAATCGCTCCTCGACGTGCAAAGGGAACTGCGTATCCGCGCGGCCTATATCGCCGCCATCGAGAATTGCGATCCCGAGGCATTCGATACGCCCGGCTTCATTGCTGGATATGTGCGCTCCTACGCGCGCTACCTGAACATGGACCCCGACAAGGCGTTCGAGGCGTTCTGCGCTGAAAGCGGGTTTTCAACCGCACATGGTATGTCGGCTGCGGCCTCCTCGGCCAAGAAACCGCCCCTGCCGCGCCAGATTTCCAGCCAGCGCGATCCTTTCTCGGCCCCCACCACACCGTTCGCGCCTGCGAAAGATGCGTTCTTCAGCCAGATCGAACCGCGCGCCATCGGCTCCTCGCTGGTGTTGTTGCTGCTGATCGGCACCATCGGCTATGGTGGCTGGACGGTTCTGAACGAGGTGCAGCGCGTGCAGTTCGCGCCGGTTGAGAATACGCCCGATGTGATGTCAGACCTTGATCCGCTGCGCGCCCGTCCGGCCAGTCAGGCTCTGGCGGATGTGGCGGGCACCGAATCCGGTGGCGGGCAGGCCCGCAACGACGCGCTGACGCGGATGTATCGCCCACAGGCGCTGGACGTTCCGGTTCTGGTTGCGCGTGATGCGCCGATCTCGACGCTTGATCCCTCGACGGTCGGCGCCTTCGCCAATCTGCCCGAGGCAGAGCCGCGGATCGCGGGACTGAACAGCGCGGTGAACGGCACGGGCGTTGATCCCCAGCAGTTCGGTCCGCAAATGCCCCAGATGCCACAAGTCGTGGCAGAACCCACTCCCGGTGTGGAGATGGTCGCGGTGCGCTCGGCGTGGGTGCGTGTGAACGCTGCAGATGGCAGCGTGATCTTCGAGGGGATCATGGAAGCGGGCGACCGCTATTCCGTGCCCAATACAGAAGAACCCGCACGCCTGCGCGTGGGCGAATCCGGTTCGGTCTATTTTGCCGTCAACGGCGAGCATTATGGCCCCGTCGGGCGGCGCGGGACGGTCACCTCGAATGTGGAACTGTCCGTCGATCACCTGACGGAAACCTATGCCGTGGCCGACCTTGCCGCCGACACCGATCTTGCCCGCACCGTGGCCGAGGCACGTGCGACGGATGCGCCGACCGAATAGGTAAAGCCTCCCCGCTGGCCTGCGGTGATTGCAGGCAGGCCCCGCAAGCGATATGCTCCGCCCAAGTGTTCGCAGCAGGTGCTCCTCATGTCGCTCAACCATATCCGTCCTTGGCGCAACATCTATCGCCGCAAAAGCCGCATGATCCATGTGGGCCGCGTGCCTGTGGGGGGCGATGCGCCGATTTCCGTGCAGACGATGACCAACACGCTGACCACAGATGTGGCGGCAACGATCGCTCAGATCAATGCCGCCGCCGAGGCGGGTGCCGATATTGTGCGTGTCTCGGTGCCGGATCGGGAAAGCTCGCGCGCGCTGCGCGAGATCGTGCGCGAGGTGGATGTGCCGCTCGTGGCCGATATCCATTTCCACTACAAACGCGGGATCGAGGCCGCCGAGGCCGGTGCCGCCTGCCTGCGGATCAATCCCGGCAATATCGGTGACGAAAAGCGCGTGCGCGAGGTGATCAAGGCCGCGCGCGACAACAACTGCTCGATCCGTATCGGCGTGAATGCAGGCTCGCTGGAAAAGCACCTGCTGGACAAATACGGCGAGCCTTGCCCCGATGCGATGGTGGAATCCGGTCTGGACCACATCAAGATCCTGCAGGACAACGATTTTCACGAATTCAAGATCAGCGTGAAAGCCTCGGATGTGTTCATGGCCGCTGCCGCCTACCAGCAACTGGCCGAGGCGACGGATGCGCCGATCCATCTGGGCATCACCGAGGCGGGGGGCTTTGTCTCCGGCACGATCAAATCGGCCATCGGGCTGGGCAATCTGCTGTGGATGGGCATCGGCGATACAATCCGTGTCTCGCTCTCCGCTGATCCGGTGCAGGAGGTCAAGGTCGGGTTCGAGATCCTCAAATCCCTTGGTCTGCGCCATCGCGGCGTCAACATCATCTCCTGCCCGTCCTGTGCGCGGCAGGGGTTTGACGTGATCAAGACGGTGGAGGCGCTGGAAAAACGGCTTGAGCATATCAAGACGCCGATGAGCCTGTCGATCATCGGTTGCGTGGTCAACGGGCCGGGCGAGGCGCTGATGACCGACATCGGCTTTACCGGTGGCGGGGCAGGGGCCGGCATGGTCTATCTGGCGGGCAAGCAAAGCCACAAGCTGGGCAATGACCAGATGATCGAGCATATCGTGGAACAGGTAGAGCGCCGCGCCGAGGTGATCGAGGCGGAGCAAAAGGCCGCCGCCGCCGCGCAAGCGGCAGAGTAGGCGGCACCCGCGCAAGCGGCAGAATAGGTGGCACCGTTCAGCGCGCCAGATAGCGTTCTAGCACCACCTGCGGGATATGGCCCTGCATCATCATGTCGGGCAACACATAGGACGGGGCCTGTTCCAGACCCAGTTCCGCGGCCAGCGCCGCATCCGGCCCGTCATCATCCATCGCAAACAGGGTGACACGCAGATCATGGGTTTCGGCAAGGTCGCGCAGATCGGCTAGCGCCTGATCACATTCCGCGCAATCCTCGGCCGTGAAAAACGCGATCCGTAGCGCGGCATCGGCATCCCCGAATCCGGTCTGCTCTGGCGCGAAAAGGCGCGGTGCGAGTGCATCCAGCCGCGCACGGTCCGCCGAGACAGCCTCCTCATAAGCCGAAGGCGGGTTCAGCGCCTGCTCCACAATCTCCGGCTCGTCCAGCAGCAGCGCACGAATCTCCGCCCCAAGCGCCGCGCGCTCCGCGCTGCTCAGTATGGTCTGGGCCAGTGCCGCATTATTCGCACAGAAGAGGCCCGCGACCAGCGCCGCAGCACAGATGGAAAGGCGTCGGCTCACTGTTGGCGGGTCTGCTGAACCAAGGTCTGCATATCGGCCAGCGGCAGATAGCCGCGCAGCAACTGGTCTTCCAGCACGAATGTCGGCGTGCCACTGATCTGCAACCGTCCGGCCAGCGCGTGGTTCTCCGCGATCACCTGCGTGACCTCCTCGCTCATCATCCGGTCCAGAATGGCCGCGCTCTCTAGATCAAGATCATCGGCTATCCGCTCCAGCGCATCGGGCGTGATCGGACCACGGAACGCGATCAGCTTGTCATGCGCGGCCTTGTAGGCCTCATCTCCCGCAATCTGCTTCACCGCGATGGCAAAGCGCGAGGACATCACCGATTCCTCGCCCAGAATCGGGAATTCCTTGACGATGAAGCGGATATTACCATCCGCCGCCAGCAGTTGCTCCACTTCCGTATGCGCGCGGCGGCAGAAACCGCAGCGGTAATCGGTGAACTCGACCAGCGTGATATCGCCATCGGGATTGCCGCCGACCCATGAATGGCCGTCGTCAAAGATCGCATCGGCATTGACGCGCACCAGATCGACATCGCCCATCGCCTGCGCCTCGGCCTGACGCTGTTCCAGCACGCTCACCGCTTCCATGATGATCTCGGGGTTATCCAGCAGGTAGCTGCGGATTTCCTCGCGCAGGGCGCTGCGTTCCTCCTCGGACATGTTGGTGACGTCGAAAGCCTGCGCCTGCATCGGCGCTGTCATCGCCATGAAACTGAAAGCGGCCGCGAACGTGGCCTTGCGATAAAACTGCGTCATGAACATCATCTCCGGGTTTTGGCGGCGGTTTCGGCAGCAAAGACCACATTCTGCGCGCGATTGTAAGGGCCGGGCGCGCGTCCGGTGTGACGGTCGGACCTTTGCATGCACCTGTTGCATTGACCTGCCCGCCATTTCCCTGTGAATTGCCGCCTCAAGCCGAAGCATAGGGAATAACAGATGCGGAACTCAAGACGCGGGGCGGTTGATCCCTTCATCGTGATGGATGTGATGGAGGCCGCGCGTGCCGCCGAGGCAGCAGGTCGCCACATCATCCATATGGAAGTGGGCCAACCCGGCACACCCGCTCCGCAGGGTGCACGCGACGCGCTGGCCCGCGCGATGAAGGCGGATGCGCTGGGATATACCGTCGCCTTGGGCCTGCCCGCCTTGCGCGCCCGCATCGCGCAGCTTTACGGCGAATGGTACGGCGTCGATCTTGATCCCGCGCGTGTCGTGGTCACCTCCGGCTCGTCCGGCGCGTTCATTCTGGCCTTCACGGCGCTGTTCGACAGCGGCGACAAGGTGGGCATCGGCGCGCCGGGCTATCCCAGCTACCGCCAGATCCTGCGGGCGCTTGGGCTGCAACCCGTCGATCTGCCCTCCTCTGCCGAGAACCGTTTCCAGCCCGTTGCGGCGGATTTCGCAGGTATGGATCTGGCCGGTCTGATGGTCGCCTCCCCCGCCAACCCTACCGGCACGATGCTGGACCATGACGCACTCGCCGCGCTGATCCATGCGGCACAAGGGGCAGGGGCCGCCTTTATCAGCGACGAGATCTATCACGGCATCGAGTATGAGGCGAAAGCCGTGACCGCGCTTGAGATTAGCGATGATGTCTATGTGATCAACTCGTTTTCCAAGTATTTCTCCATGACCGGCTGGCGCGTCGGCTGGATGGTGGTGCCGCCCGATCATGTGCGTGTGATCGAGCGGATCGCGCAGAACATGTTCATCTGCCCGCCGCATGCCAGCCAGATCGCCGCTTTGGCCGCGATGGATTGCCATGCGGAGCTGGAAGCGAACATGGTCGTCTACCGCGAGAACCGCCGCCTGATGCTGGAGGGCCTTCCGAAAGCCGGATTCGACCGCATCGCGCCGCCCGACGGGGCCTTTTACGTCTATGCCGATGTCAGCCACCTCACCGACGACAGCCGCGCCTTTGCCGCCGAGATACTGGACAAGGCAGGCGTTGCCGTCACACCGGGGCTGGATTTCGACCCTGTGCGCGGCGGCGGCACGCTGCGCTTCTCCTACGCCCGCGCTACGGCGGATATCCGCGAGGGACTGGCGCGGCTGGAACGGTTCATGGGCGAGGCCGGCCATTTGTGACGCTTGGCGGTTTGGTGTTCCGCGTGATGGCTGTATTCCTGCTCATCGCCGGGCTGACCACTCTCTTGTGGCCCGCACCTTTGCGTTAACGCGCGGCCACCCCGCCCGGAACAGCCGCGCAGCGGCCCTGGCATCGCAGGGCCGCCCCCCGGCCATGCGGTTTGGCTACCGAAAATGCCACGGACAGAGGGTGGATGTTGCTGTGCCATTAATTGCCAGACTGGTGCGTCGGATCGCACGGCCGCGGCCCTGCGATGCCCTCTGTCGCGTTGATACGCTAAAGCGCGGAACAAGGCGCAACGTGCCGTTTCACGGCATGCTACCAGTCCGCTCAAGGCTCCGGGAAGTCACGGCAGACCTTTGGTCAGATGCCGGACACCTGGCTTGCGCCTTTGCGGTTTTCCTGTGCGCTTCACTTCTGCTAGTCTGCGCCAAAGGTCGGGCGAACCGGTCGGGGGCGATGGATGAGCAGGTTTTTTAATGTTGCAGCGGTGATTCTGGCCGTGCTTTGCCTTATCTGGTCTGGACAAGCGCAGGCGCAAACGGGCAGTTTCAGCGCCCTTGCGCGGGTGGTGGCGGATCAAAGCCAGCTTTTCCAGACCGATGAGGGCGTGATCCTTGATCTGACGCTCAGTCAGGGCGTGCCCTACCGCGCCTATACGCTGGAGCCGGTGGATGATGTTCCGCCGCGTCTGGTGCTGGATTTTCGCGAGGTGGACTGGCAGGGGCTTGCGCCGGAGGCCTTCGGCACCGTTCCCGATGTGACGGCGCTGCGCTTTGGCGCGGTGCGTCCCGGCTGGTCGCGGATGGTGCTGGATCTGGCACGGCCGCTGGCAATTCACCGCGCGGGGCTGCGGATTGATCCGCAAACGGGGCAGGGGCGCTTGCAGATCAGCTTGCGCTCCACCAGTGCCGAGGATTTCGCCGCCCGCTCCGGTGCGCCGCGCGATCCGGCCTTCGATCTTCCCCCACCCGAAGAGATTGCTCGCACCAAGCCGCGCGTTGTGGGCGAGGGGCCGCTCATCATCGTGCTTGATCCGGGCCACGGTGGCATCGATCCGGGGGCCGAGCGGGACGGCATTACCGAAAAGGAACTGATGCTGACCTTCGCGCGCGAATTGCAGGACGTGCTGATGCGCGATGGCAATTTCGAGGTGGTGCTGACACGCAACGATGACAGTTTCGTCTCGCTCGACCGGCGGGTGGCCATTGCCCATGCCGCAGGCGGGCAGGTTTTCATCTCGCTGCATGCTGATGCTTTGTCCGAAGGGCAGGCGCATGGCGCGACGGTGCATCTGCTGTCCGACAGTGCCAGTGATGCGGCCTCGGCGGCTTTGGCCGAACGGCATGACCGCGACGATCTGCTGGCCGGGATCGATCTGACGGGGCAGGACGATCAGGTGGCGGGCATCCTCATGGATCTGGCGCGTCAGGAAACGCAGCCCCGCGCCGAACGTCTGGCGCAGGCGCTGGTCAAGGGGATCGCCGCTGCGGAATTGCCGCTCAACAACCGCCCCGTGCGGAGCGCGGCGTTTTCCGTCCTCAAAGCGCCTGATATTCCCTCTATCCTGTTGGAGGTCGGGTTTCTGTCCAGTCCGCGTGATCTGAAGAATCTGCGCGATCCCGCTTTCCGCCAGAGCATGGCTGAGGCGTTGCTGGAAGGGCTGACCCTGTGGGTGGCGGAGGATGCCGCAATCTCCGATCTGGTGCGCCAGTGATGGAGGTTGCGGTTCAAGGCAGGTAACGCAGTGTAACACGGCAAATCGCCGCCGCTTCTCGCGGGTTCTTGTTTTGACCCTTTCCCCACAGGCAGGTATAGGAAGGCCCATGTTAGTCAGAGGCCGCGCGTGATCAGATTCTTCCTTTCCGCCCTTGGCGGTATCTTCACCCTCGTGACATTGGGTGTCTTCGCCGTCGCGTTGAGCATCGGCGCGGTCTTCTATATCTATGGGCGCGAGCTGCCCAGCCATGAAAGTCTGGCGCAATACACCCCGCCCACGATCAGCCGGATCTATTCGGCGGAGGGGCGGATCATCGACGAGTTCGCCAAGGAGCGGCGGTTGTTCACCCCGGCGGACGAGATCCCCGATCTGGTGAAACAGGCGTTCATTTCGGCCGAGGACAAGAATTTCTACTCCCACGGCGGCTATGACGCCCGCAGTATTGCGGCGGCGATCTATGATGCCGTGGTGTCGCGCGGTCAGGATGTGCGCGGCGCCTCCACGATCACGCAGCAGGTGATGAAGAACTTCCTGCTGGGCGGCGAACGTGCGGCGGAGCGCAAGATCAAGGAGATCATCCTTGCCACCCGTCTGGAAGAGACGCTGAGCAAGGACCGCATCCTCGAACTTTACCTGAACGAGATTTTCCTTGGCCAGAACTCCTATGGCGTGACAGCGGCGGCGCTGACCTATTTCAACAAGCCGCTGCGCGATCTGGAACCGCATGAGGCGGCGTTTCTGGCCTCGCTGCCCAAGGCCCCCTCGGATTATCACCCCGTCCGGCAGGTTGACCGCCTGACCGCGCGGCGCAACTATGTGCTGCGCGAGATGGAGGATAACGGCTATCTGACCCGCGCGCAGATGGAGGCCGAGCTTGCCATGCCGATCCGCTCGGTGCAGGGCGGTGATTTCGAGGCCTTCCGCACCGCCTTGCCGCCGCGCGACTATTTCACCGACGAGATCCGCCGCCAGTTGTCGCTGGATTTCGGCGAGGACGAGTTTTTTTCCGGCGGCATGACCGTCCGCGCCACGATCGATCCCGAAATGCAGGGCGAGGCGGCGCTTGCGCTGCGCCGTGCTCTGGAGAGTTTTGACCGCGAGGGCGGTGTCTGGCGCGGCACGGGCCGTCAACTGGAAGCGGACGAACTGGGTGACTGGCGCGCGGCGCTGGCCCGCATGCCCTTGCCCCGCGATGTCACCCTCAACGGCCCGTGGTTGCCCGCTGTCGTGCTCAGCCTGTCCGGCTCTGAGGCGCGCTTGGGTATCGAGGGGCAGGAGGGCGAGGATCATGTGATCGCCGCCAATGATGTGACTTGGGCGCGCAAACGGCTTGAAAGCGGCTCCCTTGCCCCGCGTGCACAGACGCCTTCCGATCTGCTGGACGTGGGCGATATCGTGCTGGTTCGCGCCATCACATCTGACAGTGACAACAGCTTCCAGCGCTGGAGCCTGCGCCAGATCCCCGAAGTGCAGGGCGGTTTCATGGCGATGGACGTGAACACAGGCCGTGTGATCGCGATGCAGGGCGGGTTCAGCTATCAGGATTCGGTTTTCAACCGCGCCACGCAGGCGCAGCGCCAGCCCGGTTCCAGCTTCAAGCCCTTCGTCTATGCGGCCGCACTCGACAGCGGTTACAGCCCCGCCACCATCGTGGTCGATGCGCCGATCGAGGTGAACACGCCGCAGGGTCTGTGGCGGCCCCGCAATGCCAGCAACCAGTATTACGGCCCCACGCCTTTGCGGACGGGCATCGAGCAGTCGCGTAACCTGATGACGATCCGTCTGGCGCAGGAGATCGGCATGGAGGTTGTGGCCGATTATGCCGAGCGTTTCGGCGTCTACACCAATATGGGCCGTTTTCTGGCCAACTCGCTGGGCTCCGAGGAGACGACGTTGTTCCAGATGGTCGCGGCCTATGCGATGTTCGCCAATGGTGGCGAGCGGGTGCAGCCCACCCTCGTGGACCGTGTGCAGGACCGTTATGGCCGCACCATCTACCGCCATGACCAGCGCAACTGCGTAGATTGCGCCGTGCCCGGCATCGGTCCCGGTGTGGCACCCCGGATCGACTCGCAGCTTGAGCGCGTGATGAATGCGGTGACGGCCTACCAGTTGACCTCGATGATGACAGGCGTTGTGGATCGCGGCACGGCTGCCCGTACCGTGGGCCTTGACGTGCCGGTTGCGGGCAAGACCGGCACCACCAACGATTCCAAGGATGTCTGGTTCGTGGGTTTCACCAGCAATATCGTCGCTGGCTGCTACATCGGCTACGACCAGCCGCACCCCTTGGGCCGTGGCGCCTCGGGTGGCGGCATGTGCGGCCCGGTGTTTCAGGAGTTCATGAAGAAGGCGACCGCGAAATATGGCGGCGGTCCGTTTGCTGTGCCGCCGGGTGGCCGTTTCATCAAGATCGACCGTTTCACCGGCGCGCGCCTGTCTGATGATGCGACAGGCGACTACGTGGTGGCCGAATATTTCCGCGATGGCGAGGAGCCGATCTTCGGCCTGATGTATGACGGCGGCTTTGCCATGGGCTCCAACCTGCCACTGGTGCAGGAGGCGGGGGCCCGCGCGGGCCGCGAGGTGACCACCTCCACCGGGAGCACCGCCACCGTTGGCCCCAAGGCGGATTTCGGCACCGTCTCGTCGGGTGGATTGTACTAGCGCAAGCCCGCCCGCTTGCTCCTTGGCTCGCGCTGGTTTATCACGCGGGGCCGACATCCATCACACCATCCAGCAGGAAGACCCATGCGCGCCGAGGTTCAGAACACGATTGCCGAGATCCAGAAATCGCTGGAACTGCTGCGCCAGCGCATGGACTGGGAGATGGCCCCGCACCGTCTGGAAGAATTCAACGCCCGCGTCGAAGACCCCACCCTCTGGGATGATCCCGAAAAGGCGCAGATCCTGATGCGCGACCGTCAGGCGCTGGTGGATGCGATGGCCACCGTCAACGGCATCGCGCAGGAATTGCAGGACAATATCGACCTGATCGAGCTTGGCGAGATGGAGGATGATGCCGAAGTCGTCCGCGACGCCGAAGCCGCCCTCAAGTCGCTCAAAACCAAAGCTGCCGAAAAAGAACTCGAGGCGCTGCTGGACGGCGAGGCCGACAGCAACGACACCTTCCTCGAAGTCAACGCAGGCGCGGGCGGCACGGAAAGCTGCGACTGGGCCAGCATCCTTGCGCGGATGTATGTCCGCTGGGCCGAGCGCAAGGGCTACAAGGTCGAGATGCAGGCCCAAAGCCCCGGCGAAGAGGCGGGGATCAAATCGGTCGTTTACAAAATCACCGGCCATAACGCTTACGGCTGGCTGAAATCGGAATCCGGTGTGCACCGTCTGGTCCGCATCAGCCCCTATGACAGTGCAGCGCGGCGGCACACCTCGTTTTCCTCGGTTTGGGTCTATCCGGTGGTGGACGACAATATCGACATCGAAGTCGCCCCCAACGATATCCGCATCGACACCTACCGCTCCTCCGGCGCGGGCGGCCAGCACGTCAACACCACGGATTCGGCGGTGCGTATCACCCACATGCCTACGGGCATCGTGGTGACCAGTTCGGAAAAGTCCCAGCACCAGAACCGCGATATCGCCATGAAGGCGCTGAAATCGCGGCTCTACCAGTTGGAACTCGACAAGCGCAACGCCGCCATCAACGAGGCCCATGCCAACAAGGGTGACGCGGGCTGGGGCAACCAGATCCGCTCTTATGTTTTGCAACCCTACCAGATGGTCAAGGATCTGCGGACGGGATTCGAAACTTCAGACACGCAAGGCGTGCTCGACGGTGATCTGGACGGGCTGATGGGGGCGACGCTGGCGATGGATGTCTCCGGCAAATCACGGGCCGAAGCGCAGGCTGACGGCTAAATCGCGCTTGAACCTTCGGGCGTTATCTGCCCTCA
This sequence comes from Rhodobacterales bacterium, assembly GCA_047921295.1. GTDB lineage: Bacteria > Pseudomonadota > Alphaproteobacteria > Rhodobacterales > Rhodobacteraceae > Seohaeicola. The sequence continues at coordinate 49,765 of JBLRWK010000014.1, forward strand.
ATAGCATGTGAAGGGCAGGGGGTGACCTCTGCCCTTCCTGCTGTGAAAGGGAATGCCGATGACTGATCTGATGAACCGTGACGCCGTAGACCTGTCCGCCATGCTGGAGGCGCGCGAGATTAGCGCGGTCGAGCTGATGCAGGCCACGCTGGACCGGATTGATGCCGTCAACGGCGATATCAACGCCATCGTCAGCCTGCGCGATCCCGACACCTTGTTGGCTGAGGCGCAAGCCGCCGACAATGCCCCGCGTCAGGGCTGGCTGCACGGCATCCCGCTGGCGGTCAAGGATTTGGCCGATGTGGCGGGCATTCCCACCTCGATGGGCTCTCCCGCTTTTGCCGATTTCATTCCCAAGGCCGATTGCGGCATGGTCGCGCGGATGCGTGCGGCAGGCGGGCTGTTTATCGGCAAGAGCAACACGCCCGAATTCGGGCTGGGCAGCCATACGTTCAACCCCGTGCATGGCGCGACCCTCAACCCTTATGACGCCAGCCGGACGGTCGGCGGTTCGTCGGGCGGGGCGGCGGCGGCGCTGGCGGCAAGGATGCTGGCGGTCACGGATGGCTCGGACATGATGGGATCGCTCCGCAATCCGGCGGGCTGGTGCAATGTCTACGGGATGCGGCCAAGCTGGGGGCGTATCCCTGCCGATCCGGTGGGCGACACCTATCTGCACCCGCTCGCCACCCTCGGCCCGATGGCGCGCAGCCCGCGTGATATGGCGGCCCTGCTGGAGGTGCAATCCGGCCCCAACCCCCGCGTGCCCTTTGGCCTGCCCCCCGCCGCTTTCCTTGACGGAATCGACGCAGGGGTGAAAGGCCGCCGCATCGGCTGGCTGGGCGACTGGGGCGGCGCCTATGCGATGGAAGCAGGGGTGTTGGACCTTGTTGAAGGCGCCGTCAAAGGCTTCGCCGATCTGGGTTGCACGGTCGAGGCAGTGGGCGCGCCGTTCAGCGCCGCCGAACTGTGGGAAAGCTGGGTGACCCTGCGCGCCTTTGCCAATGCCGGACGGCTCGATCCGCTCTATGCCGATCTCGCGAAACGTAAACTGCTGAAACCCGAGGCGATCTGGGAGATCGAGACAGGCCGCGCGCTGACGCCGATGCAGATCCAGCGCGCCAGCGTGATCCGCTCGCAGTGGTATGCGGCGGCGGCCGATCTTTTCGACACCTATGACGCGCTGGTGCTGCCTTCGGCGCAACTCTGGCCCTTTCCGGTCGAATGGGACTGGCCCAAGGCGATCGCGGGCCAGCAGATGGATACCTATCACCGCTGGATGGAAGTGGTGGTGCCGGTCAGCCTGATCGGCCTGCCCGCGATCAGCCTTCCCGCAGGCTTTGGCGCGGCAGGCGGCACTGGCGCAGGCCTGCCGATGGGGATGCAGATCTTCGGACGCCACGGCGATGATGCGGCGCTGCTGCAACTGGCACAAAGCTGGCACCGCGCCACCGACTGGCCCAACCAGCGCCCGCCCGCCTGATGTAGGACTTGCTTTTCTTCGGGTTTGCGGCTTTCATAAGCCATATTCTGAATGTGACGGGGAGGGAGCATGTCGGATACTCCACAACAAGGTTTACCGCCCATCGGCCCGGTCAGCATGACGCATCTGTCCGAGGCGCTGCGGCGGGGCTGGGCAGATATGCGCCGCGCGCCCGGGTACGGGCTGTTTTTCGCAGCCGTTTATGTCGGGCTGGGCCTTATACTGGCGGCATTGACCTTGCGAACCGGCCAGACCTACTGGCTGGTCTTCGCCGCCATCGGCTTTCCGCTGGTCGGCCCCTTCGCGGCTGTCGGTCTTTACGAGGTCAGTCGCAGGCTGGAGCAGGGACGGCCGCTGGTGGTGTCCGAGATACTTGGCGTGGTGTTCCGGCAATCGCGGCGGCAACTGCCCTCGATCTGCGCCATTATCATCATGATCTTTTTGTTCTGGTTCTCGCTGGCGCATATGATCTTTGCCCTGTTTCTGGGGCTGTCGCAGATGACCAATATCTCCACCTCCTACGAGGTTTTCCTGACAGCCAATGGCCTCGCGATGCTGGCGGTCGGCACGCTGGTCGGCGGGGCGTTCGCGCTGGTGCTCTATATGATCACCGTCATCACGCTGCCGCTGCTGCTGGACCGTGATGTGGATTTCGTGACCGCGATGATCACCAGTTTCCAGCTTGTTCTGGCCAATCCGGTGCCGATGCTGGCATGGGCCGCGCTGATTGCTGGTCTGACTTTTGCCGCGCTGGTGCCGTGGTTCATGGGGCTGTTTGTGGTGCTGCCGTTGCTGGGCCATGCGACATGGCATCTGTACCGACTGGTCACGGCAAGCCAGACCGAGGCAGAGCAGGCATAAGAAAAGGCGCGCAGAGAAGGCCTGCTTCGAACCTTGAGAGCACGGTCTGCGCGCCGCGTAGCGTCGGGTCGCGGTGCGGCGATGCCACCTTCCGGCATGGCAATTTATGCCTGCCAAATTCCGACCTGTGCCCGCCTCTGCCAAATCGCCGTGCCGGGGGGCGGCCCGGCGATGCGCGGCGGCGCTTCGCGCCTTGTTCCGCGCGTGGACAGACTTGAGGGTGAAATTGTCCGCACTGCCCGCATCCAAAAGCACCACCGCACGCGCAGAATTTTGCGAGCGCGCAGTGTCACCGAAAGGCAGCCCACGCAGAGACTTCCCGTTGTCCTGCAACACATCTCGCATGGGGCGCAAGAAATATCCTGCGCGCCGTTTGCGTTCGGCTCACCCTTTGATCAGGCCGCCGCGCCGCGCGCCAGTGCCGCCACACCTGTGCGGGCCACTTCCAGCAGACCCAGCGGCCGCATCAGCTCGGCAAAGGCGTCGATCTTCTCGGGCGCGCCGGTGATCTCGAAGACGAAACTGCCCAATGTGCTGTCCACCACATTGGCGCGGAAAATATCGGCCAGACGCAGGGCCTCGACCCGTTTGTCGCCGGTCCCCTCGACCTTGAACAAGGCCAGTTCCCGCTCCACCGATGGCCCCTCGACCGTCAGATCGTTGACCTGATGCACCGGAATGATCCGGCCCAGCTGCGCCTTGATCTGTTCGATCACTTGCGGCGTGCCGGTGGTGACGATGGTGATGCGGCTCAGATGGCCGGTATGGTCGATCTCGGCTACGGTCAGGCTCTCGATATTGTAGCCGCGCCCCGAGAACAGCCCGATGACGCGGGCCAGTACACCGGCCTCGTTGTCGACGATCACCGCCAGCGTATGGCGCTCCTCGACATCCGAGAATGTCGAGCGCAGGTTATAGGCCGAATGCTTGGTCGAGCCCTTCTTGATCTGTAGTGCGGACATCTTTGTTTCCTTCGCTTGCGTCATGTGCCCCAAGAGTTTTCCCGAAAACTCTTGCGAAAATTCCCGTCAGGAATTTTGCGTCACACCATGACGGCCCCTTTCGATCCGATGGCATCCTTGGTGCTGGCTTCGCCCAGCAGCATCTTGTTATGCGGCTCGCCCGACGGGATCATCGGGAAGCAGTTCTCGTGCTTTTCCACCAGACAGTCGAAAATCACCGGCCCGTCGTAATTGACCATTTCCATGATCGCATCATCGAGATCGGCGGGATCGCTGCACAGGATGCCCTTGGCCCCGAAGGCCTCGGCCAGTTTTACGAAATCGGGCAGGCTCTGCGACCAGCTTTGCGAATAGCGCTCGCCGTGCAGCAATTCCTGCCACTGGCGCACCATGCCAAGGCGCTCGTTGTTGAGAATGAACTGTTTGACCGGCAGGTTGAACTGCATCGCTGTGCCCATCTCCTGCATGTTCATCAGCCATGACGCCTCACCGGCCACGTTGATCACCAGCGCATCCGGATGCGCCATCTGCACGCCGATGGAGGCCGGAAAGCCGTAGCCCATCGTGCCCAGCCCGCCGGATGTCATCCAGCGGTTCGGCCCCTCGAAGTTGATATATTGCGCTGCCCACATCTGGTGTTGGCCGACCTCGGTGCAGACATAGCGGTCATAGCCCTTGGTCAGTTCCTCCAGCCGTTTGAGGGCGTATTGCGGCTTGATGACCTTGCCTTTCTGCTCGAACTTCAGGCAATCAACCTTGCGCCATTCCTCGATCTGGCTCCACCATTTGGACAGACCTTCCTTGTTGGTCTTGCGCCCGCGCGCCTTCCAGATCTTGAGCATGTCTTCAAGTACATGCGCGACATCGCCCACGATCGGGATATCGGCGCGGATCACCTTGTTGATCGAGGAGGGGTCGATATCGATATGGGCTTTTTTCGAGTTCGGGCTGAACGCATCGACACGGCCGGTGATCCGGTCATCGAAGCGCGCGCCGATGTTGATCATCAAATCGCAGCCATGCATGGCCATATTCGCCTCGTAAAGACCGTGCATGCCCAGCATGCCAAGCCATTTCGCGCCCGATGCCGGATAGGCGCCCAGACCCATCAGGGTCGAGGTGATGGGAAAGCCTGTTGCCTCCACCAGTTCGCGCAGAAGCTGGCTTGCGGCGGGGCCGGAGTTGATCACGCCGCCGCCTGTGTAGAAGATCGGGCGCTTGGCGGTTTCCAGTGCGGCCACCAGTTCGGTGATCGATTCCAGATCGCCCTTAACCTGTGGCTGGTAGCGGCGCGTGCCGCCTTTTTGCGGCGCGTGATAGGTGCCGGAGGCGAATTGCACATCCTTGGGGATGTCCACCAGAACGGGGCCGGGGCGGCCTGTCAGCGCGACGTGAAACGCCTCGTGCAGCACGGTGGAGAGTTTCTCGGTATCCTTGACCAGCCAGTTATGCTTGGTGCAGGGCCGTGTGATGCCGACGGTATCGGCCTCTTGAAAGGCGTCATTGCCGATCATGAAGGTTGGCACCTGTCCGGTCAGCACGACAATCGGGATCGAGTCCATCAGCGCATCGGTCAGGCCGGTGACCGCATTGGTCGCGCCGGGGCCGGATGTCACCAGCACCACACCGGGTTTGCCGGTCGCGCGGGCATAACCCTCGGCCGCATGGACTGCACCCTGCTCGTGGCGCACCAGAATGTGCTGGATCTCGTTTTGCTGGAAAATCTCGTCATAAATCGGTAGCACGGCGCCGCCGGGATATCCGAATACGACGTCCACACCCTGATCCTTGAGGGCCTGAACCACCATTCTCGCTCCGGTCATCTGACGTGTCATGTGCTTTGCTCCGTTGTCGCGTCATGCATCTGGGGTCGTCTGTCGTAGAAAGTCGTCTGTCGCATAAAAAAGCCCCCGATTTTGTCGGGGGCGCATGGGGTACCTTTTGGGTGTCCGTTACCGGCCCATGCGCCATTTCCTTACGATGATCACTAGTGGTGTCATAGCCGGGGGGGCTCCTTACTGCGTGGCGAGACATTATGAGTGCTGCAGGGCAGCGTCAACCGCCTTTTGGGTGCATTTAATGTCGCAGGGGGTATAATTTTTGTATTTTAATTTCGTTTCTGGCTCTTGAAACGTCAGAAAGCGAATTCTGGATGGCGTTTTGTGGTCTATGCAGGGTGTTTCAGCGCCGTGCGGCGTGCCTGCGGGGTGAGTCCGGCGGAGTTTGTCCGACGGGCGGCCAACTGTCAGGAGCGTGCCGGCACCGAGCCGGGTAGCGAGATATTTGCGACCTGTTCCGAGATCGGATCGGTCGACAGCGGATGGGTTTCCGCCGAATAGGCGTTCTCGTCACGCATCGTCTGCCATGCGCCGCGCACATAAAGCTCCAGTCCCGAGAATTTGGCCTTGTATCCCATCTTCGGGCTGCCCGGCACCCAGTAGCCCAGATAGACGTAAGGCAGGCCCGCCTCCCGCGCGATGCGGATATGGTCGAGGATGATATAGGTGCCCAGACTGTCGGCAGGCCGGTCCGGCTGATAGAAGGAATAGACCATGCTGACGCCGTCATCCAGCACATCGGTGAGGCAGACCGCTGCCAGATCGCGGCTGTCCTTGTCGTGGTATTCGACCACGCGGGTGCGGATCGGGGTTTCCTCGATCATCGCGGCGAATTCGAACACATCCATATCGGCCATCCCGCCCGTCGCATGGCGGCTGTCGAGATAGCGGCGGAACAGTTCGTATTGTTCTTCCGAGGCCCATGGGCTGGACGCGCGCCGCTCTAGTCCCGTGTTGCGCCGCAAGGTGCGCTTCTGGCTGCGCGAGGGCACGAAATCCGCCACCTTGATCCGCGCCGAGAGGCAGGCCGCGCAATCCGCGCAGGACGGACGGTAGAGCACATTCTGCGAGCGGCGGAAGCCCTGTTTCGACAGGCTGTCGTTCAAACGCTCCGCGCCTTCACCCTGCAGCGCGGTGAACAGCTTGCGTTCCATCCGGCCATCCAGATAGGGGCAGGGTTGCGGAGCCGTCACATAGAATTGCGGCGCGATTGGCAGGGTGTGGCGCATGGAGACCTTCGAACCAGTTTAAAGCGACGATAGCAACGAACACTTCATCCGCCAAGAGTGGATTAAAAACCGCGTTAATACGGCGCGCGGCCCGTTGCCTCAGTGCGCCGCTGCGCGGTTGATTGCGACAGTGCCCAACAGGTGATCGCTCAGGCCCTGACGCCGTGCGGTCACCAGCATCATGACAACCGAGCCGACCTGCAACAGCGGCATGGCAAAGGAGATCGTGGTGCCGAGCGTATGGGCCGTGGCCATGCCGGCGCTGAATCTCTCACCCGCCGAATCCCGGAATTCCAGCGCCATCAGCCGCATCCCCCATGTGGCGGAGCGGTTGGCAAGCGTGACGACACGGTAGGCAAAGCCCACCACCAGCACCATCGCGGGAAAGAAGAACAGCCCCGTAAAGGCGGTGAAGGGCAGGATCAACAGGCAGATGACCACGATCATCACCGTGTCCACCAGCCACGCCACAAGCCGCTTGAACGGCACATCAGCGTAGAATTCAGGCTGTGTGACCGGATCGGGCAAATGGGATGTCATATAGGTCATGGTCAACTCTTGCTGGAAAATCGGGGCGGGCTCTCGGCGCTACTCTGGGGCGCTATATAGGCAAACGTGCCGCAGTTTAAACCTGCGGCACGCCTCTTTGCAAAGATCAGACCTCGCGGGAGGTATCGTCGCGCGGGGCTGCGGTGGCGGCGGCGCGGGCGCGGTCTGCCATGAAGTCATCGAACTCGGCCTTGTCCTTGGCTTCGCGCAGGCGCTGCAGGAAAGCCTCGAAACCGTTCTGTTCTTCCTCAAGGCGGCGCAGGGTGTCGGCCTTGTAGTTGTCGAAGGCGCTGTTGCCCGAAGAGGTCATCACGGTAGAGACATGGCGGGTCATGGAACGGCTGCTGCAGGATTTGCGGAACATGCGTTTACTCCAGATAATATAGGCAAGAAGGGCAAGCCCGACCGGCCAGAAAAAGATGAAGCCGAGAACCATCGCGGCGATCCAGGCACCTTTGCCTTTGGAATCGAGCCATGCTTCGGCGCGGGACAGCCAGCCCATCGGATGGACCGATGCGGATGACGAGGAATAGGGCAGGGCAGTATTCATGGGACTCTCCGTTTCAAAGGATTGATGTAAACCGTCTTCACATTGAGAAGATTGGTATGGGTGCCCCATGTTGCAAGAGGTTATGTGAAAGAAATTTACATTAATGCCGCGTGGGGTCGGAAAGCTAAACGAAATCAGCGATCTGCGCCTGTGTCAGGCGGTGCAGATCGGCGGGTGCCAGTGGAAAGATGTGGTGCGGCGTGCCGGCTGCGGCCCAGATCACGTCGAATTCCATCAGGCGCGGGTCCAGAAAGGCGCGAATCGGGTTCAGATGGCCGACAGGGGCGACCCCGCCGATGGCAAAGCCCGTTTGCGCACGGATCAGCGCGGCATCGGCCTTGCCGAGCGGCTCGCCCGCCAAGGCGCTGGCGCGCTCCGCCTGCACCTGATTGCCGCCTGCAGTCAGAAACAGAATGGCCTCACCGCTCTGCACACCTGCGAAGATGATCGACTTGGCGATCTGGTCAAGCGCGCAGCCAGCCACGGCTGCGGCCTGTGCGGCGGTGCGCGCCTCGCCCAAGGCGCGGATCTCGACGGCCAGCCCCGCCTCCTCCAGCGCGCGGCGCACGCGGGCCATGCTCTTGCTCATCGGGTGTCCCTTCTCGATGGTCCGTGATTTGCGCCACAATTGCAGCGCTTTGACCGCTTGACCAGACCCCGGACAGACCAACGCCCGCCTATTGACCACACTGAGGCCTGCGCCCATGGTGCCGCCATGTCCATCGCATCCCGCCTGACCCGCCTGCCACGCGCCTTTGATCCTGACCGGGGGACCGAGGCCCGCGCCGCCGTGCCCGACGCACAGGGCGATATCGCTCGCCTGATCGAGGGGACGGGCGGATGCAGCCCCTATCTCAAATCGCTGATCGAGAAAGAGGCGGCGTGGATTCTGCCCGCGCTGGATGATCCCAACGCGGCGCTTGAGACCCTCCACCATGATCTGGCCGAAACCGCCCCCGATGCGCTTGCCAACGCTCTGCGCCAAGGCAAGCGCCGCGTGGCGCTGCTGACGGCGCTGGCCGATCTGTCCGGCGCATGGCCGCTGGAGGAGGTGACAGGCGCGCTGACCCGTTTTGCCGATCTGGCCTGCCAGCTTGCGCTGCGCGCCGCTGTCGGCGTGGAGATCAAGCGCGGCAAGCTGCCCGGTGCGGTCGAGGCGGATGCCGAGACAGGCGGCGGCATGGTGGCGCTGGCGATGGGCAAGATGGGGGCGTTCGAGCTGAACTATTCCTCCGACATCGACCTGATCTGCCTGTTCGATGAAGCCCGCTTTGACACCGACGATTACCACGAGGCCCGCGCCTCGCTGATCCGCGCCACCCGCAAGATGTCGGCGATGCTCAACGACAACACCGCCGAGGGCTATGTTTTCCGTACAGACCTGCGGCTGCGCCCCGATCCGGCGGTGACCCCTGTGTGTATGTCGATGGAGGCGGCAGAGCGGTATTACGAAAGCCTTGGCCGCACATGGGAACGCGCCGCCTATATCAAGGCGCGCCCTGCGGCGGGCGATCTGGCGGCGGGCGAGGCGTTTCTTAAAACGCTGCGGCCCTTCGTATGGCGCAAGCATCTGGATTTCGCCGCTATTCAGGACGCCCATGACATGCGCCTGCGGATTCGCGCCCACAAGGGGCTGGGCGGTCCGGTCGAACTGGCCGAGCATAATATGAAGCTGGGGCGCGGCGGCATCCGCGAGATCGAGTTCTTCACCCAGACACGCCAGATCATCGCAGGCGGGCGCGATCCCGACCTGCGGGTGCGCGGCACCGTCGAGGGGCTGTCGGTGCTGGCGCGGAAAGACTGGATTCCGCAAGACGTGGCGCAGACGCTCACCGATCATTACCGCGCCCATCGCGAGGTCGAGCACCGCTTGCAGATGATCAACGACGCGCAGACCCACAGCCTGCCGCGTAGCGCCGAGGGCTTTGCCCGGCTGGCCGCGTTCATGGGCGTGGAACAGGCAGCACTCGAGCAGGACCTCAAGGCGCGGCTGACCGAGGTGCACGAGTTGACCGAGGGCTTCTTTGCCGGCAGCGGCATCAGCTCTGTCTGCCATCTGCCCGCCGAGGTGGCCGAGACTTTCGACACGGAAATCACCAGCCGCTGGCGCAGCTATCCGGCCCTGCGCTCGGACCGCGCGGTGGAGATATTCGAGCGTCTGCGCCCCGAAATCCTGTCGCGTCTGGCGCGCACGGCCAATCCGGCGGAGGCTTTGCTGGCTTTTGACGGGTTCCTCTCGGGCCTGCCTGCGGGGGTGCAGCTTTTCTCGTTGTTTGATGTGAACCCGCAACTGATCGACCTGCTGGTGGATATCGTGGGCAGTTCGCCCGCGCTGGCGCAGCATCTGTCGCGCAATTCCGGTGTTTTCGATGCCGTGATCGGCGGCGGCTTCTTCGCGCCGTGGCCGGGCAAGGAGGCATTGCGCGACGAGTTGTCCGCGCTTTTGGAGGCGGAGGCGGATTACGAGCGCAAACTGGATACGGCGCGCCGCTGGGCCAAGGAATGGCACTTCCGCATTGGTGTGCATCACCTGCGCGGGCTGATCGATGCCGACAAGGCAGGCCCGCAATATGCCGAACTGGCCGAGGCTGCCTTGCGCGCACTCTGGCCCGTTGTCGTGGTGCAATTCGCGGCCAAACACGGCCCTGCGCCGGGACGCGGCGCGATGGTGCTGGGCATGGGCTCGCTGGGGGCAGGGCGGCTGAATGCGACCTCTGATCTGGACCTGATCGTCATCTATGATGCCGACGGGGTCGAGATGTCCGAAGGGCGTCGCCCGCTGGCGGCGCGTCCCTATTATGCGCGGCTGACGCAGGCGATGGTCACGGCGGTGACGGCCCCGATGGCGCAAGGCAAGCTCTACGAGATCGACATGCGGCTGCGCCCCTCGGGCACGCAAGGCCCGGTGGCGACCAGCCTGACCAGTTTCCGCGATTATCAGATGAACGAAGCATGGGTCTGGGAGCATCTGGCCCTGACCCGCGCACGCCCTGTGGCCGGAGAGGCTGCGGTTGCGGCCGATGTCGAGGCGGTTCGCGCGGCTGTGCTGGAACGCGGTCATCCGCGCGCGAAGATCATCGATGACGTCGCGGCCATGCGCGAGCGGATCGCAGCGGCGAAACCTGCCGAAGGCCCATGGGACGCCAAGCTGGGGGCCGGACGCTTGCAGGATGTGGAGCTTGTCGCGCAGGCGGGCAGCCTGATGGCGGCCAGTCTTGACCGCGGCGCGCGCGACGGGCTGGAGGCGGGTATGGCTTGCGGCTGGCTGGACACTGCCACTGGTGCGGCGCTGACCGAGGCCTATCTTTTGTTCTGGCGCTTGCAGCTTGTCTCGAAACTGCTCAGCGAGCGGCCACTCGATCCGGCGCGGATCGGCGAGGGAGGCTGCCGGATGCTGCTGCGCGAGACGGGGCAGGACACAATCGCGGCGCTGGAGGCCGCTTTGGTCGAGGTCGCTGCACGGGCCGACGCGGCGATCACCGCTTTGTTGCGCTCCGCAGATGGGGAAGAGATATGAAAAAGGGTTCAGTCGAGGATCCCAAGGGCCTGATCTCGGAATCCTACCGGATCGACGGCATCACCGCTGCGGAATGCCGCACGATCTTTCTGGATTGGGCGTTGAGCCTGCCGGACAGCAGCGACAGCCGCTTGGTGCTGACCAGCCTTGTGGCGCGCTATACGGATGACGCGCCGGATCATCCGATGACGCAGGTGATGCGCGAGGGATTGCAGACCCTCGGCATCAGCGGCCGCCGTGGCGGCTGGCGCACGCGCAAGCGGGATTGATCGGGGCGACAGATTGGGCGTGGTATCCGAGGAAGGCCGCAAGGCCTGATCGAGGGGTTGGCCTTGCCAGCCTTAACCGGATCGCGGCAGGGCCGCCGCGGCGCGGGCCAGCGCGGTGATCGCGTCCCAGTCGCCCTGTGCGATCAGATCCGCAGGGGCCACCCAGCTTCCGCCGACACAGGCCACGTTGGACAAAGCCAGATACTCAGCCGCATTGGCAAGACCGATGCCGCCTGTGGGGCAAAAGGTGATCTGCGGCAGGGGCGCGGAGAGTGCCCGCAGCGCGGCGACCCCGCCTGCCACCGCGGCCGGAAAGAACTTCTGCGTCGTATAGCCCAGTTCCAGCAGGCGCATCGCTTCGGTCGCGGTGGCCGCACCGGGCAGCAGCGGCAAGGCGCGCGCGGCGCAGGCCGCCAGCAGGCGGTTGGTCGATCCCGGCGACACGGCAAAGCCTGCGCCCGCCGCCGCGACGGCGCGCACATCCTCGGATGACAGGACCGTGCCCGCGCCCACCACCGCGCCCGTGACACGGGTCATCTCGGCGATCACCTCCAAGGCGGCGGGGGTGCGCAGCGTCACCTCTAGCACTGGCAAGCCACCCGCCACCAGCGCCCGCGCCAATGGCTGAGCATGGGCGGGATCGCGGATCACAAGCACCGGAATCACCGGGGCCATGCGGCACAGGGTCAGCGTGGCCTCGGAGATTTGATAGGGTGTCATGGGGCAGGCTCCATCAGACAGGGTTTCCCGAACGGCGTTTCACTTGCCAGCGTCGCGCGGGCCGCATCTGCCGGAACTTGGATATTTTTGGCAAGAAGAAGGGGGTGGGCATGTCCGGCCATCTCAGACGACCACCGCCGCACCGGTGGCGGCAGGCCCGACATTGGCGCGGAAACTGGCGAACAGTTCGCGCCCGACACCGGAGCCATTGCCGCTCAGATCGGGGGTGGCGGGTGCGCGGCTGTCCAGATCGGGGACGAGTGCCTCGATTGTGCCCGCCACCGCATCAAGCCGGATCACATCGCCATCGCGCAGCCGTGCCAGCGGCCCGCCGGCGGCGGCTTCGGGGCTGATATGGATGGCGGCAGGCACTTTGCCGGAGGCGCCGGACATGCGCCCGTCGGTGACCAGCGCTACCTGCAGCCCGCGATCCTGCAGCACCGCCAACACGGGCGTCAGCGCATGCAGTTCCGGCATGCCATTGGCCTGCGGCCCCTGAAACCGCACGACGACGATCGTGTCGGAGGTGAACTCCCCGGCCTTGAAGGCATCCTTGACCGCGTCTTGTGTCTCGAACACGCGCACGGGGGCTTCGATCACATGGCGCTCGGGTGCCACGGCAGAGGTTTTGATCACGCCTGTGCCGAGGTTGCCGTTCAACTGGCGTAGCCCGCCCGTCGGCTGGAACGGGTCTGAGGCAGGGCGCAGGATGCGGGTGTTGAGGCTGGTGCGGGTGCCCGACTCCCATGACAGGCCCGCAGCCGACAATTTCGGCTCTGCGGTATACAGTTCCAGCCCCTTGCCCGCGACGGTCATCGTATCGGGATGCAGCAGGCCCGCCTCCAGCAGTTGCCCGATCGTATAGCCCAGACCGCCTGCGGCGTGGAAATGGTTCACATCGGCCAGACCGTTGGGATAGACCTTGGCCAGCAGCGGCGTCACCTGCGACAGATCGTCGAAATCCTCGAGCGCGAGGATCACCCCGGCGGCGCGCGCCATGGCGGGCAGGTGCAGCACCAGATTGGTGGAGCCGCCCGTCGCCATCAGCCCGACGATCCCGTTGACGAAGGCGCGCTCGTCCAGCACGTCGCAGACGGGTGTATAGGCATTACCGAGCGCAGTGATCGCCGCCGCGCGTTCGGTGCCCGCCACGGTCAGCGCGTCGCGCAGCGCGGTGCCGGGGTTGACGAAAGAGGTGCCCGGCAAGTGCAGGCCCATGAATTCCATAAGCATCTGGTTGGTATTGGCCGTGCCGTAGAAGGTGCAGGTGCCCGGCCCGTGATAGGAGGCCATCTCGGCGGCCATCAGGGCTGCGCGGTCCACCTCGCCGCTGGCGAATTGCTGGCGCACCTTGGCCTTCTCGTCATTGGGCAGGCCCGAGACCATCGGCCCGGCTGGCAGGAATATCCCCGGAATATAGCCGAATGTCGCCGCAGCGATGATCAGCCCCGGCACGATCTTGTCGCAGACGCCCAGATAGAGCGCTGCATCGAAAGTATTGTGCGACAGCGCGATCCCGGCAGACAGCGCAATCACATCGCGCGAGAACAGCGACAATTCCATTCCCGTCTGGCCTTGGGTCACCCCGTCGCACATCGCGGGCACGCCGCCTGCCACTTGCGCCGTGGCCCCCGCCGCGCGGGCGGCGGCGCGGATGAGATCGGGAAACCGCTCGAACGGCTGATGCGCCGACAGCATGTCGTTATAGGCGGTGACAATGCCGAGATTGGGGGCAGGGACGGTCGCTAGACTGTCCTGATCCGTGCCCATCGCCGCATAGGCATGCGCTTGGTTGGAGCAACTCAGATGCCCCCGGCGCGGCCCCTCGGCTGCTGCGCGGCGCATAAGGTCCATATAGCGGGTCCGGCTGTCGCGGCTGCGCGCGATGATCCGGTCGGTTACGCGTGCCACCTGATCGTGCAACGGCATGTTGAACCATCCCCTCCCGTGGTCGGTCTCTCGTTGCATCCGATATAGGGTGTTAGCGATAACGTCGCAACCGCTTGGGCCGGCGAGGCATTTACATGCAGTTCTTACTATGTTTTTAAGCTTTCTTCACCGCATCAATTGGTCTCGATCCCTGCCAAAAGTGGCAAATTCTCGGAAAAATATCCCGATAATGCCGCCTTTACGCAGAAAATAGGCCCAGAACGCGCCGTATTCCTCCGCCATAGTCAACAGCGTAGTTCGCGGAATGTCCCGCAAGGAGATTGAGTATGACCCGTTTTCGCATTGCCGCATCCCTGATTCTGGCGCTTGGCCTGTCGGCTTGCGGAACCTTCGATATGTCCTCGCGCAATGCGCCACCCGAGGAGATGATGGCGCTGGCAAGCGGACCTGTCGCCCTGCCGTCCATCCGTGTGGTCGACACCAAAGTCGTTGTGCCGCGCGATCTGCAGGTTTCGGAGGAAAATTCCTACTACCCCCTCGGCGATATCGTCTGGCGCGGAGAACCCTATGGTGACCGCTACCAGCAGCTTGAGAATATCCTGAACGAGAGCGCGCAGATTGCCCGCACGGGACATGACGGCGCGGTGCCTGCGGTGGTGGAAATCACACTCAAGCGCTTCCATGCGCTGACCGAAAAGACCCGCTACACCGTGGGCGGCGTGCATTCGATCCGCTTTGATCTGACACTGCGCCACCCCGACACCGGAGAGGCGCTGGCTCCGACGCGCACGATCCGGGCCGATCTGAAAGGCTACGGCGGCAGTCGCGCGCTGGAGGCGGAACGCGCCGGATTGACCCAGAAGGTGCGGATCACCCGCCATCTGGCCAATGTGATCCGCGCCGAACTGACACAGCCGGGCAGCATGGGCGGCAACCGCGGTCTTACGCAACTGGTGGCAGGGCTGGAAACCGCCGATCCGATCTGACCTTTCCAGCCTCTTCAAACAGCGGTAAGAGGGCGGCATGAACACGCCCTCGCATCCCCCCGCATATCCCGTTGTACGTCTGCGCCCCAAAGCCCAGCCGCGCGCCATCCGCCACGGTTTCCCGTGGGTCTATGACAACGAGCTGGTCACCGACCGGCGTTCGCGCGGGCTGGAACCGGGCGCGCTGGCTATTTTGGAGGATGCCGAGCGCACGCCGCTCGCCCTCGTCACCGTCAACGCCAATTCCCGTATCATCGCCCGCGTGATGGACCGCGACCCCGCCGCCGTCGTCGACCGCGCGTGGATCGAGGCGCGGCTGACGCGCGCGCTTGCCCTGCGCGCGCGGCTTTATGATGCGCCCTTCTACCGGCTTGTCCATGCCGAGGCGGACGGCCTGCCCGGTGTGGTGATCGACCGTTTCGGCGATACGGCGGTGATCCAGCCCAATGCGGCATGGGCCGAGGCGATGCTGGATGATCTGGTCGCGGCCCTTGTGGCGGTGACGGGTGTGACCTGCGTGATCAAAAGCGCCTCGGGCCGTGCCCGCTCATTGGAGGGTCTGGATGATGCCAGCGGCGTGGTGCTAGGGCAGGCACCGGAGGCGCCTGTGCAGGTGCCGATGAACGGGGCGACCTATCTGGCAGATCTGACAGGCGGGCAGAAAACCGGCCTGTTCTTTGACCAGCGCCCCAACCATGCCTTTGCCGCGCAACTGGCCAAGGGTGGCAAGGTGCTGGATGTGTTTTCGCATGTCGGCGGTTTTGCACTGGCAGCGCTTGCCGCAGGGGCGGATCACGCGCTGGCGGTGGACGGCTCGGAACCCGCGCTGGCGCTGGCGCGCGACGGCGCTGCGGCCTCTGGCGTGGCGGCAAGGTTCGACACGCGCAAGGGTGACGCTTTCGACGTGATGGCCGCGCTGGCCGAGGAGGGGGCGCGTTTTGACATGGTGGTCTGCGACCCGCCCGCCTTTGCGCCGTCCAAGCAATCGCTGGAGGCGGGGCTGCGCGCCTATGAGCGGATCGCGCGTCTGGGCGCCTCGCTGGTGGCCGATGGCGGCTATCTTGTGCTGTGTTCCTGCTCGCATGCCGCCGATCTGGGCAAGTTCCACAATGCCAGCCTGCGCGGGATTGGCCGTGCCGGACGGCAGGGTCAGCAGATCCACACCGGCTTTGCCGGACCGGATCATCCGCTGTTGCCGCAACTGGCCGAAAGCGGATATCTGAAGGCGCTGTTCTTCCGCCTATGAAGGTGCTGCTCGACGCCTGTGTGCTGTACCCCACGGTGATGCGCGAGGTGTTGCTGGGCGTGGCGGCAGAAGGTCTGTTCGAGCCGCTCTGGTCGCCCCGCATCCTTGAGGAATGGGCGCGCGCTACTGTCAAGCTTGGCCCCGGTGCCGAGGCGCAGGCGCGCGGCGAGATCGCCTTGCTGCGCGCGCGCTGGCCGCAGGCGGTGATCAGCTATGCGCCGTCACTCGAGGCGCGGCTGTGGCTGCCGGACCCCGCCGATATCCATGTGCTGGCCGCCGCCATCGCGGGGCACGCCGATCTGATCGTGACGCTGAATGCCAAGGACTTCCCGCGCCAGATCCTGTCGGAGGAAGGGCTGGCGCGGCTGGATCCCGACCAGTTCCTGCTGAAGCTCCATGCGGATTACCCCGAACAAGTTGCCCGCGCCGCCGAGGCGGTGCGCCTTGAGGCCGAACGCCTGTCAGGCGAGCCATGGGATATCCGGACCCTGATGAAAAAGGCGCATCTGCCGCGACTGGGCAAGGCGCTGGCCTACAGCAGGTAATCGCGGACTACAGCGTCAGGTGCGGATCGTGCTCCAACGCGCCTCGTTCTTCTCGATGGCGGCGATGCGGTCAGGGGTTTTGGGGTGGCTCATCAGCCACGCAGGCATCGCCCCGCCGCGCGCATTGGTCAGCGCCTCCAGCTTGCCGAACAAGGATTTCTGCGGGCCTGTCCCGATCCCCGCCTTGGTCAGCAGGGCGGAGGCATATTCATCCGCCTCGTATTCATCGCCGCGCGACAGGGTGGCGGCCAGCAGGGTTGCCAGCATATTGGCGATCCAGATGCCGATCCCGGGCAGGAACCGCCCCAGCACCATCGCCAGCGCTGTGCGCAGCGCGTTCTGGCCGGAAAAGTCGATCATCCGGCGGCGTGAATGGCCCAAAGCGACATGGCCAAGCTCATGCGCGATGACGCTCGCGATTTCCTCGCCCGTCACCTCGCCCTGTTTGAACTTGCGGTAGAAGCCGCGCGTGATGAAGATGCGCCCATCCGGTGCGGCCAGCCCGTTGACGGGATCGATCTCGTAGATATGCACACGGATACGCGGCAGATCGAGCGCTGCGGCCAGTTTGTCGGTCAGCTTCTTCAACTGCGGATCGGCCAGTTCGGTCGAGCGTTCGTCAAGCTCTTTCGCCGTGCGCCATGCCGAGAAACGGTACATGACGACAGCATAGATGATGGCCAGAAGGATCGGGGTGAATTTCAACATGCTTTAGATATGGTCCGTGCGTGGCGCTGCGGCAAGGGCGGTTTGCGCGGCAGATCGGCACGTTGATGGATATTTGCGGCAAGAAGAAGCAGCAGGCTCATGTGTCCCAGCGCACGGGTACATGCAGAGGGCCGCGAAAGGCCCAGCCCGCAAAGGGGGCGGGACCGTCCAGCGCCAGCCCGGGCAGATGCTCGAATACCAGCGGCAGGGCCACTTCCGCGATCAGGGCGCGCGCGGCGGCTGCACCGGCACAGAAATGCGGGCCTGCGCCGAAACTGATGGCGGGGCCGGTATCGCGGGTGATGTCGAACCGGTCTGGATCGGTGAAATGCGCCGCGTCGCGGCCCGCAGAGGAGAACATCAGGAACACGCGATCCTCCGGCGCGAAGGTGACGCCGCCCACCGTATCGGCGCGCGCCACACGGCGTGGCGACATGCCGATGGGCGAGATCCAGCGCGCGTATTCGTCAAAGGCCTGCGCCCATGTCGCCTGACCCGACCGGATCAGCGCCAGTTGGTCGGGATGGGTCAGCAGCGCCCAGATCGTGCCTGCAATCGCATCACGCGGCTCGTTCTGCCCGCCCGAGATGATCAGCTTGATATTGGCGCGGATACTGTCCATCGGCAGACCCGCGCGCAGCATCACCGACAAGGCGGAATGGTCAGGGCAGGCGGTGACGACGGGGAGCATGGCGTCGATATGGGCATCTATGGAGGCCGTGCAACCGTGGCATTCCGCCTCGATTGCCGGATCGCCAGTGTAGTTGGCGCAACCGTCGATCATGCCCTGGCTTACGCGGTCCATCTCGGGCGCGGGCATGGTGCGCAATCCGGTGATCGCCTTGAGCGCCTCTGCCGAGACCGGCATCGCGTAGGCACGCACCAGATCGCAGCGGCCCTGGGGCTTGAGCGCCTCAATGATTGAAACTGCGGCGCTGCGGAATTCTGCCAGCCAGTGGTCGCGCACAACCCGCGGGCTGAGGGCGGGAAACAGCGCGCGCCGTTCTGCCTGATGTGCGGCACCGTCCTTGCGCATCAGGTTCTCGCCCATCAGCTTTGTCATCAACCCGTCGGGTTGCAGGCTGGAGAACACCTCGATCCGCTTTTCCTGCGTGTAGATGTCATCGCGCCGCGTCAGAAGCGTGGCCCCCAGTTCCGGCACGTAGGTAATCGGCGCCTCGGCCCGCATCTGCGCCAGCGCAGGGTAGGGATCTTCGCGGAAAGCGGCGGGGTCGATATGGGTGACGGGCGCGTCGGACATGGCCGGACCTCGGATGGGGAATTGCCTGACTGTGATGGCAAGCCGCGATCCGGACAAGTCTTTTCCGGTGAATCAGCGCGTGGTCAGCGTCTCCAGAAGATAGCGGGCCGCACGTTCCTCGCGGGTGAGGCGATCCCGATAGGGGCCGTTATAGCCGCCTTGTTCGTAATAGTGCGGCCGTCCCCGGTAGGCACCGCGCGAGGGCCGGGAGAACGAGGGCCGCGAATAGGACGGGCGGGAGAATGACGGGCGTGAATAGCCTGACCCACGGCTGAAGCCCGAGGCATGGGCGGGGGTCAGTTGCAACATCGTGGGCGCGACATAGGCGACCCCTGCAGCAAGGCCAAGCCGTGCGAGAAGGCGGCGGCGCGACAGATCGGGGGTATCAGCATTATCGGTCATAACGTTTCCTCTGTGTCATCTGACGGCAGGACCACTTTTCGGTCCCGTCACAAACAAAACGGAGAGGCTTGCAATTTCTTCCGCAGGATAACGCGGTCGTGATCGCGTCGGCGGCAGAGCCACCTGTCACGCGGGCAGGATCAGCGCGCCATTTCCTTCATGCCGCGTTCGATGCCTTGCAGGGTCATCGGGACCATCCGGTCCTCGAATATGTCGCGGATCATCTTGATCGACTGGGTGTAGCCCCAGTATTTCTCGGGCACTGGATTGATCCAGACATGGCTGGGCCATTGCTCGCGCGCGCGTTGCAGCCAGACCTGTCCGGCTTCCGCGTTCCAATGCTCATTGGCACCACCGGGATAGGCGATCTCGTAGGGGGACATGCTGGCATCGCCCACGAAAATACATTTGTAGTCAGACCCGTAGGTCCGCAGCACGTCCAACGTAGGGGTCTGTGCATCCCAGCGGCGGCGGTTGTCGCGCCACACACCCTCGTAAAGACAATTATGGAAATAGTAGTATTCGAGGTGTTTGAACTCGGTCCGCGCGGCCGAGAACAATTCCTCCACCACCTTGACATGCGGGTCCATCGACCCGCCTGCATCGAGAAACAGCAGCACTTTGACCGCATTGCGTCGTTCGGGGCGGGTCTTGACGTCGAGATAGCCCTGTTCGGCTGTGGAGCGGATCGTGCCGTCCAGATCAAGCTCCTCGGCGGCCCCGTCCCGCGCCCAGCGCCGCAAACGTTTGAGCGCCACCTTGATGTTGCGGGTGCCAAGCTCGACCGTATCGTCAAGGTTCTTGAACTCGCGCTTGTCCCAGACCTTGACCGCGCGCTGGTGGCGCGATTTGTCCTGACCGATCCGCACGCCTTCGGGGTTGTAACCATGCGCGCCGAAAGGCGAGGTGCCTGCGGTGCCGATCCATTTGTTGCCACCCTGATGGCGGCCTTTCTGCTCCTCAAGCCGCTGTTTCAGCGTCTCCATCAGCTTGTCGAAGCCGCCCAAGCTTTTGATCTCTTCCATCTCGGCGGGGGTCAGATGCTTCTCGGCCATCTTTTCCAGCCAGTCGGCAGGCACATCCACGGCTTTCAGCACATCCTCGAACTTGATGTTTTCGAGACCCTTGAAGGTTTCGGCGAAAGCGCGGTCGAACTTGTCGATATTGCGCTCGTCCTTCACCATGGCGGTGCGGGCGAGGTAATAGAACCCCTCCACATCATAGGTGACCAGACCTGCGGACATGCCCTCCAGAAACGAGAGATACTCGCGCAGGCTGACCGGCACGCCGCCTTTTCTCAGGTTTTCGAAGAAGGGCAGAAACATCGGATCACAACGCCGCGCGGTGGATGAAGAGGGTGGCAAACAGGCCCACAAGCGCAAAGGCGATGGCATAGCCTGCCGCATATTGCGCGATGTCCAGCTTGCCGCCCTTGCGGCGTGCCGCTGTCATTCCGCCGATGATGGCACCCAACAGCGCCGCGCCCAATACGATCATATCCGCCCGTTTCTCCTGTTCAGCGGATTGAGGGCGCTGATCTCGCGCAATTTGGCACGAATGGCCCCGTCCGCCCCGAACCCGTATCGCGCCCAGCCCAGACTGTCCAGACGCACGGCCTGCGCCTCGACGCCGCGTCCGGCCACATCCAGCGCCTCGGCGCGCAGCATGCTGAGCGTTGCCATCAGGGCTGCGTTCTCGTGGCGTGACACGACGGGAAGGTGATGGCCGATCAGGTCCACGGCCTCTGCACCGCGGCCTTGGGCGACCAGATGCGCGGCAAGCTGCGCGGCCACCATCGCCCGGTGCATGGCATATTCGGGCCTTTGCGCGAACAGGCTATCGGCGGTCTGGAAATGCGCGATGGCGGCGGCGGGATCAAGCGGCAGGCTCAGGCGTCCCATCACGTAATGGGCAAATCCCAAGCGGTGGTCCTGCCAGCCCATGATGCGCGCGATATCAAGTGCGCGGGCCGCAGCGTTGCGCCTTTCTGCGACATTGGCCTGCGGGCCAAGGGCTGTCTCCATCGCGGTCGTCCAGTCGCGCGGCGTGCTGGCATCGCGGCGCGGGGCAACCGCTGTACCGCCGGGATTGATCTGTGCGAAGATGGCGGGTAGCCGCTCGGCCACCTGTCCCCGCGTCATGCCGGAACGCAGTTCCGGCGCATAGGTTGCGCGCAGGATCATCATGTCATAGCCGGTCAGCACCGCATGCACATTGTCATCGTTAAACACCGATTGCGGCAGGCGGAACAGGTCGTTCAGCGGCCCCAGCGCCTGCGCCAGTTCCTCGTGCAGGCAATCGCGCACCTCTTGCGGTGTGGTATCGTTGGGGATGAAAATCGCCAGCCGCTCGCGGGTGGTCAGGCGCGCCCAGTCGGTGCGCGGGCTGCGCCGGGCCAGCCGGAACTCGGACAGGCGCGATATGTTCGGCACCACGAAACAGGCGGCATGCGGCAGATGGCTGCGGATCTGGGCGCGGCTGACGGCTTCGATGGTGATATTGGCGTCGGGATCATTCGTCCGGGTGATGACGATGCCTGCCTCGGTCTGCAGCCGGTAGAGCAGACGGGACAGATCGGAGTCCAGCGTCGGCGATGGCGCACCCGTGACACGCACAGACACCGGCCCCTCGAATCGTGTGAAGACGGGCAGGGCGCGGCCCGATTCCAGCGAGAATGACAGATCGATGAAATCGCGCACCAGATCACTGTTCGAGATCGGAAAGTTTTCCGGCTGCGGCGCGGTGAAAACGCGCATCGGCGGCAGCTCGCTGCCAAGATCGCCGATGGCGCGGCTTGGCATTTCAGGGGACTGGGTCGGCGTGCAGGCACCCAGCACAAAGAAAACAGGCAACAAAATACGACGGAACTGGTTTTTCATTACGGACGGTCCACCCGTTGGCGGCGCGGGAAAAGTCTGGTCATGTCCTGCCTCTGCTTTTGATTACACACGGGACTGTCCCTGCCCATCCTGTCGCGGCTGGGGTGAGCCTAGGGCAATTCTGTGGCATTCCTAGCAAAGCTGTGACGCGCCCTGCGAGAAGCGCGTCACTGTGGCTTACGTGTTCTGGTCGCCGGAATGGCGCCGGCCGTCCTAGCGTTGCGAACGCGCCATGAAGGCCAGACGCTCGAACAGATGCACATCCTGCTCGTTCTTGAGCAATGCGCCATGCAGCTTGGGCAGGGCATTGGCCCCGTCGCGTTTGAGATCCTCCGGCGTCAGATCCTCGGCCAGCAGCAGCTTGAGCCAATCGAGCACCTCGGATGTGGAGGGCTTTTTCTTCAGGCCCGGTGTCTCGCGCAATTCGTAGAACTGCGTCAGTGCCGTGGTCAGCAGCTTCTCCTTCACGCCAGGATGGTGCACCTCGATGATGCGGCGCATGGTCTGGGCATCGGGGAAGCGGATATAGTGGAAGAAACAGCGGCGCAAAAAGGCGTCCGGCAGTTCCTTTTCATTGTTGGAGGTGATGATCACGATCGGGCGGACCTTAGCCTTGATCGTCTCGCCTGTCTCGTAGACGAAAAACTCCATCCGGTCGAGTTCCTGCAACAGGTCGTTGGGAAACTCGATATCGGCCTTGTCCACTTCGTCGATCAGCAGAACCACCTTCTCCTCCGCCTCGAAAGCCTGCCACAGTTTTCCCTTGCGGATGTAGTTCTTCACATCATGCACACGCTCTTCGCCAAGCTGGCTGTCACGCAGACGGCTGACGGCATCATATTCGTAAAGCCCCTGCTGCGCGCGGGTGGTGGATTTGACGTTCCACTCGATCATCCTCAGGCCGAGTGACGCGGCAATCTGGCGCGCCAGTTCGGTCTTGCCCGTCCCCGGCTCTCCCTTGACGAGAAGCGGACGCTCCAGAGTCACAGCCGCGTTGACCGCAACAGTCAGGTCTTCGGTTGCCACATAGGCATCGGTTCCCTCAAATTTCATCGTTTCTCCAAGCTGATGAGCGCAATTGTTGCAGCACCTTATCGTGAACACATTTTCCCTGCAATGCGACCCCCAAGGGGTAGTGACAATCACCGGCTGCTGGTCTATTTGCTGCGCTCATGGGAAACGTCAGACGTCAAAGGACCAGTTAATGACAGACGCGGGCCTTATCGAGGGAACTGCCATGAAAGCCGAATCCTTTCAGTCCACAGACTATACGCCAGCCGAGAACGAGCCCTTCATGAACGAGCGGCATCTGGAGTATTTCCGGAGTGCCCTTCTCAAGTGGAAGTCCGAAATTCTGGAAGACAGCCGCGACACGATCGAGGGCTTGCAGGACGGCACGCGCAACATCCCCGATGTGGCGGACCGCGCCAGCGAGGAGACCGACCGCGCGCTTGAGCTGCGGACACGGGACCGCCAGCGCAAGCTTGTCTCCAAGATCGACGCGGCGCTGCGCCGGATCGACGACGGCGAATACGGCTATTGCGAGAAGACGGGAGAGCCGATCAGCCTCAAACGCCTGATTGCGCGCCCCATCGCCACGATGACGCTGGAAGCGCAGGAGCGTCACGAGCGGCGCGAAAAAGTCCACCGCGACGACTGAGCACCCGCAGGTTGATATTAGGTGAAAAAACGCCGGAGCCTTTGCTTCGGCGTTTTGCTTGAAAGGGACAGGATGAGCGTTCTTGGCTTGCGCGCTGTCGTGATCGGGGCGGGAATCGGCGGATTGGCCGTGGCACGCGCGCTGGCATTGCGCGGCGCGGATGTAACCCTGCTGGAGCAGGCACCCGAGATCACCGAAGTAGGGGCGGGGTTGCAGATCAGCCCCAATGGCATGGCCGTGCTGCGCGGGTTGGGGCTGGAGACGGCGCTGGTCGCCGCCTCGGTGCAGGCGCAGGCTGTCTGTCTCAAGGATCATCACGACACGCTTGTGGTGCGGCTCGATCTGGGGCGCCTGCCCGATCTCTCCTATCATTTCGTGCACCGCGCCGATCTGATCGCGCTTCTGGCAACGGGGGCGCGGGATGCGGGCGTGAAGATCAGGCTCTTGCAGAAAGTGACAGAAGTCGAGGGTGGCCCGCATCCGGTGCTGCATCTGGCCAATGGCGCGCAGATGACGGCGGATCTGGTGGTGGGCGCGGACGGGCTGCATTCCGTCCTGCGGCCCGTGCTGAACGGACAGGATGCGCCGTTCTTTACCGGACAGGTGGCATGGCGCGCGATCGTGCCCAATACCGAAGGACGCGGCCCCGAGGCTTGTGTGCATATGGGGCCGGGGCGGCATCTGGTCAGCTATCCGCTGCGCGGCGGCAGCGCGCTCAACATCGTCGCGGTGCAGGAGCGCAAGGCTTGGGCCGACGAGGGCTGGAACCACAGCGATGATCCGGACAACCTGCGCGCGGCCTTTGCCGATTTCGGCGCACCCGTGCGCGCGATGCTGGAGCGCGTGACCGCGCCGCGCCTTTGGGGGCTGTTCCGGCATCCGGTGGCAAAGACATGGCAGCGCGACCATCTGGCGCTGCTGGGCGATGCGGCCCATCCGACCCTGCCATTTCTGGCGCAGGGTGCCTCGATGGCGCTGGAGGATGCGTGGGTTCTGGCCGATGCGCTGGCGGGCACCGATACGGTGGCAGCGGGGCTGGCCGATTACCAATCACGCCGCGAGGCCCGCGTGCGCCGCGTGATCGCGGCGGCCAATGGCAATGCGTGGAAATACCACATCCGCCCCGCGCCTTTGCGCCGCGCCGCGCATACGGTGATGCGGCTGGGCGGCCAGCTTGCCCCCGACCGGATGATGCGCCAGTTCGACTGGCTCTATACCCATGATGTGACTGCGAAATAACGTGTCCTAAGGGCCACAATGCTGCGAAAACCGCGCCGGATCGTTTTGTGGCTGACACGGCGGTATCTCCGGCAAACCAAGGCTTTCAGCCCTGTTTTCTGCCGCAGGACTGCGCGCTACCGGGTTGAATGACACATCACCGGTTGCATTCAGGGTTGTTGGCTCCCACTCCTGTTGCCGAGGGTCATGCCGACATCAAAGCCTGTTTCAAGGCGCCGCGACAAGCGGCTAGAGCGGATCCTCGGGCAATGTATCGAGGAGCAAAATATGTATTATTTCAAACCCTGTCTGGCAGGCGTATTCGCCGCTGTCCTTCCCGTCTGCGTGGCCGCACAGGATATTTCCGGCGCCGCCACCTTCGGCTACGGCCATTTCAAATCCTCCGACGGTTTCCCCCAGACGTCGGTCCGGTCGTTGGATGGCAAGCTGGGGTTGCGCTATGACAATGGCTTGCTGCTGGGGGCTACGGCCTCTTCAGCGCGCGCCAGTTTTGACGGCATCGACGAAAATGTCAGCGCCAATGTCTTTGGCCTGACGGCGGGGGCCGCTTTTGCCGAATTCTGGAATGCCGGCGCCTATTATGAATATGGCGAACTGAGTGTGGATGGTTTTGGTGATGCTTCCATCGATTCCTACGGCCTGTTTCTGGGCTACGAGAGCGACCTGATGGGGATGGAGTTCTTCTTCGGGGAAACCGATAATTTCGTGTTCGATGACGCAAGTATCAAATGGAACGATCTGGGCGCACGTGTTTCCTTCAACATCGGGCCTGACGGTGTTGTCGGCGGGCATGCCATCCGCTCGCGCGTGTCCTCCGGAGGCATTGATATCGACCTCACATCCTATGGTCTGGGCGGCAGCTATGCCTTCGGCAACGGGTTGTCCGCCCATGCCGGCGTGACGCGCGGCGAGATCGATGTGCTGGTGGGCGACCTGACAACCTTCGGGATCGGTGTCGGCTATGATCTGTCCGCTGCGGCCAATTTCCCCGCCATGCTTTCGGTTGAACTGGCGCGCTCGCGGATCGACGACGGTGAAGACAGATATGACGAGGACAGCATCCGCCTTGGCATCACGCTGCCGTTCGGCGGGGCCAAGGCCGTGCCGATGAACAGCATCGCCGCCAACGCCATGTCTCCGAACCGCACTGCCCTGACCACGGCGATTGTCGGTTCTTTCTAAACGGCGCGCTTTAATCTGAACAAAGTGAGAGCGGCATCAAGGTGCCGCTCTTTTTGTGCCCGCCGCTCAGTTATCCAGCGTCACCCAGACGGGCACATGATCAGACGGCTTTTCGCGGTCGCGGACGTGTTTGTCGATGCCGACGCCTGTCAGCAGATCGGCGCAGGCGGGGCTCAGCAGCAGATGGTCGATGCGGATACCGTCATTGCGGTTCCATGCGCCGGCCTGATAATCCCAGAACGAGTAATGTCCCGGCCCCTGCACACGGGCACGGAACGCATCTGTCAACCCCAGATTGACGATCCGGCGATAGGCGGCGCGGCTGTCGGGCAGGGCGAGCGCATCCTTGCGCCATGCATCAGGGCGGGCGGCATCCTCGTCCTGCGGGATGATATTGTAATCGCCCGCCATCATGAACGGCATTTCCTCGGCCAGCAGCTCTGCCGCCCGCGCTTGCAACCGCTTCATCCATGCCAGTTTGTAATCGTATTTCGGCCCCGGCGCGGGGTTGCCGTTGGGCAGATACAGGCCGCAGATTCGGATTGCCTGTTTTCCTACGACTGTGGCCTCGATATAGCGGGCCTGTTCGTCGGTCTCGTCACCGGGCAGGCCGCGCGTGACATCTTCCAGCGGCAGTTTCGACAGGATCGCCACGCCGTTGAAGGATTTCATCCCGTGGGTTTCGAGATTGTAGCCGCGATCCTCGAAAATCTCGCGCGGGAAAGCCTCATCGACGGATTTTATCTCCTGCAGCACCGCCACATCGGGCTGTTCTTCATCCAGCCATTGCGGCAGGGCCTCGATCCGCGCCTTGATGCCGTTGATATTGAATGTGGCGATTTTCATGGCGCGTCCTCGGCTTTGCTGCGGATGCTGTTCTATCCCGCAGCGCGTACGATGATGCAAGCCTGCACCCTTCGGGGCAAGGCGCATTGATTTAATGTTTTAGGTGAATAAGCGTAAGTATCCGTTTTATTACATTGAGAAAGAAACGCCGCACCCACAAGATGACGAGGCATTGGGATTCTCGATGACAAAGCGTGCGCCGATCAGTTCCTCGGAGAAATCGATCGTCGCTCCGGACAGAAACGGCAAGGAGACGGAATCGACGATCACCCGCTCGCCCGCGCCTTCCAGCACCAGATCATCCGCAGCGGGCTGGTCCAGCTTGATCTCGTATTGAAAACCCGAGCATCCGCCGCCTTCCACCGCAACGCGCAGGGCCTGACCTTGCCCTGCAGCATTGATCTCGGCCAGTCTGGCAAAGGCGCGGGGGGTCACTTTGGGGGGCAGTTGCATGGAAAACTCCTCGACGGTTTCGCATCGTCCTGAAACCGAATATATGCGCCATAGGGACAGGCGACAAGGACCACAACACAGATGACACAACCCTATGCGTCAAACCCGACGCGGACACGCGGCAGATTGGTGCCCGAAGAGGAAAGCATTTTCCGCACACCGTTCCAGCGGGATCGTGACCGGATCATCCATTCCAGCGCGTTCCGGCGGCTGAAACACAAGACCCAAGTGTTCATCGAGCATGAGGGCGATTATTTCCGCACCCGCCTGACCCATTCCATCGAGGTGGCGCAGGTGGCGCGCACCGTGGCGGTGGCTTTGGGGCTGAATGCCGAACTGACCGAGGCGGTGGCGCTGGCGCATGACCTTGGCCATCCGCCCTTTGGCCACACGGGCGAGGATGCGTTGCAGGCGCTGATGGCGCCTTACGGCGGCTTTGATCACAACGCGCAGGCGATCCGCATCGTCACCTCGCTTGAGCGGCACTATGCCGAATGGGACGGGCTGAACCTGACATGGGAGACGCTGGAAGGCATCGCCAAGCATAATGGCCCCGTGACTGGCACGATCCCTTATGCGCTGTCCGATTACAACGCCCGCCACGATCTCGAACTGCACACCCATGCCAGCGCCGAGGCGCAGGTGGCGGCCTTGGCCGACGATATCGCCTATAACAACCACGATCTGCATGACGGGTTGCGCGCCGAGCTGTTCTCGACCGACGAACTAGCGGAACTGCCTATCCTGCAAGGATGCTTTGCCGAGGTGGACCGTCTTTATCCCGGCCTCAACTACTACCGCCGCCGTCACGAGGCTTTGCGCCGCTTTTTCGGCATCCTTGTTGCGGATGTGATCGACGTAAGCCGCGCCAACCTGACCGCGCTGAACCCCGACACCGCGCAGGATATCCGCCATGCGGGGCGCATGATGGTGCAATTCTCGCCCGCACTTTGGGCCGATCTCAAGGTGATCCGCACCTTTCTGTTTCACCGGATGTACCGCGCGCCTGCCGTTGTGACGATGCGCCAATACGTGACGCAGGTGGTGCATGATCTCTTTCCGCTGTTCATGCGCGAGCCGCATCTGCTGCCGAAACAGTGGCGCAAGGATGTGGAGGAGGCGCAGGACCAGCAGGCGCTTGCCCGCATCGTGGTGGATTATATCGCGGGCATGACCGACCGTTTCGCCTTGCAGGAACATCACCGCCTGCTGGGATCAGACCCCGCAGACCGCCCGCCGGGGGTGTAAAATCGCCCGCAGAGGTGGCTTTCGGGCCAAGGGCGACGGGCTGCGCGAGCGGGCCGGATTGACCTTGCCGCTGGCGATGCTACACCGCTGGGAACTCGAAAGGACGATGTGATGAACCTCTTTACCCAGTTGCGCGCCCATGTGCTGGACACGCTGGGCGCAATGACCGCCGAAGGTCTGCTGCCCGCAGGGCTGGACATGACCGCTGTTACCGTCGAGCCGCCACGCGATGCGGCGCATGGTGACATGGCGACCAATGCCGCGATGGTGCTGGCGAAACCTGCGGGCAAGAACCCGCGCGAGATTGCGGGCGAACTGGCGCGCCGTCTGGTCACCGATCCGCGGATCATGACCGCCGATATGGCGGGGCCGGGCTTCATCAACATGCGGCTGGCCGATACGGTGTGGCAGGAGCTTGTGCAGGCAGCCCTCGTGTCCGGCACCGCCTTTGGCCGCTCCGACATGGGGCAGGGAAAGCGCGTGAACGTCGAATATGTCAGCGCCAACCCGACAGGCCCGCTGCATGTGGGCCATACGCGGGGCGCTGTCTTCGGCGATGCGCTGGCCAGCCTGCTGGCCTATGCGGGCTAT
Organism: Rhodobacterales bacterium; assembly: GCA_047921295.1. Taxonomy (GTDB): domain Bacteria; phylum Pseudomonadota; class Alphaproteobacteria; order Rhodobacterales; family Rhodobacteraceae; genus Seohaeicola. Next base: position 78,879 of record JBLRWK010000014.1, read on the forward strand.
GACGTGACGCGCG
>JBLRWK010000015.1:0-71790 GCA_047921295.1 Rhodobacterales bacterium
AGAACCGTCATGGTATACGATGCCGGCGGGTGGGGGCATCCACCGCATCAGTTCAGTCCAGAAGTGCTGCGCAATCTTCCACGTATAGCGCCGATGACGGTAGAGGCCTTCGCCGAAGTCGCCGAAAACGGTGCGCAACTGCTGGACGTGCGGGACATGATGGCCTTTGGCGGTGGCCATGTCAGTGGGAGCCTCAATATCGGCTCAAGGCCGGAACTTTCGGTTTGGGCCGGTTGGCTGCTGGACCCGGAGCGTCCGATCTATCTGGTGACGAAGGACGATTCCCAGGTGAACGATGTGTTGCGCCTGTTATGGCGCACAGGATTTACCGATTTCGGCGGTTATCTGGCAGGCGGCATAGGCGCTTGGCGCGAGGCGGGTCGTGAGTTGGCGCAAATTCCTCAGATCTCAGTACATGAGCTGAATGGCTCGGATGAGATCACCCCACTCGACGTGCGTAAGCCCGATGAATGGGACGCGGGTCACATTCCCGGAGCGACTCATGCCTTTCTGGGTCAGCTACGCGACAAGATCGACGACCTCGACAGATCCAGAGCCTACGCCACCTACTGTGCCAGCGGGTTTCGCGCCAGCATCGCTTCGAGCCTGCTGACGGCCAATGGGTTCACCAATATCCGCAACGTACCTGGAAGCTGGAAGGCTTGGACTGCCGCTGGCTTTGCCACCGAAATGGAGAATAAAGGATGACGGACGAAACACACAAGATTGCGACCATCGACCCAAACCACACGGTAGCCCTGTTCACCCCTGAACCTGAGGCGCTGCAACAAGCAACCTCGGGGGGCGTGAAGAGCGTTGTGAACTTCCGCGCCTTGGGCGAAAAAGGCGGGCTATCGCCTGAGGAAGAGCAGCACCACGCCGAACGGTTAGGACTGAACTATCTGCACCATCCTGTCACTGCCGATGATCTGGATGTTGCTTTTGTCGACGACTTTCGGCGTTCCTTGGATAATTTGCCGCAGCCAGTGTTTCTGCACTGCGCCTCGGGCAGGCGCGCGGGAGCAATGACGCTTATGGCACTGGCAACTGACAAGGGTTGGGACGGTGACACGGCGCTTCAGGAGGGCAAGGCGCGTGGTGTCGACCTGACGGAAGAGAAGATCGGACAGTTTGTCAAATCCTATGCCGATGAGAAGGCCGGAGCCTAAGGTTTCTTGCGTGTCCGGTTGGTGAGGGTGCGAAACCTTAGTCTTCGGACGCGCAGCAATGGCCGATCAGCGATTCCCGCACCGCTACAACCTGAAGCACTTTATGCCTTCATCGATATGCTGTCATCGAACGTTTGACTGTCGCGTTGGCCCTCGTGCTGCCCAGCTTCAATCGAGAGAGCTTTACGGAGATGGAACATGGAAACCGAATTTACCCCGTGGCTGTCGCTTGTCGGCGGAATGATGATCGGAGCCTCAGCGGTGCTGCTAATGGCAACCAACGGGCGCATTGCAGGCATCAGCGGTCTGTTGTGATGAGCAGGTGCTGGTCGCCAGCGAGTTTTGCGGCTCGGGCCTGTTTGATCAGCGTGCCAAAAAAGGCTGGGTTTCGGCTATGTCGTCGCTCATTGGCGGGTAGATTGACATCGAATTACGGATCATTCTTGCCACAGGCCTTTTTCCGTTTAAGCGCCATCCAATTTGCATAAATATCCGATATTTTTGCTGCATCCAGTCCGCCGTCAAAACGTTGCATTGGATGTCCTTGATCAGGCGCTTTTGCCCAATAAGCGTCCCATGCCCCTTATTCGACTGCCAAATAAGCAACCCTGCCGCTGCTCTCGCTGGACGTCCGGCTTTTGCGAAGGCGGGGCGACGGTTGCGCAGACACGACGTGGACCAGCTCAGTCGAGCGCATCATGCCCGATTGGCTTGCAATCCGACAGGTCGGACCCGCCCTCGTTGGCCACCGCTTTTGCCAGGTCACGCAATGTACTGCGTAACCCCTCTTCAAGAACCGGGTGATAGAACGGCATTGCAAGCATATCAGCCACGGTCATTTGCGCTTCGATCGCGAGAGCGAGAAGATGGGCGAGATGCTCTGCTCCGGGCGTGCACATTTCTGCGGCCAGAAGCTGACCAGTGTCGCGTTTGGCATGAATGCGCAGCAAGCCCGCGGCAGTTTGCGCCATGCGTGCGCGCGCTTGCTCCGAGAAATCCACCGCTCCCGTGGCAATAGTGTCAGCATCCAGTTCTGAAAGCGGCGTCCCTACACGCGCTACCTGAGGTGCACAAAACACGATCGATAGCGGAATTCGGCGACACAGTCCGTTACTGGCCGCATCGGGTGCGGCCATACGGCCGGCGATGTGACCCTCATCAGCCGCCTCGTGCAACAGTGGCCGATCCGCATTGGCATCTCCGATCAGAAACACCGGAAGATCTTCAACTCGCAGCGTGTGCGGATCGACCTCTGGCATTCCCTTGTCGTCGAGCCGAACACCGAGAGTGTCCAGCCCGATGTCGTCGATATTGGGGCGTCGGCCCAAGGCGGCCAGCACGGCATCCGCATCAAAGCTGCCTCCCGCGCCGGTCACGCGAATAGTTTTGCCTTTGTCTTCAAGCTCGGCAGGTGCACCGAGATACAATGCAAGCTCATTCTGGATCAGAGGGTGGAAGGCTGCCAGAACCTCCTGATCGTCAATACCTGCAAGTGCGTCGCCGGTGTCGAACCCGGCCACTTCGAGCCCGAGACGCGCAAGAGCTTGGGCCATCTCGACCCCAATTGCACCCATGCCGATCACGGCGATTCGGCGCGGAAGGTCAGCCTGCTCGAACAAACTGTCCGTGGTCAGGATACGGTCGCCAAAACGGCGCCAAGACCCCGGCACCACAGGACGGCTGCCGGGTGCGAGGATGATCGCACGCGCCTCGATCTTGTCGCCGTTCACCTCAAGCCGCCCTGGACCAAGCAGGCGCGCACGTCCCGCTATGGCGCGTTTGCCCAATTGGTCCGGCACGGCCTCGGGTCCCTTCACAAAGCCGTCGCGCATTTCACGCACACGCGCCAGCACCGCCGGGATGTCGGCGCTCATGCTATCAGCGCCACGGATGCCAAACGTGTCGAACCTGTGCCGCGTGTGAAAGGCATTGGCCGCCTCGATCAGAGCCTTGGATGGCATACAGCCCACTGCCGCACAGGTGGTGCCCCAATGTCCGTCATTGACCAGCAGGAAATCGTCCGTATAGCGACGCACCTCGCGCAGCGCCGAAAGCCCTGCACTACCTGCACCAACGATGACAGTATCGGCCTTCATGGGATCACTCGTCCGCGTCGGCTTCGGACTTGGTTGCATGCTCGGTGCCCGGTGCGTGTTCCGGCGGGCTGTAGGTCGTGAACAACTTGAGCATCCCCGATCCGGTATTGCGGAAGTTGTGGAAAACGCCCGACGGCACGATCGCCACATCACCATCGGCAATCTTGCACTCTGTTTCGCCGATCTTGGCGACACCCGATCCCGCCACGAAATACAGCAACTGGTCGTGTCCTTCATGAACCTCGCCGCCGATCTCGCCACCTTCGGGGATGGCCATCAGAACCAGTTGCGTCTTGTCTCCGGTCCAAAGGACCTTGCGAAACTCGTCATTCTGACAGGCCAGTTCAACAATCGGGAGTGCGAGTTTTTCGGTTTCAGACATGTTATGGCCTCCTGTTCGAGTAAAATTCATGATTTGCGATGACGATCACTCTTGCCCTCCAAAAATGGCGACCGCGGTGGTTCGTCCGTCACCTGCGGATTCTGCCGCGAAGCCAAAATGGGATGACGCGGGGCTACCGAGCGATTTGTCGCCTTCGGATGCCGCAGCCCAGTCCGAGACGATCACGACCACGTCCTTTCGCGACAAAGCAGTTCCCGTTCCGCCGAGGCTGGCAGATTGAATGTCGAGGCTGGTCCAACCCGTCGAGCCCTCTGGCAACAGTCCAAATACATCCTTTGGCAGAGCCTCGGGTTCGGTCGTCAGACTTTCCAATATGCGTTGAGCGACAGTATCCAAGGCTTCACTTTCGGTTAGGGGATCATATCCTGCTTCCGCACGTATCGCGTTGACTTCCTCAAGGGCCACGTCCCGCGCGGCCTCGTCTGCTAACTCGTCGGCCTCATCCGTGCCGGGGCCGGAGAATGTTTGCACGGCATAGATTTCGTCGCCTTCTCCGACGATTCCAAATCCGAAGCTGTCGAAGCCCTCCGATAGAATGTTCTCGCGGTGCCCCGGGCTTTGCATCCAACCTTCGTGGAAAGAACGTAGTTGCTCGACGTCGGGCGGCGTAGGGCAGCCCTCGCAGGTCGCGATATTCTCGCCGCTTACCGCCCAAGGATTGCCGTCCGCAGCAAGGTACCTCTCGAAAGGCGTTTCCCCTTCCGGCGTCACGTGATCGTAGTAATCTCTGTCCAGCATATCGGCCGCATGTCCCTGCGCCGCCCTGTCCAGAACCTCGCTGGATACGAGTTCAGGTAACCCTGCTTCGGCACGTGCGTCATTCACCAAGCCGAGCGCTTCGATCCTAAACTCCGGAGCAATATCCGTTCCCTGCACAACCACTGGACCTTGATCCTGCACGTTTGCAGGGTCTTGCGCGAGTACAGGATAGGAAAATGCCGCCAACATCGCTGCTACCGCAGCATGTTTAGCAATGCCGTTCATGATCGTGCTCCTCAGGCCCCATGTAACGGAAGCAACCCTTGCGCCGTCAGACGGTTCCCGATGATCTTCTCAACGGTTAGCAGATCGTCGTCCGCGCTAGGTTCAGGCGGCCAGAGTGGCGCTGTTGGGAGCGGATCAAGGCTCCGGCATCAGATAGCAGGCGCTGCGCGGTCGTCACCCGCCTAAGCTTTATCCCGATGTAACACAGGTTAGGCACTCCCCGCTGACAGCCCCATGTGCGAACACGGGCTTTGCACATCCGAAGGCCGGACATAACGACACTTAACCGCCCCTCTACAGCCTCAGGTGATGGCCTCTAGCCGCTCCTTGGACAGATCGCCGGGCACGATGGTGATCGGCACCGACAGGGTGCCTGCGCTGCGCGTGAGTTGCGTGACCAGCGGGCCGGGGCCTTTCTTGTCGGTGCCCGCGCCCAGCACCAGCACGCCGATATCGTCGTCTTCGCTGATCTGCGCCAGAATCTCCGTCACCGGCTCGCCCTCGCGGATCACCAGTTCGGGGTCGACGCCCTGTTTGTCGCGCATCCATTTGGCGAAAACCTCGAAATGCGCGTGGATGCGCTCGCGGGCCTCCTCGCGCATGATATCGGCCACGCCGATCCAGTGGTTGAACTCTTCCGGCGGGATCACGGACAGGATCTCGACCCCGCCACCGGTGCGCGCCGCACGCATCGCGGCAAAGCGCATCGCATTCAGACATTCGCGGCTGTCATCCAGCACAACCAGAAACTTACGCATCCTGCTTCTCCCTTCGGGCGATCATGGCGCAAGCCACCGCACCGCGCAACTCTGTGATGCGGCGGGCCTGCGCCCTGTTTCTTCTTGCCGCAAATATCCCCGCGCGGAGCGCATTCCAGCCCAACCGCAGGGACAAACGTATCAGCCTGCCGTGACGGCCCAATCCCAGTACAGCGCCCGCGCCCGCTCGGCTATCGGCCCCACCGCGTAGGTGGTCTCGTCGAAGGCCGAGACCGGGGTGATCTTGCTCATATTGCCGGTCAGGAACACCTCGTCGGCAGTGTGGAAATCCTCGAAGCTCAGCACGGCCTCGCGCACCTCGACCCCGTCGGCGCGCAGGTTCACGATATGGCGCGCGCGGGTGATACCGGCCAGAAAGGTGCCGTTGGGGATGGGGGTAAAGACAACGCCGTCCTTGACCATGAAGACATTGGCGGTGGCGGTTTCGGCGACGTTGCCCATCGCATCGGCGACCAGCGCATTTCCGAACCCCTTGGCCCGCGCCTCGGCAAGCATGCGGGCATTGTTGGGATAGAGACAGCCCGCCTTGGCATTGACCACAGCGCTTTCCAGCACGGGGCGGCGAAAGCGGGTGCGGGTCAGCGTGGTGGTCGCGCCTTCGGGCGGCATCGGGATCTCTTCGAGGCAGATGGCAAAACCGGTGCTGTCGGGCGAGGGCACGATGGCTGTCGGATCGCCGTCGATCCCCCAATACATCGGGCGGATATACACAGCCGCCTCGCGCGGATAGGCCGCAAGCCCCTCGCGGATCAGGCCGACCATCTCTTGTGTTGCCACGGTCGGCGTGATCATCAGCGCCTCGGCGGAGCGGTTCACGCGGGCGCAATGCGCTTCCAGATCGGGGGCCATGCCGTTGACGTAGCGCGCGCCGTCGAACACGGTGCTGCCCAGCCATGCGCCGTGATCCGCTGCCCGCATTATCGGCACATCGCCATCATGCCACTGGCCGTTGAAATAGGTGCGGATATTGGTGCCGGTTGCCATGGACTTGTCCCTTTCGATCTGTCGTCGTGGACATTACCAGCAAGGAACCTGCGGTAAAGCATGGATCGGCGCTGCGGGGTCAGTAAAGCGCCTCCTCATAGAGGCGCTGCCCGTCGACCATCAGCCCTTTGATCGCTCCGTTGCCCGCGCCGTCCAGTGCCAGAATGAGGCCGAGCCGGTCTGCACGGTCCAACGCCTCCAGCTCCAGCGCGCGGTCTTTTGTCGCGAAGTAACGGTCAAACGGGAAGCTGAGGAAAATCTGGCTCGGCGTGTCATAGTCGAACACGCCACGGATCACCGCCGACTGGCCCGTTGGCGCATCAGCCGAAAGTTCGGTCGCGCGCCAGTAGCCGTCATCACCCTCGGCCAGCGTGACATAGACCGGCGCGCCGGGTTCCAGCGCCGGATCACGGGTGACCGATCCGGCGGGGATGCGGGTGATCTCGAGGTTCAGGATCGTGTAATGCCCGCGAAACAGATCGCGCGGGTCGATAGCACCGGTTTCCAGCACCACCTCCTGACCGTCCCGCAAAAGGGCGGCGTGGTCAGTCACCATCTTGCCGATGGCAGCGGTCTGGAGCAGCGCCAGAGCGGTGATCGCGGCAATCAGCCAGCCGGCGGGCAAGCGCGGGGAAAGCCAAGCGGGCAGGCGGCGGGTCATGTGCTGCTCCTGCGCTTGGGGTCCAGCCGCGTGGCGAGCCATGCACCACCCAGCAGGATCACACCCGCACCAAGGTAGAATCCGCTGGTGCCGATCAGCGTGCCCACAGTCACGGCGTAAATCAGCAGCAGTGCCATGACAAAGCCGAACATCCCGATGATGCGCAGGCCGCGCTGGTCAAGCCGCCATCCCATCCGCGTGATCCAGATAAATACCGCCAGAAGCATCGCCTCCGGCAGCAGGGGCACTGGCACCAGATAGAATATGACCAGCATCAGCACACCGGCCAGTAATGCCACCCACAGATCATAGGTAAAGACCCAGCGCCGCAGATGTCCGGCCACGGCAAAGGCCAGCGGTGCCAGCAGCAAAAACAGGGGCAGCAGGAGTCCGGCCAGCCCCGCATCGCCTCCGCGTTGTGCTGCGTCGCCGGTGTAATCGTCGATACCGAGTGTCAGGAAATAGACGACCAGCCCCAGCAGGAATGTCGCATACCCCAGCGCGGCCCCCTCGAAGCCGCGCAACAAAAGCGGCCCCGACATTGAGGCCAGCATCGCCGAGATCGCGGTGACAGCGCTCAGGGCCAGCAGGATCGCCGCGAGTTGTGGTGAGGCCACTGTGGTCAACGCCGTCAGCAGCCAGAAGCACAGGGCGATCACGCTCATATGCGCGGCAGCCTTGCTGTTCAGCCACCAAGCCAGCGCGGCACCTGCCAGCCACCAGCCCAGATAGGGCAGGTTCATATCGGCGCCACCGCCGAAAATGTCGATCTGCATCGCATGCCAAAGGCCGAAAAGACCGATGGCGAAGACCAGAACCATCGTCCCGCGCGCCAGCACCGCCGCGAGCAGCGTGCCCAATCCCCAAAGCCAGACCGCATCCGCCGCATTCCCCTGTATATGGTAGATCTGGCTGACCAGCATGATCCCGGCCCCGAACATGCCGCAGGCCAGCACCATCAGCGCCTCGTGCCACCAGTGCAGGCCGCGCAGCCCGGCCCAGAGCGCCGCCCCCCATGCCAACCAGAGTGCAAGGATCACCAGCGTCAGGCGCGCAAGGCGACTCATCTCTTCCCAGTTGGCGGCGATGAAGGTCATGGCGGCAAAACACAGACAGACCACACCGGCTGTGATGACGAAGGCAGTAAAGCTGAACCTGCGGTGACCCTGTTCCAGATCGGCTTGCAGGCGCAGCGAGGTCTCCGTGTCCAGCAGACCACGATCACGCCAGTCCTGCAGCGCCGAGCCGATCACGGCGGATTTGCTTTTGATATGCATGGTCGCCCCGTCTTCCGCGCCAACGCCTCCTCTGAACCGTGCCGTTGGCGGGCTATTCTGGGCGAGTTTACCGGAACCTGCTTGCAGGTAAAGGCGGGAAAGGTGCCGCCTGTTCCGCGGCACAGTCCGGAAAAAAACCCGACCCGGAAGGTCCGGGCCGGGATGCGGCGTCATGAAAATGACTTTGCGACAAAGCCGCGAAATACGGCTTGGACAAATGCACTCGTGACGGTTCCAGCCTAAGGCTTGCGATGGGACGCAGAGAAAGCCTGCAACTGAAGACGTATAGCTAAACTGACAGGCTCGGGTGTCATTTCCGTGACATTTTAAGCACGATTCAACGGCAAATTAGCCTTTTGCCGGACATGGATCACCTGAACGGACACGCGTTTGTCAGTGGAATAATTGTCCGAGCTCCGCTGCACATGACCGGAATCTCGATAGCCGGATTAGCCTGCCTCGGCCAGCAGGGCATCAAGGTCCAGCCGCTTGTTCGTCATCGCAAGTTTGCCTTCTGCATCACGGGGCCAGTCCTGCTGGGCACGGTCGCGGTAGATTTCCACCCCGTTGCCGTCGGGATCGCGGAAATAGACGGCCTCCGATACGCCGTGATCGGCGGCCCCGTCCAGCGTGACACCGGCCGCAAGCACGCGCGCCAGTGCCGCGCCGAGAGAGGCCCTGTCCGGATAGAGAATGGCCGTGTGGTAAAGGCCGGTATGCCCTTGCGGCGCAGGGCTGCCGCCAAGGCTGTCCCATGTGTTCAGGCCGATATGGTGATGATAGCCTCCGGCGGACAGAAAAGCGGCCTGATCGCCAAAGCGCTGCGTGAGGGCAAAGCCCATGACATCGCGGTAAAAGGCAAGCGCGCGCTCCAGATCGGCAACCTTGAGATGGACATGCCCGATCCGCGTTTCGGGATGTGCTGAATATGACGACATGGTGATCTCTCCTTATCCGGTTCACCTTACAGTCTATGCGATTCCGCGATAAGGCCCGCCCGTGCACCGCTTATGTGCAACGACACAGATTCACGAGATCACAAGATATCGTGATTTGAGACTGTATGACCGTTCGGTTTGGGTGCACCCAATTGCTTGGACCGCAGGTTGAACAGACACCAAAGACGCAAAGGGCAGGAAAAGCCCGAAGGAGAAGAGATGGCAGAGTTTTGGAACAGACGCGCAGTCATGCTGGCAGGCGGAGCGGCAACGCTTCTGGCCGGACGGGCAGCGGCCGCGCAAGAGCCTGTGGGACAAGAGCGCCCGTCTGGTGATGGCGTGCGCAACAATCTGTCGTCGTTCCACATGGTCAGATGGCAGGACCATTTCGACAGTCTGGAGAACGGTGCGATTCTGGCCGATACCAAATCGCGTGCCGTCCATTTCTGGTCCGAGGACGCGAGCGTCTACCGTCTCTATCCCAGTTCCGTGCCTGCAAGCGATGACCTGACGCGGCTGGGTTATACGCGGATTGTACGCAAACGCGAAGCGCCCACTTGGACGCCTACGCCGTCGATGCGCGAGCGCGATCCCAGTCTGCCGGTCACCATCGGGGCAGGACCGGACAATCCGCTTGGCACCCATGCCATGTACTTTGACTGGACCTACTATCTGATCCACGGCACCCATGACACGCGCAAGATCGGCCGCCGCTCGTCTGATGGCTGCATCGGGCTTTACAACGAGCATATCGAGGAGCTTTACGCGCTGGCCAAGGTCGGCACACAGGTGCGCCTGATCTGATAAAGTTTGTTGTCGGTAGAGTCTTCAGACCAGAAGCGTAGAACTGGTAATCTGATATAAGTCCGCCGCCTCGTCGCAATTCGGCATTGGCGGCGGCTTATAACGATTGTTGTATACCACAAAACGACGGTTCACCACCTGACACAAGATGCCCTGTGTCTGGATGAAACCGTGAGCGGGCTGCCACTGAGCCGCGCAGCGTCGGGCCGCGGTGCGGCGACGCCCCTTTTCAGTATGGCAATTTATGCCTGCCAAATCCCTCTGACCTCTAGACCTGCGCCTGCATCTGCCAAAACGCCGTGCCGGGGGGCGGCCCGGCGATGCGCGGCGGCGCGTCGCGCCTTGCTCCGCGCGGGAACAAACTTGAACGGCGGAAATGTACGCAGAAGTGCCTGACGCGCTGTATCGCCGGGGGCGCGCGTTGCGACGTCCCGACGCTGACGCAGCAGCGCCGGGCCTTTGCGCGCATCAACTGCGGATCATTCCGACTATGTCATAGGTCTTTTGCAGGATCGGGGTGGCGATCTCGCGGGCGCGGGATGCGCCCTGTCCGAGGATGCGGTCGATCTCGGCGGGCTCCTGCATCAGGCGAGCCATCTCGGTCGAGATGGGCGAGAGCTTGGCGACTGCCAGATCGGCCAGCATCGGCTTGAACTCGGAAAACGGCTTGCCGCCCACGTCGCGCAGCACATCATCCACCGTGCTGTCGGACAAAGCCGCATAGATATTCACCAGATTGCGCGCATCGGGGCGGCCTTCCAGACCTGCGGCTTCGGAGGGCAGGGCCTCCGGGTCGGTCTTGGCCTTGCGGATCTTCTTGGCGATCGTGTCAGCATCATCGGTCATGTTGATCCGGGACGCATCGGAGGGATCGGATTTCGACATCTTCTTGGAGCCGTCGCGCAGCGACATGACGCGGGTGGCGGCCCCTTCGATCACCGGCTCGGTGATGGGGAAGAAATCGACGCCGTAATCATGGTTGAACTTGGCCGCCACATCGCGGGTCAGTTCCAGATGCTGTTTCTGGTCCTCGCCCACGGGCACATGCGTCGCGTGATAGAGCAGGATATCTGCCGCCATCAGCGCAGGATATGCCAGAAGCCCCAGCGAGGCGTTCTCGGCATTCTTGCCCGCCTTGTCCTTCCACTGGGTCATACGCCCCATCCAGCCCATGCGCGCCACACAGTTGAAAATCCACGCAAGCTGTGCGTGTTCGGGCACCTGGCTCTGGTTGAACAGGATCGAGCGCGTCGGGTCCAGACCGGCGGCGATATAACCCGCTGTCAATTCGCGGGTTTGGCGGCGCAGGGCCTCGGGGTCTTGCCAGACGGTGATGGCATGCAAGTCGACAACACAATAAAGCGTCGGCGTGCCGCTGTCCTGCATCTGCACGAAACGCTTGATCGCGCCCAGATAATTGCCAAGCGTCAGCCCGCCCGAGGGCTGGATGCCCGAAAAGACACGCGGGGTGAAGCCCGCGTTCGGGCCCGCATTTGGACTGGACTTTGTCTGGACCGCATCCGCCATAATGACATCTCCGTCTGGATTAATCGGTTGGGCTGGCTTACCCATGCCCCAAAGCCGCGTCAAGCAGAGGTCCATCCATGTTTCCCGATCCCCAGAACCCACGCGGCGCAGGTATCAGCGCCGTCAACCCGCTGCCGCCGGTGGTGATCGTGCTCTTTGTGCTGATCGTCGGCATCGAGTTGCTGTTCATCCTTGGCGCACAGGGGCTGATCGGCGGTCCGCAGGCAATCGGCTGGCGGCTGGGCGCGATCCGGTCCTATGCGTTCTCCGCGGAAATCTTTCAGTGGATGCTCGCCAATAACCGGTGGCCGCTGGAACAGGTCTCGCGCTTTGTGACCTATCCGTTCGTGCATGGCAATTTCACCCATGCGGTTTTTGCCGGTGCGATGGTACTGGCACTGGGCAAGTTCGTGGGAGAGGTGTTTCGCGGCTGGGCCATTGTGGCCGTCTATTTCGGTGCGTCCATCGGCGGCGCGGTTGTTTTCGGCCTGCTGACCGCATCACCAGTGCCGCTGATCGGATCGTTTCCCGGCGTGTACGGGCTGATCGGAGCCTTCACCTACCTGCTCTGGCTGCGGCTGGGGCAGGAGGGCGGGCCGCAATTGCGCGCCTTCACGCTGATCGCCTTTCTGATGGGCATCCAGCTTGTCTTCGGCATCCTGTTCGGCGGCAGTCTGGACTGGATTGCAGACCTGTCGGGATTTGTCTTCGGCTTCGGGCTGTCCTTCGTGGTCAGCCCCGGCGGTTTTGCCCGGCTGCGCGGCAAGCTGCGCCACGACTGACGTCAAGTGTGGCGCGGGCGGATGCGCTCCGCGCGGGGATATTTGAGGCAAGAAGAAGCGGTGGGCGGGGCAAGACGGATCAGGCGCTGCCGCCGCGCTGGAAGGCGCGCTTGAACTCGCCAAGACGGAAGGCGCCGATCACCTGACCGATGCCGAAATAGCTGATCATCCCGATCTTGATCAGGCCGAGCAGCGCCAGATAGCGCCAGCCTGCCAGCGCAAAGAAGGGCGTCATCACGACCATCGCGCCCCACAGTACCACACCCATGCCGATTGAGGCCGCGATGATGCGCCAGATGCGGCCGTGAAAGCGGGCATCGAAACGGGCGACATCGCCCATCGGGCGCGCGCCGATAGCCAGCAGGGCCACCATCACCCAAGCGGCCAGCGAGGTGGCGATGGCGGCGGCGATCCAGCCGATCAGGGGCGCAAGCCCGATGGCGACCAGCGCGTTCACGATCATCGCAACCACGGCGTAGCGGAACGGCGTGCGGGTATCCTCGCGCGCGAAATAGAGCGGTTGCAGGATTTTCTGGATCACGAAAGCGGGCAGGCCAAGGCCGTAGACTGCCACGGCCATAGCGATGGCCGCGCTGTCGTCGGCTGTGGCGGCGCCGCGCTCGAACAGGACCGAGACCAGCGGCAGCGGAACCACGATTAACGCCACAGCTGCGGGCACGGTGAGCGCCAACGAAATCTCGGCGGCACGGCTGAGCGCATTGCGCCCGCCCGCATCATCGCCCCCGGCGAGACGGCGGGACAGATCGGGCAGCAGCACCACACCGATGGCAATGCCGACAACGCCCAGCGGCAGTTGATAGAGACGGTCCGCCGCATAGAGCCAGCCCACGGCGCGGTCGAAATAGCTGGCGACCTGCTGGCCCACCAGCAGGTTGACCTGCACCACACCTCCCGCCAGCGCTGCGGGAATGGCGATCCGCACCAAACGCCTGATCTCGGGCGTCCAACGCGGACGGCGCGGCATCAGTGTGAACCCGGCGCGGCGGGCCGCGATCCAGACCATCGCCAGTTGCGCGACACCCGCGAGCGGAATGCCCCAGATCAGCGCCATCGTCACGTCAAAGCCCAGCAGAGCCGCACCCACCATGGCCCCGACAAGGATGACATTGAGCAAGACCGGCGCGGCGGCGGCGGCGGCAAAGCGCCCCGTTGCGTTGAGCACGCCAGACAGAAGGGCTGCCAGCGAGATGAACAGGATATAGGGAAACACGATCCGCCCGAATTCCACCGACAGCGCGAATTGCTCTTGTCCGGCAAAACCGCTGGCCAGAGCAAAGATCATCCACGGCATGAAAAGCTGGGCCGCAAGCGTGAGCACGATCAGCACCGTTGCCAGCCCCGCAAAGGCGGTCTCGGCAAAGCGCTGGGCGTCTTCTCCGGCCTCGTATTTCTTGGAGAACATCGGCACAAATGCCATGTTGAACGCGCCTTCTGCAAAAAAGCGGCGGAACATGTTGGGCAGGCGGAAGGCCACCACATAGGCCTCATAGGCGGGGCCGGTGCCGAGATAGGCGAGGATCATCGCGTCACGCACGAAGCCCAGCACGCGGCTGAGCAAGGTCCACAAGCCCACGGTCATGAAGCCGGCAATCAGGCGGATGGGTTTCATGGGCGGTGACCTTTGTTGCGACTGCTCCGGAACTATCCCAAGCCCGCGCGTCATGGAAGAGGGCGTATGCCGCCCTCTGCCACGTCAGGAAATGGCCCGCTTCGCCCCTTGCTCGATCGCCTCGCGCAGCTTGCGCTCCAGCGCCTTTTGTTTGGGCTGCGAATGGAACTTCAGCCCGAACATATCCTTGACGTAGAAGGTATCGACCACCTGTTCACCGTAGGTCGCGATCACCGCGCTGGCGATGTAGACATTCGCATTGGCCAGCGTGCGGGTGAGATCGAACAGCAGGCCCGGACGGTCACGGGTGTCTACCTCGATGATCGTGTAGATTTCCGATCCTTCGTTGTCGAAAGTGATGGAGGTCGCCACGCGGAAGGCGCGTTCGCGCTTTTTGATCTTGTCGCGGCTCTTGATCGCCTCGGTCGTGACCACCTCGCCGCGCAGGGTCTTGTCGATCATCTGGCGCAGGCGGGGCAGGCGGGTCGCATCATAGGGGCTGCCGCTTTCATCCTGTATCCAGAACACCGCCGTGGCGAAACCGTCTTTGGAGGTATAGGTGCGCGCATCCACGACATTTGCCCCCACCAGCGCCAGCGCGCCAGCCAGCCGCGAAAAGATGCCGGGATGGTCCGACAAAGCGAAACAGGCGCGGGTCGCGTCGCGGTCTTCATCGGGGACCAGATCGATCCTGATCTCGTCGTCGGGCAGGCCGCGCAGCATATTGGCAAAAACCACTTGCGTGCGCGTGTCCAGCCCCTGCCAGTAGGGCGGGTAGTGCCGCCCCAGTTCGGTCTTGAGCGCGGCAGCATCCCATTGGCGCAACGCCTCGCGCAGCGCGCCCTTGGCCTCGGCCCCGCGATGCTCGCGGTTGAGATCCTCCAGCCCGTGTTCCAGCGCGCGGCTTGTTTCGCGGTGCAACTGCCGGATCAGCATGGCTTTCCAGTTGTTCCATGTCTGCGGGCCGACACCGCGGATATCGCAGACGGTCAGAACGGTCAGCAGGTCCAGCCGCTTGCGTGTTTTCACCGCCTTGGCGAAATCGCGCAGGGTGCGCGGATCGGACAGGTCGCGCTTTTGCGCCATATCCGACATCAGCAGATGGTAGCGTACCAGCCATTCGACGGTTTCGCTGTCGGCCTTGTTCAGGCCAAGCCGTGGCGCCACGCGGCGTGCGATCTGCGCGCCCAGAACCGAGTGATCTTCGGCGCGGCCCTTGCCGATGTCATGCAGCAGCAGCGCGATATAGAGAACCTTGCGGTTCACGCCTGCCCGCAGGATGCCCGAAACAACCGGCAATTCCTCAACCAGCTCGCCGCGTTCGATCTGGGCAAGGTTGCGGATGCACTGGATCGTATGCTCGTCCACCGTGTAGCTGTGATACATGTTGAACTGCATCATCGCCACGATGGGTTCGAACTCGGGGATGAAGGCGGCCAGCATGCCCAGTTCGTTCATCCGCCTGAGCGCGCGTTCGGGATTGCCGTGTTTGAGCAGCAGATCCATGAAGATGCGCTGCGCCTCGCGGTTGGTGCGCAGATCATCGTCGATCAGGTGCAGATTGGCCGTGACCAGACGCATGGCATCGGGATGGATCAGCATGCCGGTCCGCAGGGCCTCCTCGAACAGGCGCAACAGGTTCAGCTTGTCGCCCAGAAACGCCGCCTCGTCATCAATGGCCAGACGGTTGTGGATCACCTTGTAGCCGGGTTTGACCTTTGGCATGCGGCGGAAGATCCGCTCCAGCAGCGGGCCTGATTTGACATGCAGCGCCTCAAGCTTTGTCAGGAAGATACGTGTCAGATCCCCGACAGAGGTAGCGTGGCGGAAATAATCCTGCATGAAATGCTCGACCGCGCGCCGCCCGCCCTTGTCGGTATAGCGCATGCATTCGGCCACCTGGACCTGCAGATCAAAGGTCAACTGGTCGGCGGGGCGGCCCGTGATCAGATGTAGATGGCACCGCACGGCCCACAGGAAAGTCTCGGCCTTTTCGAAGGTGGCGTATTCCTCGGGGCGGAACATCTTGAGCCGCACAAGCTCTGCCGGATTCTGCACGCCGTGCAGGTATTTCGCGATCCAGAACAGGGATTGCAGGTCGCGCAGACCGCCTTTGCCTTCCTTCACATTCGGCTCGACCATATAGCGCTGGCCGCCCTGTTTTTCGTGGCGCGTGTCCCTCTCGGAAAGCTTGGCCTCGATAAATTCCCGCGAGGTGTTTTTGAACAACTCATTCTTCAGCCGCGTGTCCAACTCCTCGGCCAGCGCGGTATCGCCGCCCAGAAAACGATGTTCCAGCAAAGCCGTGCGGATCGTGAAATCCTCGGAACCCAGACGCAGGCAATCCTTGATCGTGCGGCTGGCATGGCCGACCTTCAGCCGCAGATCCCACAGGATATAAAGCATCGCCTCGATCACGGATTCCGCCCATGGCGTGATCCGTGTCCGGCTGAGAAACAGCAGGTCGACATCCGACTGCGGGGCCATCTCGCCACGCCCGTAGCCACCCACCGCGATCAGGGCCAGCCGTTCGTGCGGGCCGGGTGCGGGCAGCGGATGCACCAGCCGCATCGCCACATCCTGCGCGCAGGCCACGATGCAATCGGTCAGCCAGCAATAGGCGCGCGTGACGGGCCGTGCTGCGAAGGGGCGGGCGACGAAGGCCTCGGCAATCGCGCTGCGCCCCTCCTGCAACGCCTGTGTCAGAACCGGCACCACGGCCGCGCGCATCTGGGCCGGAGCCAGCCCGCGTGTCGCCGCCTCGAGCGTTGCAGCCAGAGCAGCCCTGTCCAGAATCCGGTCCGGGGCACAGATCAGATCCTCGGGCGGCGCAGGCAGGATAGGTGCAGGAAGGGCAAGCGCCGGATCAGAATCCGGCACGGCCAAAGGCTCTTGGAGCAGGATCGACCACCACGACCTGACGGTTGCGGATCTCGGCCACGGCAAGGCCGCGCTCGTTCGTGCCGTCGGGGCGCAGACGGAAGACGCCGCTTACGCCCTGGAAACCCGCACCTTGGGTCAGCGAGCCACGGCTGAGCGCGTTGGACCCGCCCGAACTGATCAGCGCGCCGATGGCCGCGATCCCGTCATAGGCCAAGCCGCCGATCGGATGCGGGCTGGATCCATAGGCCGCCTGATAGCGGCTGTTGAAGCGGGCGGTCAGTGTCGGATCGGGCATCGCGAACCATCCGCCCTGCACGCCGGGCAAGTCCAGCGTCTGGCTTGGAATATCCCAACGGGTCAGACCGATATATTGCGTCGATTCAGGGGTAACGCCCGCCTCGGGCAGAAGCTGGGTCAACAGGGGCAGCGCACCGGCGGTGTCAGCGGTGATAAAGACCGAATCCGCGTTGCCGCTGCGAACGGCACTGACGATCTGCGGGATCGCCTGCGTCACACCGTTTTGCGAGAATTCATGGGCCACGGAGCCAACAGCAGTGCCACCGCTGCGCGCCAGCGCGGATTCGATTGCCGCGCGTCCGGCCCGTCCTGCCACGTCGTCGGAATAGACAACGACTGTGCGGCCCTTGCCCTGCCGGTTCGCGTAATCCGTCAGCCGGTTCGCCGTGTTATCGAAGGTTGGCCCGAGGATGAACAGGTTGCCACCCGCGATGGAGGTGTTGTTCGAAAAGGCAAGCACGTTGACGCCGGACGCGGCGACAGCAACGGCTGCCGCATTGGCATTCTCGCCGTAGACCGGCCCGAGAATGATCTTGGCCCCCTCGGCCACGGCCTGCTGCGCGACACGCTGGGCCGTCGCGGCAGAGCCTGCGGTGCTGTAGACCCGCAGGTCAATGGCGACATCTCCCAGATCGGAAATCGCGAGACGCGCGGCGTTCTCCAAAGCCTGCGCCAGAACATCGTCGCTGCTGTTGCCAGAACCGCGCGGCACCAGAAGCGCCACCGGCACCGGTGCGGAGGTATCGACCCGTGGGCCGGAGCGGTCGAGCGCGGTATCGACAGGCTCGCAGGCCGCAAGCGCGCCGACAGTGGCAAGGGCAAGACCCGACCGGCGCAGCGGGCGGATGGCTTGGGCGGCGACGGATGGCGAGAACCGCCAGTTCGGCAAAAGCGCTTCGGCAATCAGGCGCAGCGACTTGCGGACGGGGTTTGGAAAGGCGAACATGGCAGGACTTCTCCCTCGAAAAAGGTGGTAATCTGCGGCACCGGCAGGCAGGACGATCATAGACACCATGCACGGAGGGTCCAGTGTTGAATCCGAAACCGGCCAGAGCAGCGCCTCCATCCAAACTTGCGCTGGGCCTCTATCTCGTCGCCACGCCGATCGGTAGCGCCCGCGACGTGACGCTGCGCGCGCTCGATATTCTGGCCAGCGCGGATGTTCTGGTCGCCGAAGACACCCGCACCCTGCGCAAGCTGATGGAAATCCACGGTATCCCTCTGGGAGAGCGGCATGTGCTGGCCTATCACGATCATAACGGCGCGCAGATGCGCCCCCGCCTGTTGGGCCTTCTGGAACAGGGGCTGACGATGGCCTATGCCTCGGAAGCGGGCACGCCGCTGGTGGCGGACCCGGGCTTCGATCTGGCCCGCGCCGCGCGCGAGGCGGGCCATCTGGTGACCACCGCACCGGGGGCTTCGGCGGTCGTGACGGCGCTGACCATCGGCGGATTGCCGACGGACAGGTTTTTTTTCGCAGGCTTCCTGCCCTCCACATCGGGCCAGCGAAAATCCGCCCTGCGGCGCTATACGGAGGTGCCGGGGACATTGGTTTTCTACGAATCACCCAAGCGGATCGCGGCCATGTTGCGCGACAGCGCCGAGGTGCTGGGGGGCGCGCGACAGGCCGCGATCTGTCGCGAACTGACCAAGAAATTCGAAGAGGTCATCGCCGGAACCCTGCAGGAATTGGCCGAGGCATGCGCATCACGCAGCCTGAAGGGCGAAATCGTTGTGCTGATCGACCGGCCGCATTCGGAGAACATTAAGGAAGATGAGATAGAAGAGTTGCTGCGCGCTGCTTTGTCAGGCCACTCTGTGCGTGACGCTGCTGAGATCGTGGCTGCGCAGACAGGCCGCCCGAAACGGCAGATCTATCAACTGGCCCTGAAGCTGGAGCAAGACGAATGACGGCATGGTTTGATCCGCATACAGCACGGGCAGCGGCGGTGCAGCTTGCGCTGCCCTTGACCTTTCCGGTGCCCGACAAGCCAGTCGCGCCTCGTCCTGCTATTGACCCAGCGGTTCGCAACGTCAGGCGGATACGCGGGCGCAACGCATATCTGTCGGGTCTCGCAGCAGAAGATGCCGTTGTGCGGGTCTATGCAGAACGTGGTCTTGACCTGCAGTGTCGCAGATGGCGCGGCAGTCGAGCCGAGATAGACCTGATCCTGCGCGATGGTGGTACATTCATCTTTGTCGAGGTCAAGAAAAGCCGGAGTTTTGATACAGCCTTGCTCTCGTTGGGCCGCGCGCAGCGTCTTCGTATTACACAAGCTGCATCCGAATATCTCGGCGAATGCGGGCATGACCAGATGACAGATATGCGCTTTGATCTGGCGATGATGAATGACGCGGGCGCGGTCGAAATCGTTGAAAATGCATTTGCCGAAGATGAGTGATGCGATCGTCGCGCGTTACCAACTTATAGCCTGGCGGCGCGAGGCTGTTCTTTCGCATTGTCACTGACGATCCCTTGCGCCATGTAATGGCACATCCTCAAGGGAGCCGGATATGAAAATCGCCTTTCAGATGGACCCGATCGGGCCGATCGATATCAACGCCGACAGCACGTTCCGCCTGATGGAAGAAGCGCAGGCGCGCGGTCATACGCTGTTTTACTACACAGCCGATCAGCTTGCCTATCAGGAAGGACGCATCACTGCGCGCGGTTGGTCCGTGACGGTACAAAGGGTTGCGGGGGATCACTTCACTCCGGGTGAGCAGACAGAGGTGGATTTGTCCGATTTCGACGTCGTGTGGCTACGGCAGGATCC
This sequence comes from Rhodobacterales bacterium, assembly GCA_047921295.1. Taxonomy (GTDB): domain Bacteria; phylum Pseudomonadota; class Alphaproteobacteria; order Rhodobacterales; family Rhodobacteraceae; genus Seohaeicola. The sequence continues at coordinate 19,992 of JBLRWK010000015.1, forward strand.
GCCTTTCGACATGTTCTATATCACCACAACCCATCTGCTGGACCGGATACATCCGGGTACGCTGGTGGTGAACGATCCTTTCTGGGTCCGCAACTCGCCCGAAAAGCTGCTGGTGTTGAATTTTCCCGATCTGACGCCGCCGACGACAATCGCGCGCGATCTGGCTGCGATCCGGTCTTTCAAGGACCGCCATGGCGATATCATCCTCAAGCCTCTTTACGGCAATGGCGGCGCGGGTGTGTTCCGTCTGAATGCGGATGATCGCAACCTCTCCTCCCTGTATGAACTGTTTACCGGTTTCAGCCGCGAGCCGCTGATCGTGCAAAAATATCTGCCCGCTGTTGCCAAGGGCGACAAGCGCGTGATCCTTGTGGATGGTGAAGCGGTGGGTGCAATCAACCGCGTCCCGGCTGCGGGAGAGACGCGCTCGAACATGCATGTCGGCGGGCGTCCGGAAAAGGTCGGTCTGACCGAGCGCGATCTGGAGATCTGTGCCCGTATCGGGCCGTACCTGCGGGAGAAGGGGCAGGTCTTCGTCGGGATTGATGTGATAGGTGACTGGCTGACCGAGATCAACGTGACCTCGCCCACCGGCATACAGGAACTGGAGCGGTTCGACGGGGTCAATATCGCTGCGAAAATCTGGGAAAGGATCGAGGCAAAGCGCGCCTGATCCGGTCAGCTTTCCCGCACGCCCACCAGACGGTAGCTGACCGCCTCCGCAATATGGGAGCTGGCCACGTCTTCAGCCCCTGCCAGATCGGCAATCGTGCGCGCTACCCGCAAGACGCGGTGGTAGCCGCGCGCGGTAAGGCCGAACCTTTCCGCCACACGGCCCAGCAGCGCGCGGCCGTCGGCATCCGGCATCGCGATCCGGTGCAACGTCTCGCCTTCTGCATCCGCGTTCAGGCGCATTCCGTCAGTTCCGGCAAAGCGTCTGGCCTGTATCGCCCGCGCCGCCGCCACCCTTTCTGCCACCTGCGCCGACGTATCACCCGACGCGGGCAGGTCCAGATCGGTATAACCGACCGGCGGCACCTCGATCCGCAGATCGAACCGGTCCATCAGCGGGCCGCTGATCCGGCCGATGTAGTCCTCGCCGCAGATCGGCGCACGTGTGCAGGCCCGCGCCGGATCGGTGAGATAGCCGCATTTGCAGGGATTGGCAGCCGCCACCAGCATGAAACGACAGGGATATTTCACATGGGCATTGGCGCGTGACACCATCACCTCGCCGGTCTCGATAGGCTGACGCAGTGTTTCCAGCACGCCGCGCGGGAATTCGGGGAACTCGTCCATGAAAAGCACGCCGTTATGCGCAAGGCTGATCTCGCCGGGCTTGGCGCTGCGGCCGCCCCCGACAATGGCCGCCATCGAGGCGGTATGATGCGGCTCACGAAAGGGCCGAGTCCGCGAGATCCCGCCCTCGTCCAGCAAACCGGCGAGCGAGTGGATCATCGAAGTCTCCAGCGCCTCCATCGGAGTGAGGGCGGGCAGGATGCCGGGAATCCGCGCCGCCAGCATGGATTTGCCCGATCCCGGACTGCCCATCATCAACAGATGGTGCCGCCCCGCCGCCGCGATTTCCAGCGCGCGTTTGGCGCGTTCCTGACCTTTGACATCGCGCAGACAGCGCGCGCCGGTATCGTGGATCACTTCGCCGGGTTCCGCAGGCTGGATCGGGGCTTGTCCGGTGTAGTGGCGGACCACATCCATCAGCGATCCGGCGGCAATCACCTGACAGCCGCCAACCCATGCCGCCTCGGCCCCCGATGCGCGTGGACACAGCAGGGTCCGGTCTTCTTCGGCCGCCGCCATTGCCGCTGGCAGGGCACCGATCACCCCGATCAGCGACCCATCGAGCGACAATTCCCCCAGCGCGGTTGTCCGTTCCACTGCATCGGGTGGAAGGATCTCCAGCGCGGCCAGCAGGGCAAGCGCAATCGGCAGGTCGAAATGGCTTCCTTCCTTCGGCAGATCGGCGGGGGACAGGTTGATCGTGATCCGCTTGTTCGGCAGTGCAATCGCCATCGCGCTGAGCGCCGCGCGCACCCGGTCGCGTGCCTCGCTGACGGCCTTGTCGGGAAGGCCCACGATCGAAAAGGCAGGCATGCCCGGCGTCACCGCGCATTGCACCTCGACAGTGCGGGCCGAGACACCCTCAAAGGCCACCGTATAGGCGCGCGCCACCATGTCCCGTCCCCTGCTTGCAACAAGGTTAATGGCTATCTGGCAGAGCTTTCAGAAAGGTTAACATCAACCGCGCAGCGGGCCGCATCCGGCTTCTTCTTGCCTGAAATATCCACGGGGGGAGTGACCCGCAGGGTCGCTGGGGGGCAGTCAGCCCCCCGCCTTGCGGCAATGAAACCTCAGGGAAGGTGGTTGATCCGCAGCGCCTGCCAGCCCGCGCCATGGCGATGTATCTCTGTCACCGAGAGGTTATCGATCTTGTGCGAGAACGCCTCGTATGCGCCGATCTGCAGCGCTTGCTGCAGCTGCGTCAGGATCACGCCGAAATGGGCCACAACCACGATATCACGGCCCGGATGCGTGGCGATCAGGCGGGACACGGCAGCGTCGACGCGGGCCGAGACATCGTGCCAGCTTTCGCCGCCGGGCGGGCGGATATCGCCGGGATCATCCCAATAGGCGCGTAGATGCGCCTGATCCTCTATCTCGTCGAAGCGGGCAAGTTCCCATGCGCCGAAGTTGATTTCGCGCAGGTCCGGATCATGTGGCAGCCGTGCGCGTGTGCCGGCAATGGCATCGGCGGTGGCACTGGCGCGGATCAGGTCTGAGGATATCACCACAGCGTCTTCCGGCAAAAGCGCGGACAGGCGTGCCAGTTGCGCCGTGTCCGACAAATCCGCCGGAAGATCGGACCAGCCCACCATGGTGCGCGCATGGGTCGGGCCGTGACGGACCCAGAAAAACCGGCTCACATTCTGCGCTCCGGTATCCGGCCTTTCAGACCGAGTGGCAGCCCCGCCATCACGGCAACAACCAGATCCGCTTGCGCTGCGAGCTTCTGGTTCAACTCGCCCTGCGCCTGCCGAAAGCGGCGCGACAGCGCATTGTCTGGCACGATCCCGTAGCCGACCTCGTTGCTGACAACGACCACAGGAGCCGCGCAGGTGCCCAAGGCGTCCAGCAAACCTGCCGTTTCATGATCAAGATCATGGTCCGCCAGCAAATGGTTGGTGAGCCATAATGTCGCACAATCCAAGAGCACGGCCTGATTTGCATCCGCTTGTGCCAAAGCAAGGCCAAGCTCCAGCGGTGCTTCCACTGTAACCCATCCATCCCCGCGGGACAGGCGATGACGCTCTATTTTCGCCTGCATTTCCGTATCCCAAGCCTGCGCTGTGGCCAGATAAACCGGATTTTGCGCGCCGCCCAGCACTAGGTTTTCCGCCCAAGCGGATTTTCCCGAGGCGGCACCGCCAAGGACCAGGGTCAGTTTAGGTAACATGCAGAGTCATGTTTTTTGATCCGATCGGTTTTTGCCTGCGTAATCACATTCAAGCAACACAATAACAAGCGACATAGCACGCCGAGTACTATGCGCCACATTCTGGGGGTGAAATATGGCACTTGATGCACCAAATGACATGACCCTGTCCCGCAAGGCAATGAAAGCCGAATTGCTGGACGCCGAAACGGAGCTGAGACTGGCCTATGCATGGCGTGACCAGCGCGACGAGGCGGCGCTCCACCGTCTGATCACCGCTTATATGCGTCTCGCGATCTCCATGGCGTCGAAATTCCGCCGCTACGGCGCCCCGATGAACGACCTGATCCAAGAGGCGGGTCTTGGCCTGATGAAGGCGGCAGACAAATTCGATCCCGATCGCGGCGTACGCTTTTCGACCTATGCCGTGTGGTGGATCAAGGCGAGCATTCAGGACTATGTGATGCGGAACTGGTCGATGGTGCGCACGGGCTCCACATCCAGCCAGAAGTCGTTGTTCTTCAACCTGCGCCGTGTGCAGGCCCGTCTGGAGCGTGAAGCCCAAGCGCGCGGGGAGGAGCTTGATCGCCACCAGATGCGGCAGATGATCTCGACAGAGATCGGCGTGCCGCTGCATGATGTCGAGATGATGGAGGGGCGTCTGTCCGGTTCGGATTTCTCGCTCAACGCAACCCAGTCCTCCGAGGATGAGGGGCGCGAGTGGATCGACACGATCGTGGATGAGGGCACGCAAGCCTCCGATATCGTTGAGACATCGCATGATACAGAGGCATTGCGGAACTGGCTGCTGGAGGCACTGGCCGCGCTGAACGACCGCGAGCGCTTCATCGTGCGCGAGCGTAAACTGCGCGACAATCCCCGCACGCTTGAAAGCCTTGGCGAGGAACTTGGCCTGTCCAAGGAGCGCGTGCGCCAGCTTGAGGCAGCAGCCTTCGCCAAAATGCGGAAAAAGCTGGAAAGTCAGTCGCACGAGGTGCAAGACTTCCTCGTATGAGATATCTTTTGCCGATCGCGTTCGTGGTATGCGGGCCCGCTTTTGCGGGCCCTTTGTCTGTTGAGATCCTTGATCAGGTAACCGCCGCGCCGGTGGTGATCATCGGCGAGGTGCATGACAATCCGGCGCATCACGCGGTGCAGGCCGCGCTTGTGGCCCATATCCAGCCGCGTGCCATCGTCTTCGAGATGTTGACCGAAGTGCAGGCCGATGCCGTCACGCCGCAAACCCGCGCGGATGAGGAAACCCTTGGTGATGCGCTTGACTGGGCGGACAGTGGCTGGCCCGATTTCTCCCTCTATTACCCGATTTTTGCAGCCGCACCTGCGGCGGCGATCTACGGCGCAGCCGTTCCGCGTGATGCCGCCCGCGCGGCCATGCAGGCCGGCATAGCCGAAAGCTTTGGCGATCAGGCGGCAGCGTTCGGCCTGACCACGCCTTTGCCCCCCGCCGAGCAGGCGGCGCAGGAGGACTTGCAGCAGGTGGCGCATTGCAACGCGATGCCGCCTGAGATGCTGCCCGTCATGGTCGATCTGCAAAGGTTGCGCGATGCGGTTCTGGCCCGCGAAACCCTGCGTGCCGTTGATGCAACCGGCGGGCCGGTGGTCGTCATCACCGGCAACGGCCATGCAAGGCGCGACTGGGGCGTGCCTGCCTATATCGCGGCAATGCGGCCCGATCTTGAGGTTGTCAGCATCGGCCAGCAGGAAGATGGGGGCGGTGCGCCCGGCGGTTTCGACATCCTGCTGTCCTCGCCTGCTGTGGATCGTCCCGATCCCTGCGAAGCCTTCCGCGACAGGGGCTGACATCCGGCGGCAGGCGTGCTCTTGCCAGTCCGTGGCGCTGGCCATACTGTCGGCGCAACGGGCGGAGGCGCGCAACATGCTGGCAGGTAAAAGACTTCTTCTGATCATCGGTGGCGGTATCGCGGCGTACAAGGCGCTGGACCTGATCCGCCGCCTGCGCGAACGCGGCGCTGCAGTGACGCCGGTTCTGACGCGCGCGGGCACCGAATTCGTGACGCCGCTGTCTGTGGCCGCACTGGCGGGCGAGAAGGTCTTTACCGATCTTTTCGATCTGACGGACGAGGCCGAGATGGGCCACATCCAACTGTCCCGCAGCGCCGATCTAGTCGTGGTCGCCCCCGCGACCGCCGATCTGATGGCCAAGATGGCGCAGGGCCACGCCAATGATCTTGCCTCGACCCTGCTGATGGCGACTGACACACAAGTGCTACTGGCCCCTGCGATGAATGTTCGCATGTGGGATCATCCCGCCACGCAGCGCAATCTGGCGACGCTTCTGGGTGACGGGCTGCGGGTTGTCGGCCCCAATGCGGGCGATATGGCCTGCGGCGAATACGGCCCCGGACGCATGGCAGAACCTCTCGAGATTGTCGCCGCGATTGAAGCGGCCTTGGGGCAGGGGCCTTTGACCGGCAAGCGGGTGCTCGTCACCTCCGGCCCGACGCATGAGCCGATTGATCCGGTGCGCTACATCGCCAACCGCTCGTCCGGCGCGCAAGGCACGGCGATTGCGCGGGCGTTGGCAGTTTTGGGGGCGCATGTTGTATTTGTGACCGGTCCCGCCGATGTGCCGCCGCCCCCCGGTGTGCAGGTTGTGAAAGTTGAGACTGCGCAGCAGATGCAGCAGGCGGTGGAGGCGGCCTTGCCTGTGGACGCGGCGATTTTTGCCGCCGCCGTGGCGGACTGGCGCGTGGCCTCCGCCTCCGGCTCGAAGATCAAGAAGGCCGCGGGCCGCCTGCCGGTACTGGAATTTGCCGAAAATCCCGACATTCTGGCGGGCGTCAGCCAGCACGCGACCCTGCGCCCTGCGCTGGTTGTGGGCTTTGCAGCCGAAACCAATGATGTGATCGCCCATGCGCAAGCCAAACGCGCGCGCAAGGGCTGTGACTGGATCGTCGCCAATGATGTGAGCCCCGCCACCGGTATCATGGGCGGGGCGGAAAACGCCGTGCATCTGATCACCGCAGAGGGCTGCGAGGACTGGCCGCGCATGGGCAAGCAAGCAGTGGCCGACAAGCTTGCAGCGCGGATAGCGACTGCACTGGCGGCGACGCAACAAGTGTGCGCCACCTGACGCAAGATACTCTATGACTGCTTGGAACTGGTGGCGTACGTTCGCGTATCACCGCGACAGAAGGGATCGCAGGGCCGCGGTCGGGCGATCCGACGGATCAGTCTGGCAGTTTATCGTGCAGCAACATCCAGCCTCCCGCCGTAGCACTTGCAGCAGCCAATCGCCCGGCCGGGGGGCGGCCGTGCGATGCCCGGGCCGCTATGCGGCTGTTCCGGGCGGGACGGCACTCTTCAATGCCTGCTCCATCCCGCAGAACTGCCTTTCGTGGCGCATTACCTGAGGCGCGGAAACCTTTGGCCAGGTGGCGAGCACTTGCCCACAAAACAAGAGCTTAGCGCGGGCAGGCCAGCGCCGCGTCCCAGTCCTGCGGCCCTGACAGCGGCCCCAGATCGCGGCTGACCAGCGCACCATTCTGCCAGCCAACAGCTACGATCCGCCGCCAGTCCGCCGAGGCAAGCACCGCCTCAGCCCGCCCCGCACAGACACGCACACCACCGGCAATCGTTTCCTCGCCGATCCGGTGATTGGTCACTCCTGACAACGCGCCGCGTTGTGTCAGCCGGTCGCCGTCCAGCCCGACCAGTCGCAGAGTTTTGCCCAGATGCGGGGTCTCGACATAGGCGATCTCGGACCTGCCATCGCCCGTGAAATCGCCCATCCCGACAGGGGCCAGCCAACGAAAGCGCGTGCCAATGAAATCGGTGGCGGCGATCATGCGAAACAGCGGCGCGCCCTCGTCGCCGGGATCGCGCAGCGCCCAGACGGTCAACCGCGCGCCCCGCGTTGCATGGGATTGCACGACAACCACCTCCGGCCTGCCATCGCCGGTTACATCCCACAAACGCGGAGCCACATCCTCGAACACCAACTCATCCGGCAATGTGAGCTTTGCCATGGCTCGCGGGATCGCGCAGCCAAGACATAGCTGCGCAGTGACAGTCATCGCCCCGAAAGCCGGAATGCGGCCCAGCACGTCATGCGGATAGCGGTCTGTCGGGTCGGACAGGTTTACCGCCAGCGGCCATGGCATCGGATCTTGCGCCGCAGGCGGCTGACCCTGGACGGAAACTTCGGCAGTTTGGGCAGAAACCGGAGCGGAAATCAGCCCGCTCACTAAGAAAATGCCAAGAATAGTTGTTAGTAAAACGTGTTTAAATCGCATAATCATGCGTCAATTCCCTGAAAGACAATCGAATATTGCAAAATCTGGTTCGTGTACGTCCGGCTCATGCGGTGCCGCGATGTAATAACCAGAGTATAATCATCTGCCGTCGCATCGCATAGCGCTGGCTTGCTCTGTCCGATCAAAACCCGGTGATACCTTGCAAGACGGAACCTTTCGGTTATGTCTCAGGAAGACCACAGTCTGACCCATCGTGACGCGCAGTTCGGTTGGAACAGATGCAATACCAGCCAAGGGACGCCTCATGCCAACCATCCGCTGCACCAGAATGCCCGAGGCCGATCCGGCCATTCCCTTGCCGGCTTACGAGACGGCTGGCGCGGCGGGTGCCGATCTGCGGGCGAACTTTCCAAAAGATCAGCGCGAAGGGGTCATCCTTGATCCCGGCGCGAGGGTTCTGGTGCCCACGGGCCTGAAGCTTGCCATCCCCGAGGGGCACGAGGTGCAGATCAGGCCGCGCTCAGGTCTGGCGCTGAAAAACGGGATCACCCTGCCTAACAGCCCCGGCACGATAGACAGCGACTATCGCGGCCCGCTCGGCGTGATCGTGCTGAATCTCGGTGACGCGCCTTTCCATATCGCGCATGGTGCGCGGATCGCGCAGATGGTTCTGGCCCCTGTCCTGCAGGCGCGCTTTGATCTGGTGGACGGTCTGGACGAGACGGCGCGTGGTCAGGGCGGCTTTGGCTCGACCGGGCGGGGCTAGGATATGGCGCTGGTTTTTGTCATGGCGGCTGTGCTCTGGGGGATCGGGGCCATGATGGGCACACCGCGCCGGATGCGCTGGATCATGATCGCGATCCTGTGGGTCGGTGTCGTGGTGATCCACCTGACGCTGCCCGCCTCGGCGCAACTGCGCCTTGCCACGGGCGAGACTGCCGCACCTTGGCTGCTGCTGGGCGGATTTCTCGCCCTGATCCTCGTCTACCGCGCCATGCTGGCCCGCCTGCGTCACCGCGTCGACGGTGCTCAACCGGAAAGCGGCACTGCCGGACAGGACGGCCCGTTCTCCACAACCGAGCTTGAGCGCTATGCCCGCCATGTCGTTCTACGCGAGGTGGGCGGCACGGGGCAGCGCAAGCTCAAGGACGCAAAGGTGCTGGTGATCGGCGCGGGCGGTCTGGGTGCGCCGGCGCTGCTCTACCTTGCGGCGGCGGGCGTGGGCACAATCGGCGTGATCGACGATGACCGCGTGGAAAATGCCAACCTGCAACGGCAGGTGATCCACAGCGACGACCGGATCGGCATGCCAAAGGTCTTTTCCGCCGAAGCCGTGCTGCACGCGCAAAATCCTTTCGTGACCCTGCGCCCCTATCACCGCCGCCTGACCGCCGATGTGGCAAGTGAGCTATTCGCGGATTATGACCTGATCCTAGACGGCACCGACAACAGCGAGACACGATATCTGGTAAATGCCACCGCCGTTGCCTTGGGCAAGCCGCTGATTTCCGGCGCTTTGTCGCAATGGGAAGGGCAGATCGCCCTGTTCGATCCGGCGCGTGGCGGGCCTTGCTACCAATGCGTCTTTCCGCAGGCCGCCGCCCCCGGTCTCGCCCCGAGCTGTGCCGAAGCAGGCGTGATCGGCCCCTTGCCGGGGGTGATCGGCTCCATGATGGCGCTGGAGGCGATCAAGCTGATCACCAGCGCGGGGCAGGACCTGCGCGGCCGCATGCTGATCCATGACGCCCTGCATGCCGAGCACCGCACCATACGCACCCATGCGCGGCCGGATTGCCCGGTCTGCGCCGCACACCGTTCCACAGGAGAACCCGCCGATGACCAGCCCGCTGCTTGAGACATGGACAACGCCTTTCGGTCTGGCGCCCTTCGACCGGATCAAGGATGACGATTTCGCGCCGGCCTTCGAGGAAGCGCTGGCCGTGCACCGTGCCGAGATCGACGCGATTGCCACCAATCCTGACCGTCCGGATTTTGACAATACCGTAGGCGCGTTGGAGGCAGCGGGGCAGGGGCTTGATCAGGTTCTGTCGGTGTTTTTCACAGTGGCGGGTGCGGACAGCACCCCGGCGCGGGAGGATTTGCAGCGCGCCTTTTCGCCCCGTCTTGCGGCCCATTCGGCGGAAATCACCGGAAACAAGGCACTTTTCGCGCGTGTCGCAGAGCTTTGGGCGCGGCGCGATGACATGGGCCTGACAGCAGAGCAGGACCGCGTGTTGATGCTGACCCATCGCGGCTTTGTCCGCGCAGGGGCGGCCCTGACCGGAGCCGATGATACGCGTATGGCGCAGATCAAATCGCGGCTGGCTGTTCTGGGCACGCAGTTCACACAGAACCTGCTGGCCGACGAGCGGGCATGGACGCTGCCGCTTGCCGAAAGCGATCTGGTGGGGTTGCCGGAGTTCCTTGTCACGGCGGCGCGGGCGGCGGGAAAGGAAAAAGGGGCGGACGGGCCTGTCATCACATTGTCGCGCTCGCTCATCACGCCGTTCCTGCAGTTCTCGCCGCGCCGTGACTTGCGCGAGACAGCATGGCGCGCCTATGTCGCGCGCGGGGCCAATGGTGGCGAGACCGACAACCGCGCGATTGCCGCAGAGATTCTGGCCTTGCGCGCCGAGCGGGCCGCCTTGCTGGGTTATGACAGTTTCGCCGCCTACAAGCTGGAAACCGAAATGGCAGTTAATCCGCAAGCCGTGCGCGACCTGTTGCGCGCGGTCTGGACACCGGCGCGCGCCCGCGCCGAGGCGGACGCTGCCGTGCTCGAACGCATGATGCATGCCGATGGGATCAATGGTGATCTGGAGCCTTGGGACTGGCAGTTCTACGCCGCGCGCCGCCGTCAGGCCGAGCATGATCTGGATGAGGCTACGCTGAAACCCTATCTCGCGCTCGACCGGATGATCGAGGCCGCCTTTGCCTGCGCCAACCGCCTGTTCAGGCTGGAATTCCGCGCGCTGGACATGCCGCTCTATCATCCCGACTGCCGCGCATGGGAGGTGACGCGCGACGGCCAGCATATGGCCGTGTTCATTGGCGACTACCTCGCGCGGGGATCGAAACGCTCCGGTGCATGGTGCTCGGCCATGCGCTCACAGGCGAAATGGCCCGAAACCCGCAGCCCTGTCGTGATCAATGTCTGCAATTTCGCAAGCGGCGATCCGGTGCTGTTGTCCTATGACGATGCGCGCACCCTGTTTCACGAGTTCGGGCACGCCCTGCACCAGATGTTGTCTGATGTGACCTACCCGTCGATTTCCGGCACCTCGGTGGCGCGTGATTTTGTGGAACTGCCAAGCCAGCTTTACGAGCACTGGCTTGAAGTGCCCGAAGTGCTGGCCGAATTTGCCACCCATGCCGAGACAGGCGCACCCATGCCGCGCGATATGCTCGACCGGCTTCTGGGGGCTGCGACCTTCGATATGGGGTTCCAGACGGTGGAATATGTCGCCTCTGCGCTGGTCGATCTGGACTTTCACGACGGCCCGCCCCCCGCCGATCCGATGACCCGTCAGGCAGAGGTGCTGGCGGAACTGGGCATGCCGCGCGCCATCGCCATGCGGCATGCAACGCCGCATTTCGCCCATATCTTCGCAGGCGACGGCTATTCCTCGGGCTATTACAGCTATATGTGGTCCGAAGTGATGGATGCGGATGCTTTCGCGGCTTTCGAGGAGGCGGGCGGGGCCTTTGATCCCGAGAGGGCCAAGGCTCTGGAGCAGTTCATCCTCTCCACCGGCGGCTCGCGCGATCCGGCAGAGCTTTACACGGCCTTCCGGGGCCGCCTGCCGGGCGTCGAGGCGCTTTTGAAAGGGCGTGGCCTCGCTGCCTGATGCGCGCAAAAGTCTTGCGCAAGACTTTTGGCAAATCCCTTGAAAAAGGGATTTGCTTTGCGGCCCGACAGGTGTGTCAGATCGTTTGGTCGTAGTCGCCCACAGCGGGCTCGGTGCGGATCACGGCATCCACCTCGGCAAAAATGGCGCGCATCTCTGCCTCGCTTTCAGGGCTTTCGCAGACCACCACCAGATTGGGCGTGTTGGACGAGGCCCGCACAAGGCCCCATGCGCCGTTGTCCAGAATGACCCGCGCCCCGTTGACCGTGACCACCTGCGCGATCTTGCGTCCCGCGAAGGTCTCTCCCGCTGCGTGTTTGGCGACAAGTTTCTCGACCAGCCGCGCGAGCACGTCATACTTTTCGGTATCGCCGCAATAGGGCGACATCGTCGGCGTGGCCCAAGTTTGCGGCAGAGCGCGGCGCAGGTCGGACATCGACATATCCGGATTGCGGTCCATCAGTTTGCATATCTCGACGGCGACGCGCATGCCGCAATCGTAACCGCGCCCGATGGGACCTGCGAGGAAGTAGTGGCCCGATTTCTCGAAACCCGCCAGCGCGCCCAGTTCCTTGACCCGGCGTTTCATATGGCTGTGCCCGGTTTTCCAGTAATCGGCTTTGACACCGTTCTTGATCAGTTCAGGGTCCGAAGCGAACAGCCCCGTGGATTTCACATCCGCGACAAAGGTGCTGTTCGGATAGAGTTTCGACAGGTCGCGCGCCATGATCACGCCCATCTTGTCGGCAAAAATCTCCTCGCCCTCGTCGTCCACAACGCCGCAGCGGTCACCATCGCCATCGAAACCCAGCGCGAAGTCGGCGCCGGAGGCTTTTACGCTGTCGGACATGTCGTGCAACATCTCCAGCGCCTCGGGGTTCGGGTTGTAATGCGGGAAGGTGTAGTCCAGTTCGTTATGGGAGGGGATCACCTCCACACCCATCCGCGCGAACAGTTCCGGCGCGAAGGCGGAGGCTGTGCCATTGCCCGTGGCGCAGACGACCCGCAGCTTGCGGGTCATGCGGAAATCACCCACCAGATCATCCAGATAGGCCTCGCGCACGCCTTCGATAAATTCGTAGGCCCCGCCGGGCGCAGGCTGGCCTTCGCCGTTCAGCACGATATCGCGCAATTCGTTCATCTCGTCCGGCCCATGGGTCAGCGGGCGTTCGAAGCCCATTTTGACGCCGGTCCAGCCATTGGGATTGTGGCTGGCCGTCACCATGGCAACGGCAGGCACATCCAGATGGAACTGCGCGAAATAGGCCATCGGCGACAGGGCGGGGCCGATATCCTTGACGGTGATCCCCGCCTGCATCAGCCCCAGCATCAGCGCATTCTTGATCGAGAGCGAGTAGTCGCGGTAGTCATTGCCCACCGCGATAACAGGCGCGATGCCGCGTCGTTGCATCTGGGTGCCCAGACCGAGACCCAAAGCGGTGATGCCGGGCAGGTTGATCTGGTCGGGATATTTCCAGCGCGCATCATATTCGCGAAAGCCGGTGGGCGTGATCATCGGAACCTTGAGAAAATCCCAGGTGTTTTGTGTGACGGAGGAGAGAGGTTTTTGCACGGCAATGTCTTTCTGTATCAGAGGCGGATCGGGTCGGATTTGGCGAGACGGTCAAAGGCCATCAGGCTGTTGATCATAGCCTCCATCCGGTCGAGCGGGATCATGTTCGGCCCGTCGGACGGGGCCATATCGGGATTTTCATGTGTTTCGATGAAAACGGCGGCAATGCCAAGGGAGACCGCCGCGCGCGCCATCACGGGGGCGAATTCCCGCTGCCCGCCCGAAGACCCGCCGCGCCCGCCGGGTTGCTGCACGGAATGGGTGGCGTCCATCACGACCGGATAGCCGGTGGCGGCCATCTGGGGCAGGGCGCGCATATCGGCCACAAGGGTGTTGTATCCGAAGGAGGTGCCACGCTCGGTCAGCAGGATGCGGGTATTGCCGGTGCTCTCGATCTTGTTGATGACATTGGGCATGTCCCACGGTGCCAGGAACTGGCCCTTCTTGACGTTGATCACCGCGCCTGTCCGACCTGCGGCGATCAGCAGATCGGTTTGGCGGCACAGGAACGCCGGTATCTGCAACACATCGCAGACCTGCGCCACGGGCGCGCATTGCGCCTCGTTATGCACATCCGTCAGCACCGGCACACCAAGGCTGGTCTTGACCCGCTCAAGGACGCGCAAGCCTTCGTCCAGCCCCAGCCCGCGCTGGCCTGTGACGGAGGTGCGGTTGGCCTTGTCGTAGCTGGCTTTGAAGATGAACTGCGCGCCTGCCGCAGCACAAATCGCCTGCATGCGCGTAGCGATCATCAGCGCGTGATCCGCGCTTTCAAGCTGGCATGGTCCCGCGATCACGGTCAGGGGAGCATCGTTGCTGATGGTCAAAGAGCCTACAGTGACAGTTTTCATATCAGCTCGAAACCTGTTCGCGCAGGATGGAGGCAGTCAGTGAAATCATAAGGTAAATTCCCGAAAAGATCAGAAAAACCAGCGCCGTATTCTCGAAGGCACGGGGATAGGTCGGCTCGTCGGGCGCGACGGGTCGCACACTGGTTGTCAGATACCGCACCTGCCGGTTTGCCTCAAGTTCGGTCTGTTTCTCGTTCTGCAGCGCTGATTGCAGAAACACATCCGCCGTTGTCAGATCCGCCTGTGCCATCTGGATCTGCGCCGACATCGCGGCCAGCGAGTTGCGCCCTTCCGTTGCATTCGTCAGGCGGCGGTTCTGGCGTTCCAGATCGTCGCGCAGCAACCGCACCTCGGTGCGCAAGGCGTCCACACGCGCGGGGTTCGGGCGGGCGTTGTTGAGCTGTGCATTCAGGGTCAGCTCTTTCTCCTGCAACTGCAACTCGACGGAACTGATGAGCGCACGGATATTGGCAATCTCGCCCTGCGGGTCGAGGATGGATTGCTCCTGCAACAGCACAAGTCGCTCCTGCGCCTCGCGGCGATCGGCTTTGGCTTGCTCCAGACTGGCCCTTGCATCGCGCATCTGGTCCTCGCGCTTGCGGCGCGACAACTCGTCCACGCGGTCTTCGGCATAATCGATCAGATGGGTGGAAAAGGCTGCACTGGTCCCGGGATCAGCGGCGATCACTTCCATCCGGATCACACCTTCTGTGGGATCATAGCCGATCTTGATGTTTCTTTGGTAAATCTTGTAAGCGGCCTCATCCGTGGCATCTCCATCAAGGCGCTGGATCGGGTCGATCCAGTCCTGCTTGAAATGGTCCTTGAAGCCCATATCCGCATTCAGGCGCATCATCGCATCGCGCGACTGCATATAGGATTGCACGGCAATACTGTCCTGATTGGTGGCAAACTGGGTGCCGCTCAGCAACCCGCCAAAGCCCGTACCGCCCGCTGCATCGGCCTGAAGGATCAGAAACTCCGATTTGGTGGCATACATCGGCGTGGCATAGGCAAAGAAATACCATCCGGCAAGCAGGGTCGGCAGGAAGACGAAAGCCGTCAGCCGCGAGAACAACAGCAGCAGTTTGCGACGCCTGCGGCGTGCGATATCGTGCTGGATATCCATGACATCGCGGGCGCGCCGTTGTGACGGGCTAACCTCGGTCGAAGGCAGGAAAGGGTTGTTGGCGGGCATCGTCTGGGGCAGTTGCACACGCCCGATCTGGGCCAGTTGGTCCGGTGCCGCGCCTGTCTGCTCCTCCTGCGCGTCGTCTTCCTCGCGCGGCATGACCAGATCAAGCATTGTGGTGCGCTGGAACGGATCGATCCCCTCGGCACGCAGCAGGCGCACGGCGTCGAAATCCGAGGTCGGTGCCAGCCCGTTTTTCTGCGCCACACGCCGCGCCATGCGTAGTTGGCGACCGGTCAGCCCCTCACGGCGGATGGCGTCAATCTCGGTTCCGGCGTCGGCGGTGAGCATCGTGGAAATATCGGGTGCGGTATCATCCGCGATCGTGGGCAGGCTGCGCTCTCGCGGGGCGGGCCTTGGTGCCTGCGCGTCTTCATAGTCATCCCTACCGGCATCGGTTTCCGCCTGCAGGGGCACTTGTGGCGCTGCAGACAAATGCGCAAAACGATCCGTGCCCTCGTGTGGGTCGGGTGCCGGATCTGTCGGGTTGCGCCGGATGCGGAATTTTCTAGCCTTGGGTTTCGTAATCATACAGCTTTTTCGCTTCTTCCAAGGTGTCAAACATATGGAGTTTCCCGTCCATCAGCACGGCTGCGGTGCGGGCAAATTTCTCAAGAACATCAGGCTGGTGCGAGACGATGATCACCGTTGTCGTCCGCAACCTCTCGCGCAGGATCTCACCGGCTTTGCGGTTGAAATCGGCGTCGGTCGAACTGGGCATGCCTTCGTCGATCAGGTAGATATCGAAATCCAGCGCCAGCATCAGCGCGAAGGAAAACCGCGCCCGCATGCCCGAGGAATAGGTGCCGATGGGTTGCTCGAAATATTCACCCAAGTTGCACAGCCAGCGGCAGAACGCCTCCACATAGTCGGGATCGAGGCCGTAGAGGCGCGCGATATAGCGGCTGTTTTCCACAGCCGAAACACGGGAGACGACGCCGCCCATGAATCCCAGCGGAAAACTGATCCGTGCACCGCGTCGGATCACGCCTTCATCCGGCTTTTCCAGCCCCGCCATCATGTTGATCACGGTGGTTTTGCCGGTGCCGTTGGGGGCCAGAATGCCAAGCGAAGTGCCCAGCTCCACGCGGAAGCTGACGCGATCAAGGATGACCTTGCGCTGTGTGCCGGTCCAGAAGGACTTGCTGACATTCTCAAATTCGAGCATTCAACGCTCCGGTCTGCTCCTGATCTACCCTCTTAGCGGGGTAGTATTAACTCTCACTTAGCAATGACCTGCGGGACAAGTCGAGCCATTGCCGCAACCTCGCTTAAATTAGCGGCCAAAATATGTCACTTTCCACATATGTATACCTTACGTTGACCGTTTTTTCAAAGCCGTAGTTGAACGGCCCTTTGCCCCGGTCTGGTCGGTCTGGAAACCGCGCAGTAGCGTGATTAAGTGGCTGTCATGCCCGCCGCCACCGATGATCTTGTCCGCACGATTCAATCCTGCACGCTTTGTGCGGGGCGGTTCGCCACGACTGCCACAGCGCATGCGCCGCGTCCGGTTGTGTGGTTCCGGCCCGGTGCGCGTCTGCTGATCGCAGGGCAGGCCCCGGGGATGCGGGTGCACCGCTCGGGCCGCCCCTTCGACGATGCCTCGGGCGACCGTCTGCGCGACTGGCTGGGGCTTTCCCCTGATGCGTTCTATGACCGCTCCCAAGTTGCCATCGTGCCGATGGCTTTCTGCTTTCCGGGATATGACGCCAAAGGCTCCGATCTTCCGCCGCCGCCGATCTGCGCCAGCACATGGCACGCGCAGGTGATGGAGTCCCTGCCGGATATCCGCCTGACCGTGCTGGTCGGCGGCCATGCCCATCGCTGGCATCTGGGCAAACAGGGCAGCGTCACCGCGACGGTTGCCGGATGGCGCGACCATGCACCACGGGTTTTTCCCTTGCCACATCCGTCATGGCGCAATAGCGGTTGGCTTCGCAAAAATCCGTGGTTCGCGGCAGAGGTTCTGCCAAACCTGCGCCACGCTGTCCGGAGTGTGATGGATGACAGTCCTGACCCCGCTTGATACCGCCCATGCCGCGATGGAGGCAGCACCCGCCGATGATGCGGCGCGGTTGCGTTTTTACGAGCGACTGGCGGATTGCGAGCTGTTCCTGCTGCTGACCGAGGAAGCGCAGGGCGACAATATCTCTCCCGAAGTGTTTGATCTGGGCGATGCCAGCTTTGTGCTGGTGTTCGACCGTGACGACCGTCTGGCGCAATTCGTCGGCAAGCCCGCGCCCTATGCGGCCATGTCGGGGCGGGTGATCGCGGGGCTTCTGGCCGAGCAGGGCATCGGCATGGGCGTCAATCTCGAGGTCGCCCCCTCGTCGATCCTGATCCCGCCCGAAGCGGTGACATGGCTGGCCAGCACGCTGGGCAACGCCCCGTCCGAGGCCGAGGCGCGGATCGAGGCGGTCTCTCCGCCGCGCGGCCTGCCGGACCTGTTGCTGACCGCGCTGGATGCCAAACTGGCCAGCGCATCGGGGCTGGCAGAGGCGGCCTATCTGCTGGGCGTGACCTACGAGGGCGGCGCGAAAGGCCATATGCTGGCCTTCGTCGATGCCACGCCGGGCGCGCAACCGGCCCTTGCGAAAGCCGTGGCCGAGGCGCTGACATTCTCGGGCATCGAGGCGGGCGCGCTGGATGTGGCGTTCTTTCGCGCCTCCGAGCCGATGGCGGCGCGGCTGGCGCAGCACGGCTTGCGTTTCGATCTCCCCCAGCCAGCCGAGAGCGTGCAGGAGGTGCTGCGCATGGCACCGGGATCAGACCCTGCAAGGCCCCCGAAATTGCGGTGAGGGGTAATCGCAGGGCTTGATGTCAATGCTGAGGCCACTCAAGACAGCTTCACCAAGTCATGAAATGCGGAGTTGCCACGCGGCAAAGCTTTCTACCGGCCGATTGGCGATGAAGCCACAGGCGGGATCGTGTGCCTTTGCCAATTCAGATTCGATTTGCATGAGGGGCACCGTCCATGCGCCGTCAGTGCTGGGCACGAACAAGGCCCTGACTTCTGCTTTCATCCAAGGTGGGATGACGAATTGCATGGGAGAATACCTGTCGTTTAACAAACCATCGTGAACCACCTTCATCCAATCCCGGTTTCGCGCACAGTCGTGTTGCTCGTAAGCTTCGTAATCAATCCCGTCGCAAACCGCATTTGCCAACAGAACGAGGGCCGACCCTGTATCGAGTTCGGGCTGTGCCACCAACCATTCGACAAAGGGAACAAGCGCGGCAGCGCCGCTTTGCGTCCACCGGATGTTAAGGCACACCTCATGCCACATATCCGGTCCCTGTGCGCGCAACCAGTCTGTCAGGTCGGCACCTGTATCAAGGTTCTTTCGCTCTTTCGCCCAAAGCTCCTTCTGCTGCCGAGCGTCGTCCAGTTCCTGCGCAGCTTGGGTCTTGGTGTTGAGTTGCTCCGTAAGTCTACCGCGCCAGTTCAGGCGTATCCCGTCCGCCGCTTCCCGCTGACGATTGGTCATCAGGCGGCGCACCTTCTTGAAGTCGCTATCGGGAAGTTCCGCCGCGGCCACGAAAAGCTCGATCCGCCGCAATGTCGGGACTGACATCACTTTCAGATAGGCGCGCATGAATTCCGCTTGCGCCATAGCTTGCAGATCAGACAGAGAGACTTGATTGGCAAAAAGGAAAAGAGCTGTAAGCGGGTCTGTGTGCAGGCAGTTTTCCGGGGTGTCTTTTTTCCCGTATTTACCGTCTCTGAACACCGGAATCTTTTTTGAGACCCAGATATAGCTTTCGGCATAGAAGGGGCGGGGTAGCACCCCGATGGCAGACAGCCGCCGCCGTATTGCCGCCTCGGCCTGCATCTTGCGCAGGCTGACGTAGATTACCCAAGAGACACCCGCCATAAACGTCAAGCCGAGCGTGTATGCAATCAACAGAAATAGTCCCATGCAAATCAATCTCCGAAAAAATGTTCTTTGGAGATAATTGGTTTTCGGGCCAAATTTGCGGCGAGAAACGTGAATTATTTAGTCTACGCCGGTCCGTTCCTCACGGTTTTTCCCAAACCGAGCGAGTTCGGCGGCTCTGACATTGGCTCAATACCCCAGACTGCGATCCACCAGATGCAGGAACGGCTCTCCGGCCTCGCCGCGACGCACGTTCTCTGCGATCACGCGGGAGGCAGAGGACGCCCGCGTCTCGGAGGCGATATGCGGGGTCACCGTCACGGAAGGATGCGCCCAATATGGGTGATCGGCGGGCAGGGGTTCAACGCGGAAAACATCCAGCGTGGCATGGCCGACCTGCCCGCTGTCCAGTGCGGCCAGCAACGCCGCATCATTGATCAGCGCGCCGCGACCGGGGTTCAGGATCACCGCGCCCTTGTGCATCAGGGCAAGCCTCTCTGCGTTCATCAAATCCTCGGTCGCCGCCGTCAATGGCAGCAGCAGCACCACAATCTCCGCCCCCGTCAAAGCCTGTTCGAGACCATCCGCGCCATGCAGGCAGCGCAGGCCATGCACCGTGCGGGGGCTGCGGCTCCAGCCTGTCACGTCGAAACCGAGGCCCGCAATCGCCGATGCACAGGCCGATCCCAGCGCGCCCAAGCCAAGGATGGTGACGCGCCGATCCTCTGCCAAGGGCGGGACATCCTTGATCCATTCCCCCTTCAGCCCGTGGATATGGCGATCCATCCCCAGATGGTGGCGCAGGGTGTGGCCGGTGACCCATTCCACCATGCCTTGCGTCAATCCGTGATCGACCATCCGCGCCAGTGGCTGCGTGAGTGTGGTGTTGCCCACCACATTCTCGACCCCGGCCCAGAGGTTCAGCACCGCCTTGCAGCGCGTATAGGGCGTGAAATCCTGCACCGTGCTGTTGGGCGCATAGACGATGTAATCCACCTGCTCCGGTGCGATGTCGCGCGACAGGTTGGCGGTCACATCCTTCTCGGCCAGGGCTTTGGTCAGCGGGGCCTGATATTCCTCCCAGCTTTCGGCTTTGGCGGCGAAAAGGATGTTCACGGTCATGGGGTTCTGCCTTGATCTTGGGGAAATGAAAGGGTCAGCGGGGTTTGTGGACATGCGCGCTTTGCACCAGCCCGAAGGCCACCATCAGCACCAGCATGGCCGATCCGCCATAGCTGACCAGAGGCAGCGGCACACCGACGACCGGCGCAAGCCCCATCACCATCGACATGTTGACGGCGAAATAGAGAAAGAAGGTCAGCGCGATGCCCAATGTCAGCAAGGACGAGAACCTGTCCTTGTTGGACAGGGCCGTGGCCACGCAGAACACGATGATCAACGCATAAAGCCCCAGCAGGGACATGCCGCCGACAAAGCCGAATTCCTCGGCCAGCGTGGTGAAGATGAAATCGGTATGCTTTTCGGGCAGGAAGTTCAGCCTGCTCTGTGTGCCCTGCATATAGCCCCGCCCGGTCCATCCGCCGGAACCAAGGGCGATCTTGGCCTGCGTGATGTGATAGCCTGCGTCGAGCGGGTCTTGCGAGGGATCAAGGAATGTGTCGATGCGGCGGAACTGGTAATCCTTGAGCAACTGCCACGACGTGCCGCGCGATTGCAGCACGGTGGCAATCAACCCGATCCCCGAGGCGACGACGGCGGCGAAATAGCTCCAGTGCACGCCCGCCAGAAACATCAGCCCCGCCCCGCCGAAAACCAGAAGCATGGCGGTGCCCAGATCGGGCTGGGTCAGCACCAGCGCAGTGGGCAGCAGGATGAAGAACAACGGCACAGCCACCCAGAACGGATGCGAGACCTTTTTCATCGGCAGCCAGTCGTAATAGGCCGCCAGAAACATCACCAGCGTGACCTTGGCCAGTTCCGACGGCTGCAACCGCATGAAGCCAAGATCAATCCAGCGCTGCGCGCCCATGCCGGTCACGCCAATGAACTCGACCAGCAACAGCAGGCCCAGCGAGACGAGATAGGCCACAGCCGCCATATTGCGCCAGAACCAGATCGGCACCATGGCGACGATGAACATGCCCACGAGGCCGGCTGCAAAACGCTTCATCTGCGGCTCGACCCACGGGTTGAACGATCCGCCCGCCACGGAATAAAGCATCAGAAAGCCAACGCTCGCCACCGCGATCAGCAGCAGAATGATCGGCCAGTTCAGATACAGCACCTTGCGCGCGCCTGACGGCACGGTTTTGACGGTATATTCAAGATAGCTCATGCGCGGTCCTGCACGCGGGATGACACGACAGGGCGCTCGCGGCGCAACCGTTCCTGCAACGCCTGCACCCGCGCGCGGTCTGCCTCAGGATAGGCATCAAGCGGGGGATCACCACGGTAGAGCGCCTGCAATGTGATGTCGCGGGCAATAGGCGCCGCCACGGCAGAGCCGCCGCCGCCATGTTCCACCACGACGGAAACGGCGATGCGCGGATTGTCATAGGGCGCGTAATTCACGAACAACGCATGGTCGCGCCGTTCCCACGGCAGATCCTCGTTGCGGACAACCCCGCGCGCGCGTTCTGCGGCTGTGATGTTGCGGACCTGACTGGTGCCGGTCTTGCCCGCCATGCGGTAGCCGTCGGTAATGATGCGGCTGCCGTATGCCGTGCCGCGCCGGTTGTTGGTCACCTCGTACATCGCTTTGCGAATGGCGCGCAGGTGGTTCTCGTTGAAACCCAGCGATTCCGCCGGGGCAGGGACCTGCTCGACCCCGTCGATACTGCGGATCAGGCGCGGCTCCACCTTGCGGCCCACGGCAAGCCTTGCCGTCATCACCGCCAGATGCAGCGGCGAGGTCAGCACGAAGCCCTGTCCGATCGAGGCGTTGACCGTGTCGCCCACAACCCAAGCCTGCCCGAAGCTCTCGCGCTTCCAGTCGCGCGTCGGCGCGCGGCCGCGCGCCACCGCAGACATCGGCAGATCGAAGCGCACGCCGATGCCCAGCTTTTCCGCCATGGCCGACATCGCGTCGATGCCGACTTTCAGCGCCAGATCGTAGTAATAGACATCGCAGCTTTCACGCAGCGCGGTCTCAAGGTTCATGTGCCCGTGACCGCCCCGTTTCCAGCAATGGAAGCGACGGCCCGAGATTTCCATATGGCCGGGGCACCAGACCGTTTCCTCGGGCCTGATGACACCCGCATCCAGCGCGGCCAGAACCGTGACCATCTTGTAGGTCGATCCCGGCGGATAAAGGCCCTGCACCGATTTATTGGCGAGAGGGCGATACTTGTTCTCGGTCAGTGAGGCATAATCCGACACCGAGATGCCGCGGACAAACAGGTTCGGATCAAAGCTCGGGGCCGAGGCGATGGCCAGCAGGTCGCCGGTCTCGCAATCCATCACCACGGCGGCGGCACTTTCTCCGGCCAGTCGGGCTTGCGTATAGGCTTGCAGGGCATTGTCGACGGTAAGCTGAATATTGGCCCCGGCCTTGCCCTCCTGACGGTCCAGTTCCCGCATCACACGACCTGCGGCATTGACCTCGACCCGTTTGGTGCCGGCCTTGCCGCGCAGCACGTCCTCGTGGCGGGTCTCGACGCCGACCTTGCCGATCTGGAAACGGGGAATGCGCAGCAGGTGGTCGGGGTTCTCCATCTTTTGCAGGTCGAAATCGCTGATCGGGCCGACATAGCCCACCACATGCGCGAAATCCGGCCCTGTCGGATAGGCGCGTGACAGGCCCACCTCGGGCGTGACACCCGGCAAGGCGGGCGCGTTGATCGCCACTTTCGAGATATCGTCCCAACTGACACGGTCAGCCACCGTCACCTGCGTATCGCCGCGACTGTCGCGCATCTCCTTGAGGGCGCGCTCCTGATCCGCCTCGCTCAGGTCGATCAGCGCGGCCAGACGGCGCATGACCAGATCGATATCACCCGCATCCTCGCGCACCATGATGATACGGTAGCTGGGCTGGTTCTCGGCGATCACCGCGCCGTTACGGTCGAAAATCTGCCCCCGCGCAGGCGCGATCAGGCGGATGCTGATACGGTTCTCCTCGGCCAGAACGCGGAACTGGTCCGCCTGATCGACCTGCATGTACCGCATCCTGAGGCCAAGCACGCCCATGAAGGCAAGCTGGGCCCCGCCCATAAACAAGCCGCGCCGCGTGATGCGGCGGCCCGATTCGGCGCTGTCTTTCGGATGGCGTCTCATATCCGCTGCCCCAGCCTGTCCAGATCGCCGGGGGCGGCTTTGCGGACCCCGAAAACCAGTTGAGAGATCATGACAACCACAGGATAACATATCAAGGTCATCACGACATGGATCACGCTGAGCCCAAGCGGGGCCTGCGGCACCATCAGGATCGCCAGCACCAGCCGGTTGCCAAGTGAAATCGCCACGAAGATACCGGCCACGGCCAGCCATTCCGTCATGAACGGCTGATCCCTGAGGATGCGCGCGCGCGATCTGAGCGTCTGAACCGCCATCACCATCAGCGCTGCCCACAGGCCCGGGGGGCGCAGATACAGCAGATCCGCCAGCAGGATCACAAGCGCCACCGACAATGCGGGGACGAACTCAGGCCGCCGCAACGTCCATGCGAAGGTCAGTGCGACCAGCAGATCAGGGCCTGCCCAGTTGCGTGGGCGGGTGTCCAGCGGGATCAGATTGACGAGGATCAGCACCAGCGCCAAAGCCAGATACACCAGACGCATACCCCAGACGCGTGCGGGCGATCCCTCAGCCATCGGTGTTCTCCGCCTCTGACAGGGCTTCGTCCAGCGGGGACAGGGGCAGTGGCAGTGTCGGCTGCACAACCGGCGCAATCAAGCCGCCGGGATCGCGGATCACCTCGGTGCCCGGATTGCGCAGCACGCGCAGGAACTCCAGCCGCTCGTAATCCGCCGCAAGAATGACCCGCAACCGCCCGCCCGGATCGGCGGCGACCTGTCCGATCAGCAGGCCAGCGGGAAACACGCCACCATCGCCGGATGAGACAACGCGGTCACCTGGGCGGACCAGATCGGAATCCTCCAGAAAGGAGATCGGCGGTGACATCGTATTGTCGCCCTGAATGATCGCGGTCTGGCCCGAAGGCTGGATCGTTGCAGGGATGCGGCTGGCGGGATCGGTCAGCAGGATCACGCGAGACGTATCGCGCCCGACGCCGGAAATCCGCCCGACAAGGCCGATCCCGTCCATCGTCGCCCAGCCATCCACGATGCCGTCGCGCGCGCCGACATTCAGCAAAACAGACTGCCGGAACGGCGAGCCGCTGTCAGCCAGCACAACGCCTGTCACGAAGGTCAGGCGCGGATCAAGCCGCACCTTGTTCAGGTCCAGCAGCCGCGCATTTTCCTGCTCAAGCTGCAGGGCTGCCTCTTTCCACGCTTTCATCTTTTGCAGTTCGTTCCGCAAATCCTGATTTTGCTGCACGATGCGCTGATAGCTCTGAAAATCGCGGACAAGATTGACGCTGGCCGTGACCGGCGCCATCGCCCAGTCGAAATTGGGCACGACACGGTCCACGACGGCAGCGCGGAACCGCTCCACCCGTGGGCTGTCCACGCGCCAGACAAGGAACAGGCCGATCAGGCACAAGACCAAGACCCCCACGAGCAAACGCTTGAGGGGGGCCAGATAGTCATCGCCCTGTGATCTGTCCTTCGCCAAGGTCTACCCCTGTTTCAGAAGGTGGAAGTGTCAGCTGTCATAGTCAATCGCATGGCGCAGCTGTTTTTCGTATTCCAGCGCCTTGCCGGTGCCCAATGCGACGCAGTTCAGCGACTCGTCGGCAATCGAGACGGCCAGCCCTGTCTGCTCGCGCAGCGCCAGATCCAGATCGCCCAGAAGCGCGCCGCCCCCCGTCAGCATCACGCCGCGATCCACGATATCCGCTGCCAGATCAGGCGGTGTGGCCTCGAGCGCCGTCATCACCGCCTCGCAAATCTGCTGCACGGGTTCGCTCAGCGCCTCGGCCACCTGAGCCTGACTGATCTCGGTCTCTTTCGGCACGCCGTTCAGCAGGTCGCGGCCCCGGATCATCATGGAGGCGCCGCGCCCGTCATCGGGCATCCGCGCCGTGCCGATCGAGGTCTTGATCCGCTCGGCAGTGGCTTCGCCCACCAGCAGGTTGTGCTGGCGGCGCAGGTAGTTGATGATCGCCTCGTCCATCCGGTCGCCGCCGACGCGGACAGAGCGCGCATAGACGATATCGCCCAGAGACAGCACCGCGACCTCGGTCGTGCCACCCCCGATATCGACGATCATATTGCCCGTGGGATCGGTAATCGGCATCCCCGCACCGATTGCGGCAGCAATGGGTTCGGCGATCAGACCGGCCTTGCGCGCCCCTGCAGAGAGGACGGATTGCCGGATCGCGCGTTTCTCGACAGGAGTCGCGCCATAGGGCACACAGACGATAATCTTGGGTTTTGAAAAGGTCGACCGCTTCAGAACCTTGCGGATGAAATGCTTGATCATCTCTTCGGCCGTATCGAAATCGGCAATCACGCCGTCACGCATCGGGCGGATCGCCTCGATACTGCCGGGGGTGCGGCCCAGCATCAGCTTGGCATCTTCACCAACCGCAAGCACCTTTTTCACACCGTCCTTGACATGATAGGCCACCACCGACGGCTCGCTGAGCACGATCCCCTTTCCCTTGACATAGACCAGCGTATTGGCCGTGCCGAGGTCGATCGCCATATCCGAGGCGAACAGACTGGGCATCTTATCGAAAATTGACATCTGTCATGTCCCATAGTTGAAAATGTGCAAGTAGCCAGCGACTCTGCTTGAGGCGGCCAGGTGCCCTTATAGGGCTGAGGTGCCGTTTGTGAAAGGCCTCGCATGATTTTGCGTCAGCACACTTCCGCCGGACAGGGCAATCGGATAAGACGCGCGGATGCTGTCCTATCAACATATCTACCATGCGGGCAATCCGGCCGATGTTCACAAGCACGCGCTGCTATGCGGCATGCTGTCCTATCTGACGGCCAAGGACAAACCGCTGAGCTATCTCGAAACGCACGCTGGCCGCGGCCTCTACCGGCTTGATGCGCCCGAAGCGTTGAAGACCGGCGAGGCCTCGGCCGGGATCGGCGCGGTTCTGGCGCGCGGCGGCATGGCGGCGGATCATCCCTATCTGGGCGCGCTTGCCGAGGTGCGGGCCACGCATGGACCGGCAGCCTATGCCGGATCGCCGCTGCTCGCGGCGCAGTTCCTGCGCGCGGATGACCGCATGCATCTGGCCGAGCTGCATCCGCAGGAACATGCCGCACTGGAATTTGCGATGTCGCCCTACGGCGCGCGCGTCCACCACCGCGACGGGTTCGAGATGGCGCAGGCGATCTGCCCGCCAACGCCGCGCCGGGGCCTGATGCTGATCGACCCCAGCTACGAGGCGAAAACCGATTACGAGACGATCCCCGACCAGATCGCCAAGCTGCACCGCAAATGGAACGTGGGCATCATCTGCCTGTGGTATCCGATCCTGACAGGCAAGGCGCATGCCCCGATGCTGGCCGCGCTTGAGGCGCAGAACCTGCCCGGCGCGTTGCGCCACGAGGTGCGCTTTCCCCCCGTCCGTGCGGGGCACCGGATGGTCGGCTCGGGCCTTTTCATCGTGAACGCGCCCTACGGGACCGAGGAAGACGCGCAGCGCCTGACCGAGGTGTTCCGCCCGCGCTGAGAACGGGCAGGGGGCTGTCTGCCCCAACCGTTCAGCTATGCTGAACGCCCCCGAGGATATTTTCAGCAAGAAGAAACCCGCCGCGGGTCAGGCGGCGGGCTAAAGGGCTGCAAGGATCGCGTGGATCAACTGACGTCCTTGTAGTTGATCTCGCGCTTGTCGGCACCGGGGCCGGCCTTGTCGCGCCGCACCAGCAGGCGGTTAAGCGCGTTGACATAGGCGCGGGCCGAGGCGACCACGGTATCGGTATCCGCCGACTGCCCCGTCGAGATCATGCCGTCCTCTTCCAGCCGCACGCTGACCGTGGCCTGCGCATCGGTGCCCTCGGTCACGGCATGGACCTGATAAAGCTGCAACCGCGCGCTGTTGGGATGCAGGGCGCGCACCGCCTTGAAGGTCGCATCCACGGGGCCGTCACCCTGTTCGGTGGCGATCATCTCCTTGCCGTCGATCTCCATCTCCAGCGTGGCCTCGGCAGGGCCGCCGGTGCCGCAGAGCACCTTGAGCGAGACGATCTGCAACCGGTCAGTGCCGCTGTCGGTTGTCGCCGTGACCAGCGCGAGAATGTCCTCGTCATAGACTTCCTTTTTGCGGTCGGCGAGTTCCTTGAACCGCACGAAGATATCCTTGAGCTGGTTATCCCCCACATCCACGCCCATCTGGCGCAGCTTGTCGCGCAGGGCGGCGCGGCCAGAATGCTTGCCCATCACAAGGTTGGAGGCGGTCAGGCCGATATCCTCGGGGCGCATGATCTCGAAGGTCTCGGCATTCTTGAGCATGCCATCCTGATGGATGCCGGATTCATGCGCGAAGGCGTTCTTGCCCACGATCGCCTTGTTGAACTGCACCGCAAAGCCCGACACGGTGGCGACACGGCGCGAGATGTTCATGATCTTGGTCGTATCCACGCGGGTGCGGTAGGGCATGATGTCATTGCGCACCTTGAGCGCCATCACCACCTCTTCCAGCGCGGTATTGCCCGCACGCTCGCCCAGCCCGTTGATCGTGCATTCGATCTGGCGCGCGCCGGCCTCGACTGCCGCCAGACTGTTGGCGGTGGCCATGCCGAGATCGTTGTGGCAATGGGTGGCGAAGACGATGCTGTCCGCCCCCGGCACGCGCTCTATCAGCATCCGGATCAGTTCGGCGCTTTCAACCGGCGCCGTATAGCCGACCGTATCGGGGATATTGATCGTCGTCGCACCTGCCTTGATCGCGATCTCGATCACGCGGCACAGGTAATCATGCTCGGTCCGCGTGGCATCCATCGGCGACCACTGGACATTGTCGCACAAGTTGCGCGCATGGGTCACGGTCTGGTGGATGCGCTCGGCCATCTCGTCCTGCGTGAGGTTCGGAATGGCGCGGTGCAGCGGCGAGGTGCCGATGAACGTATGGATGCGCGGTTGGCCTGCATGTTTCACCGCGTCCCATGCGCGGTCGATATCGGCCAGATTGGCGCGCGCCAGCCCGCAGATCACCGCCTGTTTGGAGCGTTTCGCGATCTCGCTGACGGCGTTGAAATCACCCTCGGAGGCGATGGGAAAGCCGGCCTCGATGATATCGACGCCCATATCGTCCAGCAATTCGGCGATCTCCAGCTTCTCGGCATGGGTCATCGTCGCGCCGGGGCTTTGCTCGCCATCGCGCAGGGTTGTGTCGAAGATCAAGACGCGGTCTTGTTCGGAATTGGTGGTCATGGTGTGTCTCTTTTCTGCTGCTAAAATCTTGGCGCGGGCTGCACATCCTCTGAGCGGTCGCGCCGGAACGGCACGCTCAGAGGCGGCTTAGCAGGATCAGCAGGGCAGCCGCGAGCGGTACGCCAAAGGGCGCAGCAGGGATCGCGTTATGTGCCAAAATCGTCATGACGACAGGTTATACGCGGCGATGGACAAATGAAAAGCCCGAAATTTGCACAAGCCGCACATTGAAGCGAACCGCGCCGCTGCTACGTCGGCTGGAATGGAACGAGCATTGATCATCGGGGCATCGGGCGGCATCGGCGCGGCGATGGTGCAGGTTTTGGAAGCCAGAGGCGTGGCCGTCACCGGCCTGTCGCGCAGCGAAACGGGGCTGGATGTGACCGACGAGGCCAGCATCAGCGCCGCATTGGGCGCGCTGGAGCCGGGCTTCGATCTGGTCTTCGTGGCCACCGGCGCGCTGGTGATCGACGGGGTCGCGCCGGAGAAAACGCTCCGACGCCTGACCGCACAGGCGATGGCGGACCAGTTCGCGCTGAACTGTATCGGGCCGTCGCTTGTGCTCAAGCACAGCCTGCGCCTGCTGCCGCGTCAGGGGCGGTCGGTCTTTGCGGCCTTGTCTGCGCGGGTGGGCTCCATCGGGGATAATGCGCTGGGCGGCTGGTATTCCTACCGCACGGCCAAGGCAGCGCTGAACCAGATGATCCACACAGGCGCCATCGAACTGGCCCGCAGCCACAGGGAGGCGATCTGCGTAGCGTTGCATCCCGGCACGGTGGCCACGCCTTTTACCGAGGATTATGCCGCGACGCATGACACGGTGCCCGCGGATCAGGCCGCCCAGAACCTGCTGCGGGTGATCGACGGGCTGACGCCAGCCGAGACGGGCCGGTTCTTTGACTGGCAGGGCAAGCAGGTGGCGTGGTGACGCGGCTGGTTCTGGTGCTGGGGGATCAACTCTCGGACGGGCTGACAGCCCTGCGCGCCGCTGATCGCGCCCGCGATATTGTGGTGATGGCCGAGGTCGCGGAGGAGGCGGGATATGTGCCACACCACCCCAAGAAGATCGCGTTCCTGTTCGCGGCGATGCGGAAATTCGCGGCCCGCCTGCGCGATGCGGGCTGGCGTGTGGAATACACCGCGCTGGACAACCCCGACAACAGCGGGTCGATCACCGGCGAATTGCTGCGCCACGCTGCCGCGCAAAACGCGAAGGGTGTGATCGCCACCCAACCCGGCGAATGGCGGCTGATCACGGCGCTGAACGAATTGCCGCTGCCCGTCCATGTGATCCGCGATGACCGGTTCATCGCCTCTGCCGACGAATTCGAGGCTTGGGCGAAGGGTAAGAAACAGTTGCGGATGGAGTATTTCTACCGCGAGATGCGCCGCAAGTCCGGCCTTCTGATGGAAGGGGACCAACCCGCAGGCGGCAAGTGGAACTATGATCACGACAACCGCAAACCGGCCCCCGACGATGTTACCTTCACAGGACCATTGCGGTTTGAACCTGATGACGAAGTGACTGCGGTGCTGGATCTGGTCGCGCAGCGTTTCGGCAACAATTTCGGGACGTTGCATCCCTTCTGGTTCGCTACCGACAGCGATCAGGCCCAACAGCAACTCGATCACTGGATCGCAGGCGGGCTGGCGGATTTCGGCGATTATCAGGATGCGATGCTGGCGGATCGTCCCTTCATGTATCACGCGCTGATCAGCCTCTACATCAATGCGGGCCTGCTGGACCCGCTCGACGTGTGCCAGCAGGTCGAAGCCGCGTGGAAAGAAGGCAAGGCCCCGCTCAATGCAGCGGAAGGGTTCATCCGCCAGATCATCGGCTGGCGCGAATATGTGCGCGGCATCTGGTATCGCGAGGGGCCGGATTACACCCGCCGCAATGCGCTGGGGCACAGCCATGACCTGCCGGGCCTCTACTGGGGCAAACCCACCGACATGCGCTGCATGTCGCAGACCGTCGCCCAGACGCGGGACGAGGCTTATGCACACCACATCCAGCGCCTGATGGTGACGGGCAATTTCGCGCTGCTGGCGGGGATTGACCCGTGGCAGGTGCATGAATGGTATCTGGCGGTCTACGCCGATGCCTATGAATGGGTGGAGGCCCCGAATGTGATCGGGATGAGCCAGTTTGCCGATGGCGGTATCATCGCCTCAAAGCCCTATGTATCGTCGGGCAATTACATCGACAGGATGTCGGATTATTGCGGCGGCTGTGCCTACAAGGTCAAGGATAAGACCGGCCCCAAAGCCTGCCCCTTCAACCTGCTCTACTGGCATTTCCTGATTCGCCACCGCGAACGGTTCTCGTCCAACCCGCGCATGGGGCAGATGTACGCCACATGGGACCGGATGGCCGAGGACCGCCGCGAAACCGTGCTGCGGGAGGCCGATGATTTCCTGACCCGCATGCAGGCGGGCGCACCTGTCTAAACAACCGCGCGCGCTGCTTCTTCTTGCCTCAAATATCCAGCAACACGCCTTCGACCCGCGCTGTGCTCAGTCGGCTGGCACAGCGGGCGTCTCGGGAACCTCTTCCTCAGCATCTGGGGTGTCGTCCTCGACCGCTGCGTCAGCCGGTGGCGCGCCGTCCTGCCAGACGCCGCTGACCTCCTGACCGGAGGCGTAGCGCATCGTACCCTCGCCCTGCCTGCGGCCCGCGCTGAACGTGCCCTCGTAGACATCGCCGTTGGCATAGGTGGCCGTGCCGCGCCCGTCGATCTCGCCCGCGCGCCATTCGCCGCTATAGCGAAATCCGTCCGGCATCACGATCTCGCCGGTGCCCTCGCGCTGGCCTTCCACGAACGCGCCGGTATAGACGGTGCCGTCGGGATATGTGGCGACCCCTTGGCCGTGGCGTTGCCCGTCCTGCCATTCACCCTCGTAGCGGTAGCCGTCGGGATAGGTCATCACGCCGGTGCCGTGGTTGCGCGCCTCGCGGAACCCGCCCTCATAGACCAGACCATTGGCATAGACGGCGCGGCCTTCGCCCTCGATCACGCCGGCGGACCATTCCCCCTCATAGGTGGAGCCGTCGGGATAGGTAATCGTGCCCGTGCCGTCGGGCAGGTCGGCGCGGAACTGGCCCTCGTAGATCGAGCCGTCCGGATAGGTGACGCGGCCCTGTCCCTCGATCTGTCCGGCAACCCATGACCCGTCATAGACATAGCCATCCGTGCCGGTAAAGACGCCCTGTCCCTCGCGCAGATCATCGACGAACGCGCCGACATAGGTGTCACCGCTGGCATAGGTCACGCGGCCGATACCCTCGCGGCGGCCATTGACCAGCGTGCCCTCGTAGATATCGCCATTGGGCTGGGTCAGCTTGCCCTCGCCGTTGATCTGACCGTCCAGCCACGTGCCCTCGTAGATCAGCCCGTCCGGCATGGTCAGCGTGCCCACACCCTCGCGCGCGCCGCGCACAACCGCACCTTCATAGACCGCGCCATCGGGATAGGTGATCCGCGCGGTACCATCTTTCACGCCGCGATCCCATGTGCCGTCATAGACATAGCCGCCTTGACTTTGCATGACGCCGCGCCCGTGGTGCATCGCCTCCAGAAAGCCGCCCTCGTAGCGCATGCCGTTGGCATATGAGGCGATTCCCTCGCCGGTGATCTTGCCGTCGACCCATTCGCCCTCGTAGGTGCCGCCATCGGTAAAGACGATGCGCCCCACGCCTTCGGGCTTGCCGCGCTGGAACTGGCCCTCGTAGACCGAGCCGTTGGGGAAGCGCGCCACGCCATTGCCACGGATCTCGCCCTCGACCCAGTCGCCGGTATATTCATAGCCATTTGGCAGACGATAGGTGCCGGTGCCATGCTGCAGCCCGTTCAGGAACGTGCCTTCATAGACGCCGCCGTCGTCATACTGCTTGGTCTGAACCTCGTCGGATTGTTGTGCCGACAGGTCCGCGCCCAGCGCCAGCCCCGCCACAAGGCACATCCCGAAGATCGCGCGCATCTGCATATTGCCAGTTCCTGATTGCTGTGGCCCACCCGGCAGGGGCAAGCCGTGCCAGTGTCAGAACCTAAAGGAGGGCAGCCGTACAGACAACGCCTTTTGCCGCATATCGGCTTTCCCTTGCCACCTGATCTGCTAAGTCATCGGTCCATAGACTGAACTGAGGGCAGACCATGGCTGACCGTTTTCGCCTGACACTCGCGCAGCTCAACCCCGTGGTGGGCGATCTGGACGGCAATGCCGCCCGTGTGCGCGCCGCGTGGCAGCAGGCGCAGGCCGCCGGAGCCGACATGCTGGCGCTGCCCGAGATGTTCATCACCGGCTACCAGACGCAGGATCTGGTGCTCAAGCCCGCCTTCCACCGTGCCGCGATGGAGGCGATTGAGACGCTGGCACGCGATTGCGCGGATGGTCCCGCCATCGGGATCGGCGGGCCGTTCGCGCGGGAAGGCCATCTCTATAACGCCTATTACATATTGCAGGGCGGGCAGATCCGCGCCCGCATTCTCAAGCAGCACCTGCCGAACGAGGATGTCTTTGACGAACATCGCCTGTTCACCCCCGGCCCGCCGCAAGGCCCCTACAGCATCGGTCCTTTGCGGATCGGCAGCCCCATCTGCGAGGATTCGTGGCATGCGGATGTGGCCGAGACATTGGCCGAGACGGGGGCCGAGATGCTGCTGGTGCCCAACGGCAGCCCCTATGCGCGCGGCAAGATGGAAATCCGCCAGAACCTGATTGTGGCGCGTGTGGTCGAGACCGGCCTGCCGCTGGTCTATCTTAACATGGTGGGCGGGCAGGACGATCAAGTCTTTGACGGCGGTTCTTTCGTGCTTAACCCCGGCGGCGCGCTGGCAGTGCAACTGCCGCTTTTCGAAGAAGCCGTGGTGCATGTCGATTTCACCCACACGGCAGAGGGCTGGATGGCGGATGCGGGCACGCTCGCGCCGGCTCTGGACCCGCTGGAGCAGGACTATCATGCGATGGTGCTGTCCTTGCGCGACTATATGGCCAAAGCGGGGTTCCGCACCGCCATTCTGGGCCTGTCGGGCGGGGTCGACAGCGCCATCGTGGCGGCCATTGCCGCCGATGCTATCGGTCCGCAAAACCTGCGCTGTGTGATGCTGCCGTCTGAATATACCTCGCAAGCCTCGCTGGACGATGCGCGCGGCGTGGTCGATGCGCTGGGCTGCGCCTATGATACTGTGCCGATCAGCGGGCCAAGGGCGGCGGTGACAGAGGCGCTGGCGCCGCTTTTCGCGGGTCATGGGCCCGATCTGACCGAGGAGAATATCCAGTCCCGCCTGCGTGGCCTGCTCTTGATGGCGATGAGCAACAAATTCGGCAACATGCTGCTGACCACTGGTAACAAATCCGAGGTCGCGGTGGGCTATGCCACGATCTACGGCGATATGGCGGGCGGCTACAATCCGATCAAGGATATGTACAAAACCCGCGTGTTCGATGTCTGCCGCTGGCGCAATGACAATCACCGCGACTGGATGATGGGGCCAGCGGGCCAAGTGATTCCGCCCGCGATCATCGACAAGCCCCCCAGCGCCGAACTGCGCCCTGATCAGAAGGACGAGGACAGCCTGCCGCCCTATCCGGTGCTGGACGGTATCCTGCAAATGCTGGTGGACGAGGATGCCTCGGTCGCCGATTGCGTGGCCGCAGGCTATGACCGCGACACCGTCAAACGGATCGAGCATCTGGTCTATATCAGCGAATACAAACGCTTCCAGTCAGCACCCGGCACACGGCTCAGCTTGGGTGCCTTCTGGCTGGACCGGCGCTATCCGATCGTGAACCGCTGGCGCGACACCAGCGGCGCCTGATCATTCCCACCACGGATCAACGACCGCGATATCCTCGTCCGACCAGCCGAAGTGGTGCGCGAATTCGTGCACCGTCACATGGGCAACCAGATCGGCAATCGTGACATCGCCCCTGTCGCGCCACTCCTGAAGGATCGGCTCGCGGAACAGCCAGACCGTATCCGGCCCCATCGGCTGGTCGAAGACCGACTTTTCGGTCATCGGAATCCCGTCGTAGAGCCCTGTCAGATCCAGCGGATCGTCGATCTCCAGCTCCTTCAGCATATCCGCATCCGGCCAGTCGATCACGCAGATCGCCACCTCTTGCGCAGCGGCCTTGAACGGCGCGGGCAGGGCATCCACCGTCTGGCGGGCCATCTGCTCCATCTGGTCGAGGCTGGGAATCTGTTCTGTCATGCCGCTCATATGACTTGCCTGACGGGAAATTGAAACGCCCCGCTGCGTTGGTGAGAGGAAAGCGACCTTTGCGTCGTATCGGGGCGTGTGATCCGCGCCACAGTCTGCGACAAGCACGAACCTCATGACAGGATACCAACATGATCGCCGTTCACGCGCAGACAGCGGCCTTCACCGCCGAGGAATGCGACCGGATCATCGTGATCGCGGATGCCGCTCCGGCGCGGGAGGCGCGGCTCGTGGGGCAGGCGCAGGATCACAACCTCCGGCGCGCCGATCTGGTCTGGCTCGACGATGTGCCGGGGTGCGCTTGGGTGATGGACCGCATCATCGACGTGGTGCGCATTGCCAATCGCGATACGTTCGGCTTCGATCTGCAAAGCTTTTCCGAAAGCGCACAGGTCGCCCGCTATGATGCCGCGCGCGAGGGGCATTTCGACTGGCATTCCGATATCGGCGATGGCCCTCTGGCACGGCAACGCAAGCTGACCATGGTCGTGCAACTTTCCGAACCTGATGCCTATGAGGGCGGCACATTGGAAGTCATGCCAAGCGCCCATGTGCATCAGGCCAGCCCCGTGCGCGGCGATGCGACGATCTTTCCCAGCTTCCTGTTGCACCGCGTCACGCCTGTCACCACAGGCCAGCGTCAGTCCCTGACGATCTGGGCGCATGGTCCGGCCTTCCGCTGACAGCGCCGCCAAAGTGCATGGCAGGGCCGTGTATCGAGTATTTCAGGAACAATGAAAAAACGGCCTGCTTCATCGTTCTATAAATACTCAATTACCAAAGGGCAGCAGGATGCACAGCCCGTCAGGTTTTGGACGCGATGATCCGGTTCACATGGCCCATCTTGCGGCCCGCCTTGACCTCGGCCTTACCGTATAGATGCAGCGCCGTCGCCGGTTCTGCCGCAAGCGCTGGCACACGGTCCATATCCGCGCCGATCAGGTTCTCCATCACCACATCCGCGTAACGCGTCCCGTCGCCCAGCGGCCAGCCCGCCACCGCACGGATATGCTGCTCGAACTGGTCGATGGCGCAGCCGTTCTGTGTCCAATGGCCGGAATTATGCACCCGCGGTGCAATCTCGTTCACGATCAGCCCATGCGGCGTCACGAACAACTCCACCCCCATCACGCCGACATAATCCAGCGCGTTCAATATCTTGGCGGTCAGCAGCACAGCATCCATCCGCAAAAAGGCGGACAGGCGCGATGGCACCGTGGTTGTATGCAAGATGCCGTCGCGATGTACATTCTCGCCCGGATCGTAGCAGGAGACCTGCCCGTCGGCATTGCGCGCCCCGATCACCGAGACCTCGTAGGTGAAATCCACGAACCCTTCCAGAATGGCCGGGCTACCCGCCATATCCGCCAAGGCGCGGGATGCATCATCCGGCGTCATCAGCCGTGACTGGCCCTTGCCATCATAGCCGAAGCGGCGTGTCTTGAGGATCGACGGCAGGCCGATGGCCGCAATCGCCGCCTCAAGCGAGGCGGCATCGTCCACCGCACGGTAGGGGGCTGTCATCAGCCCCAGCCCGCTCAGGAAATCCTTCTCGGTGATGCGGTCCTGACTGATCCGCAGCGCCTCGCGTCCCGGCCGGATGGGGCGGAGCGGCTCCAGCAGGTCCAGCGCCGAGGTGGGGATGTTCTCAAACTCGTAGGTGATCACATCGCAGGTGGCGGCAAAGCGGCGCAAGGCGGCAGCATCCTCGTAAGGGGACGTGGTGACCTGATGCGCCACATCGGCGGCAGGCGGGTTTGCGCCCGGCTCGAAAATATGGGTGCGAAAGCCCAGACGGCTGGCCGCGACAGACAGCATCCGGCCCAGTTGCCCGCCACCCAGAATGCCAATGGTCGCGCCGGTTTTCAACGGATCACTCATCCACGGGCACCTCGGGGATGGAGGCGGACAGATCCGCGCGCCACGCCTCAAGCCTTGTGGCCAGCGCGCCGTCCTGCAAGGCCAGAATGCCCGCTGCCATCAGCCCCGCATTGGCCGCGCCTGCCGCACCAATCGCCATGGTCGCCACCGGATAGCCGCGCGGCATCTGCAGGATGGAATAGAGGCTGTCCACACCCGACAGCGCTTTGGTCTGCACCGGCACACCGATCACCGGCACCCGCGTCTTGGACGCCATCATGCCCGGCAGATGCGCGGCCCCGCCAGCCCCCGCGATGATGACCTGAAGCCCACGCTCCACCGCCGTTTTGCCGTAGTCCCACAGCCGGTCGGGCGTGCGATGCGCCGAGACGATCCGCGCCTCATAGGCCACGCCAAGCGCGTCCAGCATATCGGCTGCTTCTTTCATGGTTGGCCAGTCCGACTGGCTCCCCATGATGATCCCTACCTTGATCTCGGCCATGCGTGTGCACCCCTTAACAGATTGAGCGCGCACTATAGCCAAGCCGCGCTGCGGTGCAATGAGGTCCGACCAGCTATGTCAGGCGATAATATCGGGCGTCAGGCGGTCCTCGATACGGGCGATCAGATCCTTGAGGCGGAGCTTCTTCTTCTTGAGCCTCTGGATCGTCAACTGATCGCCAGTGCCCTTTTGCGTCAGGGCGGCGATCGCATCGTCCAGATCGCGGTGCTCGCGGCGGAACACTTCAAGCTCCACGCGCAGCACATCGTCGGTCTTCATTGAGATATCACTTACTGCGTTCATGTCCGACACTCCCCGGCAGGTGATTCCCCCGTCTCTGTAACGAAGCTCCAACATACTGAAAAACAGCAAAATCGCAAAGAAACTCGGTCACAGCGCGCGCTTTTGGCGCTTTGCGCCCGCCTTAACAGATGTCGCACTTGCACAGTCGCAGGTGGCTACCCATATTTCCGTTATAGGGTTGCCGTAAAGGGACCCGCAAGTTGGACGGTCGCTTAAGACAAGGACGTGTCGATGACAAAACTGACATTGGGGTCACACCCATATATGCTGGGGTTCGACCAGTTGGAACGTTTGCTGGAGCGTAATGCGAAATCCGGGAACGAGGGCTATCCCCCTTTCAATATCGAACAGACCTCGAATAATTCCTACCGCATCACCCTTGCGGTAGCTGGCTTTGCCGAATGCGATCTGGCCATCACCGTGGAGGACCGCCAGTTGGTCATCCGGGGCCGACAGCGCGATGAATTGGAGGGCAGGGTGTATCTGCACCGTGGCATCGCAGCACGCCAGTTCCAGCGCAGTTTCGTGCTGGCCGATGGTGTCGAGGTCGGCGAGGCGATTATGGAAAACGGCTTGCTGCACGTGGATCTGACCCGCGCCCAGCCCGAGACAGTCGTGCAATCAATCAAGATCAGAAAAGGATAACGCAGATGGACACGAAAGTAGACTTCGATCTGATGGGTGAGAACCCGATCGTCTATGTACGGCCCGTCAAGGTTGCCGATCTGCCCGAAGAAATCCAGCAGCAGGCCGAGGGTGTCGAGACGCTTTACGCCGTGCATGACGAACGCGGCGCGCAGCTTGCGCTGGTCAAGGATCGGCGGCTGGCCTTTGTTCTGGCGCGCCAGAACCATATGGACCCGGTGACAGTGCACTGATTTGGCAGGCGCAATTTGCGCCGCCTTTCCGTGGGCACCATCAGAATGCAAAAAGGCCGCATCAACTGGATGCGGCCTTTTGTTTTTGTCTCGCTTGCCCCGGCAGGATCACCCTGCGATCAGGCCCATGCTTTCGAGCTTCAGAATGACCTGATGCGCGCAGTTGTCGACATCGACATTCTCGGTATCCAGACGCAATTCCGGGTTCTCAGGCATATCGTAAGGGTCTGAAATGCCGGTGAACTCCTTGATCTTGCCTTCACGCGCCAGCTTGTAGAGCCCCTTGCGGTCGCGGCGTTCGCATTCCTCGATGCTGGTGGCGACATGCACCTCAAGAAACGCACCGAATTGCTCGATATCCTCGCGCACGGCGCGGCGCGTCGTGGCATAGGGGGCGATGGGCGCGCAGATGGCGATGCCGCCGTTCTTGGTGATCTCGGAGGCGACATAGCCGATCCGGCGGATGTTCAGATCGCGGTGTTCCTTGCTGAAACCCAGCTCGGAGCTGAGGTTTTTGCGCACCAGATCACCATCCAGCAGCGTTACAGGACGGCCACCCATTTCCATCAGCTTGATCATCAAAGCGTTGGCGATGGTCGACTTGCCGGAGCCTGAAAAGCCCGTGAAAAAAACGGTAAAGCCCTGCTGCGACCGTGGCGGGCGGGTGCGGCGCAGCTCGGCCACGACCTGCGGGAACGAGAACCATTCCGGAATCTCCAGACCCTCGGCCAGACGACGGCGCAGTTCGGTGCCGGAAATATCCAGAACGGTCGAACCTTCGGGAACCTCGTCCGCAGGGTAATATTGTGCCTTCTCCTGCACATAGACCATGTGCTTGAAGTCAACCATCTCCAGTCCGATCTTGGCCTCATGCTCCTTGAACAGGATCTGCGCATCATAAGGCCCGTAGAAATCCTGCCCCGCCGAGTTCTTGCCGGGGCCAGCATGATCGCGGCCCACGATGAAATGCGTGCAACCGTGGTTCTTGCGGATCAGCCCGTGCCAGACTGCCTCGCGCGGGCCAGCCATGCGCATGGCAAGGTTCAGCAGGCTCATCGTCGTGGTGGCCGAGGGGTATTGGTCCAGCACAGCCTCGTAGCAGCGCACGCGGGTGAAATGGTCCACATCGCCGGGTTTGGTCATGCCGACAACCGGATGGATCAACAGGTTCGCCTGCGCTTCGCGGGCGGCGCGGAAGGTCAGTTCCTGATGCGCGCGGTGCAGCGGGTTGCGGGTCTGGAAGGCCACAACCTTGCGCCAGCCCAGCTTGCGGAAGAGGGCGCGCAATTCGTTCGGCGTATCGCGGCGGCCTTTGAAATCATAATGGACCGGCTGCTGGATGCCGGTGATCGGGCCGCCCAGATAGACCTTGCCGGCAGAGTTGTGCAGGTAGTTCACCGCAGGATGCGCGGAATCGTCGGCCCCAAAGACCTTTTCGGCCTCATGCGCCTTGTTCGGCACCCAGCGGTCGGTCACGGTCATCGTGGCGAGGATGACGCCTTCCTGATCGCGCAGGGCGATGTCCTGTCCAAGTTCCAGCGTCTCGGCGAAAGCCTCGGACACGTCCAGATTGATCGGCATCGGCCAGAGCGCGCCGTCCTTGAGCCGCATCGTATCAACGACACTCTCGTAATCTTCCTGCGACATGAAGCCTTTGAGCGGGTTGAAACCGCCGTTCATCAGCAGCTCCAGATCGCAAATCTGGCGAGGGGTCAGATCCCAACTGGTGAGTTGGGCGGCCTCGACCTTAAGTTTTTGCGCGCTTTCGTAGGAGACGTAGAGTTCGGGAATGGGGGCCAGATTAGGCGTATACATGCTATGACTTTCAATACGGATCAGACGGGATACTGGGAACAGGTTGAACATGGCTTACCCCTGCAGCCGGATCGCAGGAGTGAGCGCCGTCTAGCTTCTGAAACAGGCCAAATTCAAGCCAAGTTTGGCCGAAAACGCGTTTTCGGACCAAAGTGGCGCATTTTTGCAGAGCTTTGGGGGATTATTCCTGATGTTCCGCCAAAAAGCGTTCAGCGTCCAGCGCCGCCATGCAACCCATGCCAGCCGAGGTCACGGCCTGCCGGTATTTGTGATCCGTCAGATCGCCCGCCGCGAAAATTCCCGGAATCGACGTCTCTGTCGTGCCGGGCTTGACGGTGACATAGCCGCCGTTGTGCAACTCCAGCACATCCTTGACCAGTTCATTGGCAGGCGCATGGCCGATTGCCACGAAAACGCCCTTGCATGGGATTTCCGTGATAGCGCCCGTGTCCACATGCTTGACCCTTACGCCGGTGACGCCCATCGGGTTATCCTCGCCCACAACCTCTTCAAGCTGGTGGAACCACAGGGTTTCGATCTTGGGATGTTTGAACAGGCGGTCCTGCAGGATCTTTTCCGCCCGCAGGGAATCGCGCCGGTGGACCAGTGTCACCTTGGAGGCGAAGTTGGTCAGGAACAAAGCCTCTTCCACCGCCGTGTTGCCACCGCCGATCACGACAATCTCCTGCCCGCGATAGAAAAACCCGTCACAGGTGGCGCAGGCCGAGACGCCGAAGCCCTTGTAGGCTTCCTCGGAGGCCAGCCCCAGCCATTTGGCGCGCGCGCCGGTCGCAAGGATCACCGCATCCGCCGTGTAGGTCGTGCCGCTGTCACCCTTGGCCACGAAAGGCCGCGTTGTGGTGTCGAGCGACACGATGATGTCGCCGATAACCTCGCAACCCATCGCCTTGGCGTGGTCCTGCATGCGGATCATCAGATCGGGGCCCTGCACCTCTGAATCGCCGGGCCAGTTTTCGACTTCCGTGGTCGTGGTCAACTGCCCGCCGGGTTCGATGCCCTGCACCAGAATCGGCTCCAGCATGGCGCGGCTTGCATAGACGCCTGCGGTATAGCCTGCGGGGCCCGAACCGATGATCAGAACCTTGGTGTGACGTGTCTCGGCCATCTGGGCTACCTCTGACTTGGAAATTGCTTTGGCGACTGCATATAGACCTGCCGTGCGGGGGCGGAAAGCCCTTTGCCGGATTTCGCGCGATACTGCGGCGCGCTTTGCAAAACAAAGCGCTTGCGGCGGCAAGCTGTAATGATCTTGCGCGACGGTGAAATAATATTGCGTGTGCTGGCGGCGATGCTATAAGAAATCGTCTTCAAGGAGAGCAGGACTATGGCCGGAACGCGGCTCGACCCGATTGATCGGAAAATTCTGGCGGAACTGCAGGCCGATGGCCGCATGACCAATGTGGAATTGGCAAAGCGCGTGGGAATCTCTGCGCCACCCTGTCTGCGGCGTGTCCGTACGCTGGAGGAGGCCGGATATATCCGTGGCTATCACGCCAAGGTCGACCCGCGCGAACTGGGCTTCGAGGTGCAGGTCTTTGCCATGGTCGGGCTGCAAAGTCAGGCAGAGGCGGATCTGAGCGCTTTCGAGGCGCGCTGCCGCGCATGGCCGCTGGTCCGCGAGTGTCACATGCTGAACGGCGAGGTGGATTTCATCCTCAAATGTGTCGCCCCCGATCTGAGCACCTTCCAGTCGTTCCTGACAGAGCAACTGACCGCCGCCGACAATGTCGCCAGCGTCAAGACCAGTCTGGTGATCCGCGGCGCCAAGGATGAACCGGGGGTGCCCTTCGACATCCTCGAAGAACGCCTGAACCGTTCTGCCTAAACTATTCAGCCTGAACCTCAGGCCGCAGTCAGGCTCCGCAAGGTTTCGAGCGTCGCACGCGGGTAGGTGAGCGGGCCGAAATCGTCCAGCGTGTTGATATGCGGGAACAGCGACAGGAACAGCGACAGCATGTTCGGCCCCATCCGCTGGTTCAGCCCGACACCGGGGTGGAAGCTTTCCATCTCGATGCCTGACACCTTAATCGAGGCATGTCTGTCCAGACACAGGTGATACACCGTCACAGGGCGGGGCGGCATGATGCGGATGGTGTTCATTCCGTCCTCGAAATCCGCCACAGGGGTCAGCACTTGGCCGGAGCGCGCGCCCTTGCCGTCAAGCTCGCGCAACGCGGCGGGGCGGTGCAGCATCCGGGCGCCGGGGCCAGCCATCACATCGGCCATCGGACGGCCCATGCCGAATGTATCGGCCATGATGCGGGTCATATGGGTCTGGTCGGGTGTTTCGAAGGGCGCATCGGGCAGGATGGTCATCGAACCGATCCACTGGACAGGGCGCAGACCGAATTCCGTGGTCTCGATCTCCATACCCGGCAAAAGATCCTCGATGGCGCAATGGCCCTGCGCGGTGTTGAGCAGCGTGCCGCGTGCGAAGGCGGAAAAGGCCGCCTCGAACAGCGGTGTGGCAGGCGCGACATGGCGGCTGGTGGCGATATCACCGTTGGGGGCCAGCGTGCTGACCTCGTAACGCCGCATCACGGGCTTTTTCTGCGGCACCATACCGGAGGGCAGGGGCGGGGCCTTGCGTGCAGGCAGCGGTGCGACGGCTCTGCTGCGCTGGGTTGAGCGGGGAGCTTCGCAATGCAGGGGTTTGACGGCGCTGTCGCGCGCATCTTGCAATTCAAGCGCACTGCCCTGCGGAACACGGGCAAGCGTGATTCCGGAAGACGTCTTTTGCTTTGCCAAATATTTGGCCGAGGGGGCATCAAATGCCATGCGGTTCACCACTTCTTGGCGTCGCAGTCGTGTCGGCCCCCACCGACAACACCGAAAGGACTTTGGTTTCAGGTCTTTTTCAGTAATCCGACCTGACCCATTTTCGCCTTCTTTGTCAAAAATCAGCGATTTTAAGAAATGCACAGGCATCAATCAGCCCTTGAGGTGCCCTTTGGTTCGATTTGGCGAACAGAATTGCCACAATTTGATTCGATTGGCGACAGTGGATGTATTTGACAGCGATTTGCCCCGCTGCGCCAACATTCACATCTGGGCACAAAAAAGACCGCCCTTTTCAGAGCGGCCTAGGCGACACCTCGGGAGGAATCCACGTGTCAGGCGCGGCGGGCGATGGTGGGGCCGGTGTGACGTTTGATGATCATCGCGGCGCGGGTACCGCCGCGCTGCCAAGGCAAAGATGTGGCCGAGACCTCTTTGCTCTTCGCGGTCTCAAGGACTGATTTGATCCAGCGTTTCTGTTTCATCTGCGTCTCCCCGTTCTTTCAACTTATCTGCCCGAAGGTGCGTTTGCTAAAGCTCAGGAAACAATATGCCCGCCCAATGCGGCATTGTTTTGACATTCAGGATGACAAAGCGTTTGAAACGCGGTTGCTGCACGATCGCGGAGCGATGGGATTTACCGGTGAATAAATCGAATAAAATCAGTATTTTGGAAAACTAAGCCGAAACAATCAGGCGGAATTGCGAGAATTGTCCACATTTTGCCGCGCCACCATGACGCGTAATGCCGTAATCTTGCCCGATTACAGCCGGATGGACGCAATCAGCCGCCCGTAATCGGCCTCGCCAGCATGAGTGCTCCGGCGGTAGGAGAAGAATCGCTCCGGATCACTATAGGTGCAGTGGCGCGTCCATTCCGCGTGGCCTACTCCGGCGCTGCGCAAGCGGTGCAAACCAAAGCCGGGCAGGTCGAACAGCATGCGGTCACCATTGCCCTGCGCGAAAAACCGCGCCGTTTCGGGATCGTCCGAGACAAATTCCGCCAGAAACTCCGGCCCGACCTCATAGGCGCGCTGGCTGATCGTGGGGCCGATCACGGCATGTATATCCGCACGATTGGCACCCAGCCCCTCCATCGCCTCAACCGTGGCCTCCAGCACCCCATCCAGCGCACCGCGCCAGCCTGCATGGGCCGCCCCGATGACGCCTGTTTCCATGTCAGCGAACAGGACAGGCTGGCAATCCGCCGTCAGCACAGACAGGGCGAGACCGGGGGTCGCCGTCACGATAGCATCGGCGCGGGGTTTCTCGGCCAGTGGGCCTGTGACATGCGCCACCGTAGCCGAATGCACCTGATGCACCGTGATCAAATGTTCCGGCTCGGTCTGCATCGCCTGCGCCACCCGCCCGCGGTTGATCGCAACAATCTCGGACTGGTCAGAGGAACCGGGTCCGCAGTTCAGCCCTTGAAACACGCCGGAGGACGCCCCTCCGCGCCGGGTGAAAAACCCGTGCCTGAGTGGCGTCAGTGCATCCGATGTCAGGATCTCGAGCGTCATATGTGCCTCAGATCTCCAGTCCGGGTGGCGGATTTCCCGCGCTCGGGAATAACGCCACCACTTTGAAGAGAGTTCCCATTTCCTGCGGATGCGTCAAGCGGCGATGTGCGGCGATGTGGGCGTCCAGTGCCGCACCGTCCAGTTTCGCTGCCAATGCCTGCGCGCGGGCGGTGATGCCCAGCCGCTCAAGAAACACGCCCTGCGGCGTCACACGGGAATGCGCGCAGGCAAGGCCCGTTAGCAGTGCCTCGAAATCCACATGGGCGGTCAGATCGGCCGTGCCCGGCGCGTCAAGCGGATCGCATGGGGCGTGCCCGCGCAAAGCCTGCCACGTATCACCCAA
Organism: Rhodobacterales bacterium; assembly: GCA_047921295.1. Lineage (GTDB taxonomy): Bacteria > Pseudomonadota > Alphaproteobacteria > Rhodobacterales > Rhodobacteraceae > Seohaeicola. The sequence continues at coordinate 64,684 of JBLRWK010000015.1, forward strand.
GGACCGCCAGTCGCCGTAATCCACCACCAGAGCCGCGCCGCCGTGCGTTTCAATCCGGTCGGCAAGGACCTGCATGATGGGACCAGCGGCGGGGCAGACCTCCACAAGATCGCCCTCCGATGTATCATCCAGCCTGTGCGCCAGACTGTCCTGCGCGCTGGGGGCGCTGCGTCCGAACTGTAGCTTGCCATCCTTGATGCCGATGCGTCGCTCGCTCCATCCGGCCCCGTCACGGATGAACTGGCGGATGGGCAGCGCGTCAAAGAACTCGTTGGCGATCAGCAGCAGCGGCAGTTCCGGCAAGCTCTCGGTCCGGTCGTGCCATGTGATGCGGTCAGCGGGAAGCAATCCATCCAGCGTGGCGGCCTGACGCGCCCGCAAAGCCGGGGAGGCTTCCACCAGATGGACCTGAACAGCATCGTGAAAGCCGGGCAGGCTGCGTGTGGCGCGCAGGATATCGGCCATCAGCGTGCCGCGTCCGGGTCCAAGCTCGGCCAGCACGCAGGGCGATGGCGCGCCCTGATCCAGCCATGACTGCGCGAGGCAAAGCCCGACCATCTCGCCGAACATCTGGCTGATCTCCGGCGCGGTGATGAAGTCACCCGCCGCACCAAAGGGATCGCGGGTCGTGTAGTAGCCAAGCGTCGGATGCAAAAGGCATTCGGTCATATAGTCGGCTACGGAAAGCGGCCCCTCAGCCGCGATCCGCGCCATGATGTGCCGCTTGAGATCGCTCATGCAGGGACGGGGGTGGCGCGCCGCCGCGCCATCACGATCAGCACGATTCCGGCGGCGAGCATCGGCAGCGACAGAACCTGGCCCATCGTGATCCCCGCCTCGCCGAGCCGGATGGCGTGCCCCATCGGATTGTCGGGCGTGATGAATTGCGGATCGGCCTGCCGGAAATACTCCACAATGAACCTTGCCGCGCCGTAACCCGCCAGAAACACCCCGGTGATCTGCCCCGGCACTTTCAGCGCATCGCGCCGGAAGGCCAGCCAGAGCATCACCGCCAGCAGCAACGCCCCCTCAAGACCGGCCTGATAAAGCTGCGAGGGATGGCGGGCGCAGACACCGATCACGTCCGCACAATCCTGCGCCGCTGCTCCCGGAAATACGACGCCCCACGGCACATCGGTCGGGCGGCCCCACAACTCGCCATTGATGAAATTCGCCAGCCGCCCCAGCATTAGCCCCACGGGCACGCCAAGCGCGATCGCATCGGCAGCCCCAAGGCGCGGGATCTTGTGGCGGGCGGTATAGATCCACGCCGCCACGACAACCCCCAGAAACCCGCCATGAAAGGCCATGCCGCCCTGCCAGACCATCGGGATCTGACCTGGATTGGCCAGATAATAGGCAGGCTGATAGAACAGCACAAAGCCCAGACGCCCGCCGACGATGATGCCGATGATGATCCATGTCAGCAGATCCTCGATCTGCGCCTTTGTCATTGGAGGCACATTGGCGCGCCACAGCGCAGGGCGGCGGATCGCGGCAAGGCTGATCTGCCACGCGAGCACGATCCCCGCGATATAGGCCAGCGCATACCAGCGCAGGGCGAGTTCGAACCCGAACAGGGTGATCGAAAAAATCTCGGGCGAGATTTCGGGAAAGGGGATCATTGCGCGCATCTGCGTCTGTCTGCCTCGGGGCTAAAGGATGGTCAACCTTGTGAACCGCCCAAACGCGGCCCATATAGGGCCTAAAGGTAACGCTGGAGAGCCGCAATGCAGACGCGCAACAAAATTCTGGACGACATATCACAACTGATGACCAATGCGATGGGTGTCGCACAGGGCGCCAAGGACGAGGCGGAGACGGCGATGAAGTCGATGATCGACCGCTGGCTTGCCGACCGCGACTTTGTCACCCGTGAGGAATTCGACGCAGTGCGGGCCATGGCGCAGAAGGCGCGCGAGGAGAATGCCGCGCTCAAGGCACGTCTCGACGCGCTGGAAACAAAGGGCAAGTAACCCTCACGCCATTGCGACGCATGACGATCACGCGCGCCTCGCAAGGGGTGCGCGTTTTTGTTTGCAATGAACGGAAGCTTTGCCGGGTCGGTTCCCGTCCGAGGCCGGGCATGGATATTTGGAGCAAGAAGAAGCCGCAGCGCGTCTATGCCGCAGCTTTAATCACGATGCTGTAGTATTTGCATGATCATCCACAGCTTATTGTAGTTATCCCCAAAATATTGCTTTACAGGGCGGGCGACCCATACCACCATATCTGGTAGGGACATGAGGAATAGCCTCCGTCCTTTGAGCAGGCACCTAGCAGTTGGGGCGGGAAAACGCACCAGTGCTACAGGCAGAGAGGTGGCGCCATGGCACTATCCGAGCATTACCTAGAGGATGACATTCACCCCATCGATATCGTCGAGAATATCGCCGAATATCACGATTGGGATTTCGACCGGATCGGTCAGGACCAGATCGCCATGGCGGTCGAAGGCCAGTGGCGCACCTATTCGATCACGCTGGCTTGGTCCAGCTATGACGAGACGCTGCGCCTGATCTGCACCTTCGAGATGGAACCTCCCGAGGCGCGCTTGCCGCAGCTTTACGAGGCGCTGAACCTTGTGAACGATCAGTGCTGGGCCGGTGCTTTCTCCTTCTGGGCGGCGCAAAAGCTGATGGTCTGGCGGTACGGGCTTGTCCTGTCGGGCGAGCAGGTGGCCAGCCCCGAGCAGATCGACACGCTGATCTCGGCGGCGGTGATGAGCGCGGAGCGCTATTATCCGGCCTTCCAGCTGGTGGTCTGGGGCGAGCAATCCCCGGCCGATGCGATTCAGGTCGCCATTGCAGAGGCCTACGGCCGCGCGTAACACTTCCCCCCGACGCAAAACAGCCGAGGGGGGACATCCTATGGATATGACAGAGCTTGGCCGCAGGGGGCTGGTACTTCTGGGCTGTGGCAAGATGGGTTCTGCCATGCTGGCGGGCTGGCTGGCGCGCGGATTGTCGCCGCAAGGGGTCTGGGTGATCGATCCCAACCCGACCGACTGGCTGCGCGAGACCGGCGTGCAGATCAACACCGCTTTGCCGGAGGCGCCTGCCATCGTGATCGTCGCGGTCAAGCCGCAGATGATGGGCGATGCCTTGCCGGTGCTGGCCGCTATGGGCAATGGCGAGACCCTGTTTGTCTCGGTGGCTGCGGGCACGCCTCTGGCGCGGTTCGCGCAGGTGCTGGGCGCGCAAACTCCGATCATCCGCGCCATGCCGAACACGCCTGCCGCTGTAGGGCGCGGGATCACAGCGATCATCGGCAATGACCATGCAGGGGCCGCCCAGATGGAACTGGCCGAGGCGCTGCTGTCCGCCGTGGGGCAGGTGGTCCGGCTGGAGCGGGAGGAGCAGATGGATGCGGTCACCGGCCTGTCAGGCTCCGGTCCGGCCTATGTGTTCCACCTGATCGAGACGATGGCCGCAGCAGGCGAGGCGCAGGGGCTGGCCCCCGATCTGGCCTTGCAACTGGCCCGCGCGACGGTAGCGGGCGCAGGCGCGCTGGCCGAGGCGGCGGACGAGACGCCCGCGCAACTGCGGATCAACGTGACCAGCCCCAATGGCACCACACAGGCCGCGTTGGAGGTGCTGATGGAACCCGAAACCGGCTTTCCCGCGTTGCTTGACCGTGCCATCAAGGCCGCCACCGAACGATCCAGGGAGCTTTCGCGTGACTGAGATTACCTTTGACGACTTCATGAAGGTCGATATCCGCGTGGGCCGCATCACCCGCGCCGAGCCGTTTCCCGAGGCGCGCAAGCCCGCGATCAAGCTTTGGGTCGATTTCGGGCCGGAGATCGGCGAGAAAAAGACCTCCGCCCAGATCACCACGCATTATGCGCCGGAGGGTCTGATCGGCAAGCAGGTAATGGCCGTGGTCAATTTCCCGCCCCGCCAGATCGGCAAATTCATGTCCGAGGTGCTGGTTCTGGGCGTGTCGGACGCGCAAGGCGCGATTGTTCTGCTGTCGCCCGATCTGGATGTCCCGCCCGGCGAGAGGATGCACTGATGCCGAAGGTTCTGATCAGCCGCCGTCTGCCGGACAGCATTCTGAATGCTGCCTATGACATGTTCGATGTGGAACTGCGCGACAAGACTACGCCGATGACACCTGCAGAAATGCGCTCCGGTCTGGCTGTCTATGACGGCATCATGCCGTCGCTGGGTGACCAGTTCTCGGCGGATATCTTTGCCGAATTCGGCCGCCCCCGCTGCAAGATCCTTGCGAATTTCGGGGTGGGGATCAACCATATCGATGTAGAGGCGGCGCGCGCCCATGGTGTCAAAGTGACCAACACCCCCGGTGCCGTCACCGATGCCACCGCCGATACCGCGATGACGCTGATCCTGATGAGCGCGCGCCGCGCTGCCGAGGGCGAGCGTCTGGTGCGGTCCGGCGCATGGGACGGCTGGCACCCCACCCAGATGCTGGGCTTGCACGTGACGGGCAAGACCGTGGGTATCGTCGGTATGGGCCGGATCGGGCAAGCCATCGCGCGGCGCTGCCATTTCGGTTTTGGCATGGAGGTGCTGTTCTTCAACCGCTCTACCAAGGAGGTAGAGGTTCCGGCGCGGCAGGTGGACAGCCTGACAGAGCTGGCAGCAAGCGTGGATATCCTTGTGATCGCCACACCGGGCGGGGCCGAGACGCATCATCTGGTCAATGCCGAGGTGCTGGCTGCGATGCAGCCACATGCGCATCTGGTCAATATCGCGCGCGGCGATGTGGTGGACGAGGCGGCCTTGATCGCAGCCCTTCAGGCGCGCCGGATCGGGGGCGCTGGTCTCGATGTCTACGAATTCGAGCCGCAGGTGCCGCTGGCGTTACGACAACTCGACAACGTGACGCTGCTGCCGCATCTGGGCACCTCGACGCTGGAAGTGCGCGAAGCGATGGGGCGTCTGGTGCTGGACAATCTGGCCGCGCATTTTGCGGGGGAGCCACCGCCCAATCTGCTCTGAAGGCCGCCCAACGCCGGCTCAAACCCGGTCACGCCTTTGGCATGCCGTGGCATGAGGGCTTGACCTTGGCGGTGCGCTGGGATGATTTGGGTCACTATTTGTGAAGGGACGCGCCATGTATCAGCCAGTCATCAGCGGCACCGGGGTTTTTACCCCGTCGCAGGTCATCACCAATGACGAACTGGTTGTGGCCTTCAACGCCTATGCCGACCGCTACAATGCGGAACATGCCGATGCGATCGCGGCAGGCACAGTCATGGCGAAGGATCATTCCTCGTCCGAGTTCATCTTCAAGGCCTCTGGCATCGAACAGCGCTATGTGCTGGACAAATCCGGCGTGCTGGACCCCGAGGTGATGCATCCGCTGCTGCGCCAGCGCAGCGATGACGAACCCGGCGTGATGGCGGAAATGGCGCTGGATGCCTGCACCAAGGCGCTCGACATGGCAGGGCTGACAGGCGCGGATGTCGATCTGGTGATCTGCGCGGCCAGCAATATGGAGCGCGCCTATCCCGCGATTGCCGTGGAAATCCAGCAGCTTCTGGGCGCGGGCGGCTTTGCTTTCGATATGAATGTGGCCTGTTCCTCGGCCACTTTCGGGATACAGGCAGCCTCCGATATGGTGCGCGCAGGCTCGGCCCGCCGTGCCATCGTGGTGAACCCCGAGATATGTTCAGGCCATCTCGAATGGCGCGACCGCGATTGCCATTTCATTTTCGGCGATGTTTGTACCGCCACCGTGATCGAGCGGGAGGAGGACGCAAAAGGCGCGCATTTCAAGATCCGTTCCACCCGTTGCGCGACGCAGTTCTCCAACAACATCCGCAACAACAACGGTTTTCTGCGCCGCTCCCGCCCCGATGGCACCGCTGACCGTCGCGACATGCAGTTCATGCAGAACGGGCGCAAGGTGTTCAAGGAAGTGGTGCCGATGGTTTCGGACCACATCCTGCACCATCTCGGCGAAGAGGGCGTGCAACCGGACCAGTTGCGCCGCCTCTGGCTGCATCAGGCCAACAAGTCGATGAACGATTTTATCGGGCGCAAGGTGCTGGGCCGCGAGCCGGAACCGGGCGAGCAACCCAATATCCTGCAGGATTACGCCAATACCTCCTCGGCGGGGTCAATCATCGCCTTTGCCAAACATTCCGCCGATCTGGGGCCGGGCGATCTGGGGCTGATCTGTTCGTTTGGTGCGGGCTATTCCGTGGGCTCGGTGCTGGTCGAGCGCGCCTGAACGGGGCTGGCAGAGGCGCGGGGCAGCTCGCCCACCGCCTCGCGCCAATGGCGGCGGCAAAGGCTGACATAGGTCTCGTTACCGCCGATCTGCACCTGCGCGCCGTCGCGCAACGCGCGGCCCGTTGCATCCTTGCGCACCACCATCGTGGCCTTGCGCCCGCAATGGCAGATCGTGCGGACCTCGCGCAACTCGTCTGCGAGCGCCAGCAGCGTGGCCGAACCGGGGAACAACTCGCCGCGAAAATCCACCCGCAGGCCGTAGCACATCACCGGCACGCCCAGATCATCCACCACGCGCGCCAGATCCCAGACCTGCGCAGGCTCCAGAAACTGCGCCTCGTCGATGAAGATGCAGGCGGGCGCGTCCTGTGCAAGCCGCGCCTCGATGCGGCGGAACAGATCGTCACCCGGCGCAAAAGTATCGGCCACCTCGCCGATGCCGATGCGCGAGGCGACGCGGCCAAGCCCTGCGCGCCCGTCAACCTGTGCGGTCAGCAGATAGGTCTGCATCCCGCGCTCGCGGTAGTTATGCGAGGCTTGCAGCAGCACGGTCGATTTGCCGGCGTTCATGGTTGAGAAATGAAAATAAAGCTTGGCCATGAAGTCAGATTTAGTCTGCGCCGGGCCTGGAAGACAAGCGTTCAAAAGCTGTGGGTGGCAAAATTCCGGCCTTGCGGTGAGCGCTTTTAAAACTCGCCGCGTTGCTGCCGGAAAACCGGCCCCACTCCCCCCAAGAGCAGGAACGCGACGAGCCAAACTGAACCCTGTTGGAGAATCAGGGGTACTCGCAATGTCTGCAACGATGTGCAGTGAGTCCTATTTAATAACCTACGGTCGAAAAATCGTTATACCGCTTCTACTTCAAAACCCGAAAGTTCTCGTGGGTGATGACGCGGAA
>JBLRWK010000016.1:0-70714 GCA_047921295.1 Rhodobacterales bacterium
CTATCACACTGGATTCACGAGATGAATCCCCCAACTGCTTTATGCAACAAAGCCCGAGCGAGTGAGCGACGCGGCAATCTCTGCCGTCATGGGGCACTTCGAAATTTCATCCAGAACAAGGAGGCAGCTCTTCGAAGCGGGGAGTCCGACAACTGAACTCTATAAGCGCCGAAAACTGGGACCTGTGCTTGAAGTCGCGACAGTTCTGGACGCCGAATGGTGGCCAACAATCCAGCCTTTCACGAGCGTAGACCTACGTCCTGAGGCGGTTCGACTGATGCTCGCTGATGCAGGTGAGTAGAGAATCAGCAGATTATTTAAGGAAAAACCGCTGCATCAGTAAATTGATAACCACGTGCATGACGTGCAGATCACGCGCGAAAGCCCGAATTACCGTCTGGGCTGACGCGGGCTGAGGTGGCAGGCTGCGCGCGGTTTCATCCTCGCGCAGCCCGCGTTTAGCCGGCGACGGCTTCCTGAAGCACGGGCGCTTGCTCCTGACCGCCCAAACCGAGCCTGACGACCCTGTCCGCCATCTTGTCGATCAGCGCCATATCGTGGCTGACCAGCACCACGGCCACGCCATCCTCGGTCGCCACCTTGCGTAGCAGGGTGATCACCTCGCGCTGGGTGATCGGGTCGAGCCGCGAGGTCGGCTCGTCCGCGAAGATGAACGCAGGCCGCGCCAGCATCACCCGCAACAGGGCAAGCCTTTGCAACTCGCCGCCCGAGACCGCACCGGGCAAGCGGTGCAACAACGCCGGATCAAGGCGCAGGCGCTCCATCTGTGCGGGAATGTCCTGCGCCTTGGCCCCGTGCAGGGCGGCGACATCGGCCAGCGTCACGCCGAGTTTGCGCCGTGGCGGGAAGGCCGCGACCGGGTCCTGATAAAGCTTTTGCAACGCCGTGCGGGGCAGGCCGGGGCCGCGTGTCACCGCGCCTGCATCCGGTGCGAGCAGACCTAGCAGAACATCGCCAAGGCTGGACTTGCCGCAACCCGACGGGCCGGTAATGCCCAGCACCTGTCCGGGATGCACGGCGATATCCAGATCCTCGATCAGGCTCTGGCCGCCGCGCGACAGGCTGATCCCCGTGGCCGACACGACAGGTGCGGCAGGTGCCAGCCCCGGCACTGGCGTGGACAAAGTGCTGCGGGCGGGCCAATGCGCGGGATCGGCGGCGATCAGATCGCGGGTATAGGCGGCACTGGGGGCGGCGAAAACGGCGGCTGTCTGACCCGCCTCGACCACCTTGCCCTCGCGCATGACGATGATTTGCCCGCCGATCATCTGCGCCAGCGCCAGATCATGCGTGATGACGGCAAGCCCGCCATCGCGGCCCAAAGCGTCAAGCAGCAACCGGGCCACATCGTCGCGGCGGGCGGCGTCCAGCCCCTTGGTCGGCTCGTCCGCGATCACGATCCGCGCACCACCGGCCAGCGCGGCGGCAATCGCCACGCGCTGCGCCATGCCGCCCGACAACTCGTGCGGATAGCGTTGGCCAACCGCCGCGAGGTCCAGCGCCGCCAGATCCTTTTGCGCCTGCACTGCCGCATCGGACCGCGTCAGCCCGCGCACCAGATGATGCGTCTCAGCGATCTGCGGGGCCGCGCGCATCAGCGGATCAAGCGAGAGCCACGGCTCCTGCGGCAGCACCGCAATGCGCCGCCCCCAAAGCGCGCGGAAGCGGGCGGGTTGCGCCGGATCAAGCGCGTCCTTGCCCAGCGTGATGCGGCCCCGCGCCGTCAGGCCTTGTGGCAGCGTGCCCATCACCGCCTGTGCCAGCAGGCTTTTGCCCGATCCGGTCTCGCCCAGAATGATCAGGGGCACACCCGGCTCCAGCGTCAGGGAGACGGGGGCCACCAGTTGCGTGGCCCCGTCATGGACGCTGATATCGTTCAGTTGCAGCAGGCTCATGTCTCGCGGCTCCCGGCCAGAAGGGTGAGGCCCATCAACAGGGCGAAGGTGGCAATCACCGGCGTCAGCAGGGCCGAGGGGGCCTCGCGCCAGTAGGGCAGCAACTCCACCATCATCAGCCCCAGTTCCGGCGTCGGCGCGCGCATGCCGACACTGACAAAGCCCAGCGCGGCAATCGCCATGATCGCGGTCGCGGTGCCGAAGGCCGCAGCGGTCAGCATCACGGGGGCGATCTCGGGCCACAGATGGGTGCGGAAGATATAGGGCCAGCCGAAACCGAGCAACCGCGCCGCCTCGACCGCCGGAGAGGCGAGCACAGCGCGCGATGTGGCGCGGGTGAGGCGAAAGAATTCGACCCAAAGCACCAGCGACAGCCCCGCCCAGAAGCCGAACGCCGTGCCCGGCATGATCGCCAGCACGATCAGCACCAGCAGCAGCCCCGGCAGCGCCAGCAAGGCATCGGCGAACGTGGCAAGGATACGGTCCACCCAGCCGCCCTGCGCCGCCGCCCATGTGCCGAGGATTAGACCCGCCGCACCGGCAGTGGCCACAGCCCCCAGCGCTATGGCGGGCGAGAGGCGCAGCGCATGGGCCAACCGGTGGAACAGCGAGCGGCCCAGATGGTCATAGCCCAACGGAGCAGCAGCCTCCGGCCCGCCCAGCGACTTGACAAGCGACTGGCCGAACGGATCACCCGGCACCAGAAGTGGGCCGAACAGGGCAAGTGCGGCCAGAAGCACAAGAATAGCCGCGCCCGCAAGCCGCGCCGGTGAGGTGTTGTCTAGTATCGCGGTCATGTCCGTCCCCTTGGGTCGATGCGGCGTACGGTGAGGTCGATCACCGTGTTGATCAGGACAAAGCCCAGCCCCAGCACCAGTGCGGTGCCCTGCACCATCGGCACATCGCGGGCAAAGACCGCATGGACCAGCGCATGTCCGATCCCCGGCCAGCCAACGATGGTTTCGATCACCACCACACCCTCGACCAGCGTGACGAATTGCAGTCCCAGATAGGTCAGCAGCGGCACGGCGACATTGCGCAACCCGTGGCGGCGCAGCACCTGCCCGTGGCTCAGCCCCTTCCATCCAGCAAAGCGGTAGAACGGCATCTCGGTAATGCGCGCCATCGCATCTCGGGTGATGCGCGCATTGACCGCCGCCAGCCCCAGCGCGAGCGCCAGTGCAGGCAGGATGAAATGGCGCGGCTGGCCGTAACCCGCAGCAGGCAGCCAGCCCATCTGCACCGACAGGATCAGGATCAGGATCAAAGCCATCAGGAACTGCGGAATGGATTTCAGCCCTGTGGACACCACAAGCAAGACACGGTCCAGCATGCCACCGGGCCGCAGTCCCGCCAGAATGCCCAGAGGCGGCCCCATCAGCAGCGACAGCCCCACCGCCGCCAGCGCCAGCCAGAGCGAGGCACCAAGCTGGTGCACGATTTCCTGCATCACCGGCTGGCCGGAAACCAGCGAAACGCCGAAATCCAGCCGCACCAGATCGCCCAGCCATTGCAGCAGAGCGGGGAACCAATGCGCGTCAAGGCCGAGTTCGGCCCGCACGGCATCGGCGGCGGCGGCGGTGACATTGTCATAGCCGTAGCGGCCAGCGGCGATACGGTAGGCGGCATCGCCGGGCAGGGCGCGCATCATCGCGAAGGTGGAGATCCCCACGAGGATCGCGACCATCGCCGCTTGCACAAGGCGGTTGAGCAGAATGGTCATTCCGGTTTCCGCAGGTCTTGCAGGCCGAATGTCCGCTCCCACGGATCGATTGTGGCGCCTTCGATGCCCGCCGCAACCGCCAGCGTCTGCTGGTACCACGCGATCGGGATGATCGGCAGTTCCTCTTGCAGGATGGCGGTGACGCGGGCGCGGTCGGCATCATCGCCCTCGCCGCGCGCCAGCGCCTGCGCCAGTTCCACGATCTCCGCGTTATCCCAGCCCATTGCGCCCCAGTCGCCCACGGGGGCGAAATCCGACAGCACCGTGCCGATAGGGTCGGGGATCAGAGCGAAGTTGCGGGCCAGCAGGGCAATCTCCAGCGTGCCGTTCTGATGGCCTGCGGGGATCTCGGAGGAGTTGGTGGAGTTGATCGTCACATCGATCCCGACAGCGCGCAACTGTTGTTCCAGCACCGCCGCGACAAGCGGCAGTTCGAACCGGTCAGGATAGGTGAGCAAGGTCAGCGCAAACCGCTCTCCGTCGCGCATCAGCACGCCGTCATTGCCCGGCGTCCAGCCCAGATCGGCCAGCAATGCCTGTGCGGCGGCCACATCATAGGTCAGCGGCGCTACATCCTCGTTATGCCACGCGCCAATGGCAGGCGGGAACAACTGGTCGGCACCTTCGGGATAGCGCAGGATCGCCTGCGCGATGCCCGCACGGTCAATCGCAAGGCTAAGAGCCTGTCGTGCCGCGATATCAGACAGGAACGGATGCGCGGCGTTCACCTTCAGCAGCAATGTGCGCGGGATCGCGACGGACAACACCTCGACAGCATCGGAAGTTCCAAGCCGCGTCACGCTGGCGGGATCAAGGGTGAAGACGAAATCGGCATCACCCGATTCGGCCATCAGAGCGCGGGTCTCGGCACGGCCCACGGCGGCATAGGTGACATTGCCCACATGCGGCGCATCGCCCCAATACTGCGCGAAAACGCTGGCGCGCAGCGAGAGCGGCGGTGAAAAATCGGTCAACTGGTAAGGGCCTGTGCCGATCATAGCTGTGGCCATGCCATCAGCGCCGTAAGCATCAGGCGCAAGGATCTGCGCGCGGGCCTCGGCCAGAAACGCGGGCAGGGCGGCACGCGGCTCGCTCAGCGTCATCACAACAGTATTGCCGTCAGCCTCCATCGCAGTGATCGGCAGATCGCCCAGCGGGCCGGGCTTGGCGCGCGCAATCTCCAACGCGTTGATGACCGCCTCGGGTGTCAGGGCAGTGCCGTCATGGAACACGACCCCGTCACGCAGGGTGAAACGCCAGCTCAACCCGTCCTCGGAGACGGTCCAGTCGGTTGCCAGACCGGGCAGCAAACGCCCCTCGGGATCGGCATTCACCAGCGTCTCGGCAATCCCCATCCGCGTGAAGATGTATCCGGTGATCGATGGCTCGGGCGAGAGAACCTCGAAAGGTGCGACCACGCTGAGCGTAGCGTTGTTCTGCGCGAGCACCGGGGGTGCAAGCGTGACAGACATAGCCGCAGCAAGCAGCAGTCTTGAAACGGCGGGAAGGGGTTTTGACATGGCGAGGTCTTTCAATGCGGCGCGTTGCAGGTCGGGAACGCGGATGGAAAATGATGAGGGAGGGGATAGCTGGCAGCGGCATGGCATGCTGGCTTTGGCGGGTGTTGGATCAGGTTGCTGTGCCGTCGATATGCAGGGCATCCCGGTGCCGGACAAAGCTTTGGCGCGATTGTTGCAGAGGGTCGATCCTTGCTATTATGTTATAACATAACGCTCATAGAAAAATGACGCGCAGGATACAAGCCGTGTTTTGGATTTTCTTGGGATAGATGTAGCGCGAAATCAGTTTTATTAATTTATTATCATCACGTTGGACATCGACACCAATGTACCACATCAGCAACGAAAGGGAGCTTCACCGCGCCAGCGCGATCAGCCCCGCAACGTCCAGATGTGCTTCAACGTGATCAGCCAGCTCATCCAGCGTCTGCTCGATCAGCGCGCCATGCGCCTGCGTCGTGGCACGCACGCCCAGCGCCGCAAGGAAGGCCGTTCGGAACACGTCCGAGGCGAACAGCCCGTGCAGATAGCTGCCAATGATCCGCCCGTCGGCGCTGACAGCCCCCTCGGCCCGCCCGTCGATACGGGCGAAAGGCCGGGTGCAATCGGGGCCGTCGCTTTGCCCGATATGGATCTCGTAGCCCGCCACCTCTAGCCCGCTGGCGGCATGGGTCGCGTTCACGCGTGACAGGCGTTTGTCCGGCGTCATCACCGTGGCGATATCCAGCAGGCCCAGCCCCGCGGTTTCGCCCGCCGGACCCTCGATCCCGTCCGGATCGCTGACGCTGCGGCCCAGCATCTGGTAGCCGCCGCAGATGCCCAAGACATGCCCGCCGCGCCGGATATGGGCGGCCAGATCAATGTCCCAGCCCTGCGCGCGCAAAAAGGCCAGATCGCCGCGTGTGGATTTGGACCCCGGCAGGATCACCAGCGCCGCATCACCGGGGATCGCCTGTCCCGCACGCACCATCACCAGATTGACGCCCGGTTCTGCCTTGAGCGGGTCCAGATCGTCGAAATTGGCGATGCGGCTGAAGGTCAGGCAGGCGATGGTCACGCCGTCCGTGGCAGGGCCGGAGGCCAGATCGAGCGCATCCTCGGCAGGCAGCAGATGCGCTTGCGCAAACCAAGGCACCACGCCGAAACCGCGCCATCCGGTGATCTGCTCGATCATGACATAGCCATCGTCAAACAGACGAGGATCGCCACGGAACTTGTTGATAATAAATCCTTTGACCATCGCAGCATCAGCCGGATCAATCACCGCCTGCGTGCCCACAACCTGCGCAATGACACCGCCACGGTCTATATCGCCGGTCAGGATCACCGGAACATCGGCGGCGCGGGCAAAGCCCATATTGGCAATATCGCCCGCGCGCAGGTTCACCTCCGCCGGGCTGCCCGCGCCCTCGACGATCACCAGATCATAGGCGTCGCGCAAGCGGTTGAAGCTGTCCAGAACCGAGGCCATCAGCGTGGGCTTCAACGCCGCATAATCGCGTGCCCGTGCCGTGGTCAGCCGCTTGCCCTGTACGATCACCTGCGCGCCGACCTCGGATTCGGGTTTCAGCAGCACCGGATTCATATCCGTCACAGGCTCCAGCCCACAGGCCAGCGCCTGCAACGCCTGCGCCCGCCCGATCTCGCCCCCGTCGGCGGTGACGGCGGCATTGTTGGACATATTCTGCGGCTTGAACGGCGCCACGGACAGGCCACGGCGGCGCGCGGCCCGGCACAGCCCTGCCACCAGCATGGATTTGCCGACATTCGAGCCACAGCCCTGAATCATGATCGCGGTCATCGGGGGATCAGAACTCCACGCCCGGCTGGGCCTTGATCCCGGAGCGGAACGGATGTTTGACCAGCGTCATCTCGGTCACCAGATCGGCGGCCTCGATCAGCGCCTCCTTGGCGTTGCGTCCTGTCAGGCACACATGCGTCAGGGGGGGCTTTTCCTCGCGCAGGAAGTTCAGCACCTCGTCGATATCCAGATAATCATAGCGCAGCGCGATGTTGATCTCGTCCAGAAGCACGAAGCGGATTTGGGGGTCGCGGATCAGGGATTTGGCCTTTTCCCATCCGGCCTGTGCGGCGGCGATGTCGCGCGCCTTGTCCTGCGTTTCCCATGTAAAGCCTTCGCCCATCGCGTGGAACTGGCACAGCCCGGCGAAATGCCCCTCGATCAGCCGCCGCTCGCCGGTATCCCATGCGCCCTTGATGAACTGCACCACCGCGCAGGGCATCTGATGCGCGATGGCGCGCAGGATCATCCCGAAACCGGAGGAGGATTTGCCCTTGCCCGCCCCCGTATGGACAATGATCAGGCCCTTCTCGCCCTCCTTCGCGGCCATCATCCGGTCGCGGGCGGCTTTCTTCTTGGCCATCTTGGAGGCATGGCGCGCCAGTTCCGCCTCGGGCGTGAGGGCTGGCTTGTCGGCGGATGTGTTCTGATTATCTGACATCGGATTGTCCTTTTTCTTGACACTCGCCACCCTTCTGTCAAATGAGGGGGATTGAGCGCTGGTGCCTGTCTTATGGCAGGCCAAAAGGGAATGCGACAGGTTTTGCGACATGACGGTGTCGCCGGGCCCAAGCGCAGCCGCCCCCGCGACCGTGACCGGAAAGGTCCGCCCATGCCACTGGCCGCAAGGTTCGGGAAGGGGGGCGAACCGCTGAAGCAAGGTGCAAGCCGCGCTTCGAGATCCGCAAGCCGGGAGACCTGCCAGTGCACGAACTGAAACGCGCGGACGGGGTGTTCCGCGACCTTCGGACACAGGCGATACCGCCTGACCCGTTGGCGCATGCCTCTGTTTTTCCGCAGTAGATGAGGTGACTTGATGGGTGCTGTACTCCATGTCTGTATGACCTGCCGCGCAGGCCAGCCCGTGCTTGAGGGCGAGGTTTGCCCCGGTGCGCGGCTGTTCGAGGCGCTGTCAGCCGCGCCCGCGCCCGACGGTGTGACCATTCGCCCAGTCGAATGCCTGTCCGCCTGCGATCATGGGTGCAGCATCGCGCTGACCAAGCCCGGCGCGTGGTCCTATGTCTATGGGCGCATGACCTCCGACGATACCGATGAAATCCTGCGTGGCGCGGGCCTTTATGCCCAGACCGAGGACGGTATCGTGCCGTGGCGCGAACGCCCCGTGATCTTCCGCAAGCAGAGCCTTGCGCGCCTTCCCAAAATGGAGCTTTGACATGTCCGATCTGACCAAAATCCCCGTCACCGTGATTACCGGCTTTCTGGGATCGGGCAAGACCACGCTGATCCGGCATCTGATGCAGAATCCGCAGCGCAAGCGGCTGGCCATTCTGGTCAACGAATTCGGCACCGTGGGTGTGGACGGCGATATCCTGAAAGCCTGCGCGGACGAGAACTGCCCCGAGGAAAATATCGTCGAACTGGCCAATGGCTGCATCTGCTGCACCGTGGCCGATGATTTCATCCCTACGATCGAGGCGCTTCTGGCGATGCCGCAGCGGCCCGACCATATCATCATCGAAACCTCCGGTCTGGCATTGCCCAAACCACTGTTGAAAGCGTTCGACTGGCCCGCGATCCGCTCCAAGATCACCGTGGACGGCGTGATCGCGCTCGCCGATGCCGAGGCGGTGGCGGCGGGGCGTTTCGCCCCCGATGTGGCGGCGGTGGATGCACAGCGTCTGGCGGACGACTCACTGGATCACGAGACACCGCTCTCCGAGGTGTTCGAGGACCAGATCGCCTGCGCCGATGTGGTGCTGCTGTCCAAGGCCGATCTCGCGGGTGAGGCGGGTCTTGCCGCCGCGCGCAAGGTGATCGAGGCGGAAACGCCGCGCAAGCTGCCGATCATCGCCATGACCGATGGCGTGATCGATCCGCGCGTGATCATCGGCCTGAACGCGGCGGCCGAGGATGATCTGGATGCGCGCCCCAGCCATCATGACGGCCATGACGACCACGAGCACGAGGATTTCGATTCCATTGTGGTGGCGCTGGACGAGGTCGCGGATATCGACGATCTGGTCGCCCGTGTGCAGCGTTTGTCGCGCGAGCAGGATATCCTGCGGGTCAAGGGCTATATCGCCGTGACGGGCAAGCCGATGCGTCTGCTCCTGCAAGCCGTGGGGGAACGTGTGCGCCACCAGTTCGACCGTCCATGGGGGCAGACCCCGCGCCAGTCGCGTCTTGTGGTCATCGCGGAACATGACAATATCGACGCTGCCGCGATCCACCGCGTTTTGCAGGGCTAAGGGCACATCATGCACGTCGTCTTCCGCGAATCCCACGGTCTGGAGGAGGCTGAAACCCCGTTCGATCCGGGGCAGGACCCTGCCGATCTGGTGGTGCTGTCCTTCTCGGACAGCGACCTCGGGGCATTCGCGGCAGGCTGGCACCGTGCGGGCGGGGCTTTGCCTGCGCTGCGGTTGCAAAACATCGTGGCGCTGAAGCATCCCGTCTCGGTCGATACCTATATCGAGAACACGCTGTCGGGGGCCAAGGCAATCCTCATCCGGCTGATCGGGGGTGAGGCTTACTGGCCTTACGGTCTGGCCTCCATTCAGGATCTGGCGCGCAGGCGCGGGATCGCGCTGGCGGTGCTGCCCGCCGACGGGCGGCCCGATCCGGCACTGGATGCTTTGTCCACGCTGCCGGTCTCGACCTTGCGGCGTCTGACAGAGCTGTGCGAGGCGGGCGGTGCTGTGGCCGCACAAGCGGCCTTGGCGCAGTTGTGCATCGCGGCGGGGCTTTATGCGGGACCGGTGCCGGGCAACAAGCGCGTGCCTGATATGGGTTTCTACGATCCCGCGCAGGGCGTGATTGCGGCACCGCCTGCGGATGCGCCTTTCGTGCTGGTCAGCTTCTACCGCTCCTACCTTACTGCGGCGGATACATCGCCGGTGGATGCGCTGATCCACGGCTTGCGCGATGCGGGCTTTGCGGCGTGCGGGGTATTTGCCCCCTCACTCAAGGCGGCGGGCTTTGCCGACTGGGTGCGCCCGTTGCTGGCTGAGGCAGCACCCGTGGCGATTGTGAATGCCACTGCGTTCTCGGCGCGGGGCGAGGACGGAACAACGCCGTTCGATACGGTCGATTGTCCGGTGTTTCAGGTCGCCTTGTCCACCGCGCGGCGCAAGGACTGGGCTATGTCTGACCGTGGCCTGTCGCCTGCGGACCTTGCGATGCATGTGGTCCTGCCGGAGGTGGACGGGCGCATGTTTGCAGGGCTGGTCTCGTTCAAATCCCCCGGAAAGCGCGATCCCGACCTGCAATTTTCGCGTTTCGCGCATCGTGCGGATGCGGCGCGGGTGGCTGCGGTCGTTGGCAAGGTGAAGGCTTGGCATGAACTTGCGGTGACGGCAGCGGGGCAGCGGCGGTTGGCGCTTGTCCTCTCGACCTATCCGGGCCGCGCGCATCAACTGGCCCATGCGGTGGGCATGGACGCGCTTGAATCGACCGAGGCTTTGCTGGGCGATCTGAGGGCGGAAGGCTATGACGTGGCCGCAGGCGATGGCTTGGGTGCGGCGCTGATGAATGCGCGGCTGGACTGGCCGCTGGCCGATTATCTGGCCGCGTTGGAAGACTTGCCGCAGGGGTTGCGTGATGATCTGCATGCGGCTTGGGGTGATCCTGCGGATGATCCAGCTTGTGATGATCAGTTGTTCCGCTTTGCCGCGCTGCGCCGAGGCCGCGCGCTGATTGCGCTGCAACCCGAGCGCGGCGATGTGGTCACGCGCGACGGCGATTACCACGATCTGGCACGGGTGCCGCGCCACTCCTATGTCGCATTCTATCTTTGGCTCAGGTCGCAAGCCCCGCATGCGCTGATCCATATGGGCGCACATGGCACGCTGGAATGGTTGCCGGGCAAATCCGTGGCTTTGTCAGCCGAGTGCTGGCCCGATGCGCTGATCGGCACCTTGCCGGTGATTTACCCGTTCATCGTCAACGACCCCGGCGAAGCGGCGCAGGCCAAGCGCCGCATCGGCGCGCTGACGCTGGGCCATCTACCGCCACCTTTGGCGCAGGCCGAGATTCCGGCGGGGATGCAGCGGCTGGAGCGGCTGCTGGACGAGTTTTCCACCGCCGACGGACTGGACCCCGCGCGCCGCGACCGTCTGATCGGGGATATTCTGGGCGAGGCCCGCGCCTCCGGCGTGGAGGCTGATCTTGGCCTGCATGACGGCGCAAGCCCCGCCGAGGCGCTGACGCGGCTTGACCGTTTCGTGTGCGACATCAAAGAAAGCCAATATGGCGAGGGGCTGCATATTCTGGGGCGCGGAGCCTGCGGCGATGCGGAACGTGACGGGCTGATCCGTGCGCTATCCGGCAAGCGCGTGGCGGCGGGGCCGTCCGGCTCGCCTGCACGGGGCCGCTCGGACGTGCTGCCGACGGGGCGCAACCTCTATGCTGTCGATCCGCGCGCGGTGCCGTCCCGCGCCGCGCATGCCCAAGGCGTGAAGCTGGCGGAAGAAGTGTTGCGCAAACATTTGCAGGATCACGGCGACTGGCCGCGCGGCTTGGTGATTGATCTGTGGGGCAGTGCCACGATGCGCACAGCGGGCGAAGAATTCGCCATGGCGCTGCATCTGGCGGGGCTGGCCCCTGTCTGGGATGCGGGATCAGCGCGGGTGTCGGGGGTGGAGGTGGTGCCGCTGGCGCTGCTGGACCGTCCGCGTATCGACGTGACCTTGCGGGTCTCGGGCCTGTTCCGCGATGTGTTCCCCGGTCTGGCGACCTTGTTCGAGACGGGTGCTGCGGCCTTGGCCGAGCGCGACGAGGCGGATGATTTCAACCCCTACCGCGCCAAAGCCGCCCGCGTGTTCGGCCCCAAACCCGGCCAGTACGGGCTTGGTATGGGCGCCGCGATGGACGACTTTACCGAGGAGGCGCGCCAAGCTGCGGGCGAGGCGTGGCTGGCCGCCTCAAGCTGGGCCATCGGTGCGGACGGGCAGTCGCGCGATGATCGCGCGGGGCTGGAGGCGCGGTTGCACGGGGCGGATAGTTTCGTGCATGCGCAAGACCTGCCCGAAAGCGATTTGCTGCTGGCGGGTGATTATGCGACACATGAGGCCGGATTTGCCGCTGCCATGGCGCGGATCGGGGCAGCAAAGCCTGCGCTCTATCATCTGGACGCGACACAGCCCGACCGCCCGCGCGCGCGCGGCCTGACCGAGGAGATCGCCCGCGTGGTTCGTGCCCGCGCCAGCAATCCGGCTTGGGCCGACGGGATGATGGCGCATGGCTTTCGCGGGGCTGCCGAGATTACCGCAACACTGGAAAACATGGCCGCTTTCGCGCATTTGGCGGGCGTCGTGCCGCCGCATCTGTTTGACGCCTATCACGAGGCCACGTTGGGCCGCGCCGATCTGGTGGAGTTCATGACGCGGGAGAACCCTGCCGCGCTGGCCGCCTTGCGCGATATGTTCAAGCGCCTGCGCGATGCGGGGCTGTGGGTGACACGGCGCAATTCCATTGCCGCGACGCTGGAGGCAGGCGTATGAGCGCCGCGCCGGATTTTGCCGTGATGGGCTGGTGCCCCGGTGCCTTGCGCCCGATGATGTCGGGCGATGGTTTGGTGGTGCGGGTGCGCCCGCTTGGCGGGCGGTTGACTCAGGCGCAAGCGATGGCGGTCGCCATGGCGGCGCAGGCGCATGGCAACGGGTTGATTGATCTGTCCGCGCGCGGCAACGTGCAGTTGCGCGGCGTGACCGAGGCAACGCATCCCGCGTTGATCGCCGATCTGCGCGGGCTGGACCTGATCGACGCGGATGCGCAGGCCGAGGCGCGGCGCAATGTGCTGGTGACGCCATTTGTGGATGATAGCGCGGATGATCTGGCGGCCTCTTTGGGTGCGGCCCTCACCGATGCGCCGGACCTGCCGGGGAAGTTCGGCTTTGCGGTGGATAGCGGACCTGCGCCGGTCTTGCAGGATATTGCTGCCGATATAAGGCTGGAACGGGCGGCGGATGGCGGGTTGATCCTGCGCTGTGACGGTGCCGCTCTGGGCGCGCGTGTCAGCGCGGCCGACGCTCCGGCAAAGGCCGTGGCACTGGCACAGTGGTTTGTCGATGCGGGCGGCGTGACGGACGGGCGCGGGCGCATGGCCGCATTGATCCGGCGCGGCGTGATGCCGGTTGGTGCGCTTGCGGGAACAGTACCGCCCGCTAAAGCTGTCGCCGCGCCCGGTCCGGGGCTGGTGCCGCAAGGGGCGCTGGTGGGTTTTGCCTTCGGGCAGATGCAGGCCGCGACACTGACCGCTCTGGCCGGTTTGGGCGATCTGCGCGTGACGCCGTGGCGGATGCTGCTGGTGGAAGGGCTGACGCGGATGCCCGATCTGCCGGATCTCATCGTGACACCGGATCATCCCTTGCGCCGCGTCGTGGCCTGCACCGGCAAACCGGGTTGCCTGCAAGCTCACCGCGCGGTGCGCCATATCGCCCGCAGCCTTGCGCCGCAGGTGCCGCAGGGCCGTTTGCTGCATGTCTCCGGCTGCGCCAAGGGCTGCGCCCATCCGGGGCGCGCGGATGCGACACTTGTGGCCACCCCGCAGGGCTTCGATCTGATCCGTGGGGGTTGCGCGCAGGACCCGGCTGAGGTCAAAGGCCTCAGCGAAACCGCCATCCTTGCAAGAGGTCCGTTCTGATGCCGCATGTCTATGAAACCGACGGGGCCGCCATCTATCTGCAATCCTTTGCCACGATCCGCGCCGAGGCCGATCTGTCGCGGTTCACGCCGGAGGAGGAGATCGTGACCGTCCGCATGATCCATGCCGCGGGCATGGTCGGGCTGGAACAGTTCGTGCAGTTCACCCCCGGCATGGCCATTGCGGCGCGCGCGGCGCTGGAGGCAGGCGCGCCGATCCTGTGCGATGCGCATATGGTCAGCGAGGGGATTACCCGCACGCGGCTGCCCGCTGCCAATCAGGTCATTTGCACCCTGCGTGACCCGATGGTGCCGGGGCTGGCGGCAGAGATGGGCACAACCCGCTCGGCGGCGGCGCTGGAGCTGTGGCGGCCCTATCTGGACGGCGCGGTTGTGGCGATTGGCAATGCGCCGACTGCTTTGTTCCATCTGCTCAACATGCTGGAAGACCCCGCATGCCCGCGCCCTGCGGCGATCATCGGCTGTCCGGTGGGTTTCATCGGGGCGGCGGAATCCAAGGCGGCGCTGATGGCGGCCCCGCCTGTGCCGTCGGTCATCGTGGCCGGACGGCTGGGCGGCTCGGCGATTACGGTCGCCGCGGTCAACGCGCTGGCCAGTCGCAAGGAATGACCATGCAGCCGACAACGGGCGCAACGATCACGGGGCGCATCATCTGTGCGGGGCTGGGGCCCGGCGATCCCGACCTGATGTCGGTCCGCGCCGACCGCGCAATCCGCGCGGCGCGGCATGTTGCGTTCTTCCGCAAGGCCGGACGCCCCGGTCAGGCGCGGCGCATCGTGGAGGGGATGCTGGCGGCAGGGACCACGGAATATCCGATGGAATATCCCGTCACGACCGAGCTGCCCTTCGACAGCCCCGAATACATCCGTCTGCTGGCGGAGTTCTACGACGACTGGGCCGCGCGGTTGCAGGCGCTGGTGCAGGCCGGTGCCGATGTGGTCGTGCTCTGCGAGGGTGATCCGTTCTTTTACGGCTCGTTCATGCATCTTTACACACGGCTGAAAGACCATGTCCCGATTGACGTGATCCCCGCCATACCGGGCATGGTGGGCTGCTGGAACGCGACGGGCCAGCCGATCACATGGGGCGATGATGTGCTCACCGTGCTGATGGGCACGCTGCCCGAGGGCGATCTGGTCCGCCATATGAAAGCCGCCGATGCGCTGGCGATCATGAAAACGGGCCGCAACCTGCCGCGCGTGCGCCGAGCGCTGGCCGCCGCCGGACGGCTTCAGGATGCGTGGCTGATCGAGCGCGGCACGATGCCCGACCAGCGCATCGCCCGTCTGGCCGAGGTGGACGCGGCGGATTGTCCGTATTTCGCTATCGTGCTGGTGCACGGCCAAGGCCGCCGCCCTGAAATGGGTGGCCCCGAATGACGGGCTGGGTGACGGTGGCAGGGCTTGGGCCGGGGGCGGAGGCGCTGGTCACACCCGAGGTGACAGCGGCGCTGGCCGAGGCCACGGACGTGGTGGGCTATATCCCTTATGTGGCGCGCATCGCGCCGCGTGACGGGCTGGTGCTGCACCCCTCCGACAACAGGGTAGAGCTTGACCGCGCGGAGCTTGCGCTGCGACTGGCCGCCGAGGGGCGGCGCGTGGTGATCGTCTCCTCCGGTGATCCCGGTGTCTTCGCCATGGCCTCTGCCCTGTTCGAGGGGCTGGAGGCGCGGCCTGAATACCATGCCACCGATATCCGCATCCTGCCCGGTATCACCGCGATGCTGGCGGCAGCGGCACGGGCGGGTGCGCCACTGGGCCATGATTTCTGCGCGATCAATCTGAGCGACAACCTCAAACCTTTCTCAGAGGTCGAGCGCCGCTTGCGCCATGCGGCAAGGGGCGGTTTTGCGATGGCCTTCTACAACCCGCGCTCCAAATCCCGCCCGCACCAGTTCACCCGCGTGCTGGAGATCCTGCGCGAGGAATGCGAAGCGACACGGCTGATCCTGTTCGCCCGCGCCGTCAGCACACCGGAGGAGGCTTTGCAGACGGTGACACTGGCCGAGGCCACGCCGGAGATGGCCGATATGCGGACGGTTGTGATCGTGGGTAACGAGGCCACCCGCCGCGTGGGGCGCTGGCTTTATACGCCGCGCTCGGTGGTGGAAACGGTGCCGGAATGAGCCAGCCACGCCATTACCTTCGCCACGCTGTCAGCGGTCTCGCGCGGCGGCAGGGCGGGCCGGTCGATCAGGATCACCGGCAGGCGCAGATGGCGCGCCGCCTCCAGCTTCGCCTCCGCGCCCGCACCGCCTGCATTCTTGGCGACGATATGCGTGATGGCGTGGTCTTGCAGCAATGCCGTATCGCCTGCCACGTCAAAGGGGCCACGTGCGATCACCGTGCTGGTATGGGGCAAGGCGCGGTTGTCCGCGCCGGGATCGACCAGCCGCAACAGATAGTGGTGCTGCGGCTTGGCTCCAAAAGCCGCAAGGTTCTGCTTGCCGATAGCAAGGAACACGCGGGCAGGATCATCGGGCAGGGCGGCCACGGCCCCTTGGAGGTCGGGCACATGCGTCCAGTCATCGCCCGCCTGCGCCTGCCACGCGGGACGCTCCAGCGCGATCAGCGCGGTGGCTGTCTGCGTGCAGGCGGCAACAGCATTATGGCTCATCTGCGCGGCGAAGGGATGGGTCGCATCCACGATATGGGTGATGGCATGATCGCGGATATAACCAATCAGCCCTTCGACCCCGCCAAAGCCGCCGATCCGCGTGGGCAGCGGCTGTGCCACTGGGCTATCGGTGCGGCCCGCGTAGGAAAACACCGCATCCGAGCCGGAATCGGCCAAAGCACGCGCCAGAGCGCTGGCCTCGGTCGTGCCGCCGAGCAAAAGGATGCGTGTCATGGCTGAGCCTTGGTTGTCGATCATCGGTCTGGGCGAGGATGGACTGGCGGGCCTGTCCGGCGCAAGCCGTGCCGCACTTGACGGGGCAGAAATCGTCTTTGGCGCACCGCGTCATCTGGAACTGGCGCAGGCGGGGGAAAAGGGGCAGGCATGGCCGGTGCCGTTCGATCTGTCACCCCTGCTGGCGCGGCGCGGCACGCGTGTGGCGATGCTGGTCTCGGGTGATCCGTTCTGGTTCGGCGCGGGCGGGTCTGTCGCGGCGCATCTGTCGCCTGCGGAATGGCGGGCCTTTCCGGTGGCGGGGACATTCTCGCTGGTGGCTGCAAGGCTCGGCTGGCGGCTGGAAGAGGTGATCTGCCTCGGCCTGCACGCCGCCCCTTTCGCGCGGTTACGCCCTGTTCTGGCGCGTGGCGTGCGGGTGATCTGCACCCTGCGCGATGGTGCTGCGGTGGCGGAACTGGGCGCTTGGCTTGATGACAACGGCTTTGCCGCCACGCGCGTCACCGTCTGCGAGGCTTTGGGCGGCCCGCGCGAGCGGCTGCGTGAAGGGACCGCTTGGGACGATGTGACAGCCCCCGTCGCCGTGGCGCTGGACGGGGCGGACCTGCCGCCTGAGGCCGGATTGCCGCGCGCTTCCGGCTTGCCGGACGATTTGTTTCAGCATGACGGGCAGATCACCAAACGACCTGTCCGAGCGCTGACACTCTCGGCGCTGGCCCCGCGTCCGGGGCAGGTGCTGTGGGATATCGGCGGCGGATCGGGCTCGATCTCTGTCGAATGGTGTCTGGCGGGCGGTGTGGCGCATTGCATCGAGGCGAAGGCGGCGCGCGCCGCCAATATCCGCGTAAATGCCGAGACCTTTGGCGTGGCGCACCGGCTGACAGAGCATGAGGGGCGCGCGCCAGACGCATTGCTCGACCTGCCCGCGCCCGATGCCGTCTTCATCGGCGGCGGCGGGGACGGCGCGCTCTACGAGGCGCTGTGGCCGCTTCTGCCCGCCGGTTGCCGCATTGTCGCCAATGGCGTCACGCTGGAGACCGAGGCCGTTTTGGCGCAATGTCACGCGCGCCATGGCGGGCATCTGCTGCGGGTCGATCTGGCCGAGGCCACGGCACTGGGCGGCTTTCGTGGCTGGACAGCGGCGCGCCCCGTGGTGCAATGGAGTGTCACGAGATGAGTGTCACAATATGAGTGGGTCGAGATGAGGGTTGCAGGTTTGGGCTTCCGCTCCGGTACAACCGTCGAGGCATTGCGCGCAGTACTTGAGGCCGTCGAGGCGCAGGGCGGGCCTGTCGATGCGCTGGCGACCTTGCCCGCCAAGGGCTGCGCGCTGGCACTGCGGGCGCTGGCAGCGGAACGCGGCTTGCCTGTCCATGCGGTTGCGGTGCATGGGGTGGCGACGCCCACGCAATCGGCGCGGATCATGGCGCTGCATGGCACAGGATCGGTGGCCGAGGCGGCAGCGCTGGCCTGTGCGGGGGCAAGGGCGCGGCTTGTCGTGGAACGTGTCGCCTCGCCCGACGGAATGGTGACCTGCGCCGTGGCGCAAGGCGAAGGAGAGACGGCATGACGGTTCATTTCATCGGCGCAGGCCCCGGTGCCCCCGATCTGATCACCCTGCGCGGGCGCGACCTTATCGCATCTTCTCCGGTTTGCCTGTATGCGGGCAGTCTGGTTCCGGAGGCACTGCTGTCGCATTGCCCTGATGGCGCACGGATCGTCAACTCCGCCTCCTTGAGCCTTGACGAGATCATGGCCGAGATACAGGCCGCTGATAGCGCGGGCCATGATGTGGCGCGGCTGCATTCCGGCGATCTGTCGGTCTGGTCCGCAATGGGCGAGCAGTTGCGCCGTCTGCGGGCCTTGGGCATCGCTTATGATGTAACGCCCGGCGTGCCGTCCTTTGCCGCCGCTGCCGCCGTGCTGGGCGCGGAACTGACACTGCCCGGCGTGGCGCAATCGGTGATCCTGACGCGCACGTCCGGTCGCGCCACCTCGATGCCCGAGAACGAGAGCCTCGAAAATTTCGCCCGCACGGGGGCCACTTTGGCGATCCACCTGTCGGTGCATTTGCTGTCCGAGGTCACAGAGCGGCTGTCGCCGCATTACGGAGCGAATTGTCCGGTGGCGGTGGTGTTCCGCGCAAGCTGGCCCGACCAGCGGGTAATCCGCGCGACGCTTGAAACGCTGGACCCCGCCATTGGCGAGGGCGAGCGGACCGCCTTGATCCTCGTGGGCCACGCCATCGGCGCCGAGGATTTCGACGAAAGCCGCCTCTATGCCGGCGATTACGACCGCCGCTACCGCCCCGTCGGCACCAACCCCCGTTTTCCGGACAGCGCATGATGCAGGCTACAGAGCTTCCCCCCGGCATCCTGATCTCCGCGCCCGCCTCCGGCACCGGCAAAACCACGGTGACGTTGGGGCTGCTCGCGGCGTTCCGCGCCCAAGGGCTAACTGTGCAGCCCTTCAAAAGCGGGCCGGATTATATCGATCCCGCGTTTCATGCGGCGGCTGCGGGGCGCGTCTCGGTCAATCTGGACAGTTGGTCGATGACCGAGGCGCGCATCCGGCGGTTGGCGACGCAGGCGCAGGGGGCCGATCTGGTCGTGGCCGAAGGGTCGATGGGCCTGTTCGACGGCGTGGCGCTCCCCGGCGAGGCGGGCAACGGGGCCAGCGCCGATGTGGCGACCCTGATGGGCTGGCCGGTGATCGTGGTGCTGGATGTCTCGGGGCAGGCGCAGACAGCGGCGGCGGTGGCCTATGGCATGGCGCAGTTTCGCAAGGGGCTGAACGTGGCAGGGGTGATCCTGAACAAGGTCGCCTCGCCCCGTCACGATGCGCTGATCCGTGTGGGAATGGAGGCGGCGGGCCTTAAGGTGTTGGGCGCGCTGCCACGCAAGGCCGAGATAGCCTTGCCGGAGCGGCATCTGGGACTGGTGCAGGCCGAGGAACTGCCACGGCTGGAGGCGATACTGGCCGAGGCTGCGGCCTTCGTGTCGGCCCATTGCGATCTTGATGCGATCCGCGCTGTGGCGGCCAGCCATGCGGCGCAGACGGAGGGCCTCGTGCCCCCGATCCCCGCACCCGGAGAGCGGATCGCGCTGGCGCGTGATGCGGCGTTCTCTTTCGTCTATCCGCATCTGCTGGCCGAATGGCACGCGCAGGGCGCAACCGTCCTGCCGTTCTCGCCCTTGGCCGATGAGGCGCCTGATCCATCCGCAACCGTATGCTGGCTGCCGGGCGGCTACCCCGAACTGCATGCCGGACGATTGAGCGCGGCAAGGAAATTCCGCGCGGGCCTGACAGCTTTCGCACAAACCCGACCAGTGCACGGCGAATGCGGCGGCTACATGACATTGGGGCAGGGGCTGGTGGCGGCGGATGGCACGCGGCACGAGATGGTAGGGCTGCTGGGGCTGGAAACGAGCTTTGCCAAGCGGCGGATGCATCTGGGCTACCGGCTGGCGCGCCCGCATCTGGATTTTCCGGGGCTTGCCGCTGGCACGGCGCTGCGCGGGCACGAATTCCACTATGCCTCGATCCTCGCGCAACCCGACGCGCCTTTGGCCGAGGTCACGGATGCCAACGGGCAGGCCGTGGCGGAAACCGGCTCCTACCGGATGACGGATGGCGGCGGCTGCGTCAGCGGCACCTTCTTCCATCTGATCGCCCCCGCCACCGTTATTTCCGGAAACGCCTCATGACCGGCTTTGTCTCTTTCGTCTCCTCCGGGCCGGGTGATCCGGAGCTTTTGACCCTCAAAGCGATCAACCGGCTGGGCAAGGCCGACATCATCCTGTTCGACGATCTGTCATCCGGCCCGATCCTCACCCATGCGGGCGCGCAATCCGAACTGATCGCGGTGGGCAAGCGCGCCGGTCGGCCCTCGCCCAAACAGGACCATGTCAGCCGCCTGCTGGTGGAACACGCTATGACGGGCGCGCAGGTGGTGCGGCTCAAATCCGGCGACAGCGGGATTTTCGGACGGCTGGAGGAAGAGATCGTGGCGCTGGTCGCGGCAGGCATCCCCTACGAGATCATCCCCGGCGTGCCCTCGGCCTGTGCCGCTGCCGCTGCGGCCTGCATCCCGCTGACACGCCGCCTGACCGCGCGGCGGGTGCAGTTTATCACCGGCGCGGATGTGACGGGACAGCTTCCGGCCGATCTGAACTGGGCCGCTCTGGCCGATCCGCTGGCCACGACGGTTGTGTTCATGGGCAAGCGCACCTTTCCCGCGCTGGTGGCCGATCTCATCAAGCACGGGATGCCAGCAGATACACCCGCCTTGCTGGCCGAAGCCGTCAGCCACGCGCACCAGAACCTGCACCGCAGCACCATCGCGGAACTGGCGGCCACGCTGGCAGAGGCGCGCAGCGACCAGCCCGCGCTGATTTTATATGGCCCGCTTGCGGAGTTCTGAGACTCCCCGTTCCTCCCTTTTTAACGTGTCTGATAGTGCGATGCTGCGATCAGCCCTGCAAATGTCGCCTACAGACTTGACCGATGCCATGGATGGGCGCAAAAGCATCTGATCAAGGTGCCCTGATCCGGACAGGAAAGGGGCTGAAACGGGAATGAGGAAGGGCGGACTCAGTTGCGGCGCCCCTCCCTCAGCCGCCCCCGCGACTGTCAGCGGAAAGCGGTCATTCGATATGCCACTGGCCAATCACCGGGCCGGGAAGGTGAATGATCGTGACGACCCGCCAGCCAGGAGACCGGCCTTGTCACATCAACCCATCCGCCGTCGGGTGTGACGGCAAGGAGACTGACATGCATATCGAACCGGGCCTCGTCGACGGGGCAAAAATCACGTTAAGTTACGCAACAGCCGCCGCCGCAGGGGCCACCGGCCTGTGGTATGCGCGCCATGCCATCATGGAGCGCGGCGTGCCCTCGCTCATGATCCGCAGCGCGCTCGCGGCTGTCCTGACCTTCATCTTCTTCGAGATTCTGCCGACTTTCCCAGTCGGCGTGTCAGAGGTGCACTTCATCCTCGGCTCGACCTTGTTCCTGATCCTCGGGGCGGGGCCATCCGCGATCGGCCTTGTGCTGGGGCTGCTCATTCAGGGGATGTTCTTCTCGCCGAGCGATATGCCGCAGTTCGCGATGAACATGACAACGCTGCTGGTGCCGCTGTTCGCGCTGACCATGCTGGCACGCCGGATCATCGCGCCGCAAACGGCCTATGTAGACCTGAAATACAGCCAGGTTCTGGCGCTTTCGGCCTGCTATCAGGGCGGTGTGGTCGCATGGGTCGCGTTCTGGGCGATCTACGGGATGGGCGCCGAGGCGCTGGCACCCACCGCCACCTTCGCACTGGCCTATCTGGCCGTTATCCTGCTCGAGCCGCTGGTCGATCTGGCCGTTCTGGCGGGTGCCAAGGCCCTGCGCGGCAAGACACCGCCGCCATTCGTGACGTCACGCCTTTACTCCGCCGCGTGATCTGATCCAATGGCACAACAGGGCGCGATCCGCCGGGTCGCGCCCTTGTTCATTTTATAGAGGCGCAGATGATTACGCTTTCCCTGATCGGCATCGGCACCGGCAATCCGGATCATGTCACCACACAGGCGGTCAAGGCGATGAATGCCGCCGATCTGATCCTGATCCCGCTCAAAGGCGAGGACAAGGCCGATCTGGCCGGACTGCGCCATGCGATCTGCAAGGCCTGCGTCACCAATCCCGCAACGCGGATCGAAAGCTTCGATCTGCCCGTGCGCGACCCCGCGACCCCCGATTACCTCACCCGCGTGAACGACTGGCATGACGCCATCGCCGCAGCCTGGCACGGGTGCATCACCGTGCATCTGGAACAGGGCGGCGGGCCGCATGTCGCGCTGCTGGTCTGGGGCGATCCCTCTCTTTACGACAGCACGCTCCGGATCGCGGAGCGTATCGGGCGGGACATGCCGCTGAGCCTGAAGGTCATTCCCGGCATCACCGCGATTCAGGCGCTATGCGCCGCCCATGCGATCCCGCTCAACGATCTGGGCGCGCCCGTGACCATCACCACGGGGCGGCAGTTGCGCGACAAAGGCTGGCCGGAAGGCGCTGGCACGGCTGTCGTCATGCTCGACGCAGGGGGCGCTTTCACCGCGCTGGATATGCCGCGCTATCACATCTGGTGGGGGGCCTATGTCGGAATGCGGAATGAGATCTGCATTGAAGGCCCGCTGGCCGATGTGGCAGAGCGGATCATGACGGCCCGCGCACAAGCCAAAGCCGCGCATGGCTGGATCATGGATATCTACCTGCTGCGCGAACTGCCTGCCACGCCCGATCGAGGAGAGTTGCCATGACACCCGCCGCCCGCATTGCCGCCGCCAGCGAGGTGCTCGACCATATCCTTGACGGAACACCCGCCGAAAAGGCCCTGACCGGATGGGCCAGACGCAGCCGGTTCGCCGGATCAGGCGACCGCGCCGCCCTGCGCGATCTGGTGTTCGATGCCTTGCGCCGCAAACGCTCGCTGGCCGCGATGGGCGGCGCGATGACAGGGCGCGGGCTGATGCTGGGGCTGCTGCGGGCCGAGGGGCAGGCGGTGGAGACGGTCTTTACCGGACAGGGTCACGCGCCGGAACCGCCCAGCGATGCCGAGAACGCGGCCGGACGCCAGCCCGCACCGGGGGCGGAGGCCTGCGACATACCCGACTGGCTCTGGCCCGACATGCAGGCAAGCCTTGGCGCGCGGACCGAGGAGATTGCCGCCGTGCTACAGGCCCGCGCGCCGGTGATGTTGCGCGTCAACCTGCGCCGGACCACGCGCGATGCGGCACAGGAGAGGCTCGCGCAGGAGGGTGTCGAGAGCCTGCCCGATACGATCAGCCCCACCGCGTTGCGCGTCGTCTCCGGTGGGCGCCGAGTCGCTCAGACGGACAGCTATCTGACGGGACTGGTCGAGCTGCAAGACGGTGCAAGCCAAGCCACAATAGATGAGCTACGCCTGCCAAGCATTGGAAACATATTGGATTATTGCGCGGGCGGCGGCGGCAAGGCGCTTGCCATGGCGGACCGGACAGAGGCTACGTTTTTTGCCCATGACATCCAGCCCAACCGGATGAAAGACCTCCCCGCGCGGGCGGAACGTGCGGGCGTGCAGATCGTCACGGCTACGACAGAAGACTTGCCCGCGATCGCGCCTTTCGATCTGGTGCTGTGCGATGCGCCTTGCAGCGGTTCGGGGGCATGGCGGCGTACGCCCGAGGGAAAATGGGCTTTGACACGCGAGAGGCTCGACGAGTTGACCGCCATTCAGGACACGATCCTCACACAAGCCGCAGCCCTTGTTGCACCGCAAGGCACACTGGCTTTCGCGACCTGTTCTATCCTGCGCGCCGAGAACGAGGACCGTATAGAGGCGTTTCTCGCAAACCATCCCGCATGGCAGAAAATCACGGCGCATCGCTGGTGGCCCGGCCCCTCGGGAGACGGGTTTTTCCTCGCCCAGTTGCAGCGAAAGTGACGCATTTCCCGTTTTGCTAGCAATTTTGTGCGGAATTAAGCTCCGGTTAGGCTTTCCTTTGGCATCCTGAAGTTGCACGAATCGGCAATCGGGTTGTGGTTTGGATTATTTGGTTCTGCCACGTGGATCTGTGGCACGAGTTTTAAAGCAGGTTTCGGAACGCGGCTGGCTTCTGGCGGGGCTGGGGGCTGCGGCTGTGCTGATCGCGCAAGGCGCGTCGGAGTTACATGTCTCGCTCGCATTCGTCGCTGCGGCGAGCGTGTTGATGACTGTGGTGATGATCGGCTGGCTGGGCACGCGTTGCATCGACTGGCTGGCCGCACGCCGCAGCAAGGCGGTGCACGATCTTGTGGCGCAGGATGTCATCGCGTCTTTGCTGACGGATACGGGCGGAGAGATCGTCTTCAGCAACGCCGCCGCAACTGCGCGGTTTGGTGATACGCAGGGTCAGACGGTCGAGGCGGCACTGAGGGCCGTGCTGGCCGATCCCGCTCCCGTGCTCATGCGGCTCAGGCAGAAAGCGGCGCTCGCGGGGCGCGCGACCGAGGATATCGTAATCCGGCGGGGGCATCTGCGGCTCACGGTGATGCAGTTGGAAAGTGGCGGCTTGCTCTGGCGTTGTCAGGATATTGCGGAGCGCTCCCAGCTTCAGCGCCTCGCCTTGGGCGCGGACCTGCCGATGCTCACAATCGGCCGGAACGATGCTATCCTGTCGATGAACGATGCGGCACGGCGACTGATCGGGGAAAGGATCAAGACACTCGACAGGCTCAGCGCCGAACAGCCGCTGAAGCAGGGCCATGTCCACCGGATCAGCACATTGCAGGGGCAGAAATCCTGCATCGTGATTGAATCCCAGCCCACGCCGGGGCGGAGGGAAATGTATCTGCTGCCGGTGCCGGGAAAGCATGACGCGGGGGAGCAAAAGGCGCTGGATCACGCAGGGCAGCCACAAGCCGGAACGGACCTGCAAGAAGGCTGGCGCTTTTTCGACGCGCTGCCGGTGCCTTTGCTGAAACTCGACCCTGACGGAGCGGTTCTGCTGTCCAATCTACCCGCGCGCGAGTTGCTGAGATGCCGTGACGCCGCACCGCAACGCCTGTCCGACCTGATGGAGGGGTTGGGCCGCTCCATCGCGGACTGGTTGACCGAGGCGGCGGCGGGGCGCAGCGGGCACAACTCGGAATTCCTGCGCCTGACACGCTCGGATACAGAGGTTTTCGTGCAGGTCACGCTGAACAAGGTGCATGATCGCGGCAAGCCCGCGCTGATCGCCGTGCTGACCGATGCGACCGAGCTCAAAACGCTGGAGGCGCAGTTCGTCCAAAGCCAGAAAATGCAGGCCATCGGTGAGTTGGCGGGCGGTGTCGCGCATGATTTCAACAACTTGCTGACGGCGATTTCCGGCCATTGCGACCTGCTGCTGTTGCGCCACGACCCCGGTGATCCGGAATATGGCGATCTGGTGCAGATCCATCAAAACGCCAATCGCGCGGCTGCCCTTGTCGGCCAGCTTCTCGCCTTCTCGCGCAAACAGACCTTGCGGCCCGAGGTGCTGGACCTGCGCGATACCCTGTCGGATTTGACGCATCTGCTCAATCGTCTCGTGGGCGAGAAAATCACCCTGACGCTGTCGCATGAGCCAGTTTTGCAAGCGATCCGCGCCGATAAGCGGCAGTTGGAACAGGTGCTGATGAACCTTGTGGTGAACGCGCGCGACGCGATGCCCGCCGGTGGCGAGATCCGCATCCAGACAGAGGGGTTATTGCTGCGCGAACCGATGGAGCGGGACCGCGTGACGCTGCCGCCCGGAGCCTATGTCTCGGTGCAGGTGTCGGATCACGGGCACGGCATACCCGCCGACAAGCTGCAAAAGGTGTTCGAGCCGTTCTACACGACCAAACGTACCGGGGAGGGGACGGGGCTTGGCCTGTCCACCGCCTACGGGATCGTCAAGCAAAGCGGCGGCTATATCTTCGTCGATAGTGTCGTGGGCCATGGAACCTGTTTCACGCTGCTGTTTCCGGGGCATGATCTGGCACCGGCGCTGGCGCATCAAAGCACGGTCGCATCCGCCAAAGTGCCCATGGTGCGCCATGGCAACGGTGTTGTCCTTCTGGTGGAGGACGAGGCACCGGTCCGCGCTTTCGCCTCCCGCGCGTTGCGATTGCGCGGCTACACCGTGATCGAGGCCGATTCGGCAGAGCAGGCGCTCGCCACGTTGGAAGACGAGACGCTGGAGGTGGATCTATTCGTGACCGATGTGATCATGCCCGGCATGGACGGGCCGACATGGGTGCGCGAGGCGCTCAGACAACGCCCCGGTGTGGGTGTTGTCTTCGTCTCCGGCTACGCGGAGGAATCATTCGGCGATGCACAGGCGCGGATTCCGAATTCGGTTTTCCTGCCTAAACCGTTCTCGCTCAACGATCTGACGGAGACAGTCAACAACCAGCTTCAATGACGCGGGGCGCGGGGACTGCGCTTATCCCGCAGTGCGGTGGGGAATCGACTCCCACAGCGCGAAATCCTCGGCATATTTGCGGCGTAGCCGTTGCTCGATCCCGGGCGACAATTCCAGCTCCATCGCGGGAGAGACATTGCTGCGCGGCAGCGTGATCTGCATATCCAGCCGCTCCTGCAAAAAATTAAGCAGCGCCGGTTGATCCTCGTAACGGAACAAATGAGTGACCGCCGTGCCGTTGGGGCGCGGCTCCAGAAACTTTGCCTGACTGCCGACATTGGCAAAACCGTCAGTGTCACCCTGAATATAGGCGCTGACGAAATCGTCGAAACTCACATCAAAGGTCGCTTGCGGCTTGCCTTTCATGAACGGCCGCCGCCGGAAACGGTACCAGCTTCCCAGCCAGCTGACCGGCTCGCGCATCACTGCAAGGGTCTCGATTCCGTTTGTTTTGCAGGCCTTCTCGAACATCGGCCGGAAGAATCGGTTGTAGCGGTAAAGCGGCGCGTGTTTGAGCTCCGGCGGGTCGAGAACGGCAATCGCGGCATGCGGCGCAAGGGCGGTTTCCCAGGCTGTCGTTCCGGTTTTGGGAACAGACAAAAACACAAGACCTTGCTTCCAGAACACCAGCATCACACCCTCCATCCCGCAAAACACACAAGCACGCCCTTTTCTACATCAATCCTTAACCTGTTTCGGCCAAGTTGGAAGCCTAAAGAAATACCTTGAAATGTTCCCGTTTTGATCTCATAACGGAAACAAGAACAGGACATGAACAAAAGGCAATCATTGCCGCCCGTGACCGGGTGTGAAATAAGGGGTCAGAACAGTGGCAACGGCAGATCTTCTTTCAATGGATAACAAGAAAAACGCGGATAAACAAAAGGCGCTCGACAGCGCCCTTGCTCAGATCGAACGTCAGTTCGGCAAGGGCTCGATCATGAAACTGGGCGGCAAGGATGTCATGCGCGACATCGAGGCGACGTCGACAGGCTCTCTTGGCCTTGATATCGCGCTCGGGATCGGCGGGCTGCCTAAGGGCAGGATTATCGAGATCTACGGGCCGGAAAGCTCGGGTAAAACCACGCTGACCCTGCATTGCGTGGCTGAAGAGCAGAAAAAAGGCGGCATCTGCGCCTTTGTCGATGCCGAACACGCGCTTGATCCGCAATATGCCAAAAAACTGGGCGTAAACCTTGATGAATTGCTGATCAGCCAGCCCGACACAGGCGAGCAGGCGCTGGAGATCGTGGACACGCTGGTGCGCTCGGGTGCGGTAAGCATGGTCGTGGTCGATAGTGTCGCGGCGCTGACCCCGAAAAGCGAACTTGAAGGCGATATGGGCGACAGCAGCGTCGGCGTGCAGGCCCGCCTGATGAGCAAAGCCATGCGTAAGCTGACCGGGTCGATCAACCGTTCCAACTGCATGGTGATTTTCATCAACCAGATCCGCATGAAGATTGGGGTGATGTTCGGTAGCCCCGAAACCACAACAGGCGGTAACGCGCTGAAATTCTACAGCTCTGTGCGCCTTGATATCCGCCGGATCGGCTCGGTCAAGGACCGTGAGGAAGTTGTCGGCAACGCGACCCGCGTCAAGGTGGTCAAGAACAAGGTAGCGCCGCCTTTCAAGCAGGTGGAGTTCGACATCATGTATGGCGAAGGCATCTCCAAGACCGGCGAATTGCTTGACCTCGGGGTCAAGGCCGGTGTGGTCGAGAAGTCGGGTGCATGGTTCAGCTATGGTGACGAGCGGATGGGGCAGGGGCGCGAGAATTCCAAACAGTTCCTGCGTGACAACCCCAAGATCGCGGACGAGATCGAGGACAAGATCCGCGCCTCGCATGGTCTTGACTTCAACATGGGGAACGAGGGTGGCGATGATCCGGAAGTGCTCGAAGCCTGATCCGGCGCAGATATGATGTGACAGGCCCGCCAGCATTGGCGGGCCTTTTCATTTTGCAAAGCCCTCGGGGCTATGCGGCGGTGGACAGGCCCGCGCCTGACCGCTACATCAGCGCGAACACTGAACTTCCCCGGAAAGTCTGCATATGCCCACGCTGAATGATATCCGATCAACCTTTCTGTCCTATTTTGCCAAGCAGGGGCACGAGATCGTTCCCTCCAGCCCGCTGGTGCCGCGCAACGATCCGACCCTGATGTTCGCCAATTCGGGGATGGTGCAGTTCAAGAACCTCTTCACCGGGGTCGAGCACCGCGACTATACCCGCGCCACGACAGCACAAAAATGCGTACGCGCGGGCGGCAAGCATAACGATCTGGACAATGTCGGCTATACCGCGCGGCATCACACATTCTTCGAGATGCTGGGCAATTTCAGCTTCGGCGATTACTTCAAATCCGAGGCAATTCCCTTTGCATGGGAATTGCTGACCAAGGAATTCGATATTCCCAAGGATCGCCTGCTGGTCACCGTTTACCACACGGACGACGAAGCGGCGAATATCTGGAAGAAAGTGGCGGGCCTGTCCGATGACCGGATCATCCGCATTCCCACCAATGACAATTTCTGGATGATGGGGCCAACCGGCCCTTGCGGACCGTGCACCGAGATTTTCTTTGATCACGGCGATCACATCTGGGGCGGGCCTCCCGGTAGCCCAGAGGAGGATGGAGACCGTTTCGTCGAGATCTGGAACCTCGTTTTCATGCAATATGAACAGTTCGAGGATGGCAGCCGCCGCGAACTGGCCGCGCAATCCATCGATACCGGCATGGGGATCGAACGGGTCGCGGCGCTGTTGCAGGGCACCAACGACAATTATGCAACCGATCTGATCCGCAGCCTGATCGAGGCCAGTGCACATGCCACCTCCACCGATCCGGACGGTCCGGGCAAGACGCATCACCGCGTGATCGCGGATCATTTGCGCTCGACTTCGTTCCTGATCGCGGATGGTGTCATGCCCTCCAACGACGGGCGCGGCTATGTGCTGCGCCGGATCATGCGCCGTGCGATGCGGCATGCGCATCTTTTGGGGGCCAAAGACCCTGTGATGCACCAGTTGGTGCCCGCGCTGGTGCGTCAGATGGGGGCGGCCTATCCCGAACTCGGCCGCGCGCAGGCTCTGATCGAGGAGACGCTGCGGCTGGAGGAATCGCGCTTCAAGCAGACGCTCGATCGCGGTTTGCGGCTGCTGGATGACGAGCTGGCTGGCCTTCCGGAGGATGCGGCCCTGCCCGGTGAGGCGGCGTTCAAGCTCTATGATACATTCGGTTTTCCTCTCGATCTGACGCAGGATGCCCTGCGCGAGAAGGGCCGCAGCGTCGATACGACCGGATTCGAGACCGCCATGGCCGAGCAGAAGGCCAAGGCCCGCGCGGCATGGTCCGGCAGCGGCGAGGCGGCAGATGCCACCGTCTGGTATGACATTGCCGAGGCCCATGGGGCCACAGATTTTCTGGGCTATGACACCGAAACCGCCGAGGGTCAGGTGATGGCGCTGGTGCGTGACGGCGCGCAGGTGGCTGCTGCCAAGACGGGCGAAACCGTCCAGATCGTGATGAACCAGACGCCGTTTTATGCCGAAAGCGGCGGACAGGTTGGCGACACCGGGTATCTGCGTGGGCAGGGCCTGCTGGTGCAGATCACCGACACACGCAAATCCGCGGGCGTTTTCATCCATTTCGGCACCGTGCTGGAGGGCGAGATCGCCGTGGGCGGCCATGGTGCGCTGGAGGTGGATCACACCCGCCGCGCCGCGATCCGCGCGCATCACTCGGCCACGCATCTGTTGCACGAAGCCCTGCGCGAGACCTTGGGCGATCACGTGGCGCAGCGCGGCTCGTTGAACGCGCCGGACAGGTTGCGCTTTGATTTCAGCCATTCCAAGGCGTTGACGTCAGCCGAACTGGCCCGCGTGAGCGCCGAGGTGAACGCCTATATCCGCCAGAACAGCCCGGTCGAGACGCGGATCATGACGCCCGATGACGCCCGTGCCATCGGCGCGCAGGCCCTGTTCGGCGAGAAATACGGCGACGAGGTGCGTGTCGTGTCGATGGGCCGCGCCGAAACCGGCAAGGGGCATGACGGCAAGACATGGTCGATCGAGCTGTGCGGCGGCACCCATGTGGCGCGGACCGGCGATATCGGGGTCTGCGTGATCCTTGGCGACAGCGCCTCCAGCGCCGGTGTCCGGCGGATCGAGGCGCTGACCGGCGAGGCCGCGATGGCGCATATCCGTGCGGAGACTCAGCGTCTGGCGCAAGTGGCCGAGGCGCTCAAGGCCCAGCCCGCCGATCTGGCCGAACGTGTGCGCGCGCTGCTGGACGAGCGGCGCTCGCTGTCCAACGAGGTGGCGCAACTGCGCCGCGAACTGGCGATGGCGGGTGGATCAGGCTCCGGCGCAGCACAGGAGGTCAAGACGATCAACGGTGTGCCCTTCATCGCGCAGGTCATGGCGGGCGTCTCGGGCAAGGATCTGCCTGCGCTGATCGACGAGCATAAACAAAGGCTTGGCTCGGGTGCTGTGCTGCTGATCGCGGATGCGGATGGCAAGGCAGCGGTTGCGGCAGGCGTGACGTCGGACCTGACAGCGCGGCTGTCGGCGGTCGATATGGTGCGCGCGGCTGTGGCCGAGCTTGGCGGCAAGGGTGGCGGTGGCAGGCCCGATATGGCGCAGGGCGGCGGGGCGGATGCAGCCAATGCAGTTGGCGCGATAGCCGCGGTCGAGAGCCTGCTGGGCAAGTGAGAGGGAGATTGAGATGACAGCCTATATCATCGCGCGGATCGACGTGAGCGATCTTGAGGATTACAAAACCTATGCCAGCCAGACCGTTGCGCTGGCCGAGGCGGCGGGCGGCACCTTTCTGGTGAAGGGCGGAGCCATGACGCAGGTGGAGGGCAGCGGGCCGGACCGGCATGTGCTGATCAGCTTTCCCAGCCGCGAGCAGGCGTTGGAATGGTATAATTCGCCCGAATATCAGGCGATCCTGCCGATTGCCCTGCGCAGCAGCACCCGTGATCTGGTGATCGTGGACGGCGTGTAACTTATTGAGAGGAAAAGGAAATGAGCGCACTCTGGATCGCCCATGTGACCGTGACAGACCCCGAGGCCTATGCCCGCTATGCGGAACTGGCCGGGCCCGCGATTGCCAAGCACGGCGGAGTGTTTATCGCGCGGGCCGGGCGTTTCGTGCAGCTTGAGGGCAAGGAACGGCCCCGCAATGTGGTGGCGCGCTTTGCCTCGGTCGAGGCGGCAGAGGCCTGCTACCATTCGCCGGAGTATCAGGAAGCGCTGAGCCATGCGCGCGGCGCGTCCGAGCGGGAATTGCTGATCGTCGAGATCACAGAGTAACCACAGCAGCCATCGCAACACTGGCCGAGGACAGTCGCAGACTGGATTGAGGCGCGTGACAGGCTAGGTCCGAGGGTATCCCTGCCGGATGAGGACCTGATGCGCGCTTTTTTGTTTTCCTGCCTTATTCTGATGTTCCCCACATCGCTTGTCGCCGATGACTGGGAGGCCTTGCGCCAGCCCGGTGCGATTGCGCTGATGCGCCATGCGCTGGCACCTGGAACGGGCGATCCGGCCTCCTTCCGTCTTGAGGATTGCACAACACAGCGCAATCTGAGCGCGCAAGGCCGTGCACAGGCGCAGCGGATCGGTGCTGCCCTGCGTGAGCGCGGCGTTGCATTCGATCACATCTGGACCAGCGGCTGGTGTCGGGCGCGGGAAACGGCAGAGTTGATGCAGATGGGGTCTGTGCAG
Organism: Rhodobacterales bacterium; assembly: GCA_047921295.1. Classification (GTDB taxonomy): domain Bacteria; phylum Pseudomonadota; class Alphaproteobacteria; order Rhodobacterales; family Rhodobacteraceae; genus Seohaeicola. The sequence goes on from JBLRWK010000016.1 coordinate 32,315, forward strand.
GTCATGCCCTCGCTGCATTCGTTCTTCGCACGGCGCGGCAACCGGCACGCGCAATCACAATCAACGATAGAGGCGCTGTCCGCTGTGGCGGCAGGCGCGCGGGTGCTGCTGGTGACGCATCAGGTCAATATCACCGCGCTGACCGGGGTATTCCCAGCCTCGGGCGAGATCATCGTCGCGCAGGTAGCACCCGATGGCAGCCTGGAGGTAACAGGGCGCGTGAACATCGCGCCCTGACCATGTTTGCCGATCAGCCGATCAGGCCGAGCGCGACTGCTTCTTGCGCTCGTGCGGATCGAGGTAGCGCTTGCGCAGACGGATCGAGTTCGGCGTGACTTCGACCAGTTCGTCATCGTCGATATAGGCAATCGCCTGTTCCAGCGACAACGTGATCGGGGTTGTCAGACGCACCGCTTCGTCTGTGCCGGAGGCGCGCACGTTGGTCAGCTTTTTGCCCTTGAGCGGGTTCACTTCCAGATCGTTGTCGCGGCTGTGCTCGCCGATGATCATGCCGGTGTAGACATCGGCCTGCGCGCCGATGAACATGCGGCCCCGCTCTTCGAGGTTCCACAGCGCATAGGCCACGGAGGTGCCGTTCTCCATCGAGATCAGCACGCCCGCGCGCCGTCCGGGAATCGGGCCTTTGTGCGGTGCCCATGTGTGGAACACGCGGTTCAACACGCCAGTGCCGCGCGTATCTGTCAGGAATTCACCGTGATAGCCGATCAGACCGCGCGAGGGCACATGCGCGATGATGCGCGTCTTGCCGACACCTGCGGGTTTCATCTCGACCAGTTCGCCCTTGCGGGGGCCGGTGACTTTCTCGATCACCGCGCCGGAATATTCGTCATCCACATCGATGGTGACTTCCTCAATCGGCTCCAGACGCTCGCCATCGGGGCCTTCGCGGAAGACCACCTGCGGACGCGAAATGCTCAGCTCGAACCCCTCGCGGCGCATGTTCTCGATCAGAACGCCCATCTGGAGTTCGCCGCGCCCGGCCACCTCGAAGGCCTCGCCGCCCGGCGTGTCGGAGATTTTGATCGCGACGTTGGATTCCGCTTCTTTATGCAGACGCTCGCGGATGACCCGCGACTGCACCTTTTTGCCGTCACGGCCTGCAAGCGGGCTGTCATTGATGCCGAAAGTTACAGTGATGGTCGGCGGATCGATCGGCTGCGAGGGCAGCGGCACATCTACCGCCAGCGCGCAGATCGTATCGGCCACGGTCGCTTTGGTCATACCGGCAAGGCTCACGATATCGCCTGCCACGGCCTCGTCGATATCCTGCTGCCCAAGGCCACGGAAGGCCTGCACACGGGTAACGCGGAACTGTTCGATTTTCTGGCCAATGCGCGAGAGAGCCTGCACCGTCGCGCCAACTTTGAGACGGCCCGATTCGACACGGCCTGTCAGGATACGGCCGACAAATGGGTCAGACCCCAAAGTCGTGGCCAGCATGCGGAACGGCTCGTCGGTCATTTTTTGCTGCTTGGGTGCAGGCACATGGTTCACGATCAGTTTGAACAATGCCGACAGATCCTTGCGCGGCCCGTCAAGCTCGTTATCCGCCCAGCCGTTGATGCCGGAAGCGTAGATATGCGGAAAATCAAGCTGGTCGTCATTGGCCCCGAGGTTGGCAAACAGATCGAAACATTCGTTCAGCGCGCGATCCGGATCGGCGGCGGGTTTGTCGACCTTGTTGAGCACCACAATTGGGCGCAGACCAAGCGCAAGTGCCTTGGCTGTCACGAATTTTGTCTGCGGCATCGGACCTTCGGCCGCATCGACCAGCAGGCAAACACCGTCAACCATCGACAGGATACGCTCCACCTCGCCGCCGAAATCGGCGTGGCCAGGCGTGTCCACGATATTGATCCGCGTGCCTTTCCACTCGACCGAGGTGTTCTTGGCAAGGATGGTGATGCCGCGTTCACGTTCCAGATCGTTGCTGTCCATGGCGCGTTCGGTCGTCGCCTGGTTCTCGCGGTAGGTTCCGGATTGTTTGAGCAGTTCGTCCACCAGCGTCGTTTTGCCGTGGTCAACATGCGCGATGATGGCGATATTTCGCAGTTCCATTGTCTGTCCTTTGGGGGATGTTTGGCCGCGAGGTATAACGCATTTGCAAAAAAGGCCAGAGTCAAAGGGCCGCAGCACCGGATTGCGCGGTGTTTTTTCTGCATTGCGGCACGAATGTCCGGCCCGTCAGCGCGTATCGCGGCTGTGCAGGATCATCAACTCGCCAAGGTTCTCGCGCGTGATATAGCCCAGAACCCGCCCGTCCTTGCCGCAAACCGCCACAGCGGCGGCGCTTTGCTGATGCATGAGGTCCAACACCTCGACCAGCGGCGTGGTCAGGCCCAGACAGGGCAGGGGGGCCAGATCGACAGCGTCCAGCCGCGTCATCTGTCGCGTGGGATCACCGACAGCGGCCAGAATGCTTTGCCGCGTGAGCAGACCCAAGGCGAGGCCGTCGCGATCTATCACGGGAAATTCGTGTTGCGTGGTGCGGATCAGCGCCTGTCCGGCGCTTTGCAGCGTGTCCTGCGGACTGAGCGGCTCATAGGAGGTGATCATCGCATCGCGCGCGGTAAAGCGCCGCGAAAGGGCGCGCATCGAGACATCCTGCGCCTCCGCGCCAGCCGCGAAAAAGATGAAGACCGCGATCAGGATCAGGAACGGATTGCCCGACATCAGCCCCAGAAAGCCCATGCCAAAGGCCAGCGCACGGCCCGCCATCGCGGCAATCTCGGTGGCGCGCACGCGCCCCATCCTTGAGGCAAGCGCGGCGCGCAACACGCGTCCGCCGTCCATCGGGAATGCTGGCAGCATGTTGAACACGGCCAGAAACAGGTTCACGCTGGCCAGACGGCTGAGAAATCCCGTCAGCCCGCCCCCCGGATCGATCATTTGTTCCATCGGGGCTAGCCGTCCGCCCAGCAGCACCATCAGAACCGCCCAGATCACGATATTCACCGCAGGACCCGCCAGCGCGACCGCGATTTCCTGCGAGGGTTTCTCCGGCATCCGCTCCAGCCGCGCCAGCCCGCCGATGGGCAGCAGGGTGATATCGGGCGTGCGGATCCCGTAGCGGCGCGCCATCAGGGCATGGCCGTATTCATGCGCCACAACGCAGGCAAACAGCGCGAGGATGAAGATCACATTGAGGATGGCCGCAGGCATGCCGCCCTGTCCGTAACCGATGAACCCGATCCAGATCAGGATCAGGAAGAAGGTCACATGGATACGGAGTTCGGAGCCGAACAGCCGCGCGATGGGAAAAGACCAAGCCAAGCGAAAACCCTTCTGTCAGAGGTGCGAAAGGCCCGCGGTGGCGGGCCTTTCAACGTGATCAGAACGGGATTTCATCGTCAATGTCGCGTGATGGCGCACGTCCGCCGCCACCGCCGCTTCCGCCGCCGCCCTGCGAGGGGCCGCTGTCGTAGCCGCCGCCATAATCGCCGCCGCCGCCGTAATCGCCACCGCCACCGGCATATCCGCCGCCAGTGCCACCGCCGCCACCCCCGCCGCCGGGACCATCCAGCATGGTCAGCGTGCCGTCAAAGCCTTGCAGCACCACTTCGGTCGAATAGCGATCCGCCCCGCTCTGGTCCTGCCATTTGCGGGTCTGCAGCTTGCCCTCGATATAAACCTTGGAGCCTTTTTTCAGATATTGCTCGCAAATCCGCACAAGCCCTTCCTGAAACACGGCAACCGTATGCCATTCGGTGCGCTCCTTGCGCTCGCCCGATTGCTTGTCTTTCCACTGCTCAGAGGTGGCGATCCGCAGGTTGCAGACCTTGCCGCCGTTCTGGAACGTCCGCACTTCGGGGTCTCGGCCAAGATTGCCGATCAGAATTACCTTGTTTACCGAGCCGGCCATGCATCTCTCCATCGAATCTGTTGGTGTGGTGCCTGTGTGGACCACGTCATTCCTTGTGATGCAACTTGGTTAACACGGACCTAAGGGGAGGGAACATGGAAAAACGCACAGAGCACCCGCCTTGGGCGGCGCGCGGCCTGCTGTGTCGGAAATGCTGGAAAAACGCGCTCACGTGGGTATAGTCCGGCCCAAACGATGGGCCAAACCATGGGACAGTCGCAAGATGAACAAAAGATTTGTCGCAACCGCCATTGTGGCGATGGGCCTTGCATCGGGCGCTTTGACCCACGCGCAGGCCGAGACCCTGTCGAGCCAAGGGCGCGTCAAGCTGCTGTCGTCACAGACCAGCGTTCTGGATAACCGCGCGCGGCAGCAATACAACAATTCGGTCAGGTTGCAGCCACCCTCGGTCAACACGCCGACAAAATGGGGCAGCAACGAGACCACCCCCTTCACCGGACGCTATAACGGCCCCTATCTGGCGATGGCGCGAGATGCCGCAAAGCGTCACGGCGTGCCGGAGGATTTGTTTCTCAAACTCGTGCAGCAGGAATCGGGGTTCAATCCGAATGCCGTCTCGCACAAGGGCGCGCTGGGGCTGGCGCAACTGATGCCGCAAACCGCCGTGATCCTGCGCGTTGATCCGCTGGACCCCTACCAGAACCTTGACGGCGGCGCGCGCTATCTGATGCAGCAGTACCGCGCCTTCGGGAACTGGCCGCTGGCACTGGCGGCCTATAATGCGGGGCCGGGGGCGGTGCAGAAACACGGCGGCGTGCCGCCCTTCCGCGAGACGCAGAACTACATCAAGGTGATCTGGGGCGGCTAACCTCGGGAATTGATAAGCGGTGTTACTCGGCAGCGATCTGGATCACCGGCACCATCGTGGCCAGTTCCGCATCCGATAGATGACATTTGATCTGGTGCCCTTCGGCCAGATGCCGCACAGGCGGCACCTCGCGTTCGCACAAGCCCCCCGGCACTTTCGCTTTCCAGCCGCAGCGGGTCTGGAACGGGCAGCCGGGTGGCGGGTTCATCGCGGACGGGATATCCCCCTCCAGCACGATATGCTTTTTCTTCACCCGCGTGTCGGCAATAGGAACAGCCGAAAGCAGCGCCTCGGTATAGGGATGATAGGGCGGGCTGAAGACCTGATCGGTGCTGCCAAGCTCGACCACATGGCCCAGATACATCACCATCACACGGTCGCTGAGATAGCGCACGATCGACAGGTCATGGCTGATGAACAGCAGCGTCGTCTTGTGCTGGCGCTGGATCTCCATCAGCAAGTCGGTCACGGCGGCCTGCACCGACACATCCAGCGCCGAGACAGGCTCGTCCGCCACCACGATCCGCGCATCGCCCGCAAAGGCGCGCGCAATGCCGACGCGTTGTTTCTGTCCGCCGGACAACTGGCGCGGCATCCGGTCGGCAAAGGCGCGGGGCAGTTTCACCAGATCGAGCAGGTCGAGCATCCTGCCGCGCCGCTCCGCCTCGCCGTTGCCGATGCCGAAAATCTCGAGCGCCCGGATGATCTGCCGCCCCACCGTCATCGAGGGGTTGAGCGTGTCGAACGGGTTCTGGAACACCATCTGCACATCCGCCACCGTCTTGGTGTCGCGCTTCTGGATCGGCACATCTCCGATGCTGCGGTTATCCAGCAGGATCTGCCCATCCGTGGCCGTCTCCAGCCCCATCAGCACCTTGGCGAAGGTGGATTTGCCACAGCCGGATTCGCCCACGATGGCCAGCGTCTCGCTTTCACGCGCCTCGAATGTCAGCGTCTCGTTGGCCTTGACCACCTTCATCTCGCCACCGCCGAACAGCTTGCTGGCCGCGACCTCGTAGTATTTCTTGAGGTTCTCCATCTTCAGCACGACAGGCCCGATCTCGCCCTTCTGCTTGACCTCGGCCAGCGCAGGCCGCGCGTTCCAGTCGATCTCGTCAAAGCGCAGACAGCGCGTCTCATGCGTGGCCGCGGCATCCACAGGCGCCATGCGGATCACCCCCTGATCGCAGCGCCCAGCCTCGAAATAATCGCAGCGCGGGCCGAAATTGCAGCCGTCGGGGCGTTCATGCGGGAGCGGGAAATTGCCCGGAATGGCGATCAGCGGGCTGGCGTTCTTGTCCGCCCCCGGAAGCGGGATCGAGCGGAACAAGGCCTGCGTATAGGGATGGCGCATCTTGTCGAATACATCGGTGATGCTGCCACGCTCCACCGCCTCACCGGAATACATCACGCAAATCCGGTCACAGGTTTCCAGCACCAGCCCCAGATTATGGCTGATGAACAGCATCGAGGTGCCGTATTTCTTGCCCAGATCCTTGACCAGATCGACAATCGCCGCTTCGACAGTCACATCCAGCGCGGTGGTCGGCTCGTCGAGGATCAGCAGCGACGGTTTGGACATCAGCGCCATCGCGATCACGATGCGCTGCTGCTGCCCGCCCGACAACTGGTGCGGATAGGCGCGCATGATCCGCGCCGGATCGGGCAGCTTCACATCCCCGATCACCTGCAACGCCCGCGCCTCGGCCTCGCGCTGGGAAATGCCCTCGTGGATCATCGGCACTTCCATCAGCTGTTTGCCGATCCGCATCGCAGGGTTCAGGCTCGCCATCGGTTCCTGATAGATCATCGCGATCTCGTTGCCGCGGATGTCACGCAATTCCTGCGCCGACATCTCGGTCATATCGCGGCCCTTGAACTTGACAGAGCCGCCAACAACACGCCCGTTCACGCCCAGATCCTGCATCACGCCCAAAGCCACGGTGGATTTGCCGCAGCCGCTTTCGCCCACCAGCCCCACAGCCTCGCCCGGTTGCACGGTCACGGAAAAATCCATCACCGCCGGAATTTCGCGCAGCCGTGTGAAGAACGAGATCGACAGCCTGTCTATCTCGAGGATCGGCCCGTCATAGTCGCGTTTTGCCATCGATCCGCTCCGTTGTTTCTTCTTGCGTCAAAAATCCCGGGGTGCGGGGCCGCGCCCCGCTCTTGCCCCGCCTCAATCGCGCAGACTTTCCTCGCGCAGCCCATCCGCCAGCAGATTCAGCCCCAACACAAGGCTCAGTAGCGCCACCGCAGGGGGAACAGCCGGATGCAGATAGATCGACAACAGTTTGCGCCCCTCGTTGATCGTGCTGCCCCAGTCAGGGCTTTCGGGGCTCAGGCCAAGGCCGAAAAAGCCCAGTGTTCCCAGGAGGATCGTCGTGTATCCGATACGCAGGCAGAAATCGACGATCAGCGGCCCGCGCGCATTGGGCAGGATTTCCCACAGCATGATATACCACGGCCCCTCGCCACGGGTCTGGGCGGCGGCCACATAGTCGCGTGTCTTGATGTCCATCGCGAGGCCACGCACGATGCGGAACACGGTGGGCGAGTTCACGAAAACGACCGCAACGAACACCACCAGCAGGTTGGGCGGAAAGCCGATGATGCCCAGCGGGTCCGCATTCCATGCAATGCCAAGATAGATCCAGAACCCCACCACCAGCGTGATCGCCAGATAGAGGTTGCGCTTGGCGGGCTGGGTGAAAAACCGTGACTGGAACAGGATCGACAGAAAGATGATCGGAAACAGGAACAACACACCCGCCATATAGACCGGAATCCCCGTCTGCACGATCTCCGGCGTGACCAGCAGGTAGAAAAGAAGGATCACCGGAAAGGCGAGGATGAGATTGGCCAGAAACGACAGGAACGTATCCAGCCGTCCGCCGTAATAGCCCGCAGGCAGGCCCAGCGTGATGCCGACCATGAAGGCGAACAGCGTCGCGAACGGGGCGATTTTCATCACCTCCCATGCGCCCACGATCATCCGGCTGAATACGTCGCGGGCCAGATTGTCACCGCCCATCAGGTAATAGGGGTAAAGGCCACGCGCCTCGGCATCCGGCACGGGCGATCCGGGCCCCCTGTTCTTGAGGCCGGAAATCTGGCTCAGCGTGTCATGCGTCACGATCCAGCCGAATGCGCCGCCGAAGATGCCCGTGAAGACCCAGAACATCACCAGCGCAAAGCCGAACATCCCGATGGTGCTGTCGAACAGCTTGCCGTAAAGGCCCAGCCGCCGCTTGAAGGTGAATGACAGCGCGAAGGTGACGACAAGTGCGATCCAGACAGGTGTGAACTGGATCAGGATGCGGGAGGTTATCTCACCCCAGCCGAGTGGGTCCATGCGCCGCTCCTCCTATGACACGCTGATGCGCGGGTTGAGATAGACATAGCCGATATCCGAGATCAGCTGCGTCACCAGCACCACGATCACCGACACAACCGAGACGCCCAGCAGCAGCTCGATATCGTTGTTACTGGCGGCCTGCACCAGCGTCCAGCCGAAGCCCTTGTAATTGAACAGGGTTTCCACAATGACCACGCCGTTCAGCAGCCACGGAAATTGGAGCATAATGACGGTGAAAGGGGCGATCAGCGCATTGCGCAGCGCGTGCTTCATCACGATATCGCTGAACTTCACCCCCTTCAGCCGCGCGGTGCGGATATATTGCGCGGTCATCACCTCGGCCATGGAGGCGCGGGTCATCCGCGCGATATAGCCCATCCCGTAAAGCGAGATTGTCAGCACCGGCAGAAAGAAATTCGAGAAGGTCGCATTCTCCATCGCGCCGGTGGCGGTGCCGTTGAACCAGCGCAGCCCCACGGCGGAGGAGGCGAAAACCGCAATCAGGATCACACCGGAGACATATTCCGGCGTGGCCGTGGTGGTGATCGCAAAGGTCGAGAGTGTTCGGTCCGTGCGCGAGCCTTCGCGCATCCCCGCCAGCACGCCCAGCAGCAGGGCTGAGGGCACCATCAGCACCATCACCCAGAACATCAGCTTGCCCGTAAGCCCCAGCCGTGTGGCGATGATGCTGCCCACGTCGCCGCGAAACACGGTCGAATAGCCCCAGTCGCCTTGCAGGATACCGCAATAGGTCGGCGCTTCGGCCATGACTTCGGGCGTGACGGTGCCGTTCACACATCGCCCGCGCATCCCGCCTGCCACCTCGACCGTCCATCCCGGAAACACGCCCAGCCACTGGCCGTATTTGACCGGCAGCGGTTCGAGATAGCCGTTCTGGCCTAGCCAGCTTGCCACCTCGGCATCGCTCATGCGGAAGTTGCCTTGGGTTTTGGCCAGTTTTTCCAGATTGGGATAGAGATTGGTCATCGTGAACACGATGAATGTCAGGCACAGGGCGGTCAGGATCATCACGCCCAGCCGTCGCAAGATGAACAGACCCATTCAAAGCCCCCTGACGTCCGAACTTGTTACTGCGCGGGCCGCGGCTGTTGTTGTGGATGAACAGCCATGCGGCACAGCGCCTGTAGGCGGAAAGCGCATCAGAGCACTGCCCGCTGATGAATAGCGAACCGCGCCCCTGATACAGGGACGCGGTTCCGTGACGGGCCTGATCAGGCGGCCAGCCCCCATTTGTAGTGGTGATGCTCGAAGGCGATATGCATATCGGCCCCGACAACGCCCTCACGCGTGTGGCGGTAGAGCGAGCGCCAGTAGGGTTGCAGCGTCACGCCCTCTTCCTGAATGAGCGCCTGCATCTTCGCGCTGACCTCGCGGCGGGTGTCGGCATCGGCAATCGCCAGAGCCTCTTCCAGCAGCGCGTCGAACTCGGGGTTGGACCAGCCGAACTCGTTCCACGCCTCGCCGGACCGATAGGCCACGGCCAGAACCTGCACACCGAGCGGGCGGTGGTTCCAGTTGGTGGAACTGAACGGATACTGGGTCCAGTCGTTCCAGAAGGTCGAGCCGGGCAGGATGGTACGTTTGACGTTGAAGCCCGCGTCGCGCAGTTGTGCGGCAACGGCATCTGTCGTGTTGCGCAGCCAGTCATCGTCGATCGAGATGATCTCGTGCTCGAAATCGGCCATGTCGGTTTCATCCAGAAGCGCCTTTGCCGCGACAGGGTCATAGGTCTGCGGCGGCAGTTCGGCATATTCGGGATGGATCGGCGCGACATGGTGGTTCTCGGCAGGCACGCCAAGGTTGCCATAGCCCAGTTCCAGACAGACCGCGTTATCCACCGCCATCTGGATCGCCTGACGCACGCGCTTGTCCTCATAGGGGCGCACACCGTTAACTTCGGCCAACTGGTTGGGGCGGATCACCACTGTCGCACCTGTGACAACCTCGGATTTCACCAGACCCAGACCGTCCATGATCTCGATGAACTCGCCCACGGATTCGTGCAGCATGTCCACCTCTTCGGATTCCAGCGCCGCCAGCCATGCCGCACTGTCAGTCCCGAAATCGATATATTCGATCCGGTCCAGATACGGCCCGCCGTAGACATCCGTGCCCCACCATGTGTGGTCTTCCGCGCGCACCAGCACGCATCTTATGCCGACCTCAAGCTCTTCGATGATATAAGGGCCGGTGCCGACATTCTGCATTTCGTCGGGATTGTAGGACGAATGCACCACAGCCGCCGGATAATCCGAGAAGCTCGCGATGATCGAGATATCCGGCGCACCGAGGTTCAACTCCACCGTGTTGTCATCCACCACAACGATCGCGCCTTCGGCGGCCTCGCCGGTGTCTGCGTCGATCAGCGCGCCCATACGTGCGGCCATCGAATTGCCCTCGACGCTGCGCTCGCACCAGCGGGTGATGTTGCGCGCGACATCCTCGGCGGTGAAGGCGTCGCCGTTGGCCCAAGTCACGCCGGAACGAACGGTCAGCGTATATTGCGTGGCATCCTCGTTCACGTCCCAGTCTTCCAGCAGCATACCGCGGAACGTGCCGTCATTATTGTATTCGACCAGATACTCAAGCGTGCCGCGGGTCTGGTTGGCAATCTCCGACCAATCCGCCGTGCGCGTATCCTTGAGCGCCCTTAAGCTCATCTGGCACCGCAGCGTGCCGCCCTCGGCGGGTGTGGCTTGCGCCTGTGCCTGTGCCGGGGCACCCAGCCCGCCCAGTGCATAAGCGGCGGCGGCGGAAACGCCCAGTCCCGTCGTGCGGGTCAGGAATTCGCGGCGGCTGAGTTTGCCGGATTTATATTCATCCGCATACATCAAGGCGGCCTTGTGCACCGGCTTTGACTTAAAGATCGTGTCTTTCATTTCGAACTCCCTGTAACGTTTTTTATTTATGACGGTAAAACCGGTGGCCGTTCCGGATAATCGCGATTTTTCCCCACCACACCGGATCAAGAATTCCTGTTTCTCCAAGTGGCATTCGGCACCAGATTGCCCATTGCGTCAACGCACGCATTCGTCATTTTATGTCTGAAAAGCGACATCATCACTTACCAAAAACGACATTGATGTCGGTTACAAGGTATAACTCCACGGCAGATGTCAAATTTTCGGTGGCCAAACAGCCAAGGGCCGGACCGCGCAACAAACAGGCGGTCCGGCATGGCATGGGCCGTAAAGGGGCGTTCAGCGCTGTGCGCTGCGCCGCAATGTGCTGGGGCTTTGGCCGGTATGATGCTGCACGAAGCGCGAGAAATAGGCCGGGCTGGAGAAATTCAGGCTCTGGCCGATATCCTGTAAGGGCAGGGAGGTTGTCTCGATCATCTCGCGCGCCGCATAGAGGCTGCGTTGTGTCAGGATGTCGGCCGCCGTGAGGCCCGAAGCCTCGCGGCACGAGCGTGTCAGATGCGTTGGCGTCACGCCCAGTTCGGCGGCGTAATCGCCCATCAGCTTCGGCGTTGCATAATCCCGCGCCACCAGCGCGCAATAGGCTTGCACCAGACGGTGTGCTGCGGGAATGCGCGGCCCGTCATCGGCATGTTCGACCATTTGCCGACGCAGCCAGACCGACAGCAGCATGGCATGGGCGCGCATGGCGGTTTCGGCAAACTGGCGGTTGGCAGTCTGCTCGCGCTGCATCACATCAAGGATCGTTGCGATCTCGGCCTGCGCCTGCACATCGCGGATCCGCAGGTGCTGCGGCTCCTCCGGCAGGCCAAGATCTGGGTCTTCCGGCAAATGCACGGCCAGACCAAACCCCTGTTTGCCAAGCTCGACAGACAGCAGCGTGCCCGCAGGAATGAAAACCGCGTTATGCGTCCCGATCCCGCTGCGCAGTCCTTGCAGAATCATCCGGCCCTGACCGCGCGTGATCCAGAGCATGATCGCATGATCATGGCTGTGCATATGCTCCAACCGCCACGGCGTACCACGGGCCAGTTGGGCGATTGTGCCCACGCGTATGCCCGCCACACCCGTATCGGGCACAGGTTGTGTTTTCTGATCTGCTCGTGCGGGGCCGATAAGCATGAGGGATCCTGTTGTTTGTAAAGATGGTCGGTTCCGGCAGGCTGCGCCCTTGTTTGCATATAAGCGTAACAAGCCTGTCCTGTCATCTAAAGGGGGTCGGGCGCAGTTTGGCAATCCTGCCCTGTGTCAGGCGAGTTCTGGCCGATAGGTCTGCCAGCCGCGCATGCGGGCGCGGAACCATGTGCGCTGCCGCTTGGCGAATTGCCGCGTGGCGATGGTGGCCGCTTCTTGTGCTGCGTCCAGTGTCATCTCGCCGCGCAGATGGGCGATCAGTTCGGGTGCGCCGATTGCCTTGGCCGACAGATGCGCGGGGTTCCATATCGGCAGGTTGGCCCGCGCCTCGTCCAGTGCGCCCTGTTCCAGCATGGCGGCAAAGCGGCGCGCGATTCGCGGTGTCAGCCAGTCTTTCGGCGCGTCCACCACGATTGCGGTGGTCGCCGACAGCGGCAACAGCGGGGCTGGCGTGCTGTCCTGCCAAGCCGCAAGACGGCGCCCCGTGCCATGCCACACCTCCCATGCGCGCTGCACACGCATCGGGTTTTGTCGATCGATCCGGGCAAGCGTGTCTTCATCAAGATCGGCCAGCAGGGCCGCAATACCTCCGGCGCGCAGACGCGCCTCGGCCTCGGGCCGGACATGCGCGGGCAGGGCAGGGATCTCGACCAGCCCTTCGGTCAGCGCACTGAAATATAGCCCGGTGCCGCCCACGATGATCGGGCGCGGCCCCTGCGCCAGCAGCGGAGCCAGTTCGCGCAGCCACTGGCCCACGGAATAGCTGCCATCGCCCGGCACATGCCCATAGAGACGATGCGGCGCACGCGCCTCGTCTTCCGGGCCGGGGCGGGCGGTCAGGATACGCCAATTGGCGAAAACCTGTATCGCATCGGCATTCACGATCACGCCGCCCTGCGTCTCGGCGATCCGCAGTGCCAGTTCGGATTTACCGCTGGCCGTGGGGCCTGCGATCAACACGGGGCGATCAGCCGGAATCTGCTCTGGCGCAAAGGATGTCATGCGCGTCTGTTAGCCCCAATGCAGGGAAATCGCAAAGGGAGCGCTTCGCGGATTGAACCCGGCTGCGTTTTGCGACATTTTGCGCGCGACCCGCAAAACCAGAACGGAGCCCCCATGCCAGCCGACGCCGAACCCCAAGACCCACCTCAGGCGCAGGCCCGCTTTCGCCGCGTGATGCTCAAGATATCGGGCGAGGCGCTGATGGGCGACCAAGGCTTCGGCCTGCACCCGCCCACCGTCCAGCGTATCGCGCAGGAGGTCAAATCGGTGCATGATCTGGGTGTCGAGATCTGCATGGTGATCGGTGGCGGCAATATCTTTCGCGGCTTGCAGGGCAGCGCTCAGGGGATGGAACGCACGACCGCCGACTACATGGGGATGCTCGCCACGGTGATGAACGCGCTGGCGATGCAATCCTCGCTCGAGGCGCTCAACATCCATACCCGCGTGATCAGCGCTATTCCGATGGATCAGGTCTGCGAGCCCTATATCCGTCGCCGCGCTGTCCGCCATCTGGAGAAAAAGCGCGTCGTGATCTTTGCCGCAGGCACCGGTAATCCGTATTTCACAACCGACACGGCCGCGACCTTGCGCGCCAATGAAATGGCCTGTGAAGCGATCTTCAAGGGCACCAAGGTCGACGGTGTCTATGACAAGGACCCCAAGAAACACGACGACGCCAAACGCTACGAGCGCGTCACCTATGACGAGGTGCTGGCGCAGCATCTGGGCGTTATGGATGCCAGCGCGATTGCACTGGCGCGGGACAACAACCTGCCGATTATCGTCTTTTCGCTGGACGAGCCGGGCGGGTTCAAAGGAATTCTGGCCGGTAAGGGCACCTATACAACGGTGCACGGTTAGGGCTAATGTGACCAAACCCTGATAAGGATCAGGGACGGAATGAGGGAAAAGCAGCACGATGTCTGACGAAGATTTCGAGATTGATACCGATGATCTGGAGCGGCGCATGGACGGTGCCATGGCGGCACTGAAGACGGAATTCGCCTCGCTGCGGACGGGCCGCGCTTCGGCCTCGATGCTGGAGCCTGTCATGGTCGAGGCTTATGGCCAGCGCACACCGATCAATCAGGTGGGCACGATCAACGTGCCCGAACCGCGAATGGTCACCATCAACGTCTGGGACAAGTCGATGGTGGGGGCCGTTGAAAAAGCGATCCGCAACAGCGGCTTGGGGATCAATCCTCAACTTAACGGCACGATCATCATGCTGCCTATCCCGGAACTGAACGAAGAACGCCGCCGCGATCTGACCCGCGTTGCCGCGCAATATGCCGAGAACGCCCGCGTGGCTGTCCGCAACGTGCGCCGTGACGGGATGGACCAGATCAAGAAAGCCAAGGCCAGTGGCATGTCGGAGGATGACCAGAAGTTCTGGGAGACCAGCGTGCAGGACCTGACCGACAAATATACCAAGATGGTGGATGCCGCCCTTGAGGGCAAACAGGCCGAGATCATGCAGGTCTGACGACTTGCAGGTCCGGTCCAGCGAAAGGCCAGACATGGCGCGTGCAACTCCGCAAAGCATATCCGTCACCAGCGACAGCGCGGTAAAAACGCCGCCTGCCGCAAGCCGGGGGCCACGTCATGTCGCCATCATCATGGATGGCAATGGCCGTTGGGCCACCATGCGAGGGCGACCACGGCTGTTCGGGCATCACGCAGGCGCCAAACGGGTGCGCGAGATTGTCGAATCCTGCCCCGATCTGGGCGTCAAATACCTGACGATCTTTGCCTTCTCGACCGAGAACTGGAAGCGCACACAGGTGGAAGTGGCGGGGCTGATGAGCCTGTTCCGCCGCTATATCACCCGCGAGACCCGCCAGTTGTGTGACGAGGGGGTGCGCGTCCGTTTCATCGGTGACAGGGTGCGGCTGGATGCGAAATTGGTGTCGCTGATGGACATGCTCGAACTCATGACCGCCAAGAACGACAAGGTGCATCTGACCATTGCAATCAACTACGGCAGCCGTGACGAGGTGGCGCGCGCCACCAAACGTCTGGCCGAGGATGTGGCGCAGGGCCGTCTCGATCCTAAGGATGTGGACGAGGAAACCTTGCCGAAATACCTCGATACCTGCGTGCTGCCAGACCCCGATCTGGTGATCCGCACCAGTGGCGAGGCGCGGATTTCCAATTTCCTGCTCTGGCAGTCGGCCTATGCGGAATATGAATTCGTCGATACGCTCTGGCCCGATTTCACCCGCGCCGAATTTGCCTGCCTGCTGGACAGCTACAGCACGCGCGACCGGCGTTTCGGCGCCGCAACCCCGTGACGGCCCGATGACCGCTCCGCAGCCAGCCACCTCCTCGAAATGGGAGGATCTCAAGACGCGCACCTTGTCTGCGCTGCTGATGATCGTTGTGGGGGCATTCGATATCTGGCTGGGCGGGGTCTGGTTTCTGGCCCTGATCGCGCTGGTTTGCGGGCTGATGATCTGGGAACTAGTGCGGATGCTGGAGCCTGAAAAGGTGATGCTGGCCCGCGCGCTTGGTGCATTGGCGGTGGTCTCGGTGGCCGTGGCTGTGATGGTGCCGGTTCTGGGCGACGTGCTGGCGCTGGCGGCCCCGATTGTGGCAGGCGCGCTGTTGATCTCGACGCATCGCAAGGTGTTCGTGCTTTATGCGCCGGTCATCATGCTGGCCTCCTACGCGTTGGTAACGGCGCGGGCGCTTGAGGACGGGATCACATGGCTGGTCTGGCTGGTTCTGGTGGTGGTAATCACCGATATCGCGGGGTATTTCGCGGGCCGCATGTTTGGCGGGCCGAAATTCTGGCCCTCCATCAGCCCCAAGAAAACATGGTCCGGCACCGTAGCGGGCTGGATCGGCGCGGGCCTTCTGGGGCTGGCCTTCATGTCTGTCACCGGCGTGGGGCCGATCCTTGTGCTGGTCAGTATGGTCACATCCTTTGCCTCGCAAATGGGCGATATCGCAGAAAGTGCGATCAAGCGGCGTGTCGGCGTCAAGGACAGCTCGCGGCTGATCCCCGGACACGGCGGCGTGCTGGACCGATTTGACGGGCTGATCGGTGCATCCCTGCTGGTTCTGATCGTGTTGGTGATCTCCGGTCAGGTGCCGGTTCAACTATGAGACGTGTGACAGTTTTTGGCGCGACAGGCTCGATCGGGCAGAACACGCTCGACCTGATCGCGCGCGCGCCCTCCGAATATCATGTCGTGGCCCTGACCGGCGGGCGGAACATTACGCAACTGGCCGCCGATGCGCGGCGTCTTGGCGCGGAATTGGCTGTAACGGCACATGACGATTTGCTGGACGATCTGCGCGCGGCGTTGCAAGGTTCGGATGTGCAGGCCGCAGCGGGCAAGACAGCCCTGATCGAGGCGGCGGCACGCCCTGCGGACTGGACCATGTCGGCCATCGTCGGCGCGGCGGGGCTTGCGCCGGGGATGGAGGCGCTGCGGCACGGATCGACGCTGGCGCTGGCCAACAAGGAATCGCTCGTCACCGCTGGACCGCTTTTGATGGCAACAGCAGCTAAGTTCGGCGCGCGTATCCTGCCGGTGGACAGCGAACATTCCGCCATTTTCCAAGCCTTGGCAGGCGAGGATATTGCAGCGGTTGAACGCATCATCATCACAGCCAGCGGCGGTGCCTTGCGTGACTGGCCGCTGGACAGGCTGGCAAAGGCGACGCTGGCCGAAGCCTCCTGCCATCCGAACTGGGATATGGGGCAAAGGATCACGATCGATTCCGCATCCATGTTCAACAAGGCGCTCGAAGTCATTGAGACGAAGGAATATTTCGGCATAGCGCCGGACCAGATCGAGGTGATCCTGCATCCTGAATCGCTGGTGCATGCGCTGGTCGGCTTCCGCGATGGTGCCTTGATGGCGCATCTGGGTGCCTCGGATATGCGCCATGCCATCGGCTATGCGCTGCACTGGCCCGAACGGCGCGATCTGCCCGTGGCGCGGCTGGACCTTGCCGCGATTGCCACGCTGCATTTCCACGCGCCCGACCCTGCCAGATATCCTGCGCTGCGGCTGGCCCGCGATGTGATGCATCGCGGCGGTCTGGCAGGGGCGGTTTTCAACGCCGCCAAGGAGCGCGCGCTGGATGCGTTCATCGCCGGACGAATCGGTTTTCTCGATATGGCGGTGGTTGTCGAGGAGGTGCTGACGGCAATGTCATCCGATTCCGGCCTCATTGATGCCGAGATTTCCCTTGATACGGTGGCCCATGTGGACCATCTCGCACGGGTAAGGGCTGATGAAGCCATGCAGGCGCGGGCGCTCTGATCCACGCGGGCACGTTCTCGAGTTAGTAAAGAAAGCAGGACCAAACCTTGGATATCGCATCGCTTCTTCCCCAGTTCGGCAGTCTTGCCATGACCATTGCAGCTTTCGTCGTGGCTTTGTCAGTGATCGTTGCGGTGCATGAATACGGCCATTACATCGTGGGCCGCTGGTCTGGAATCCACGCCGATGTGTTCTCGCTGGGGTTCGGTCCGGTGCTCTATTCGCGGGTCGACCGGCGCGGCACCAAATGGCAGGTCGCCTTGCTGCCCTTTGGCGGATTCGTGAAGTTTCGCGGTGATGCCGATGCCGCCTCTGCGGGCGTGGACGGCGAGGCTGTGCGCGAAATGACAGCCGCCGAGAAGCGCAGCACCATGCATGGCGCACCGCTTTGGGCGCGCACATTGACGGTGGCGGCGGGGCCTGTGTTCAACTTTGTACTGGCCATTGTGGTGTTCACCGCGATTGGTCTGTCTCGTGGTATCGCTGTCGATCCGCTGACAGTGGGCGATCTGCGCCCCGTCGCCACGGCGCATGGCGTGATGCCCGGCGATGTCATTCTCGAAATCGACGGCCGGCGCCTGCCTGCGGTTGGCGAGGCCGGTTTCGGCGAATTGACCGAGGCGCTGCCCGCACAGCCGCTGCTTGACTATGTTGTGGAGCGCAACGGGCGCACGGTCTCGGTGCAGGGGCCGCATCCGATGCCGCCCGTGGTCACGCAAACCTCGCCGCAATCGGCGGCCTTCTCCAGCGGCTTGCGCGGCGGGGATGTAATCTTGGCGGTGGACGGCGAGCCAATCTACGCCTTTCGCGAATTGCGCGAAAAGGTGGCCGCCGCAGAAGGCGCGCCGCTCTTGCTGGATGTGCTGCGCGACGGGGCCGAGCGGCAGGTCACCCTGACGCCACGCCGTGTCGACGAGCCGCAGGCGGGCGGCGGGTTCGAGACCAACTGGCGCATCGGCATCATCGGCGGGCTGTTTTTTGAGCCGATGACAGAGCGTCTCGGATTCGGGCAGGCGCTCATGTCCGGCGTCAGTAGCATGTGGGAGATCATGCGCGGCTCCATCTCGGGGCTTTATCACATGGTCACCGGCGCGATCAGCACCTGCAACATGTCCGGCCCCATCGGAATCGCCGAGGTGTCGGGCGCGATGGCCAGTCAAGGGACGGTCAATTTCATCTACTTCATCGCCGTTCTGTCCACGGCGGTGGGCCTTCTGAACCTGTTTCCGATTCCGGTTCTGGATGGCGGGCATCTGGTCTTTTATGCCTATGAGGCCGTGGCGGGCAAACCGCCCAGCGACAAGGTGCTGCGCGTTCTGATGACAGTGGGCCTGACGATGATCCTGTCGCTGATGGTTTTTGCCGTCACCAACGATATTTTCTGCCCCTGATCGGGGGCAGGCGCGGGGCTGATACCGGAGCAAATTTGCGATGCTTGCCAAAAATCGGCCATATTTTGCCGATAGGCAGGTATCGGAAGATAGCTTTTTGGTGAAAGATAACGCGTATGCAGACCATTCAGAACTCGGCGCGCGGCCTCGGGCTGCTGCTCTCGCTCAACTGGGACCGTTTGCTTTATCTGGCCACGATCCTGCTGGCACTGAGCGCGGGCGCGCTTTTGCCGATGTTGTGGATGTGATCTGACCGCGACAGGCGGCCAATAGGCCGCCAACCCACCCGAATATGTAACCCATTTCCCATGCTGCCCGCATCTTTCATGCGGGTCGTTTCATTTCGGTGTCAGGGCTTTTGACAAGCGCGTACAATGCCGATAGTGACTTGGAAACACTAAACGCAAGGCTGGGTTGACCGATGACCAATCAAATGGGAGGGCGGCACCGCGTCCGCAGCAGAAACAAGGCTGCAAGGACGGGTTTCGCAAGGGGTAGCCTGTCAGGTTGGGTAGGGCCGCTGGTATTGGCCGGTTTCTCGCTCGGACTGATGCTGCCTGCCGATACGGCGCAGGCACAATCCTACAGTTTCAATACCGTACAGATCGAGGGTAACCAGCGGATCGAGTCCGGCACCATCCTCAGCTATGCCGGTATCGGACGCGGGCAGACCGTTTCTGCCGGCGAGTTGAACGACGCCTATCAGCGTATCCTCGCCAGCGGCCTGTTCGAGAATGTTGCACTGGAACCGCGCGGCGGCACACTGGTCATCAGCGTCACCGAATTCCCGACGATCAACCAGATCAGCATCGAGGGCAATCGCCGTCTGAACAACGAAGCGCTGAGCTCGGTGATCGAGTCGCAGCCGCGCCGCGTCTTCAACCCCGCTGTGGCCGAGCGTGACGCCGCCGCCATAGCAGATGCCTATTCGCAAGCGGGCCGTCTGGCCGCCACGGTCAATCCGCGCATCATCCGCCGCAATGACAACCGTGTCGATCTGGTGTTCGAGATTTTCGAAGGCGGGCTGGTCGAGATCGAGCGCATCGGTTTTGTTGGCAACCGCGTCTTCTCGGATGCGCGCCTGCGCCGCGTGTTGCAGACCAAACAGGCCGGAATTTTCCGCGCTCTGGTGCAGCGCGACACATTCGTGGCCGACCGGATCGAATTCGACAAACAGGTTTTGCAGGATTTCTATTTCTCCCGCGGCTATATCGATTTCCGCACGACTGCCGTGAATAGTCAGCTATCGCGAGAGCGGGATGGTTTCTTTCTCACCTTCAACGTGCAGGAAGGCCAGCAATTCCGCTTCGGCAACGTGACAACATCCTCGGAACTGACAGATGTGAACGCCGAGGAATTCCGCGCTGCGTTGAATATCACCAACAACGGCATCTACTCGCCCACAATCGTCGAGAACAATATCGCCCGTCTGGAGCGGCTTGCGATCCAGAAGGGTCTCAACTTTGTCCGCGTCGAGCCGCGTATCGTGCGTAACGAGCGCAATCTGACGCTGGATGTGGAATTCGCACTGGTGCGCGGGCCGCGTATCTTCGTGGAGCGGATCGATATCGAAGGCAACGCCACCACGCTGGACCGTGTCATCCGCCGCCAGTTCCGTGTGGCCGAGGGCGATCCGTTCAACCCGCGCGAAATCCGCGAAAGCGCCGAGCGTATCCGCGCACTGGGCTTCTTTGCCGATGCGCGGGTCAATGCGCGCGAAGGCTCTTCGCCCGATCAGGTGATCGTGGATGTGGATGTCGAGGAACAGCCCACCGGCAGCCTCTCGTTCGGCGGTGCCTACGGCACCAACGGTGGTTTCTCCCTGATCGCCAGCTTCAGCGAGTCGAACTTTCTGGGTCGTGGTCAACGGCTTGGCCTGACCTTCTCGGGTGCCGAGGACAATCAGGCCTATGAGATCCGCTTTACCGAACCCTCGCTGCTGGGCCGCGATCTGGCGCTGGATCTGGAACTGGGCTACCGCGAGACCAACAACTCTTTCTCGATCTATGACACGACCGTTGCGCGTTTCATCCCCGGCCTGACCTTTCCGGTCAGTGAATCGGGACGTTTGCGGACCTATTACAAGATCGAGAGCGTCGAGATCAGCAATTACGGGCTGGAAGGCACCTTGCTGGCAGACGAAGAGGCGCAAGGCCAGCTTTGGTCCTCGGCGCTGGGATATACCTACAGCTTCGACAATCGGCGCACCGGCCTGAACCCCGATGCGGGTTTCCTGCTGCAATTCGGACAGGAATTCGCCGGACTGGGCGGTGACAACACCTATGTCAAGACAACCGCGCGCGCGCAGGCGCAGACCACGGTCTGGAATGACGAGATCACCCTGCGTGCCTCCATCGAGGGCGGGATGCTCAACTTCACCGATGGCACCAGCCGCGTCACGGACCGTTATCTGATCGGCGGCAACATCATGCGCGGTTTCGCCCCTGACGGGATCGGTCCGCGCGAGCGCGGCACCGATGCGAACGGTGTGGCGGTGAACGACGCTTTGGGGGGCAATATCTATGCCGTGGCCAAGGTAGAGGCAGAATTTCCGCTGGGCCTGCCGGAGGAATACGGCATCCGTGGCGGCCTCTTCTATGATGTCGGCTCGGTTTGGGATCTGGACATCACCAATGCCAACGTCCTTTACGACGATTTCTCGCTGCGGCACGTCGTCGGGGTTTCGGTCTTCTGGGACTCGATTGTTGGCCCGTTGCGGTTCAATTTCTCGAAAGCGCTCGAGAAAGAAGAGTTTGACCGCGAGCAGACCTTCAACCTGACCGTTTCGACCCGGTTCTGATGCGACATCTGGCTTTGTCCGCCCGCGGCGGGCTGGCCGCCCTGCTGCTGATCATGCTGGCCGGTCTTGCCGGTGCGCAGGACAGCAGCTTGATCCGCAGCCCCATCCTGTCGCTTGATCAGGACAGGCTGTTCGCGCGGTCAGACTTCGGCCAGCGGATCGAGGCGGAACTGCAAGAGGATGGCGCGGCCCTTGAGGCCGAGAACCGGCAGATCGAAGCGGCGCTCGAGGCCGAGGAGAAAGATCTTACCCAGCGCCGCCCCGCGATGAACCCGGAGGCTTTCCGCGCGCTGGCCGATGCCTTTGACACCAAGGTGCAGCGCATCCGCACCGAACAGGTCGCCAAGGCGCGCGCGCTTGGCGAGCGCACCGAAGAGGCGCAGCGCGCGTTTCTGGACACGGCACGGCCTGTGCTTGAGCAGTTGATGGTGGATGCAGGCGCGGTTGTGATCATCGACCCGCGTTCTGTCGTGATG
The DNA here is from genome assembly GCA_047921295.1 of Rhodobacterales bacterium. Taxonomy (GTDB): domain Bacteria; phylum Pseudomonadota; class Alphaproteobacteria; order Rhodobacterales; family Rhodobacteraceae; genus Seohaeicola. The sequence goes on from JBLRWK010000016.1 coordinate 54,413, forward strand.
AGCCGCGCCTCCATCGATGTGACCGAGGAAGCGACACGCCGCATCAATGCGATCATCGGTGACGGTGCTGATAACGGCTCAGAAGACGGCGCAGCGCCGGTTCCCCAAACGGACACACCAAGTATCCCTTTCATGGATGGCCGGAACGATCCGCCGTCACCGCCTGCCGCCGACTGATCGCCGACTGATTACCGACATGCTTGCCCCTTTGAGGGCAGGTTGATAGGGACAGAAACACTTTTCCGGAGATGCCAAAGGGCTGACCGGCTTTGACCTCGGACCCGATGTCCGACACAGAATGACAGCACAAGCCGAGCGAGGGCCAGATGACAGAGCCATTGAAAACCGCCGATATCCAGTTGATCCAGCGGATCATCCCGCATCGCTACCCGTTCCTGCTGGTGGACAAGGTTGTCGACATTGACGGCACCGCCTCGGCGGTGGGCATCAAAAATGTCACGATGAACGAGCCGCATTTCCAGGGCCATTTTCCCGGCAATCCGATCATGCCCGGCGTGACAATCGTCGAGGCGATGGCGCAGACGGCGGCCGTCATGGTGGGCGTCGCCCTCGACATGGCGGATCGCGAGTTGCTGGTCTATTTCATGGCCATCGAGGGCTGCAAGTTCCGCCGCAAGGTGGTCCCTGGCGATGTGCTGCGGATGACGATCACCACGTTGCGCGGCAAACCCGGCGGCAAGGTCTGGCGCTTCAAGGGCGTGGCCGGGGTGGATGGTGAAATGGCGGCCGAATGCGAGTTTACCGCCATGATGGACCTTCCCAAGGAGTAAGCCATGTCCAGCCGGATTCACCCTTCCGCCATCATTGAGGATGGCGCACAGATCGGCGCGGATGTGGCGATCGGCCCGTTCTGCCATATCGGGCCGCATGTCACGCTGGGCGACAGGGTGCATCTGCACAGCCATGTCGTGCTGACCGGACGCACGAGTATCGGCGCAGAAACCGAGATCCATCCTTTCGCGGTGATCGGCGGCATCCCGCAGGATCTCAAGTTCAAAGGCGAGGAGACGCAGCTGATCATCGGCGCGCGCAACCGTATCCGCGAGCATGTCACGATGAACACCGGCACCGAAGGCGGCGGCGGCGTCACCCGCATCGGCGATGACGGGTTGTTCATGGCGGGCTGCCATATTGCCCATGACGCCCATGTCGGCAACCGTGTGATCGTGGTTAACAACGCGGCACTCGCGGGGCATTGCGTCATCGAGGATGATGTGATCATCGGCGGGCTGTCCGGCGTGCACCAATGGGTCCGGATCGGGCAGGGCGCGATCATCGGGGCGGTCACGATGGTGACCAATGATGTGATCCCCTACGGTCTTGTGCAGGCCCCCCGCGGGGTGCTGGACGGGCTGAATTTGGTGGGGCTGAAACGGCGCGGCGTGCCGCGTGCCGATATCACCGCGCTCAGGGCCGCTTTCCAGATGCTGGCACAGGGCGAGGGGGCCTTTCAGGACCGCGCCCGCCGTCTGGGCGAGGAAACGCAGAGCGCCTATGTCCGCCAGATCGTCGAATTCGTCACCGCCGGTTCCGACCGCTCTTTCCTGACGCCGGGCTGATGCTGGCGCTGATCGCAGGGCGCGGGCTTTTGCCGGATTATGTGGTGCAATCCCATGACGGGCCGGTGCTAGTGGCCGCCTTGGAAGGCTTCGCGCCGGACCGCCTGAAGCCCGATATCACCTTTCGTGTGGAGCAACTGGGCACGTTCATCACCGCTCTCAAGGCGCGTGATGTCACCCAAATCTGCATGGCGGGCGCGATTGGTCGCCCCGCGCTCGATCCCGCAGCGGTGGACGCTGCCACCATGCCGTTGGTGCCGCGCATGATGCAGGCCATGGGGCAGGGCGATGACGGGGCCTTGCGCGCCGTGATCGCGATTTTCGAGGAGGCAGGCTTCACCATCCGCGCCGCCCATGAGATTTGCGCCGGTCTGCTGCTGTCCGAAGGCGTGCCGACACGGCAAAAACCGCAGCCGCAGCATGAGACCGCCGCGCGTCTCGGCGCCGCCACTGTGGCCGAGATGGGCCGCGCCGATCAGGGGCAGGCCTGTATCGTGCGGCGCGGAGATGTGCTGGCGCGCGAGGATGCGGACGGCACCGATGCGATGCTCTCGCGCTATACCACAGGCCGCACATCGCCCGATCCTGTCGCCGATCCGCTCGATTGGGGACTGGATGCGCTGACAGACGCGACAACATCCGCGCTGGACTGGCTGGGTGGCAGCAACAACCCTGCCGAGACGGGGGCGATCCTCTACAAAGCCCCGAAACCCGCGCAGGACCGCCGCGTCGACCTTCCCACCATCGGCCCCGAAACCGCACGCCGCGCCGCCGCTGCGGGTCTGGACGGTATCGTGATCACGGCGCATGGCGTGTTTGTCCTCGACCTGCCCGAAGTGTTGCAAATCCTTGATGATGCAGAGCTTTTTCTCTGGGTGCGAAGCGCATGAAGGTCTTTGTGATCGCGGGAGAAGCCTCCGGCGACAAGCTGGGGGCCGCCCTGATGGCGGGTCTGCGGAAACTTGCAGAGCCTGAATTCAGCGGCATCGGCGGGTCATTGATGCAGGCCGAAGGGTTGCAGAGCCTGTTCCCGATGGACGAACTCAGCATCATGGGGCTGGCCGAGGTGCTGCCGAAGTACCGCCACCTCAAACGCCGGATCCGCCAGACCGCAGACGCGGTGCTCGCAGCGCGCCCCGATGTGCTGGTCACCATCGACAGCCCCGATTTCTGCCTGCGCGTGGCAAAACTGGTCAAGGCGCAAAGCGACATCCGCATCGTGCATTACGTCGCCCCCTCTGTCTGGGCATGGCGTCCGGGGCGGGCGGCGAAGATGGCGAAGGTCGTTGATCAGGTGCTGGCCCTGCTGCCGTTCGAGCCGCCCTATATGCAGGCCGCCGGGGTGGATTGCGACTTTGTTGGCCATCCCGTGGTGGCCGAGCCGCAAGCCAGCGCCGCAGAGGCTCAGGATTTCCGCACCCGCCACGGAATCGGTGATGCGCCGCTACTGCTGGCCTTGCCTGGTTCCCGCCGTGGCGAGGTAGCCCGCCTTTCGCCGCGTTTCGGCGAGGCTCTGGCCCGCGTGATGCAAACGCATCCAGACCTGCGGATCGTGGTGCCAACAACGGCGAATGTCACCCCTCTGGTGCGCGATCTTGCGGCCCGCTGGCCGGGCGCGCCGCTGGTTCTTGACCCTGCTGACATGAGCAACGCCCTCTATCAAGCTGAAAAGAGATCCGCTTTTCGCGCTGCAGATTATGCCTTGGCGGCCTCGGGCACCGTCTCGCTGGAACTGGCCGCCGCCGATACGCCGATGGTGATCGCCTACGACATGAACCCGATCAGCCGCATCCTGATCGGCATGATGCTGCGAATCGACACTGTCACGCTCGTCAATCTGGTGTCAGAGACCCGCAGCGTGCCGGAATGTCTGGGGCGCAACTGCACGCCAGACAAGATTGCCACCGCGCTGCACGACCTCATGCAGGCACCGGATGCACAACGCGCGGCAATGCGGCTGACGATGGAACGTCTGGGCGCGGGCGGGCAGGCGCCGGGCCTGCGCGCCGCTCATGCAATACTTGAGAAACTGCCCGCAAGAACCTGATTTCGCGCTTTCATCGTTCTACAAATACTCAAAATCGACAGCACCACCAGCACCGCGCCCCGCGATTATCCCTTCCAGATCCAGCCGCCCCCCAGAACTCGCGTGCTGGCAGGATCGTAGAAGACGCAGGCCTGACCGGGGGAGATTCCTTCCTCCGGTGTCAGCAATTCCACCGTCGCGGTCGTGGTCGACAAGGGCCGGATCACCGCCTCGCGCGGCGGACGGGTGGAGCGGACCTTGACCGTCACGTGCCATTCCGCCGCGCTGTCAAAGGGGGCATCCCCTAACCAGTTGATCTCGCGCAGCGGCACGATACGGGTCGAGAGCATCTCTTTCGGGCCGACGATCACGCGCTTTGCATCGACGTCCAGGCGCACCACATAAAGCGGGTCTTCCAAGCCGCCGATCCCCAGCCCGCGCCGCTGTCCGATCGTATAATGGATCACGCCTTTATGGGTGCCAAGCACGCGGCCCGAGACATCGACGATCTCGCCCGGCTCTGCCGCACCGGGGCGCAATTTTTCGATCACGGCCGCATAATTGCCGTTGGGCACAAAGCAGATATCCTGACTGTCCGGCTTGTCCGCCACCGGCAAACCGTAGCGCGCGGCGAGGGCGCGGGTTTCGGCCTTGGTTGTCAGATGGCCCAGCGGAAAGCGCAGGTAATCCAGTTGCTCGGCGGTCGTCGAGAACAGGAAATAGCTCTGATCGCGCACCGCATCGGCGGCGGCATGCAGTTCCGGCCCCAACGCCCCCATTTTGCGCTGGATATAATGCCCCGTCGCCATGCAATCGGCCTCCAGATCGCGGGCGGTTTCGAGCAGGTCCTTGAACTTGACCCTCTCGTTGCAGCGGATGCAGGGCACAGGTGTGGCTCCCGCCAGATAGCTGTCGGCGAACTCGTCGATCACCGCATCTTTGAAGACATTCTCGTAATCCAGCACGTAATGCGGAAAGCCCATCGTCTCCGCCACGCGGCGCGCATCGTGAATATCCAGCCCCGCGCAGCAGGCGCCCTTCTTGGCGAGCGCCGCGCCGTGATCGTAAAGCTGCAGGGTCACGCCCACCACGTCATAGCCTTCCTCGGCCAGTTGGGCGGCCACGACCGAGCTGTCGACACCGCCCGACATTGCCACCACCACGCGGGTTTGCGCGGGGGGCTTGGCAAAGCCGAGGGAATTGAGCGGGGCGTCGGTATCGAGGGCCATCATGGCCTCCTTGGGTCTGGGAAAATTGCCGGTTTGCGGGCATGCCACGGTCTGGTCCGGAAAGTCCGTGAGAATATAGGAAAATCCGAGATACTCTCAAGCCCCTGTTTCACACACCGTTAAGGGCGTTTGCGCCATGCTGCTGCAAATGGAAAGGAAAACTGGCGTGTATCTGAAAAAGGTTGATGGTCCGCGTGCGGTCACGCTCCCGGACGGATCGGTCATGACCCGCGCGGATCTGCCGCCGCCCGAAACCCGCCGCTGGGTGGCCAGCCGCAAGGCTGCCGTCGTGCGCGCGGTGGAGGCCGGGCTGATCACGCAGAGCGAGGCTCTGGCGCGCTATGCGCTCAGCGAGGATGAATTCACCGGCTGGCAACGCGCGGTGCGTCTGCACGGTGTTGCGGCCCTCAGGGCGACAGCCGTGCAAAAATATCGACAACCATGAGGTGTGGTGATAGTTTTTTTCTAGTCAAGGTAACCATAGGTTAACTTTTATTAGTCAAGGTCGGGTCTGGTAACGAACCGTGACGGAGTATGTTTATGCGTGTGCTGCTGGTTGAAGATGATCCGACGACATCGAAAAGCATCGAGATGATGCTGATCCATGCCAATCTCAACGTCTACACGACCGATCTGGGGGAGGAAGGGATCGATCTGGCGAAACTCTACGATTACGATCTGATTCTTCTCGATCTCGGCCTGCCGGACATGCACGGGCATGAAGTGCTGCGCCAGTTACGCCTTGCCCGGATCGAGACACCCATCCTCATCCTGTCAGGCGCGGATGACACCGACAACAAGATCAAAGGGTTCGGCTTCGGGGCGGATGATTATCTGACCAAGCCGTTCCACCGTGACGAGCTTGTGGCACGCATCCATGCAATTATCCGCCGCTCCAAAGGGCATTCGCAATCGGTGATCCGGACGGGCAAGATCAACGTCAATCTGGATGCCAAAACCGTGGATGTCGGCGGCAAGGGCGTGCATCTGACAGGCAAGGAATACCAGATGCTGGAATTGCTCAGCCTGCGGAAGGGTACAACGCTCACCAAGGAGATGTTTTTGAATCACCTTTACGGCGGTATGGACGAGCCGGAATTGAAGATCATCGATGTGTTCATCTGCAAGCTGCGCAAAAAACTCGCCACAGCCACGGGGGGCGAGAATTACATCGAGACCGTCTGGGGCCGTGGCTATGTGTTGCGCGATCCCGAGCCTGCCGGGATAGACACCCATCGTCTAGCCATTGGCGCATGAGCGTCGCGTCCCGCACGGCTCAGGGACGGCAAAGGCAAGGACAGGCTGGACCTTGACCCTCCGCGCCCCTATCACTTCGGCTGACGATGGATGCCGTGTGACAGGGGGCAAACGTGACAGACCAAAAGCGCGATACGGATCACGAGGACGATCTGCACAGCCGCGCTGTCGAGGCTCTCTCTGCCGGTGAGGCAGAGGCGGAACTCGCGCGCCTTGCGGATCTGATTGCAGCGGCGAATATCGCCTACCACACCGAAGACGCGCCCCGCATATCGGATGCGGATTATGACCGGCTCAAACACCGCAACGCGCAGATCGAAGCGCGTTTTCCCGACCTCAAGCGCGACGACAGCCCCAGCGAACAGGTGGGCGCGCCCCTCGCGGAAGGCTTCGGCAAGATTACCCATGCGGTGAAAATGCTGTCGCTCGGCAATGCCTTCGCGGATGGGGATATCACCGAATTTGACGAATTCATCCGCAAATACCTGAACCTCGGCGAGACGGCGCTGGCCTATACGGCAGAACCCAAGATCGACGGATTGTCTCTCTCGCTGCGTTATGAGGCGGGTATTCTGGTGCAGGCCGCCACGCGGGGCGACGGGGCGGTGGGCGAGAATGTCACCGAGAATGCGCGCACCATTGCGGATATCCCGCACAAACTGTCGGGCGCACCCGATCTGCTGGAAGTGCGCGGCGAGGTCTATATGAGCCACGCGGATTTCGCTGCGCTCAATGAACGACAGGCCGACTCCGGCGGCAAGATTTTCGCCAACCCCCGCAATGCAGCCGCCGGATCGCTGCGCCAGCTGGATGCCACCGTGACCCGCGCGCGCCCGCTGCGTTTTTTTGCCTATGGCTGGGGCGCGCTCTCCGCGCCACTGGCCGACACGCAAATGGCCGCGATCACGCGGTTGGCCGCTTTGGGGTTCGTCACCAATGATCTGACGCGGCTCTGCCACGGTCCGCAGGAGATGCTGGCCCATTACCACGCCATCGAAGAACGCCGCGCCGCATTGGGCTATGACATCGACGGCGTTGTCTACAAGGTCAACGATCTGGCCTTGCAGGCACGGCTGGGCTTTCGCTCCACCACGCCCCGCTGGGCCGTCGCGCATAAATTTCCGGCCGAACTGGCATGGACCCGTCTCGAAGGGATCGACATACAGGTCGGCCGCACCGGCGCGCTGTCTCCTGTGGCGCGGCTGTTGCCAGTGACCGTCGGCGGCGTTGTTGTCTCCAACGCGACCCTGCATAACGAGGATTATATCGCGGGCCGCGATGCGCGCGGCAATGTGATCCGCGACGGCAAGGACATCCGCGTGGGCGACTGGGTGCAGGTCTACCGCGCGGGCGATGTGATCCCCAAGATCGCCGATGTCGATCTGTCCAAACGGGCCGAGACACTGGTGCCTTACGTGTTTCCCGACCATTGCCCGGAATGCGGCTCAGCCGCGATTCGTGACGAGGGTGACGCGGTGCGGCGCTGCTCCGGCGGATTGATCTGCCCCGCGCAGGCTGTTGAAAAGCTCAAGCATTTTGTCAGCCGTGGCGCGTTCGACATCGAAGGGCTGGGCGCAAAACAAGTCGAGATGTTCTACCATGACGACCAGCTTCCGATCCGTGAACCTGCGGATATCTTCACACTTCGTCAACGCGACGGTGATAATCTGTCCAAGCTGAGGAATCGCGATGGCTGGGGCGAAAGGAGTGCGGCCAATCTTTTTGACGCGATAGATGACAAGCGCAGGATTGATTTTGCGCGGCTGTTGTTCGCCTTGGGGATACGCCATGTGGGGGAGGCCGCTTCGAACCTGATCGCCACGCATTACGTGTCATGGGCGTCTTTCACCGCGGCGATGGACGGCGCGGCAGGTGGCGAGGGGCCGGATTGGGACGATCTGCTGTCGGTCGACGGTGTCGGCAAGGTCATGGCGCGCGCGCTTGTGACGGCCTTTGCGCAGGGGCCGGAGCGGGAGAGTATCGACAGGCTGGTCGCCCATCTCGAGGTGCAGGATGCGCAGCGCATTCTTGCCGCTGACAGCCCCGTGGCGGGCAAGACGGTGGTGTTTACCGGCACGCTGGAAAAGATGACGCGGGCGGAGGCGAAATCGCGGGCAGAGGCACTGGGCGCGAAAGTTGCAGGCTCGGTCAGCGCCAAGACCGATATCCTGATCGCCGGACCGGGGGCGGGCTCCAAGGCCAAGAAAGCCGCCGAACTGGGCATCGAGACGCTGGACGAGGATGGCTGGCTACGTCTGATCGGCGCGGCATGAGCGGGCGGCCCGAGGCCCTGTTTCCGCTCTTCGCGGGGATCGAGACGCTGGAAGGCATCGGGCCGAAAACCGCGCAATTGCTGGAGCATATCCAGATCACGCGGCCGCGCGATCTGGTCTTCACGCTGCCGCATGCGGGGATCGACAGGGCGCGGCGCGGATCGGTGCGTGATGTTATCTTGCCTGCTGTGGTGACCGTGAAGGTGCAAATCGGCAAGCATACCCCGCCGCGAAGCAAGGGCGGGGCCTACCGGATCGCGGTCGAGGACTCGGTCACCTCGTTTCAACTCGTCTTCTTCCATGCCCGCGCCGATTATTTGCAAAAGCAGTTGCCGACGGGCCAGAGCCGGATCGTATCTGGGCGGGTGGAGCTTTTCGACGGGATCGCGCAGATGGTGCATCCCGATCATATCCTGCATCCCGACGAGGCCGGGGAGATGCCGGTGTTCGAGCCGGTCTATCCGCTGACGGCAGGGGTCAGCCAGAAGCAGATGTTCAAAGCGGCGCAAGCCGCGCTGACACGGGTGCCGGAACTTGCCGAATGGATCGATACGGAGCAAAAGCGCCGTGCTGGCTGGCCGGACTGGGCTGCTGCTGTCCGCGCGGCCCATACACCGGCACGCAGCGACGATCTGGCCGCCACCGCTCCCGCCCGCGAAAGACTGGCCTATGACGAGATGATGGCGCATCAGATCACGCTGGCACTGGCCCGCGCCACCCAGCGCCGTGCCAAGGGCAGGCAAAGCAAGGGCACCGGAGCGTTGCAGGCCCGCGTTCTGGGCGCGTTGCCCTACCGGCCCACAACCGCCCAAAGCCGCGCCATCGAGGAAATTGCCCGCGACATGGCCAGCCCGCAGCGGATGAACCGCCTGCTGCAAGGCGACGTGGGCGCAGGCAAAACGCTGGTGGCCTTTCTGGCCTTGCTCGTGGCGGTCGAGGCAGGCGGGCAGGGCGTGATGATGGCTCCGACCGAGATTCTCGCGCGCCAGCATCTGGAAAGCCTGCGCCCCATGGCCGAAACCGCCGGCGTGGTGGTGGAACTCCTGACCGGGCGCGACAAGGGCGCGGAGCGACGCGCGAAACTCGAAGCCCTCGCCAGCGGCGATATCCAGATCCTGCTGGGCACGCATGCGGTTTTCCAGAAAGACGTGGCCTTCGCCGATCTGCGTCTGGCCGTGGTGGACGAGCAACACAGGTTCGGGGTGCGCCAGCGGCTGGAGCTTGGTCGCAAAGGGGCCAGCGCGGATGTGCTGGTGATGACGGCCACACCGATCCCGCGCAGCCTCGCCTTGGCGCAATATGGCGATATGGATGTCTCGGTTCTGGATGAAAAGCCGCCCGGACGGTTGCCGATTAAGACCGCGATGGTGTCTGCGGGACGGATGGAAGAGGTGGTGAACCACCTGCGCCGCGCCATTCTGGAAGGCCGGCAGGCTTACTGGGTCTGCCCGCTGGTGGAGGAGAGCGAGGCGGTCGATCTGACAGCGGCGCAGGAGCGATTTGTCCATTTGCGCGCGGTGCTGGGCGAAGGCAACGTGGGGCTTGTCCACGGACAGATGCCCGCCGCCGAGAAAGACGCGGCGATGGCGGCGTTTCAGGCCGGACGGACCGCCGTTCTGGTGGCCACGACCGTCATCGAGGTGGGCGTCAACGTGCCCAACGCCACGATCATGGTAATCGAGCAGGCCGAGATCTTCGGCCTTGCCCAGTTGCACCAGTTGCGCGGCAGGGTTGGCCGGGGCAGCGGTGCCTCGACCTGCCTCCTGCTTTATCGCGGCCCATTGTCAGACACCGCTGAACGACGGCTGACCACCTTGCGCGACACCGAGGACGGCTTCCGCATCGCCGAGACCGATCTGGAGATGCGCGGGGCGGGCGATCTGATTGGCACGGCACAATCGGGGCTGCCGCGTTTCCGCGTCGCGGATCTGGAAACGCAGGCCGCATTGATGGCTGTGGCGCAAAGCGATGCGCGCAAGCTGATGGCGGAGGACCCGAGCCTGACCAGCCCGCGCGGCAAGGCGGCGCGCGTGTTGCTGTGGCTCATGGAACAGGATCAGGCGATCCGTCTGATTTCGGTCGGATAGGTTCCTCCTTCCCCTAAATGCCACTTTGTTCTCATTTGTTCTCATAAAGTTCTTTACACAGCGTGAAGATTGTGAGAACAAAGGAGCAACCAAGACCCATCACACGAAAGGAGAACCCCATGTATGACGAGATCAGAACCGTGATGGAGCGGTCGCGCGCCACGCTTCTCTCGGATGCCATCGGGGCAACAGCCCTCGCGGTCATTCTTGTGGTTGGTCTTTATCTGCCGAATTTCGCCTGAAAGGGCACCGTTTACTGCCTGCGGTCTTGGTCCGGTGGCGCGCTGCATCTCTGTCCCAATCTGATGCTTGCCTCACGGATACTGCCTGTTCCGACGCTTTTCAGGATCATCCCCGGTCCTGATGTCCGCCCCGGTCCACCAAGACACGCCACTTTCCGCCGCCTTCCCCCAAGGAAGTGCGGCGGTTTTTTTGTTCGGGTCATGGGAGAGCCTGCAGTCGCGCCGTCAGGCGCAGCGGGTCTGCTCGGCCTGCGTGAACGCCTCGGAGGTTGCCTCCAGCGCCAGCAGGATGGAGGCGTGACGATTTTTGTAATCGCGGGCAGGGCGCAGGACTTCGAGCCCGTCAAAGGGGGCTGCAGGCGTGGGGCCATCGGATTTGAGCATCAGTTTCAGCGCCTCAAGCGCGGAGTCGATCTCCGCGTGCGTGCAGCCAATAACGGCGCGCCCGACAACCGCAGCGGCGGCCTGACCAAGCGCACAGGCCTTCACGTCATGGGCGTACTCCACCACACGGCCCTCCGCGATTTTCAGATCGACAGTCACAGTCGAGCCGCACAGCGGCGAGCGGCGCTTGACGGTGGCATCCGGTGCGGCCAGCCGCGCGGTATGCGGCATATCAGCGGCCAGCGCGAGGATACGCGTCGAGTAAAGCTTGATCAGATCCGTCTCGCCGCTCATGGCTTTCCCTTTCCGGTGCAATTCCTTAGATAGAACTGTCCGCCCCGATGCAAAAGGTTTCCGCTATGACATTTGATCCTTCCAGTCTGATTTTCAATGAGGCGGGCCTGATTCCTGTCATTGCGCAGGATCACGCGTCAGGCGATGTGCTGATGATGGCATGGATGAACGCGCAGGCGGTGGCCCGCACGCTGGAAACGCGGCGCGTGACCTATTGGAGCCGGTCGCGGCAATCCTTCTGGGTCAAGGGAGAGAGCAGCGGTCATGTGCAGGAACTGGTGGATTTCCGCCTCGATTGTGACCGCGACTGCCTGTTGGTGAGTGTCAACCAGACCGGCCCTGCCTGCCACACGAACCGGCGCAGTTGCTTCTATACCGCTGTGCGGGACGGGGCAGAGGTGGAGCTGATGGCGCCGCTTGCGGAGTGAATGCGCAGTTACGCGTCACAGGCCGATGAGCCGTCGCAGATCGGCAGGGCTGCATCCTTCGGCGCGGTAGGTGCTGATCGCGCGGGCATCGTCACGCTTGGCCAGACGCTTGCCCTGATCGTCACGGATCAGCCTGTGATGGTGATAGAGCGGCACGGGCAGCCCCAGCAGTTTTTGCAGCAAAATATGGATTTGTGTCGCTTCGAACAGATCCTGCCCGCGCGTCACATGGGTGATGCTTTGCGCCGCGTCATCAACGACGACAGCAAGGTGATAGGATGTGCCCATCTCGCGCCGCGCCAGCACCACATCGCCCACGTTGCGGATTAGATGCGCAGGGTCAATATGTTGCAGGCCGTTCTCACCCTGCGGGCCAGCGCCGGTTTCGGTGAATGTCAGAGGCACGGTGATCTCTTGCAGCGCGCGTGCCATGTTCAGACGCAGGGCGGTTTGCGGCATTGGCTCTGTGCCGTCATGGTTGCGCCGACAGGTTCCGGGATAGACGGGGCCGTCAGGTCCGACAGGCGGGGTGCTTCCCTCCTGCGGGGCGGAGGCCGCATCCAGAATGTCGCGGCGCGAGCAGGTGCAGGCGTAGATCAGCCCGCGTTGCCAAAGGTCTTGCAGCGCGGCGCGATAGGCGGGGAGACGGTCTGATTGGCGCATGACGGGGCTGTCCCATGTCAGGCCGAGCCAGTGCAGATCCTCGTAGATCAGCGTCTCCCACGCGGGGCGCGCACGCGACTGGTCGATATCCTCGATCCGGAGCAGGAATGAGCCGTCAGCAGCTTGGGCCAGATCATGCGCTACAATCGCCGCATAGGCATGGCCCAGATGCAGCGGGCCGGTAGGCGATGGGGCGAATCGTGTCCTTACAACCACGGTATTTTTGAGCCTTGCGGAGCGATTCTAATGCATAGCATCAGCGTTTCACTGTGCGGCTATGGCAGAGGACTGGCCCAGCCAATCCGTCCATGCCGCTTTGGCGCGGTCCGTATAGGCCTTGTAGCGGTCCTTGCGGCCGCGCCGCCCGCCCTTGAGGCCGTCCACAGGACGGAACAGGCCGAAATTGACGTTCATTGGCTGGAACGTCTTGGCCTCGGCCCCGCCGGTGATGTGGTGGATCAGGGCACCCATCGCGCTATCCTGCGGGGGTGCGACAGTCGGCTGGCCCAGTATTTCGGCAGCCGCCATGCGCCCTGCCAGAAGGCCCATCGCGGCGCTTTCGACATAGCCCTCAACGCCGGTGATCTGCCCGGCAAAGCGGATATGCGGGCGCGAGCGCAGGCGCATCTGGTCATCCAGAAGCGTCGGCGAGTTGATGAATGTATTGCGATGGATGCCGCCAAGGCGTGCAAAGCTGGCCTCGTGCAATCCGGTAATCATTTTGAAAACAGCAGTTTGCGCGCCATATTTCATCTTGGTCTGGAAGCCCACGATATTGTAGAGGGTGCCCAGAGCGTTGTCGCGCCGCAATTGCACCACCGCATAGGGTTTCCGATCCGGCTGGTGCGGATTGGTCAGGCCCACCGGTTTCATCGGACCGAAGCGCAGGGTTTCGCGGCCACGCTCGGCCATCACCTCGATCGGCAGGCAGCCATCGAAATAGCCCGCTGTCTCGCCCTCGTGGAACTCGGTCTTGTCGGCGGCCAGCAGTGCGTCGATGAAGGCCTCGTATTCGTCTTTCGTCATCGGGCAGTTGATATAGGCCTTTTGCTCGGCCTCGGTCTCGCCCTTGTCATAGCGGGACTGTTCCCAAGCCACGGACATGTCGATGCTATCGGCATACACAATGGGGGCGATGGCATCGAAAAAGGCCAAGGCATCGGTGCCGGTTTCAGCCGCAATGGCCTGGCCCAGACCTTCGCTGGTCAGCGGGCCTGTCGCTATGATCCAGTGGCCGGATGCGGGCAGGGTGGTGATCTCGTTATAGTCCACCGTGATATTGGGATGCGCCAGAAGCGCAGCTGTCACCGATTCCGCAAAGGGATCACGGTCCACGGCCAAGGCGCCACCGGCGGGCAGGCGGTGCTTTTGCGCGGTCTGCATGATCAGGCCGTTGGCGGCGCGCATCTCCCAATGCAACAGGCCCACAGCATTCTGCTCGTCATCATCCGAGCGGAAGGAGTTGGAGCAGACCATTTCCCCCAGATTGCCGGTGCGATGGGCAAAAGTGCCGACCTTGGGGCGCATTTCGTGGATGACCACCTGAACGCCCATATGCGCGGCTTGCCACGCTGCCTCTGATCCGGCCATGCCGCCGCCGATGATGTGAAGAGTTTTATCCATGAGGCTGATTTAGGCCAAGGAAGGCGCCTTGGAAAGGGGGCAGGTCGAGTGGGTCACCCGTTTCATGTTTCGGCGGTCAGAGAGAGGCTGACCTGGAGGGAAACTGCCGGAGGTGACCCACACCCGTTTCGGATAAGGCATCTGATGCCCTATGCAGAGATGACTATCAGGGAAAAATGCGGCCTCCTAGTGGCAAATGCGGAAATTATGTGGCTGCAAAAGCGAAACATTAACTAAACTTCGCCTAAAAGGCGGCCGTTTAGACGGAATTCCGCAGACGATCAGCGCCGTCACACCTGCATTGGCGCTGATCTCCGCACAATTCACTGTTGCCAGTCGGGGTGCCGCTTCTCGAGAAAAGCACTTATTCCTTCGGCCGTGTCGCGGTAAAGCATGTTCTCCACCATCAGGTCACCCGTATAGCGGTAGGCGTCCTGAATCGACATATCGAGCTGGTTGTAAAAGGACTGTTTGCCGATCTTGACGGCGGCACCGAGCTTGTCCGCAACCATTCCGGCGAGCGCAGCGGTCTCGCTTTCCAGATTCTCTGGCGGCACCACGCGGTTCACAAGGCCGATCGCCTCGGCGCGGGTGGCGGGGATGAACTGACCCGTGGTCAGCATCTCGAAAGCCTGCTTGCGCGGTACATTGCGCGTCAGCGCGACCATCGGGGTCGAGCAGAACAGCCCGATGTTCACACCGTTGACGCCAAAGCGCGTGCCCTCGGCCGCCACGGCCATGTCGCAGCTTGCCACAAGCTGGCATCCGGCGGCGGTGGCGATTCCGTGCACCTGTGCGATCACAGGCTGGGGCAGGCGCTGGACCGTCATCATCATCTTGGCGCAGCGGTCGAAGAGGTCCTTGAAATAGGCGGCTCCTCCGTCTTCGGCCTGACGGCCCGCTGTCATCTCTTTCAGGTCATGACCCGCACAAAAGGCCTTTCCCGCGCCTGACAGCACGATGGCGCGGATTGAAGTATCGCCGGCCAGCGTGTCGAATTCGTTTTGCAGGGCCGCCAGCATCGCATCGGAGAGCGCGTTGAGCTTCTCGGGGGCGTTCATCCGCAGATGCGCCACCGCGCCCGTGTCGTTACGTTCCAGTAAAGCCATCTTGTCCTCCGTCCATGTTCCGGCCAACTCTAGGCGCAAGAGGAAAGGGAGAACAAGCATGGCGTTGAAAATGACGCGGGAGGATCTGGAGGCATTCATCGCACAGGTATTTCCGCAAGTGGCCGAGGATTTCACGGTGGATGAAGTGGCCCCGATGGAGATTACCATGCGGCTGAACGTCGGCGAGCGGCATCTGCGCCCCGGTGGGACGGTGTCGGGGCCTGCGATGTTCGGGCTGGCTGATGTGGCGATCTATCTGGCGATCATGGCAATGATCGGCCCCAAGGCGCTGGCGGTGACCACCAATGCCAGCTTCGATTTCATGCGCAAACCCGCCGCCGGTGTGGACCTGATCGCCAAATGTCGCCTGCTCAAGCTGGGCCGCGTTCTGGCGGTGGGCGATGTGCTGCTTTACTCGGAAGGCATGGCAGAGCCGGTCGCGCGGGCCTCGATGACCTATTCCATCCCGCCGAACGGTTGAGAAATATGGGGTATTATTATACCTATTTTATAAGCCATTGATTAGACTGCTTTAATCATTACTTGAGATGCTTGACTATGCGTTGGGGGCGGATATAACCCCGCAATCGCATTGGACTGTGCCGCCTATGGCCTGTCCCGAACTGAACAAGGGTAACCCCGCAATGAAAACCTTTTCTGCTACTCCGGCGGATATCGAAAAGAAATGGATCCTGATCGACGCTGAAGGCGTGGTTCTGGGCCGTCTCGCCTCGATCGTCGCCATGCGCCTGCGCGGCAAGCACAAGCCGACTTTCACACCGCACATGGATATGGGCGACAACGTGATCATCATCAACGCCGACAAGGTGCAGATGACGGGCAACAAGCGCGCCGACAAGAAATATTACTGGCACACCGGCCATCCCGGCGGGATCAAGCATCGCACCGCGGCGCAGATCCTCGAGGGTGCACATCCCGAGCGTGTGGTGGTTGCGGCCATCAAGCGCATGCTGCCCGGCAACAAGCTGTCGCGTCAGGTGATGACCAACCTGCGCGTTTACGCCAGCGCAGAGCATCCGCACGAGGCGCAGGCGCCTGAAGTGCTGGATGTGAAATCCATGAACTCCAAGAATACGCGGGTGTAAT
>JBLRWK010000017.1:0-69037 GCA_047921295.1 Rhodobacterales bacterium
CCTTCGTTCCGTCCGGTCCCCAGCGCCGCGTCTCTGCGTCGCCGTGAGGGGCTATCTAGATATAACCCGCCAAACCCGCAAGAGGAAAAACGACGAATTTCGAAAATTATCGTACCCCCTGCCCTGAAGCGCCAAGAAACAAGGCGTTTTTGGACTGACGGACCCTGCGGATCAAAGTGGCTTTTCCCCTTGGGCTGATGCCTGCGCTGCCACAGAGCGGCCCCTGCCCCCTGTGATGGCCGAGTCGGCAGGGTAAAACGGGCTGATTTGGGCGGTTCATCCGCACCGCGAGAGGAAAAACACCGCAAATATCTATGCTCAGACATGGAACTGGCGGCGAATCTCTCGGGCAGGCAGGGAATCACGGCAAAGGCTCCGCTATAGAGTTGCCGCATCCGTCGATTCGGGACGGGTGATTCCCGCTGGGATTATTTCGAGGCGGCCCTTGCGTGTGAACAGCGGCATCTACATCTCCCGCTCTATGGTCGATTTTGCGGCCCTTGGGACTTTCATCTTGGACTACATATATCTGTTCGCCGGACTCGTTGGTCTTTTTCTTGGCGGTGAGGCGCTGGTGCGCGGCAGCGTCGGTATCGCGCAACGCCTTGCTATCCCGCCCCTGCTGATCGGCCTCACGGTTGTGGGCTTCGGCACATCGACCCCCGAACTGCTGGTCTCTGTCGATGCCGCCCTGCGCGGCGTGCCGGATATCGCGCTCGGCAATGTCATCGGCTCGAACATCGCCAATATCCTGCTGATCGTCGGTATCTCCGCTCTGGTCTGGCCGATCCACGTGATGCGCGGCACGCTGGCGCGTGACACGGGCGTGATGATGGCCGCAGCGCTGGTGCTGGTGCCGGTCTTCGCCATGGGTCTGGTGAACCGCCCCGTGGGTGCGGCGCTCTTTATCGGTCTTGTCGCCTATCTTGTCTGGGCCTACCGGCAGTCCCGTCTTGATCCGTCTCCCGTTGAGGAGATCGCGGGCGTTCCCGCCAAACTGGTGCTCTCTATACTGTGGGTCGCCGGCGGGCTTGTTGCCCTGATGCTGGGCGCGCGCTTTCTGGTGGACGGCGCTGTCTCCATCGCGCGCGACTTCGGGCTGTCCGAGGCATTCATCGGTCTGACCATCGTGGCCATCGGGACATCGCTGCCGGAGCTTGCCACCTCGCTCATCGCCGCGCTGCGCAAACAGTCGGAAATCGCCATCGGCAATATCGTCGGCTCCAACATCTTCAACATCCTCGGCATCCTAGGCCTGACGGCGGTGATCACACCGATTCCGGTCGCTCCGCGCTTTCTCAGCTTCGACCTGCCCATCCTGATCGCCGTCTCGGCTATCCTTACTGGGCTGCTGCTGTTGCGTCCGCGCATCGGGCGCGGCATCGGGCTGATCTTCGTGCTGGCCTATGCCCTCTACATATGGGCCGCACAGGGATGAAGGGCGCGCGCCCTCTGCATCATACCGGAGCGGCCACGATCCTGACGCGGCTGCTGCTCGCATTTGCGCTGCTGTTCGTTGACCTCTTTGCAGATATGGCGACGGCCCGCAGCGAGCCAACGCCGTCGGGTGCCTCGCATCTGATGACCGGTCCCGGCCTTGCCATCGTGCCGCCCGATGCAACGCGGGTCATGGCGGGCCTGCCGCAGGATGACAGCGCCGATGCGGTATCGCCGCCTATGGCACAGCCCACTCCCCTGTACGCTAAGGCGAGCACGCCGCAGCACTCCCTCACACCTATATACCACCCCGCAAAGGCGCATCTGCGCCCCTTCCCGCACGGTCCCCCTTTGGTCTGAGCCTTCACCCTCTCACACCACTCATTCCAAGGACCATCTTCAATGAAAAGATCACCATGGGTCATGCTGACCTATGCCGTGCTGCTGCTGCTCGCAGTGGCCACGGCCATTCCCAATTTCCTGTCCGAATCCCAGCGCGCCAGCCTGCCCGATTGGGCCAAGGCGCAAACCGTTTCGCTTGGCCTTGATCTGCAAGGCGGCGCGCATCTTTTGCTGGCCGTGGATCGTGACGCGCTGGCCGAAGCGCGGCGCGCCGATATCCGCGCGCTCGTGCAGGCGTCCCTGCGCGAGGCCGGAGTGCCGCCGCAACGGATCACCCTAGATGGCGAGAGCCTGATCCTGCCCGCCACGCCGCAGACGCAGTCGGCTGTGGCAGAGGCGCTGGCCCAGTCCGTCACACCCGGCCTTGCTGCGGATGTGCTGCTGGAACAGGACGGTGACCAGTTGCGCCTGACCCTGACAGAGGCGGGGCTGGACCGCGCCGCATCCGAGGCCGCCGACAACAGCCTTGAGGTGATCCGGCACCGCGTCGATCAGGTCGGCATTTCCGAGCCGGTGATCAGCCGTGTCGGTCAGGACCGTATTCTGGTGCAGATGCCCGGCGTGGAAAACCCCGGCCAGTTGCGCGACCTGCTCGGCTCGACCGCAAAGATGGGCTTCCATCTGGTGCCTGCCGCAGAGGGGCCGGACGTCAGCGTCTTGCCGATGCGCGACGGCAGCGGCACGGTTCTGGTGCAGGACGACGTGGCCCTGTCGGGCGAGCGGCTGGAACGCGCCTCGCAGGGCTTTGACCAGCAGACCGGACGCCCGATAATCAGCTTCGGCTTTGACCGCGCCGGAGCCATCACCTTTGGCACGCTCACCGCCGAAAATGTCGGCGAACGCTTCGCCGTGGTGCTGGACGGTCAGGTGCTGACCGCCCCCGTGATCCAGCAGGCCATCCCGGGTGGTCAGGGTCAGATCACCGGCGATTTCACCGTCGAGGAGGCACAGACCCTTGCTGTGCTGCTGAGTTCCGGTGCCCTGCCCGCCTCGCTCGAAGTGATCGAGGAGCGCAGCGTCGGGGCAGCCTTGGGCAGCGATTCCATCGCGCTTGGTCTGATGACCGGCGCTTTGGGGCTGGCGCTTGTTGTCGGGATCATGGTGCTGCTCTATGGCGGCTGGGGTCTGCTGGCCAGCGCCGTGCTGGGGCTGAACGTGATGCTGACGCTCAGCGCGCTCGGCTTTCTGGGGGCGACGCTGACCCTGCCGGGAATCGCGGGCGTTATCCTGTGTCTGGGCATCGCGGTGGACAGCAACATCCTGATCTTCAGCCGCATCCGCGAGGAAACCGCCAAAGGCACGCCCGCCATCAAGGCGCTGCGGTTGGGGTTTGACCGCGCATGGGCCACGATTCTTGATGCCAACCTGACGACATTGCTGGCGATGCTGGTGCTGTTCTGGTTCGGCGCGGGGGCGATCCGGGGGTTTGCCATCACCATGGGCCTTGGCATCGTGATCTCGATGTTCACCGCCATCGTCCTGATGCGCGCCGTGATGGAGGCGCTGCTGCGCTGGCGCGGCGCCACGCATCTGCCCATCGCGCCGCTGATCGGTCGCGTTCGCGCGCCCGCACGCTTCGGCTTCATGCGGCAGGGTCGGCTTGCCTTGGCGGTGTCGGCATTGCTGTCGTTGGGCGCGATTGGTGCGATGTTCATGCCCGGCCCCAATCTGGGAATAGACTTTACCGGCGGGCTCCAGATGGTGCTGACCGCCCCTGCCCCCGTCCCTCTGGCCGAGATGCGCGCGGCACTTGCCACAGGTGTGGCGGGTGATGCGAGCCTTCAGGCCTTTGCCGATCCGACGCAGGTGCTCATCCGCGTGCAGGGTGATGCTGGCTCCGAGACAGTCGCGGCGGTTGAACGCGCCGCTGCCGCCGTGATGCCCGAGGCGAGCTTTGCCCAGATCGATCTGGTCGGCCCCAGCTTCAGCGCCGATCTGGCATGGGCGGGTGCCCTTGCCCTGTCTCTCGCGGTGGCCGCGATGCTTGTCTATATATGGCTGCGGTTCGAATGGCATTTCGCCATCGGCGCGATTGCGGTGCTGTTTCTGGATATCACCAAGACCTTCGGCCTGATCGCCCTGATGGGATGGGAGGTGAACCTGACCACCATCGTCGCCCTGCTCACGCTCATCGGTTATTCGGTCAATGACAAGGTGGTCGTCTATGACCGTATCCGCGAACATCTGCGCGAGGGCGCCACGGCTTCCCTGCCCTCTGTGATCGACCTCAGCCTCAATCAGGTGCTGGGACGCTGCCTGTTCACCTCCGGCACGACGATTGCAGCGCTGCTGCCGATGGCGATCTGGGGCGGTCCCGCCGTGGCGGGCTTTGCCGCGCCGATGATCGCGGGTGTGGTGATCGCCACAGCCTCCTCGCTTTTCGTCGCGGGGCCGGTGTTGTCATGGCTGGCGCGGCGCGGTTTCGCAAAGCCGGTCCCGCTTCCCTATAGTGACAAGGTCGAGGGCCTGCCGGACAGGACTGCCCGTCACAGCGCAGGCATCTGACGCATCGCACCGCATGTCGCTCCGCTCGTGGCGAGTCGACATGCGGTGCCTCCGGCAGGTTTGTGGGTGATAATGCGCTTGCAGCATTTGTCAGGTGGCCGGTTTGCGCTTTCCTGAGTGCGGCGAATGGGCTTTTTCCCGCGCATTGTGCGCTATTTCAAATCTGTAACTTGCCGTGACCATGCCCTGAGCACTATATCACCCATGGGCGGCACCGGATCAAAGTGCCGCGCAACCCCAAAGGATTAAACAAAATTGTCTGTCTCTAGCGCCCCAGCAACCACCCTCACCCGTCGCCGCTTCATCGCGGCCACGGCGGCCTTGGCCAGCGCTTTTCCTTTGAGGTTGTCCGCGCAGGATACTGCCGCTAAAGAAAATGCCGCGCCGCAGCAATTTTCGTTCGACGCGCTGAGCGAAGAGATGCGCCGACTGGCCACAGAGCCGCACCCTGCGGCACAACCCGTCAGCGGCTTCTCCAAGGATCTGGATTACGACGATTACCGCCTGATCCGCTTTCGCAACGAAAAGATGCGGTGGGCGAGCGAAACAAGCCCCTTGGCGCTTGGCGCGTTTCCCTTGGGCTGGTTATTCACCGAACCTGTGATCCTCTACGAGGTCGAAGACGGAATGGCGCAGGAAATGCGTTTTTCGACCGAGGATTTCGAATATCTCAACGATCTCGCCGAGCGTGTGCCCACGACAGAGGGCCTGCCCGGCGTGGCGGGCTTCCGTCTGAACCATCAACTCAACCGGCCCGATGTGATGGACGAGATGGTGGCCTTTCTCGGGGCCAGCTATTTCCGCGCCTTGGGTCGCGGCTCCGCCTATGGCCTGTCGGCACGCGGGTTGGCGCTGAATACAGCGCGCTCCACACCGGAGGAATTTCCCCGGTTCTCGCGCTTCTACATCGAGCGCGCGGACAGCCCCGGTCTGGTCACCGTCTATGCCGCGCTGGAAAGTCCCAGCGTGACCGGCGCTTACCGCTTTGTCTTCTTTCCCGGTGCGAATACCGAGATCGAAGTGACGGCACGGCTCTTTTTCCGCGAGGATGTCGAGGAATTGGGCGTGGCCCCGCTGACCTCGATGTATCTCTACTCGGAGAAGAACCACACCCAGTTCGATGATTTCCGCCCCAAGGTCCATGACAGCGACGGGCTCTATATCCTGCGCGCCAGCGGCGAGGCGGTCTGGCGACCGCTCAACAACCCGCCACGGCTGACGGGAAGCTACTTTTCCGAAAACGCCCCCCGCCGTTTCGGCCTGCACCAGCGCGAGCGCAATTTCGAGGCGTTTCAGGATACCGAGGCCGATTACCATCGCCGCCCCTCGCTGGATATCGAACCGATCGGCGACTGGGGCCGGGGCTATGTCCGCCTTGTCGAGATCCCCTCGGCGCTTGAGGCCAATGACAATATCGTCGCTTTCTGGGTGCCGGAGGAAAAAGCACGCGCGGGCGAGGCGCGGGAGTTCAGCTACCGGATGCACTGGGGCGATCTGCCAGTCGATCCGCATGCTGCCACGGCCCATGTTGTCACAACACGGGCCGGACATGGCGGCGTGGCCGGGGTCGAGGTGGAGGGGAATTTCCGCAAATTTGTCGTCGATTTTCGCGGCGGGCTTCTGGATCGTCTTGAACCGGGTTCCGACATCTCGGGTGTTGTGAATGTAGCCAACGGTGAAATTGTAAGCAATGTGCTGCAATTCGTGCAGGAAAACGGGGTTTGGCGCCTGTTCATCGATGTGCGGGCAGAGCGGAACGCAGTCGTGGAACTGTCCGCTCATCTGGCGGGTTACAACCGCAAGCTCTCCGAGAACTGGCTTTATCAGTGGATCAACGCATCATGAACGACCTGTCACCCTCGGATCTGTCCTTTTCATACAAGGTCGATCGTCCAAGCGCGTTTGACGCTGACCCGCTTGCAGGCGGGGATGTCGCTGTTCCCCTGAGCATGACCCCGCCGGACGCGCCTTTGGTGATGCCGACGCAGGTGCTGGAGCACCCGCAGCGCAGCTTTCTGGCTGGTGTTTTGGCCCTTTTTCGCCCCACCCGCCGCGTCATCCGCAGGACCTGAAGCATGGCAGCGCCCGCCGAGGCCAAAGTGGCCGTCATCCGGTTTGTTCTGCTGACCGGAAGCATCCTCATTGGTTGTGGCGCGTTTGTGCTGTTCATGCGCTTCGGCGCGGCCGATGGCCTCGATGTGATGGATTTCGTCCGCGCCTCGCTCATTCTGGTCTCTACCTTCTGGCTGGCATGGGGCGCGTTGCAGGCGCTTGCAGGGCTCACGACGCGGCCCCCCGTCCCAGCCCGTCATGACGGGCCGCTGACATCACGCATCGCGGTGCTGGTCCCTATCTATAACGAGAATCCCGCCGATACCTTCCCGCGCATCGCCGCGATGGAGGCATCGCTGCGCCAGACCGGATTTGGTGACCGTTTCCAGATCGCGATCCTGTCAGACACGCGCAGCGAGGTTGCGGCACAATCCGAGGCGCAGGCCTTTGACCATCTGTTGCAGATCACCGAAGCGGAGGGCCGGATATTCTACCGTCGCCGCAGCACCAATCAGGGGCGCAAGGCCGGAAACATTCAGGATTTCTTCACCCGCTCCGGCGCAGCCTATGATCTGGCGGTGATTCTGGATGCCGACAGCCTCATGGAAGGCGACACGATGGTGGAAATGGCGCGCCGGATGGAGGCTGAACCACGGCTCGGCTTGTTGCAGACGCTGCCGCAGATCGTGAAGGCGCGCTCCCGCTTTGGCCGTGCCCAGCAATTTGCCGCGTCTTTCTACTCGGCCATATTCTGTCGGGGTCAGGCCATGATGCAAGGCCGCACGGGGCCGTTCTGGGGCCACAACGCCATCGTGCGCGTCCGCGCCTTTGCCGAAAGCTGCGGTTTGCCGGAACTGTCGGGCCAGCCCCCGTTCGGCGGGCATATCATGAGCCATGATTATGTCGAGGCGGCATTGCTGGCGCGCGCTGGCTGGCATGTGCGCGTGGATGACGATCTGGGCGGCAGCTTTGAGGAAGGCCCCGAGAACATGGTGCTGCATGCGCGACGCGACCGTCGCTGGTGTCAGGGTAATCTGCAACATGCCCGCCTGCTGCTGGCGCCCGGTCTCAAACCGTGGAGCCGTTTCATCTTTTTGCAGGGAATTCTGGCCTATCTTGCGCCGGTGATCTGGCTGACCTTCCTGCTCTGCTCGATCCTTGCGCCTTTGTTCGTGCCGCCGCCCGACTATTTCCCCGTCGAGGGCTGGCGCTGGCCCGTTGTGCCCGTGTCGCAACCCTCGCAAGCCATCGCGCTGGCACTGGGTATTCTGGGCCTGCTGTTTCTGCCCAAGCTGCTGATCCTGATCGACGCCGCACTGCGCGGTCGCAGCGCGGGCTTTGGCGGGGCATTGCGCGCGGCGGGATCTGTCGTGGCGGAGCTGCTGCTCTCGATCCTGTCCGCGCCTGTTTTCATGATGTTCAACACCCGCTCGGTTTTTCAGGTCCTGTCCGGCAGCGACGGAGGCTGGCCCGCACAGGCGCGCGGCGATGGCAGGATGACACTGGAAGAGGCGTGGACCGCCAGCAGATGGATCGTTATCACCGGCCTGCTTGTCGGCGGGTTGGCGGCATGGCTGGCGCCGCATCTGCTGATCTGGCTTGCGCCCGTGGTTTTGCCGCTGGTGATCGCGCCCGCATTGATCGCATGGTCCTCGGCACCCTCCACAAGCGGGCTGTTCCGGACACCCAGCGAGATGAACCTGCCCGACATCCTGCGGCTGGACGACCAGTTCCGCCGCAGATGGGCCGCAGGTGTGGAGAGCCACGGCAAGACGGCAGCCTGATCGCTGCCACCCCGCTCCACCCCGCGCTGCCTTAACTGCGGGGGTCGTCGGTCTGGTTGGCCCCTCTCTGCTCAACAGGCGCGTGGGCTGGGCTTGGCAAGACCCGTGGCACCACGGCGAGGATGATCAGCACGATTAGCGTGGACAATAGTGCCGTCATCTCCAGTCCCAGCCCCACGATCACCCCGATTGCCGCCGTCGCCCAGATATTCGCCGCCGTTGTCAGCCCCTCGACCTGCTGGCGGGCCGTGCGCACGATGATCGCACCCGCCCCCAGAAAGCCGATCCCCTGCACGACGCCTTGCAATACACGCGACATATCCTCCATGGGCATACCCGCTTGCAACGGTCCGATCACGAACAGCGCGGCACCCACCGCGACCAGCATATGCGTGCGCACGCCTGCACTGCGGGCCTTGCGCTCGCGCTCGTAACCAAGGATGCCACCCAACACAGCCGCCAGCACCAGCCGCACGGTGACAATGGTTAACGTCGCAATATCCGGCACATCAGAGAATTGCGCGACTATGGTTGTCCATATCTCTTGTCCAACGCCCATATCTTCCGTCCCGATCCGATCCTGTACGAATGCGAACGCTTGGCAGGCCGCAGTGGCTCCGGATCTTCCTTGCTGTCGTCAAACGGCAGGTCACGCGGATAAGTCCTGATTGGCGCGGCGCTAGTGGTCACCACCAGACGAAAGGGTCCCGCGCCTTGGTCGGTGCCGCCCCGCCCGGAACAGCCGCACAGCGGCCCTGCGATTCCCTCTGTCGCGTTGGTACGCGAACGTCCGCTCAGGCTCCCAAGCAGACATAGTATACCTTGCGTCAGGTGCCGAACGCTATGCCTGCAACGGCTGTCGCAGCGCCTCGCCCTCGGCGCGGTTGGAATTGACCGCAGGATCGACGCGCCATGCCTCCAGCCTGCCTTCGGGGCCGGGGCGCATCAGGGTGGCCGCGCCATGTCCGGCCTCGCCCAGCCAGAGCGGCCACTCCTCCGGATCAAGGATCAGCGGCATCCGGTGGTGCAACGGCGCGATATCGGCGCTGGCAGCGGTGGTCACGATAGCGCAACTGTTGATTCGCGCCGCGTCATCCCCCCAGTCCTGCCAGAGCCCCGCCATGACCAGAGGTGCCTCGTCGCGGCGGCGGATATACCACGGCAGCCGCGCATCCTGTGCATCCTTGGTCCATTCGTAAAACCCGTCGGCAGGCACAAGACAGCGCCGCGCCCTTGCTGCCGCGCGGAAGGCAGGCTTTTCGGCAAGCGTCTCGGCGCGGGCATTGATCAGCAAAGGCCCGTCCGATGGCGTCTTGTACCAATGCGGCAGAAAGCCCCAACGCATCGCGCCCAGCCGCCTTGCTCCGTCGGCGGCCGTGACGACGTGGATCTGTTGCGTCGGGCAGATGTTGAACTGCGGAACCGGCGGCAGGTCGTTCGCCGTCACCGCCTCGAACAGACGGGCCATCGCATCATGGGGCAATGATAGGGCAAAACGTCCACACATCCCAGCAGATTGCCGCAAAGCCGCACCAGCGTCCAGACGCTGTGCGCGCGCTGATCAGTCGCTCAACCGCACCGACAGCCGCAAATGCGCCAGCGCCACCAGCATCAGCCCGCCCGCAACCAACCCGAGCGGCCACAGGCCGAACCCGGCCAGCACCAGCCCCCCGAAGGCCGATCCGATGGCGGCCCCCACGTAAACGCCCGCCGCGTTCAGCGCCAGCATCACCGGCGTGGTCTCGGGGGCCAGAGTGACCAGCCGCGCCTGTTGCGCCGCCATGAAGGACCAGCCGAAGACCGACCACAGGATCAGCAGCCCCATGGCCAATGTCCCCGCCAGCGCTCCGGCCTCACCGCCCGCCAGCGGCAGCAGCGAAAAGCCCGGCAGGACCACAAGTTGCGCCAGACAGAGAAATGTCAGCGTGCGGGCCGGTCCGATCCGGTCACTCAGCGCGCCGCCCATGATATTGCCGAAAACCGCGCCGATCCCGCAGACCATCAGTGCCAGCGTGATACCATCCCGGCCCCAGCCAAGGTTCTGCGACAGCAAGGGGGCCAGAAAGGTATTCACCACATAGCCCGCCATCAGAAAGCTTGTGGTGAACCCGACGGCCAGCATCAGCCGACCGTTGCGCATCACCCGCGCCAGATCGCGCAGCGTGACTGGCTGGAAGGACAGCCCGCGTGGCACGATGGTCCAGACCAGCCACAGACAGGGCAGCAGCACGACCAGCACCACCGCAAAAGCCGCACGCCAGCCGAATGTGTAGGCGACGAAACTGCCGATCGGCAGCCCGAGGATCTGGCTCATCGTCATGCCAAAGAAAACCGCCGCCAGAGCCTTGGCCCGACGCTCGGGCGCGCTCAGTCCCGCCGCCACGGCGGCCGCCACCGGCGTGAACAGCCCCGCGCCTGCCGCCGCCAGAATACGGCTGATATGCAGCGCCACCTCCGAGGGCAGCAGCACCGGCAGCGCACAGCCCAGCCCGAACAGCGCCAAGCCCGCCGCCAGCACCCGCCTGCGCCCGATCCCGCCTGTCAGCGAGACCAGAATAGGTGACAGGATCGCATAAGTGACAGCATAGGTTGTCAGCACGGTGCCAGCCCGCGCGGTCGATATCTGCAACCCTTCGCCCAGCGGCTCCAGCAGGCCGATGATCATGAAAGCGCCCATGCCGATCACAAAGTTCGACACTGACAAGGTCGCAATCAGTAACCTGTGAGAGGCTGCCGCCTGCACCGGGGCCGGATCGTGATGGGGAGGGGCAAGGCTCATGCCCCGTCATGCCATAGCGCCCGGACGGGCGCATCCGCAAAAAGCGCGCAAGGCCTGTGCGGCCTATTTCGTCTTGATACGGTTATCCAGAAAGGGGCGATAGGGCGAGTTCACCGCCAGATAGTTCGCCAGCACATCCGCCAGATTAGGCCCGTGATCATGGGCCTTCCTGCCATCGGTGCCGAACATGACGTAACCGTCCCCGCCGCCGCGCAGATAATCGTTGGTCACGACGAAATAGTTTGCCGAAGGATCTAGCGGCACCCAGCGGTCACCGTCCCTGACCTCGGCGCTCACTACCCGGCTGCCCGGTGTCGCCTCGGGGTCGAAGACCACCCTGATCCCCGCAACCTGCGGAAACCGCCCTGCCGCGCTGTCAATCTGGCTGAAACCGTTCTCCAGCGCCGCCAGAACCGTGGTGCCGCTTGCCCTAAAGGTGGATATCGTATCCTGAAACGGCAATACCGCCAGAACCTGCCCCACCGTGACCGGACCCGCGGGCAGGCTGGCGCGCAAACCACCGCTGTTGACGATAGCGATGCTGACACCGCGCCGCCGCGCATGGGCAAGCATCGCATCGGCCACAAGGTTGCCCATCTCGCATTCGCCCGTGCGGCAATTCTCAAATCTGCCATCGATATCGCTGGCGACCACGGCCACAACGCGCTGCTTGATCTGTTCGAACGGTCCGGCCAGCTCAGCGACCCGCGCAGCAATCGCCGGATCGGGTGTGACGCTGTCATCCAGCAGGATCGTATCGCCGCTGGCCGATGTCACTTTGCCCGCATCATCGAATTGCAGCACCAGATGACCAAGATATTTGCCGTAGGCATAGGCATGCGCCACTGGCACGTCGCCCACCATCTGCGGATAGGCCAGCGCATCTTTTTCGTGATTGCTCATCAATGTGCGGGAATGCCCGCCGATAATCGCGTCGATCCCTTCCACATCCACGGCCAGTTCTTTGTCCATCGCCAGACCGACATGCGTCAGCGCGATGATCTTGTTGACACCTTTCGCCTCAAGTGCTGCAACTTCCGCCGCAAGGCTCAAAGCCGGGTCTGCAAAGATCACATCCGGTCCGGGCGCTGATGTCTCTGCCGTGTCGGTCGTCAGCGCCGACACAAGGCCGATCCTCTCGCCGCCCACATCCAGCACCACATGCCGCGCGATCTGTCCCGCCAGCGCCTGTGACCTGCTGACATCCACGTTGCCGGACATGACCGGAAAATCCACAAGGTCCAGAAACTTGCGAAGCCCCTCCGGCCCCTCGTCGAATTCGTGATCACCCAGCGCCATGGCATCGAAACCGATCCGCTGCATGAACTCCGCCTCGACGGCTCCGCGATGGGCGGCATAGAGAAGACTGCCCTGCAACTGGTCGCCTGTGTCCAGCAAGATCACGTTCTGCCCCTGCGCCCGCAAACTGTCGCGCAGTTCGGTCACTTTCGCAGCGATCCGCGCAACACCGCCAAAACAGGCTCCGGCGGCCTCGTCTTTTGCCGAACAGCTCGAGTCAAACACGTTGACCGGTTCAATCCGGCTGGAGAAATCACCTGTATGCAGGATGTGGAGCGTATAATCAGCCTGAGCCATGGTAGCGCAAAAGCGAAACGCCAACAGCGTGGCGGCTGAACGGATGATCATGAACGTGCTTTTCCTCATCACAGGTGAGTGCAAACCCTTACAAGCTGTCGCCTGTGTGTCAAAGCTGATCTGGTCGCCGGTGGCATTTTCATGCCTGCGTGGACGTCTGGCGCAATGACCTTGACCGGCGGTGCGCGGCGGGGCATGTGATCTGCATGCTGATTTACAAGATATTCCGCGCGTCCGAATGGGCGCAGTTGCAAGCCGAGGGGGTAACCTCCGGCGCGCCCGTCGATATCGCCGATGGCTATGTGCATTTCTCGACCGCAGCGCAGGCGCGCGACACGGCGGCAAAGCATTTCGCGGGCGAGGATGATCTGGTGCTGCTGGCGCTGGACAGCGACGCCTTGGGCGATGCGCTGCGGTGGGAGCCGTCGCGCGGCGGGGCGCTTTTCCCACATCTTTACCGCCCCTTGCGCCTTGATGATGTGCTCTGGCACAAGCCCTTTCCGCGTGCAGATGGCCTCCACCAGTTCCCGCCGGAGATGACATGAGCCTGATCGAATCCCTCGGCCTGCGCGCCCTGCGCCGCCTTGATCCCGAAACCGCCCATGGTCTGGCGATGCGCGCGCTCACTTCCGGTCTGACCCCGCAACCCGGCCCTTACAGCACGCCGCGCCTGCAAACCGTTGTGGCGGGTATCACCCTGCCCAATCCGGTGGGCCTTGCCGCCGGTTTCGACAAGAACGCGGATGCGCTGGCCCCTCTGTCCCGCGCCGGTTTCGGCTTTATCGAGGTGGGGGCGACAACGCCGCGCGCCCAGCCCGGCAATCCGCGCCCGCGCCTTTTCCGCCTGACCGAGGACCGCGCCGCCATCAACCGTTTCGGCTTCAACAACCTCGGCATGGCCGCGATGGAGAAACGCCTCGCCAGCCGCCCTCGCAATGCGGTGATCGGCCTCAATCTGGGGGCCAACAAGGACAGCGAGGACCGGGCCGAGGATTTCGCCCGCGTGCTGGCCCATTGCGGGCGGCAT
The DNA here is from genome assembly GCA_047921295.1 of Rhodobacterales bacterium. Classification (GTDB taxonomy): domain Bacteria; phylum Pseudomonadota; class Alphaproteobacteria; order Rhodobacterales; family Rhodobacteraceae; genus Seohaeicola. The sequence goes on from JBLRWK010000017.1 coordinate 13,583, forward strand.
CTTGATTTCGCCACCGTCAACGTCTCCTCGCCCAACACCGAGAAGCTACGCGACCTGCAAGGGGCCGAGGCGCTCGCCGCCCTGCTCGCCGGTGTGATGGAGGCACGCCAGTGGCTGCCCCGCCCGCTGCCGGTCTTTCTGAAAATCGCACCCGATCTGAGCACTGCGGAACTGTCCGAGATTGCCGATGTCGCCCGCGCCGCACGTGTTGATGCGATCATCGCCACCAACACAACGCTTGACCGGCACGACCTGCAAAGCCCGCACCGCGCTGAAAAGGGCGGGCTGTCGGGCGTGCCGTTGTTCGCGAAATCCACCCGCGCGCTGGCGCAACTGTCGCAGCTTACCGCCGGACAAATCCCCCTGATCGGCGTGGGCGGCATCAGCACCGCCGAGGACGCCTACCAGAAAATCCGTGCCGGGGCCTCGGCCGTGCAACTCTACACCGCGCTTGTCTATCACGGCCTGTCATTGGTGCCACAGATCACACGCGGCCTTGATGCGCTGCTGGAGCGTGACGGTTTCGCCACTATCGCCGATGCTGTGGGCACAGGCCGCGCCGACTGGCTCTGAACCAAAACAAAAGGCCCGCACCTGATCTGGCACGGGCCTTCTGTTTCATCTTGCCTCAAATACTCAGACGCGGCTTGCCACGCTCACCGGCTCTTCGGGCTCCGGTGCCAGTTCGCGGCGCGAGATCATCGCGTAAAAGGCAGGCACCACGAACAGCGTGAACAAGGTGCCCACGGTGATCCCGGAGAAGATCACCAGACCCATCGCAAAGCGCGCTGCGGCCCCCGCCCCGTCCGCCGTCATCAGCGGCACCACACCAAGGGCGGTGGCTGCCGTGGTCATCAGGATCGGGCGCAGACGCTGGCGCGCCGAGGCGACCATGCCCGCCTCGCGGCTCAGCCCCTTCTCGCGGCGCAACTGGTTGGCGAACTCCACCAGCAGGATGCCGTGCTTGGTGATCAGACCGATCAGCGTGATAAGCCCCACCTGCGTGTAGATATTCAGCGTCCCCAGACCAAGGTTCAGCGGCACGATCACCCCGAAAATGGACAACGGCACCGACATCAGGATGATCAGCGGATCACGGAAGCTTTCGAACTGCGCCGCCAGCACCAGATAGATCACGACGATGGCCAGCGCGAAGGCGACCACGATCGTATTGCCCTCGGTCTTTTCCAGCCGCGACTGGCCGGAATAATCCACAAAGAACCCCGCAGGCAGCAGCGGTGCCGCGATCTGCTCGATCACCGCCAGACCGTCACCAGTTGACACGCCGGGCAGCGGCAGGGCCGTGATCGTCGCGGAATTGAGCTGGTTGAACTGCTCGATGGTGGCCGGAGCCGCGCGAGTCTCGACGGTGATAACCGCCGACAGCGGCACCATATCGCCCGTGGTGGAGCGCACGAACAACTCGCCCAGCCTTTCGGGATTGTCGCGATAGTCCTGCGGCACCTGCAGGATCACATCATAGCTGTTGCTATCGCGGTCAAACTGGCTGATCGCGCCTTCCCCGACCAGAAGGCTCAGCGTCGCGCCGATCTGGCTGGCGGGCAGGCTGAGCGCCGCGGCGCGGTCACGGTCGATCTTGACCACCAGTTGTGTTGTGTCGAAACTCAGCGAGTTCTGCACCACGATGAACCGGCCCGAGGCCTGCGCCTCCGCGCGGATCTGCTCGGCCACCTCGTAGACCTGCGACGGATCGCCGGTGGATTGCACCACGAAGGAGATCGGCAAGCCGCCCCCCGCACCCGGCAACGACGGCGGCGCGAACACAAATGCCTGCAACCCTGCCACCGGCGCGATGCGGGCTTGCAGATCGGCCTGTATCTCGGCCTGACTGCGGTCGCGGTCTGCCCAGTCGTCGAAAGCCCAGAGCATGATGGCCGAATTGGTCTGCCCGCCAAAGCCGGTGATCGAGAAATTCGCCGACAATTCCGGCAGATCGGCGGTGAGATCACGCATCTGGTCGACATAGCGCTGCGTGTAATCAGTGGTGGCATAGCTGGGCGCGTTCACGAACGAGAACAAGGCGCCGGAATCTTCTTCCGGGGCCAGTTCCCCTGCGGTTTTGGTGAACAGATACCCGGTCACCCCCATCAGCACGACCACGATCATCACGGTTACCGGCAGATAGTCGAACGAGGAGGACAGCCGCCGCTCGTACCAGCCCTCGAACCGCGTGAACCCGCTGTTCAGACGCTTCTGGAAACGGTTCTCGCCGCCCTTTTTCAACAGCCGCGCCGCCATCATCGGCGAGATGGTCAGCGCCACGATCCCCGAAATGAACACAGCACCCGCCAGCGTCACCGCGAACTCGCGGAAAAGCGCGCCTGTCAGACCTCCGGTAAACAGGAGCGGCAGGAACACCGCGATCAGCGTCAGCATCATCGCGATGATCGCGGTGGACAGCTCCTGCATCGACGAGAACGCCGCCTGCATCGGGCTTTCGCCCTCGTCGATATGGCGCTGGACGTTCTCGACCACGATGATCGCGTCATCCACCACCAGACCGATCGCCAGCACCATCGCCAGCAGCGTCAGCAAATTGATCGAATAGCCCATAAGAAACAGGATGAACAAAACGCCCACCAGCGATAGCGGGATCGCCACCAGCGGCATGACAACCGAGCGGACAGAGCCCAGAAACAGCAGGATAATCACCGCCACGATGGCGGTCGCCTCGAGGATCGTGCGCAGCACCTCGTCGATAGAGGCGGCGATTTGCTCGGTCGCGTCATACATCATCGTCAGCGTCATGCCGTCGGGCAGGCTGGTTTGAATGGCGGGCAGTTCCGCCAGAACATTGGCGGAGGTATCCAGCGGGTTGGCCGAAGGCGTCGGGAATATCCCGATGAACGTGCCGGGCTGGCCGTTGAAATTCACAATCGTGTCGGTGCTTTCCGCCGCCAGTTCGATCCGCGCCACATCATGCAGGCGCACCACCTCGTCGCCCGCGCCGGAAACCGGCAGCATCCCGAAGGCTTCGGGCGTCTGCAGCGTCGATTCCATCGTGATCGCATAGCTGACAAGCTCGTTCTGCGACCGTCCCGGTGCCGCCAGAAAGTTCGCCCCGTTGATCGCCGCGCTGACATCGGCTGCAGTCAGCCCCTGCCCCGCCAGACGGATCGGATCGACCCAGACGCGCATCGCATAGCTGGCCCCGCCCAGAACCTGAGATTCCGCCACACCCTCGATGGTGGACATGCGCGGCACCATCACCCGCTCTATATATTCGGTGATCTGTTCGGGCGTCATCGCCGGGTTCTGCACCCCCAGATACATCGTGGCAAAGGTCTGCCCCGTGCCCTTGACGATGCTGGGGTCCTGCGCGTCGGCAGGCAGGCGCGCGCGCACCTGCTGCACCTTGGAGATCACCTCGGTCAGCGCCGCATCGGGGTCTTGGCCCAACTGCATCTGCACCGTCACCACCGAGGCCGAGGGTCGCGACTGCGTGGTGATGTAATCCACCCCCTCCGCCGTGGCGACAGCCGCCGCGATGGGCGAGGTCACAAACCCCTGAATAAGATCCGCAGCGGCACCGGGATAGACGGTGGTGACCGTGATCACCGTCTCGTCCACCTGCGGATATTGCCGCGTTTGCAGGCTGAAAAGCCCTTGCAGGCCCAGCAGGATAATCAGCAGGCCCAGAACCGTCGAGGCAACGGGCCGCTTGATGAAAGGTGCGGAAATGTTCATTCGGTCACCTCATCCGCAGGCGTGCCTGCATCACTTGCGTCTTGGGTCGCGGCGTTGTCGATCCCGTTTTGACTCTCGGGCATGGTCACAGGAGCACCGTTCGTCAGGCGGTTCTGGCCCGTGGTGACCACGATATCACCGGCAGACACACCCTCACGGATTTCCACCAGCCCTTCTGAGCGCCGTCCCGGTGTGACAAACACCTGCCGCGCCTCCAGCGTGTCGGCGTCGTTTTCACGCGGGCGCACCAGATAGACAAAATCACCGTAAAGGCTGCTGATCAGCGCGGTCTGCGGCAAAGCGATCACACCCTCCTCCTGCGGCAGGTCCAATCGCAGACGGGCAAACTGGCCAGGCGTCAGCGCGGCTTGCGTGCCTTGCAGGGTCGCCCGCACCGCCACCATACGGCTGGCTGGATCAACGCGCGGGTCGATCCCGGTGATCTCGCCCTCGAAGCTGGCTTGCGGATCGTCGCCCTGCACATGCAGGGTCTGGCCGATGAACAAATCCGGCAGCGTCTGCTCGGCCATGCTGAAATCGACCCGCATCGTCTCCAGATCCTGCAGGGTTGCGATGATCGTGCCGGGCTGGACATATTGGCCCAGATCCACCCGCAACAGGCCGATTGTGCCGTCAAAAGGCGCGGTCACGCTGCGCTGCTGCAGCACCGCCTCGGCCCGCGCTACCTGCGCCTCCGCCGCACGGAATGCGGCCTGCGTGGCCTCCAGCGTCGCACTCGTGGCGACACCACGGCTTTGCAACTCCTGCTGGCGGGTCAGGTTGGTCTGCTCCAGCTCAAGCTGGGTCTGCGCCGCTTCGAGATCGGCGCGTTGCACTACATCATCCAGCCGGATCAGCAGATCGCCCGCCGCCACCTGCGTATTGGGCGCGAACAGCACCTCGCGCAGGATACCCGGCGCCTCCACGGTCAGATCGACACCCTGATTGGCATTGACCGTCCCGATGGCGTTCAACGCGGGCTGCCATGTGATCGGCTCCGCCTCAACCGTTTCCACAGCGAGGGGCTGCACCGGAAGATCCGCGAATATCTGCTCGATCATCTGATCGCGAAACAGGTTGAAACCGACCAGTCCGCCTGCCACCAGAATCAGAACCACAGCGGCAATGAGAAAACGTTTGAACATGGGACGATCCTTAAATTGTGACTGCGTCGTCCACTCAGATGAACCGAGATGCGACAATCCGCGCGCCTGCCGCAGGCAGTGTGGCTTGATTTTCAAGCGGGGCAACTATACCGTCTGGTCGGTAAAGTCAATGTAGGCCGAGGAGAGCTGCAATCAACACGAACTCCCCCCCACCCACGCCGCGCGGCGAGACCCGCCGCCGCATTCTCGACGCCGCACAGGAGCTTGCCCGCAATACCGGGCCGGGAAATCTGTCGCTGGATGCGGTCGCGGCTCAGGCAGGTGTCTCTAAGGGCGGCCTGCTCTATCATTTCCCCTCCAAAAGCCGCCTGATGGAGGCGCTGGTGGAGGATTTCCTCAGCCGTTTCGACGCCGCCCTCAGCGCCGAGGAAAAGACCGGCAAGCCGGATGCCGCGATCCGTGCCTATGTCGCGCAGTTCAAAGCCGAGCGCAAATGCGGCACGCCACCGCCCTCCGGTCTGCTGGCCGCGCTGGCCGAGGACCCCGGCATGCTGGACCCGGTGCGTCGCTACGAGCGCGATTTTCTCACCCGCATCCGTGCCAATGCCACGGACCCGCAGATGGCCACCCTTGCTTTTCTGGCGATACAGGGCATCCGCACGATGGAGTTGCTGAACACCCAAGTGCTGGACCGCGCCGACGAGGATACATTGATGCAATGGCTGGCCGGACAGCTTCAGGATTGAACCACCGGCATTTCATCTTGCGGGAAATACTCAAGCGCGGCCCGCATCAGCCTCCAGCGCCGGATAGCGCAGTGCCAGCGTGATCCCCCGCGCCACGAAAGAGATCAGCAGCGCAAGCCACAGGCCGTGATTGCCCAAAGGCGGCAGCAGCACGATCACCGCCACCACGTAGACCGCGAAACTGACCACCATCATGTTGCGCAGATCCTTGGTGCGGGTGGCCCCGATAAAGATGCCGTCCAGCATCCACGGGGCCAGCCCCAGCAGCGGGGCGGCCACCATCCACGGCAGATAGACCCGCGCCACCTCGCGCACCGGCTCGGATGTCGCCATCAGGTCCACGATCATCCCGCCGAACAGCCAGAAGGCCAGCGCCAGGGCGATCACGCTGAACATGCCCCACAGGCTCGACAACAGCGCGCTGCGCCGCAGGGCGTCGCGGTTGCGCGCGCCCAAAGCCTGCCCGACTAGCGCCTCGGCGGCAAAGGCGAACCCGTCCAGCGCATAGGCCGTGATATGCAGGAATTGCAGCAATACCTGATTGGCCGCCAGCACCACATCGCCCTGCCCCGCGCCCATGAACAGAAACGACAGGAAGATCGCCTGCAACAGCAGCGACCGGATCAGGATGTCGGTATTGACCACCATCATCCGCGTCAGCGCCACACGGTCGAACACCCTTGCCCAGTCCCGCCATGCAGGCACCGCAAAGGCCGCACGGCACATCCACAGCCCCAGCGCCAGCCCGCTCCATTCCGCGATAAACGTGGCCAGCGCCACGCCCTCCACGCCCCAGCCAAGCCCCAGCACGAACCACAGATCGAGCACGATATTGGCGCCGTTCATCCAGAACTGGATAACCAGCACGTCGCGCGTGCGCTCCAGCGCGATCAGCCAGCCGGTGACACCGTAGATGGCAATCGCCGCTGGCGCGCTGAAGACGCGGATCTGCATATAGTCGCGGGCCAGCGCCTCGACCTCGGCACTGGCGGGAGCCAGTTGGAACGCGCCCCAGAACAGCGGCACCTGCACAAGGATCGCGCCAAGCCCTGCGACCAACCCGATCATCAGGGCACGCGTCAGCAGCGCCGCCACCTCTCCGGTCTGCCCCGCGCCCTGCGCCTGCGCGGTCAGGCCGGTCGTGCCCATCCGCAAAAAGCCGAACACCCAGTAAAGCGAGGTCAGCACGATCGCGCCCAGCCCGACCGCGCCAATCGGGGCCGCCAGCCCCAACTGGCCCACCACGGCTGTATCCACAGCCCCCAGAATGGGCACGGTCGCATTGGCCAGCACGATGGGAATGGCGACCTTCAGAACGCGGGCATGGGTGATGCGCGGCGCAAACCCCGCAGACAGCGCGTGCTCAGCCATCCTGCCGCGGCATCAGGAAATGCCCTGTCGCCTGCGCGAAGCTGCGCGCGTGATTGTCCTGCCACGCCTCGACATGGACCGAGGCATAGCGCCGACCGGAGCGGTTCACCTTGGCCCGCGCATAGGCATCGCGCGGCAGACCTGTGCGCAGATAGTCGACCGTGAAGTCGATGGTCTTGGGCAGGCGCGGCAGATTGCCCGCCACCAGCATTTTCGCGTCGATCCGTCCGCTCTCGATCTCGTCCCAGAGCGAGGCCCAGCTCAGCCCGATGATCGCCGTCACCTCCAGAAAGGCCGCTGTAACGCCGCCGTGCAGCGCAGGCAGCAGCGGATTGCCGATCAGCTTTTCGTCGAAGGGCAGCACGGCGGTCAATTCGTCACCGCGCCGGTCGAACTCGATCCCGAGAAACTGGATATAGGGCACGCCATGTACCAGCGCGCGCAAGGCGGCATCGCGACGCTCCTTAACTACCTGCACCGGCTCGGGGCGCAGCTTGCGGGGTGCGGCGGCGGGAGCGCGGCTCATGTGGTAACCTCGGCGCTGAAGGTGAACGTGCCGGTCGCGCTGGCGACGGGGCGATCCGAGTCGTCATCCATCGCGGTGGCGCGCACGAAGGCGACCGAGCGGGTCACATGATAGCATTCGGCGCGTGTCCGGATCGCCTGACCGGGCGTGGCGGCGCGCATGTAATCCACCCGCAGTCCGATGGTGGCCGTGCCCGCCGTCGAGGCAGGGTGACACATGACAGAGGCACCGCAGCAGGTATCGAGCAGCGCATAAACCGCGCCGCCGTGGATCACGCCTGTCTCGGGATCACCGATGAACCGCTCGTCATAGGGCATCGACATTTCGGCGACGCCTTCGCTGAGCCTGTCGATCTGCATGGACAGCGCCCGCGCATGCGGGATGGCCTGCGTGAATTGCCGCGCCAGCTTGTCTTTGTCCATCCAACTTGCTCCCTGCATTTGCCGCGCACTATGTCTTGCATCGCGCCAACTGTGCAAGAGCACCCGTTGCCCTTCCGTCACGTCTCGATTAGCTTGCTCACAAGGGAGCCTGAAGATGTCCGAACCACGCCTGACTTTCAAGGAGATGTGCGCCAAGTATGACGTGACGCCACGCACCTTGCGCTATTACGAATACATCGAATTGCTCAAGCCGGAACGCGATGGCCGCGCGCGATTCTACGGCCCGCGCGAATGTGCCCGCATGACGCTGATCCTGCGTGGTCGCAAATTCGGCTATGCGCTCGAAGACATCCGCCAGTGGTTGCTGATCTACGAGAAGGAAGGCACCCGCGCCCAGATGGAGGCATGGGTCAAATCGGCTGACAGGCAACTCGGCGAACTGGCCGAACAGCGCAAACAGCTGGAAGAGGCGATGGCGGAGTTGCGCCACCTGCGCGACGAGACCGCCGAGGCGCTGGCCAAGATGTAGCGGCGGTTTGGAGCCTGCGAGCACCCTCGTCTTGTGGTCCGCGCGCGGAATCTTGTGGTCCGCGCGCGGAATAAAGGCGCATAGCGCCGCCGCGCGATCGCCGACATGCCCCCCGGGGCGGCGACCGAGCGGCTCCAACACCCCTATGCCGCACGCCACCACCTCTCACTCTCCCCCGCAGACCTAACAAAATTGCCCCAGCACCAACTTTACCTTGCTTTATCTTACGTCAACGCAAAAGTGACGTGACGTAGTAGCTACGTCAACTATGCAAGCTGTTGTATCACACACCTCAAATGCCCAGCTTGCGTGCAGAGACCTGCACCAGAGGTAAAGTTATGACCGACAAGACCATGACCATCCGCGAGATGTGCGAGGCGTTCGACGTGACGCCGCGCACCTTGCGTTTTTATGAAGCCAAAGAGCTTTTGTTTCCGATCCGCGAAGGGCAGAAGCGCCTGTTCACCCATAGTGACCGTGCGCGGCTCAAGCTGATCCTGCGCGGCAAGCGCTTCGGCTTCAGTCTGGAAGAAATCCGCCAGTTGCTGGACCTTTACCGGATCGGCGACCAGCAGCAGACCCAGCTCGCGCGCACCTACGAGGTAGCACAGAAACGGCTCGACGATCTGATCGCCCAGCGCGACGAGTTGAACGAGGCCATCGAGGACCTGCGCGAACAGATGAAGTGGGGTGAGAAGATGATCGCCTCTATCAACCAGCCCAAGCGGGCGGCGGAATAACCGCCACCCCGCCCTGAAACAAGATACCCACGACCGTCCCAAGGGAGAGAGACATGCCCAGCTATACCGCCCCCGTGAAAGACATGCAGTTCGTTCTGCACAACCTGCTCAAGGTCTCGGAATCCGATATTCCCGGCTACTCCGATCTTGAGGCCGCCTTCACCGCTGCCGTTCTGGAAGAAGCAGGCAAACTGACCTCCGAAGTGCTCTCCCCGCTCAACAGCGTCGGCGATACCGAGGGCTGCAAGCTGGAAAACGGTGTGGTCCGCACGCCCACCGGCTTCAAAGCGGCCTTCGATCAGGTGCGCGAGGGCGGCTGGACCGGCCTCGACATGCCTGAGCAATACGGCGGTCAGGGCATGCCCTATGTCATGGGCACCGCCGTGGGCGAGATGTTCTCGGCCTCCAATATGGCGTTTACGATGTATCAGGGCCTCACGCATGGCGCGGCCTCGGCCATCCTGACGCATGGCACCGATGCCCAGAAAGACATGTACCTGCCCAAGATGGTCGCCTGCGACTGGACCGGCACGATGAACCTGACGGAGCCGCATTGCGGCACCGATCTGGGCCTGATGCGCACGAAAGCCGTGCCGCAGGACGATGGCAGCTACAAGGTGACCGGCCAGAAAATCTTCATCTCGGCGGGCGATCACGACTTGTCCGACAACGTTATCCATCTGGTGCTGGCCAAGATCCCCGGCGGCCCTGACGGCATCAAGGGCGTGTCGCTCTTCATCGTTCCGAAAATACTCGTGAACGAGGACGGCTCCCTTGGCGCGCGCAACGGTGTGTCCGTCGGCAAGATCGAAGAGAAAATGGGCATCCACGGCAACTCGACCTGCGTGATGAACTATGACGAGGCCACCGGCTATCTGCTGGGCGAGGCGCATAAAGGTATGCGCGCCATGTTCACCATGATGAACGAGGCCCGTATCGGCGTGGGCATGCAGGGCATGGCGCAGGCTGATGTCGCCTTCCAGAACGCTCTGGAATACGCCAAGGATCGCCTTCAGGGCCGCGACGTGACCGGCACGAAAAACCCCGACGGTCCCGCCGATCCGCTGATCGTGCACCCCGATATCCGCCGCTCGCTGATGGATCAGAAAAGCTTTGTCGAGGGCGCGCGCGCCTTCATGCTCTGGGGTGCCTCGCTGATCGACCGCGCGCATCGCAACGATGATGCCGCCGCCGACGGGCTGATCTCGCTGATGACCCCCGTCATCAAGGGCTTCCTGACCGATGAAGGCTATGACATGACCATCAAGGCGCAGCAGGTCTATGGCGGCCACGGCTATATTGAGGAATGGGGCATGTCCCAGTTCGCCCGCGACGCCCGTATCGCCATGATCTACGAGGGTGCCAACGGCGTGCAGGCGCTTGATCTGGTGGGCCGCAAACTGGCGCAGGACGGCGGCAAACATGCCATGGCTTTCTTTGAACTGGTCAAGACCTTCATCAAGGAGAACGAGGGCAACGAGGCGCTGAAGGCCGATTTCCTTGACCCGCTCAAGGCCGCCTCCAAGGATCTGCAGACCGCGATGATGTATTTCATGCAGAACGGCATGAAGAACCCCAACAACGCGCTGTCGGGCTCCTATGACTTCATGCATCTGTTCGGCCATGTCTGCCTTGGCCTGATGTGGGCGCAAATGGCGAAAGCCGCGCATGAGGCATTGCAGGCGGGCACAGAAGACGTCACCTTCTACGAGACCAAACTGGCCACAGGACGCTACTACATGGCCCGCCGCCTGCCCGCGACCGCGCTGCATCTGGCGCGGATCAATTCAGGCGCGGAGACCGTGATGGCGCTGGAGGCTGCCAACTTCTGATCGGGACGGGCGGGGTTTGCGCCCCGCCCCCCCACCAAGGAGCCGCTTGATGCCCAAACGCTTCCGCCTGACCCGCCGCTTCCCCGTCGCGATGACCGAAGACGGCTACCGCAGGCTGAAACGGCTGGCCGCCGAGGCCGGCCTGGACGAGGGCGAGGCACTCTCGTTCCTGTTCGAGAATTTCGACAGCGTGATCAACGAGGATACGTTTTCGCACCGGCTGCGCCTGTTCAATGCGGAACTGGATGCGCGAAAACGCTGAGACACGACCAAGACCAAGACGCACCGGGGGAGGAGACCCGCATGACATCCGCATGGATGACCGACGAACACCAGATGCTGGCCGATATGACGGCCAAGTTCATCACCGATGAATGGGGCCCGCATTTCGAGCGCTGGCGCAATCAGGGCCAGATGGACCCCTCCATCTGGCAACAGGCGGGCGCACTGGGTCTGCTCTGTCCCTCTATCCCCGAAGAATGGGGCGGTCATGGCGGCGATTTCGGCCACGAGGCCGCGATCCTGATCGAGGCCAGCCGCGCCAACCTCGCCAGTTGGGGCGTGGGCATCCATTCTGGCATCGTCGCGCATTACATCCTCGCCTATGGCACCGAAGACCAGAAACGCCGTTGGCTGCCCAAACTGACGAGCGGTGAACTGGTCGGCGCTCTGGCGATGACCGAACCCTCCACCGGATCGGATGTGCAGGCGATCAAGACCAAGGCGATCCGCGACGGCAACACCTACAAACTGTCGGGCCAGAAAACCTTTATCACCAACGGCCAGCACGCCAACCTGATCATCGTCGCCGCCAAAACCGATCCGACCCAGCGCGCCAAGGGCGTCTCGCTCATGGTGCTGGAGACCGAAGGCGCGGCAGGCTTCCAACGCGGCCGCAACCTCGACAAGATCGGCATGAAAGCCTCGGACACGTCGGAGCTGTTCTTCGACAACGTCGCCATCCCGCCCGAAAACCTGCTGGGCGGCGAGGAAGGGCGCGGCTTTGCCCATCTGATGAGCCAGCTGCCGCAGGAAAGGCTGATCATCGCTTGCGGGGCGATCGGCGCGATGGAAGGGGCCGTCGAGCGCACCATCGCTTATTGCAAGGAGCGCGAAGCATTTGGCGGGCCACTGACCCAGTTCCAGAATACCCGCTTCAAACTGGCCGAATGCCTGACCCGTACCCGCGTCGCCCGCGCCTTTCTGGACGAATGCATGGTGGAACATCTGCGCGGAGACCTCAGCGTCGAAAAGGCCGCTATGGCGAAATACTGGATCACCGACACCCAGAACCAAGTGCTGGACGATTGCCTGCAACTGCATGGCGGCTACGGCTTCATGCAGGAATATGCCGTGGCCGAGATGTGGACCGATGCCCGCGTGCAGCGGATCTATGGCGGCACCAATGAAATCATGAAAGAGATCATCGCACGCAGCTTCATCGACAGGAAATCCGCGTGAGCCGCCCCACGGTCACGCGCCTTGAAGGCCCAAAAAGATGAGTATTTGCAGCAAGATGAAACCGCAGGTCCACCCCGCCCCGCCTTACCGCTTGGCTATCGGACTTATCGGAACGGGGTTTCACCTTGCACGCCCATCGGCTCTCCAGCCTGTAACGCAAGGACCAGCGTGACCCGTTATGGTTGGTAAAGTGTTAACAAACGGCCACTTCGGCTTCATCTTGCCAAAAATACTCGAAAAGCAGCGTCAGCAGACGGCGCGCCATTGGAAGGACAGACAATGACCATTAAACTTTATTGCTTCGGCGAAAGCGGCAATGCGTATAAGGCGGCGCTGACACTCGAACTATCCGGGCTGGAATGGGAACCTGTCTTTGTCGATTTCTTCAACGGCGAGCAACGCAGCCCCGAATTCCGCGCGATCAACTCTATGGGCGAAGTGCCTGTTATGGTCGACGGCGCACTGACCCTATCGCAATCGGGCGCGATACAGGATTACCTCAGCACCAAGGCGGGCAAGTTCGGCGGCCACAGCGCCAACGAGCGGCGCGAGATCATGCGCTGGGTGCTTTGGGACAACCACAAGCTCTCCTCGCAGGCGGGCATGACGCGGTTCCTGATGAACTTCCTGCCCGAGGATAAACGCCCCGCCGAGGTGATCGCCTTCATGCAGGGCCGTCTGAAATCGGCCTACAAGACACTGAACGAGGAACTGGCGGATCGTGACTGGCTGGTCGGTGATCGCCTGACCATCGCCGATATCGCCTGCGTCGGATATCTGTTCTACCCCGAACCCTTCGGCTTTGACCGCGCCGACTGGCCCCATATTGATGCGTGGATGACCCGGATCGAGCAGACGCCCGGCTGGAAGCACCCCTATGACCTGATGCCGCGCGGTCCCAAAGACCGCGCCTGAGACAATACCGGCCCGCCCGACGCGGCGGCAAAAATCTAGGAGACGACTATGACAGATGTTTATATCTACGACGCCATCCGCACGCCGCGCGGCAAGGGCCGCGCCGACGGATCACTGCACGAGGTCACCTCGGCCCGCATCAGCGCGCTGGTTCTAAACGCGCTGAAAGAGCGCAACGGATTTGACGGCCACGCGGTCGAGGATGTGATCTGGGGCAACGTCACGCAAGTGATGGAGCAAGGCGCCTGCTTTGCGCGCACCGCCGTTCTGGCTTCGGATCTCGACGAGCGCATCCCCGGCCTTGCCATCAACCGCTTCTGCGCCTCAGGTATGGAAGCCGTGAACCTTGCCGCCAACCAGATCCGCGGCGGCGCTGGCATGGGCTATATCGCAGGCGGCGTCGAGATGATGTCGCGCGTGCCGATGGGCAGCGACGGGGCGGCCATTGCCGTGGATCCGTCCATTGCGATGGACAGCTATTTCGTGCCGCAAGGCATCAGCGCCGATATCATCGCCACCGAATATGGCTTTTCCCGCGATGAGGCCGACGCGCTGGCGGTGGAATCCCAGCGCCGCGCCAAAGCCGCCTGGGATGACAAGCGCTTCGCCAAATCCGTTGTGCCTGTGACGGATCAGAACGGCTTGACGATCCTTGGCCATGACGAGTTCATGCGTCCGCAGACCGATATGCAAAGCCTCGGCGCGCTCAAGCCCAGCTTCAAGGATATGGGCGAATCCATGCCCGGTTTCGACAAAATCGCCATGATGAAATATCCGCATCTGGAGCGGATCAACCACATCCACCATGCAGGCAATTCCAGCGGGATCGTGGACGGAGCCGCAGGGGTTCTAATCGGCAACAAGGAATTCGGCGAGAAATGGGGCCTCAAGCCCCGCGCACGGATCAAGGCGACCTGCAAAATCGGCACCGACCCGACGATCATGCTGACAGGTCCCGTGCCTGCCACGCAGAAAATCCTTGCCGATAGCGGCATGTCCATCAGCGACATCGACCTGTTCGAGGTGAACGAGGCCTTTGCCTCGGTGGTGCTGCGTTTCATGCAGGCCTTCGATGTGGACAGCTCTGTCGTCAACGTCAACGGCGGCTCCATCGCGATGGGCCATCCGTTGGGTGCGACAGGTGCGATGATCATCGGCACGCTGCTGGACGAGCTGGAGCGCACCGGCAAAGGCACCGGCCTTGCCACGCTTTGCATCGCCTCCGGCATGGGTGCGGCCACCATCATCGAGCGGGTGTGATGGACATGACCCCACACCCCCTGCGCGCCGTGGCGGATCTTGCGACCAGCCAGAACCGCAGCGATCTGCGCCTTGTGACAGAAAATGACGGTGCCTATATCCGCATCCTGTGCGACAGCCCCGCGCTGATCTTCAAGCACAAGGCCGATCCGCGCGACAGCATCGACCGGACCGATTTCAGCGCCCATAAGCGCATCGTGCTGGAGGAGGAGGATTTTGCCAATGGCCCCGCCGCCACGCTGCAAACCATCCTCAGCTATCTCAAACATTACGAGGGCCGTGACCTGCACGCGCCTGCGACCAAACCCCAAGCGGGAGACCTGACATGACCGATTTCACCATGAAAAAAGAGGCCGACGGCGTCGCCATCATCGCATGGGATTGCCCCGGCAAAAGCATGAACGTGCTGAGCACCGAGGCGCTGATGCATCTCGACACGCTGATCGACGACGCGCTGGCCGACGAGGCCGTCAAGGGCATCGTCATTACCTCGGCCAAGAAAGACTTTGCCGGCGGCATGGACCTCAACGTGCTGGCCGAAATGCGCGACTCTGCCGGTGACAGCCCCGAACAGGGCCTGTTCGACGGCATCATGAAGATGCACGCCGCGCTGCGGAAGATCGAGCGCGCGGGCATGGACCCCAAGACCCTCAAAGGCGGCAAGCCCATTGCCGCCGCCCTGCCCGGCACCGCTGTCGGCATCGGGCTGGAACTGCCGCTGTCCACGCACCGCATCTTTGCCGCTCCCAACCCGAAGGCCAAGATCGGCCTGCCGGAAATCATGGTCGGCATCTTCCCCGGTGCCGGTGGCACCACTCGGATGGTGCGCAAACTCGGCGTCATGATGGCCGCCCCCTATCTGCTCGAGGGCAAGCTCTTGGACCCCGCCAAGGCGAAATCCGCAGGCATCATCGACGAGATCGCGGATGATCCGGTTGCCGCCGCCCGCGCATGGGTGTTGCAGGCCAAAGACGCCGATCTCGTCAAGCCGTGGGATGCCAAGGGCTACAAAATGCCCGGCGGCACGCCCTATCACCCCGCCGGTTTCCCAACCTTTGTCGGTGCCTCCGCCATGGTAAATGGCAAGACCCAAGGCGCGTTCCCTGCTGCCAAAGCGCTGCTGTCGGCTGTTTATGAAGGCTCCATGGTGCCTTTCGACACCGCGCTCAAGATCGAGGCGCGCTGGTTCGTCAATGTGTTGATGAACCCCTCCTCTGCCGCGATGATCCGCTCGCTGTTCCTGAACAAGGAAGCGCTGGAAAAAGGCGCTGTGCGCCCTGAAGGTGTGGCGGATCAGCGTGTCAAGAAACTCGGCGTGCTCGGTGCGGGCATGATGGGTGCGGGCATCGCGCTTGTCTCCGCGCAGGCGGGCATCGAGGTTGTCCTGATCGACGCCAAACAGGAAAGCGCCGACAAGGGCAAAGCCTATACCGAGGATTACCTTGATAAAGGCATGAAGCGCGGCAAGGTCACAGCCGAGAAGAAAGAGGCGATGCTGGGCCTCATCACTGCCACGACCGATTATGACGCGCTCAAAGGCTGCGACCTGATCATCGAAGCGGTGTTCGAAGATATGGCCATCAAGGCCGAAGTCACCAAAAGGGCGGAAAGCGTGATCCCTGCGGATTGCATCTATGCCTCCAACACCTCCACCCTGCCGATCAGTGAACTGGCCAAGGCGTCATCGCGCCCCGAGCAGTTCATCGGCATCCACTTCTTCTCCCCCGTCGAGAAGATGCTGCTGGTCGAGATCATCAAGGGCGAGGCGACAGGCGATGTGGCCGTGGCCAAGGCGCTCGATTACGTCCGCCAAATCCGCAAGACGCCCATCGTGGTCAATGATGCACGCTTCTTCTACGCCAACCGCTGCATCATTCCCTATATCAACGAGGGGATGCGGATGGTGAAGGAAGGTGTCGCGCCGTCGCTGATCGACAATGCCGCGCGGATGCTGGGCTTTCCTGTCGGGCCGCTGCAACTGGTCGATGAAACTTCGATTGATCTGGGTGCAAAAATCGCCCGCGCCACCAAGGCCGCGATGGGCAATGCCTATCCCGATGGCGAGGTCGACGAGATCATCTTCTACATGGAGGGCGAGGGCCGGATGGGCCGCAAGGCCAAAGCGGGCTTTTTCACCTATGACGAAGCGGGCAAGCGCCAAGGCTACTGGCCGGGGCTTGAGGATAAATATCCCCGTCTGGACGAGCAGCCCAGCCTGACAGAGGTGCAACATCGCCTGATGTTCGCGCAAGTGCTGGAAGCCGTCCGCGCGCTGGAAGAAGGCGTGCTGGAGGATATCCGCGAGGGTGATGTGGGTGCGATTCTCGGCTGGGGCTTTGCACCGTGGTCGGGTGGCCCGTTCAGCTGGCTCGATATCATCGGCACACCCTATGCGGCCGAGCGTTGCGACCAGTTGACCGCAGCTTACGGCGAGCGCTTCACCTGCCCGCCCCTGCTGCGCGAGATGGCCGACAAGACGCAAAGCTTCTACGGTCGTTTCGGTCCTGAAAAGAAGGCCGCAGCCTGATCCGAATCTGCCCTGTAAAAAACAAACGACGCGGTCCCGAAGGTCCGCGCCGTTTGCATTTGGGGGTCGTGCTGCCCCTCCATATTATTTCCAAAATAGAAACAGTAAACAAAAAATGATTGTCAGAGCTAATTTTCGGCGACAATCAGCCGGTGCGATCAGAAGCTGTAACCGAAACGCGCGATATCTTCGGCACAGATTTCCCCCAGAAGCCGCGCATCGTTTTGGCTATAATAGCCGCGATAATCCCTGTCCCGCTCCGAGACGTTGATCCGTTCCAGCGGCAGCGCGAAGCCCAGATGCACCCACAGCGGCGCTGCATCCTGCTCGAAATGCTCCAACCTGATATAGACGGTGCAGCGCTCTGTGCCCGCAGCATCGCGCATATAGCGGCTGTAAGGCCATGCCGTGAGACTGGCGCGGGTTTGCGTGTGGTTAAGGAAATCCGAGAAGTCGAGCGATCCGGCCAGAGCGACGGCGGGATGATCGAAGTGCTGGCCTTGCAACCAATGATAATAGCTCACCATCCGGTCCCACGGGTTGCGGATGAGGGTGAAGCAGAAACTCTCCGCGATCTGCGCGGGGCTGACCAGCCCGTCGATATCCGCGAGCGTGGCGTGTTTTCCCAACCGCCCCGCCGCCTTGGCGTCCTTCAGACGGTGCTTGCGCCGCTGCGCCTTGGGTGTGTCGCCCAGCAGAATATCATCCGCCCGCGCGCGGCCTTCCAGCGCCAGTGTCAGCGCCGTGCCCCCTGTCTTGGGGATATGGACAAAGATATAGCGACGCCCCGGAGATATGATCATTCCGTCACGCTACCCCATCGGCGCGGCGGTGCAAGCACCCTCAGCCGGGGATGATCTCGCGCCGTTGCTCCGCGCCCGAACGCAGCGCGATGATGATCCCCGCCGAGGCGATCAGCCCGATGCCCAGCGCCTGCCAGATCCCGACAGGCTGCCCGAACAGATACCAAGCGAAGAATGGCCCGAAAATCATCACCGAATATTCGAAAACCGAGACGAACCCCGCCTCGCCCAATTGGTAAGCCTTAATGATGCACCACACCCCCGCCAGAGAGCCGAAAGCCTGCAACCAGAGCAGCGGCCAAACCTCGACCAGCGGCCAGACCCAGCGCTGGCTGAGAAAGCCTGTTTCGGGCATGTCGAAGACAATCAGCAGCACCGTCGCCACGGCTGCAAAAGCACCCTGAAAGCTCATGACCCCCAGCAGCAGCGCCATCGTGCTTTCCCCCTCGCACCATGACCGTGTGGCGATGATCGCGATGGCATAGAAAAACCCGCCAAGAACCGGCAGCAGCGTCCAGAACGAGAACGCGCCGGTGTCGGGTTGCAGAACCATCAGGATGCCTGCAAAGCCCAGCACCACCGCCAGCACCCGCCACGGGCCGATACACTGCCCCATCACGCCCCATGTGATCAGCAGGATGAAGATCGGCGAGGTGAACAGCCCCGCCAAGGCCTGTGCCAGTGGCATGAAACCCAGCGCACCGAAATAGCACAGCATCGCCGCCGCCGCAAAAACCGACCGTCCGCCCACCCGCAGAAACGAGCGCGGGCGCAAACTGCCCATCCCGGCAAAGGACATCGCCAGGAGGATCGGGATCATCAGCAGCGTCCGCATCACCTGAAACTGCCACAGCCCGATTTCCTCGGAGATGGCCACCACGTAATTGTCGATGAACCCGATAATCAGCATCGCCACCAGCATGACGCCGGCAGCCGCGAATGTGTGGTTCTGGGCGGTGCCGGAAGCTATAGTCATGGCAGGTCCACGCAAGAATGTTCCCGCTTGCTTACGCTGCGTCGGACGCGATCTCAAGCTTTGCTTGATCGAGCGCGGCAGGCTCGTATATAATGGATGAAGGGCGTGCCGATGGCGTCGGCGCGGGGTGCGTTTCAACCCTTTCCTGCGGAGCGATCCGCCGCTGTCCTGTACGCCGGGACCTCTGACAAGGGGGCCCGCATCGTTCCGGCCCCGCAGGACCGAACATGACACAGACCAGCAGACCCGATATGTACCGCTTTCACAACGGCACCAAGGCCCCGTTGCCCTTTGCCGAGGCCGAATACACCGCGCGCCTTGAGGGATTGCGCCGCGATATGGCGGCACAGGGCGTCGATGCCTGCGTGCTCACCTCGATGCACAATGTCGCCTATTATTCCGGCTTTCTCTATTGCTCCTTCGGGCGGCACTACGCCTGTGTCGTCACCCCCGCCGATTGCGTGACGATCAGCGCAGGCATTGATGCGGGCCAGCCGTGGCGGCGCAGCGTGGGTGACAACATCACCTATACCGACTGGACGCGCGACAATTTCTGGCGCGCCGTGCTGTCCGTCACTGGAAGCGGTCGCGTGATCGGGTTTGAGGGCGATCACCTGACGCTTCTGCAATCGGGCAAGCTCGACAGCTTCCTCACACCATCCGCCCGCGTCGATATCGCCCCCGCCACGATGCAGCAGCGGATGCGAAAATCCACCGCCGAGATCGCGCTGATCCGCGCGGGCGCCAATGTCGCCGATGTGGGCGGCTATGCCATCCGCGATGCGGTGCGTGTCGGTGCGCGCGAGATCGACATCGCCATGGCCGGACGCGATGCGATGGAAGCCGAGATCGCCCGCCGCTTTCCGGATGCCGAATACCGCGACACATGGGTCTGGTTCCAGTCCGGTCTCAACACCGACGGCGCGCATAACCCCGTCACCTCCCGCGCGCTGGAGCAGGGCGATATCCTGTCACTCAACACCTTCCCGATGATCTCGGGCTATTACACCGCGCTGGAGCGTACCATGTTCGCAGGCCATGTGGATGAGGCCAGCCTCGCCATCTGGCGGGCCAATGTGGCGACCCATGAATACGGGATGTCGCTTTTGAAACCTGGCGTTTCCTGTACCGAGATCACGCATCAGATCAACGACTTCCTTGCCGCGCGTGACCTGCTGCAATACCGCACCTTCGGTTATGGCCACAGCTTCGGCCTGCTCTCGCATTACTACGGACGCGAGGCGGGGCTGGAACTGCGCGAGGATATCGACACTGTGCTGGAACCCGGCATGGTCATCTCGATGGAGCCGATGCTGACCCTGCCCGCAGAGGCCCCCGGCGCCGGTGGCTACCGCGAGCATGATATCCTTGTCATCACCGATGACGGGGCCGAGAATATCACCGGCTATCCCTACGGCCCCGCCTTTAACGTCGTGGGCTAGAGCGGGTTGCGCTCAACAAGCGTCACGTCTTCACCGGGCCGGGCGAGGCAGCGTTTGCGAAGCATAATGCGTTCGCTCGGCCAGGTGAATTCAATTAAGCGCAACCTGCTCTAGAACGTGCCCCCTGACGAAAGATTCCCGCCCGGAACAGCCGCACAGCGGCCCGGGCATCGCATGGCCGCCCCCCGGCCATGCGATTGGCTGCCGAAAGTGCCACGGCCAGAGGTCGGATGTCGCTGCACGATAAACTGCCACCTTGCGACGTCGGATCGCCTGACGACGGCCATGCGGTGCCCTGTGTCGAGCAGATACGCTAAGGCGCGGAACAAGGCGCAACGCGCCGCCGCGCATCATCGCACTGCCGCCCGACGCGGCGCGGCTCATTGGTCGCCTGCTCAGGGCTTACTGGCCGTCACTTTCCCTCATGACCAATCGCGGGCCGCAATCGTGCAGGTCCGCGCCTTTCCCCTTTCCCTCAGGCCCCTGCCGCGCAATATTCGATCCATGCCACATGGCATGTTAACGGGAGGGTTTACGATGGGTTGGATGACGGACGAGACCGGGCTGGAAAAAACGGCAGCCAATTATATGCCGCTCACACCGCTGTCCTTCCTGAAACGGGCCGCATTGGTCTTTCCAGACCATCCGGCGGTGGTCTACGGCCCTCATCGCAAAACCTACGCTGAATATTTCGAGCGCGTCACGCGCCTTGCCTCGGCGCTGACCAAACTGGGCGTGCAATCAGGCGATGTGGTCGCCACGCTTATCCCCAACCTGCCTGCGCAGGCCGAGGCGCATTTCGGCGTGCCCGCATGTGGTGCTGTGCTCAACACGATCAACACGCGGCTGGAGCCTGATACCGTCGCCTATATCCTCGACCATGGCAGCGCGAAGGTGCTGCTGGTCGATCCGCAATTCCTGCCGATGGCCGCCGAGGCGCTGGAGCGGATGGACGGCCCCGCCCCGCAGGTGATCGAGGTGGCGGACCTGCATGCAGGGGTCCACGCGCATGGGCATTACATGGAATACGAGGATCTGCTCGCCACGGGTGATCCCGATTTCGACTGGATCATGCCGCAGGACGAATGGGAGAGCATCGCACTCAACTACACTTCCGGCACGACCGGACGGCCCAAGGGCGTGGTCTATCACCACCGCGGCGCCTATCTGAACGCGATGGGCCAGATCGTCAGCTGGCGCATGGTCCTGCATCCGCGCTACCTGACCATCGTGCCGCTGTTCCATTGCAACGGCTGGTGCCACACATGGATGATGCCGGTCCTTGGCGGCACCGTGATCTGTTGCCGCGACATCACGGCGCCTGCGATCTTTGATGCCATCGCGGATGAGGGCGTCACGCATTTCGGCGGCGCGCCGATCGTGCTCAACACGCTGGTCAACGCGCCCGCCGCGCAGAGACGCGAGTTTACCCAGACGGTCGAGGTCTTTACCGCCGGTGCCCCCGTCGCCCCCGCCACGCTCGCCAAAATTGAACCAATGGGCTTTAACGTCACGCAGGTTTACGGGCTGACCGAGACCTACGGGCCGGGCACCGAATGCACATGGAACGCCGCATGGGACGATCTGCAAGGCGATGCCCGCGCCGCGATGAAGGCGCGCCAGGGTGTGGCCATGCCGTTTCTCGAAGGCGTGACGGTGATGGACGACCAGATGCAACAAATCCCGATGGACGGCGTGACACAGGGCGAGATCATGTTCCGCGGCAATGGCGTGATGAAAGGCTACCTCAAGAACCCGAAAGCCACCGCGGAGGCGTTTGCCGGCGGCTGGTTCCACTCCGGCGATATCGCGGTGCAACACCCGAACGGCTATATGCAGATCAGCGACCGCGCCAAGGACATCATCATTTCGGGCGGCGAAAATATCTCCTCGGTCGAGGTCGAGGGCGTGCTGATGGCGCATCCCGATGTGCTGCTCTGCGCCGTCGTCGCCAAACCCGACGAGAAATGGGGCGAGGTTCCCTGCGCCTTTGTCGAGTTGAAAGACGGCGTGACCGGCGACGAGGCCAGCCTCGTCGCCTTCGCCCGCGAAAGGCTCGCCGGATTCAAGACCCCGAAAAAGGTGGTGTTTCAGGAACTGCCCAAAACCTCGACGGGGAAGATCCAGAAATTCGAGTTGCGAGCGCTGGCGAAGGGGTTGTGAGGGGAAGGCCCCTCTTCCCCAGCCAGTTGATACGAAGCCCCGCGATCGCCGACACGCGGGGTGGCGATGCAACGACCGTTTTTCGCACTTTATGGTTGCCCCGTCATCGTCCCTCTGCTCGTGCCGGAGCGGTCGCAAAATCGCCGCCCCGGGGGGCGTGTCGGCGATCGCGCGGCGGCCTGCGGCCTTGATTCCGCGCGGGGAGTTGATCGAAAGGTCAGTGCACTTCCAGCCCCGGACGGGCGCTGCCCGGGGCGGCTGCACCGCTGTTCCCGGGCGTGAAAGCTCTTACCACTGCCCACTACCACCCCGTCCCCCCTCATGCTAAACTCGCGCAAACAGAGGCAGGGCAGCCCCCAACATGACGGCATTGCAAGAGTATCAACGGCTGGAGGCCTCCGCGCTGTGGCGGGCCTCGCCCGACGAACAGCGGCGCGAGGTGATCGTGTCCATCGGCGAGGCGACGCTGGTGATCTCGGACGGGCAGGACCGCCCGCTGACCCATTGGTCGCTGGCCGCCATCGCGCGGGCCAACCCCGACGAGACCCCCGCGATCTACCACCCCGATGGTGATCCCGGCGAGACGCTGGAACTCGACGCCGCCGAGGCGCAGATGATCGCCGCTATCGAGAAACTCCGCACCGCTGTCGAGCGTCGCCGCCCGCATCCCGGCAGGTTGCGCGGGCTGGGACTGATCGCTTCGTTCGCTGCCGTGGCCGTGATAGCGCTGGTCTGGTTGCCCGGTGCGATGCGCAACCACACGCTCAACCTCGTGCCCGATGCCAAGCGCGAGGATCTGGGCCGCTCGCTGATGACCCATCTGGAACGGGTCACCGGCCTGCCCTGCGTCGCGCCGGAAGGTCTGCAAGTGCTGCAAAAGCTCTCTGCCCGCCTGCCCGAAGCCTCCGGCCAGCGCAATGCGCTGATCGTGGTCCGCAGCGGCGTGCGCGATACGGTGCGCCTGCCCGGACGTATCCTGCTGGTCGGGCGCAGGCTGGTGGACAGCTACGAGGAACCGGATGTGCTGGCGGGCTATATCATCGCCGCCCAGTTGCGCGCCGAGGTGAGTGATCCGTTGGGCCGCCTGCTAGACTGGGGCGGGATCATGACCAGCTTCCGGCTGCTCACCACCGGCTCGCTGCCTGACGCGACCCTGCGCGCCTATGCCGAGACGCTGCTGACCACGCCGCCGCTGCCCCTCACGGATGCGACGCTGAAAACCGGCTTCGAGCGGTTGTCCGTGCGGGCCACGCCCTATGCCTATGCGCTTGATCCGACGGGTGAGCGCACGCTGTCCCTGATCGAGGCAGACCCCTTTGCCAGCGTGCCGCCGCAACCGCTGCTGTCGGATGGTGACTGGCTGCGGTTGCAGGCGATTTGCGACAGCTAGACGGGCCTGCTCAGTTACGAGGAAAGGCGTCGCGGAATCCGGCAGCGCGGGCGGTGTGCAACCCCTGAGATGTCGCGGCAGGGTCAGCAAACGGCCCTGCAAGGATCACCTGCACCGGCTTTCCCTTGCTTGTGGTGCGCTGCACACTGACCGGCAGACCGGCGGCCTGCAAACGGCCCACAACACGGTTGGCATTGGCCGGATCGGCGAAAGCGCCCACCTGCACGAACCGACCCGCGACCCGCTGCGGCACGTTCTGGGGAGCGACTTGCGGAGCCGTCTGCGGGGTGGCCCGTGTCGAGACACGCGCGACCGGCGCCGTTTGCTGCACGTGCGGCTGTACAACGCCTTGAGTCGATATCCGCGCTGTCGGTGCTTTTGTGGCTGCCGCCGCGGCCGCGCGTGATCCGTCGCGCACCTGCGTGGTCAGATCGGTATAGGGATATTGCAGGTTCGGGTTATAGGCGGTCATGTCGCGGCCCGTGCTGCGCTCAATCAGGCGGCGCGGCACTGTGTTGGTCCAGACCAGATCCATCGCGGCCTTGCCCGCCACTGTGCCATGCGCGCGATAAGGGTTCAGCCGGTCATCCGACCAGACCTGACGGTATCCCTGCGGAATGCCCGTGGTGATCACGGCCTGCGCCTGTGCTTCGGCGACATGGCGCGGCACGATCCGCGTCTGCGGCGGCAGCGTCGCCAGTTCGCTGGCGGTATAGACCGTTTTGGGCGCTAGCTGACTTGGCCTCGGTGTCGTGTTTCGATAGCCCACGGGGTTTTGCGCCTGTGGGCCGCAGCGCATCCCTGCACCGCAACGCGCCACTTCCAGCGTCGGCGCCGTTCTGGCCTGTTGCGTCCGCTGCGCGGCCTGCGCGTCGGCGGCGCGGCCGATCCTTGGCGGGGTCGTGATCGAGGCGATCGTTTGCATCGGCGGCCCGACACGCTCGTTCAGGACGGGCGGGGGCGGTGCCACTCGGGCGTTGACGCGGGCCACAGGGGCTGGTGCAGGACGCGGTACCGGCGCGGCTTGCGTGGCTGGCTGTGCTTGTGCAGCCTGCGCTGCGGGTCTTGCAGGAGCAGGCGCGGCGGCGGTGGGCGCTGGACCTGCGGTGATAATCACCGCACCCGGCGGCAATGCGCCCTGCGCTGTGGGCGTTGCCCCCGACGCGGCAGCGTTGGCAAAGGTCGGCTGCGCGCCGCAAAGGTTCCGTCGTGACGACGAGACCCGCGGCACCCAGCTTGTCGCGCCCGAGATGCCGGCGCGCACGAAAATGCATCCGCGGCTATCGACATATTGCGATCCGGTGAAAGAGGCCGGCGGAAACTCCGCTGGCTCCTGATAACGGGCTCCCTGCGCCGCAACCGGCGCGACCCACATTGCAGTCGTGACGGCCATCAGCGCGGCCATCGAAAAAACTCGTACAGACATATCAGCGCCCCCAAATAGCGTGTTCACAGTCTGCACGAACTGTCCTGCTGAGTAAAGCGGGGATAGCCTATTTAGTGCCGAACATGCGGTCACCCGCATCCCCTAGTCCCGGAAGGATATAACCTTTCTCGTTCAGCCGCTTATCGAGCGAAGCTGTCACGATGGGCACATCGGGATGCGCCTCCTTCATCCGCGCCACGCCTTCGGGGGCCGCCAGCAGGCACAGAAAGCGGATATTCGTGGCCCCTGCCGCTTTCAGCAAATCGACCGCCGCCGCCGAGGAATTGCCCGTCGCCAGCATCGGATCGACGACGATGACCAGACGGTCCTCCAGCCCTTCTGGCAGCTTGCAGTAATACTGCACCGGCTTCAAAGTCACCTCGTCGCGGTAGAGGCCGATGAAGCCGACGCGGGCCGACGGGATCAGTTCCAGCACCCCGTCCAGCAAGCCATTGCCCGCCCGCAGGATCGACACAAGCGCCAGTTTCTTACCTTTCAGAACCGGCGCGTCCATCTCCTGCATCGGTGTCTCGATGGCCCGTGTGGTCAGTTCCAGCTCGCGCGTCACCTCATAGGCCAGCAGCGCCGAAATCTCCCGCAACAGCGCGCGGAATTCCCCTGTCGAGGTATTCTTTTCGCGCATCAGCGTCAGCTTGTGCTGCACTAGAGGATGGGTGACGATGGTCAAATGGTCGGTCATGGCAACTCCGTTCCTGTCTTGAGCCTGTCCTCAAGGCGCTGTTTCGTGGCGGCATCGCAGAATGCCGCATCAAGGGCCGTGCGGGTCAGCGCGGCAACATCGGTCTCGTCCCAGTCAAAGGCCCGCGCCAGCCCCTCGAACTCGCGTGTCATCGTGGTGCGGAAAAAGGGCGGATCATCGGTGGACACGGTCACCTTTACCCCTGCATCCCGCAGCTTCGCAATGGGATGGGCGCGCAGGCCGGGATAAAGTCCCATAGCGACATTCGATCCCGGACAGATCTCAAGCACCACGCTCGTATCCGCCAGCCGTTTGACAAGGGCCGCATCCTCGATGGCGCGGACCCCGTGGCCGATGCGGTCCACCCGCAGATCGTCCAGTGCCTGCCTGACGGAGTCCGGACCGGCAAACTCGCCTGCGTGGGTGGTCAGGCGCAGCCCCGCCTCGCGGGCGCAATCGAAAGACCAGACAAAATCGCCCTGACGGCCCATCGTCTCGTTGCCGCCCATGCCGAAACCGACGATCCAGTCCCCCGCCGTATCCGCCGCACAGCGCGCTGTCTGACGTGATGTGTAGGGGCCGAAATGGCGGATACAGGTCACGATCCCGCGCATCACAATGCCATGCGACGCCTCGACCGCTACGGCAGCCTCGCGGATCGCATGGAGATATTCGCGCCATGCCCCCAGATCGCCACCGCCGCAAAAATCGGGGCTGAGGAATGCCTCGGTATAGACCACACCCTGCTCGGCGCTCTGCTCCAGCACTGCCCTTGTCAGCCGGGCATAATCCTCCGGCGTCAGGATCACCCCGGTTGCCGCCTCGTAGACCTGCAGGAAATGCTCAAAACCGTCAAAAACGTACGAGCCGTCCTCGGCAAAGACTCGCGACAGGTTGACCGATCTTTCCTTGGCCATCCGACGGATCAGATCGGGCGGAGCTGCGCCTTCGAGGTGAAGATGCAATTCGATCTTGGGCAGTGTCTGCCACCTCATAGAAAGCTCCTTCCGGGGCCGTGTTGTTTCAAGCCCAGATGTGCGGCGATGGAGGCGGCGATGTCGGTAAAGGCCAGATGGCCCAGCGCGCCAGTGCTCAGAGTGCCTGTGCCTTGTCCGCCTGTGCCCAGCCTGCCTGTGCCCTGTCCGGCCACCAGAACCGGCACGCGCTCGCGGGTGTGGTCGGTGCCGCTCCATGTCGGGTCATTGCCGTGGTCCGCCGTCAGCACCATCATGTCGCCGGGGCGTAACCGGGCCAAGACCGGGCCAAGGGCCGCGTCGAACCGCTCAAGTGCTGCGGCATAGCCCGACACGTCGCGGCGATGGCCATAAAGACTGTCGAATTCCACAAAATTCGCAAATGTCAGGCTGCCCGGCGCGGCGGTCTCCACCAGATGTGCCAGATGGCTCATCAGCGTGGCATCATCGCCTTTCAACACATCATCAATCCCCTGCATCGAGAAGATATCACCGATCTTTCCCACGCCGTGCACATGCCGCCCCTCGACCTGCGCCCAGTCACACAGCGTAGGTGCAGGCGGCGCGATGGCGTAGTCGCGCCGGTTGGCGGTGCGGGTGAAACCGGCCTGAGCCGTGCCGGTAAAGGGGCGCGCGATCACACGGCCCACCCGCATCGCATGCAGGACCGGGGCTGCGCGCTGGCAGAGGTCCAGCAGGCGATCAAGGCCAAAGCTGCCCTCATGCGCGGCAATCTGGAAAACGGAATCGGCAGATGTGTAGCAGATCGGCCATCCGCTCCGGATGTGGTCGGGACCCAGGCGCGCGATGATCTCGGTACCGGAGGCGTGGCAATCGCCAAGGATACCGACGGTGCCTGCCAGTGCGGCGATGCGGCGCGACAGATCGGGCGGGAAGGCGGGCGTTTGGTCGGGGAAGTGGTGCCAGTCCCACGGCACCGGCACGCCTGCAAGCTCCCAGTGACCCGAAGGGGTGTCCTTGCCGTTCGACTGTTCCGTCGCCGCCCCCCACAGACCCACCGGCTGCGCGCCGAGCCCGCGCGGCGGAGCCATGCCGCTGGCCAGTTCCAGCGCGGCACCCAGCCCCAGAGCGTCAAGATGCGGCACATGCAGCGGGCCGGAGCGTCCCTCTTCGGCGCTACCGTGGGCGCAGTGCTCCGCGATATGGCCCAGCGTATTCGCGCCCGTATCGGGGCGAGACCCGTTGAAAAACCTGTCCGCATCGGGCGCGCCGCCGATACCGAGCGAATCCATTACCACCAGAAAGGCGCGGGTCTGCTGCAGAATCATGCGCTGATCCTGTCGTGGATCAGCGGCGGCAACTCCGGCGCGCCATCCGCAAGGCTGATCGCCGCCTGCACCTGCCGCAACGCCCGTTTTGCGGCTTCTGGCCGTGCCGCATGGATGCGCGCCAGCGGTTGGCCAGCGGCGACCCGCGCGCCCAGTTCGACCATATCGGAGAGGCCAACCGCCGGATCGATGCGGTCCGTCTCTATCTGCCGCCCCCCGCCCAGCGCCACA
Organism: Rhodobacterales bacterium; assembly: GCA_047921295.1. Classification (GTDB taxonomy): domain Bacteria; phylum Pseudomonadota; class Alphaproteobacteria; order Rhodobacterales; family Rhodobacteraceae; genus Seohaeicola. The sequence goes on from JBLRWK010000017.1 coordinate 42,081, forward strand.
ACACACAGGCCCAGCGCGTGGCCGTCTATCGCTGCGACAAACCCCGCCTGCGGAGCTTTTACCTCAAGGATCACCGGCGCTTCGGGCAGGAAACGCGGCCAATCCTCGACAAAGCGGACAGGCCCGCCCTGTGTGGCCACCATCCTGCCGAATACCTCCGCCGCGCGGCCGTCGCTGATACTGTCGCGCACGGCCCGTGCGCCTGTATCGGCATCCGCCGCCAGCCCTGCACCCGCCAAAACAGCGCCGCCCAGCGCCACCGTCACCTCCAGCAGCCTGCCACCCGCCTGCCCTGTCAGCACCCGCATCGTGGCGGCGACCTCCAAGGCATTGCCCAGATCAGAGGCCAGCGGCTGGTTCATATCCGTGATGAGCGCGGTCGTCGGGCATCCGGCGGCATTGGCGGTCTCAACCAGCGCGCGGGCCAGTGCCTGCGCCTGTTCCGCCGTGGTCATGAACGCACCACTGCCGGTTTTCACATCCAGCACCAGACCCTGCAAACCCGCCGCCAGCTTTTTGGACAGGATCGAGGCGGTGATCAGATCGAGGCTTTCCACCGTCCCCGTCACATCGCGGATCGCATAAAGCCGTTTGTCCGCAGGCGCTATCGCAGCACTCGCGCTGACAATCGCGCAGCCCGCTTGGCCCACCACAGCGCGCAGCCGCGCCTCGTCCAGATCGGTCCGCAGGCCGGGAATCGCCTCCATCTTGTCCAGCGTGCCGCCGGTATGGCCCAGACCGCGCCCCGAGATCATCGGCACATAGGCCCCGCACGCCACCAGAGCGGGCGCGAGGATCAGGCTGGTGCAATCGCCCACACCGCCGGTGGAATGTTTGTCCAGCACCGGACGGTCCAGCGCCCAGCCCAACACCGCGCCCGAATCCCGCATCGCCAGCGTCAATGCCACGCGGCCCGCATCCCCCAGCCCGTTGAGTAGAACCGCCATGGCAAAGGCACCGGCTTGCGCGTCCGAGACCCTGCCATCAGCCAGACCCTGCGCGAACCAGTCCAGTTCGTCGCGCGACAGCGCCGCGCCGTCCCTGATCCGCGTGATGATCCGGCGTGCGTCCAACCTCAGGCGTCCCCGTCTGCCAGCGTCATATGTGCGGTGGAAAACGCGCCCGGCAAAAGCTCGGAAAGGGTCAGATGCAATTCCTGCCCGTCCAGCGTAGACATGGTCACCGGGACCGCGCCGCGCCCGAATTCGGCCAGCTTCTGACGGCAACCGCCGCAGGGCGTCACAGGATGCTCGGCATCCGCGATCACCGCCACCTCGGTCAGTTCGGTCTCACCCGCGGCTACCATCGCGGAGATCGCACCGGCTTCGGCACAGGTGCCCTCGGGATAGGCGACATTCTCGACGTTGCAACCCACATAGACCGTGCCCGAAACGCCGCGGATCGCCGCCCCAACCTTGAAACGCGAATAGGGCACATAGGCATTTTCCCGCACGGCGCGGGCGCGATCCATCAATGTCATCCTGTTTCTCCCATATGCGTGGCAAAGCGTCCCGGCAGCGACACTTCCAACAGTTCCAGATCGTCCGTCGCACCGGCATAGCGTGTCTTCATGCCGGGCGGAATGACGAAGGCATCGCCCGCCTGCAACCCGAAAGGATCGCGCCCCTCGCCTTCCAGAACCATGCCGCCCTGCATCACAAAGCTGAACAGGATATCGCTGTCATGCCATGTCCACGGGCTTGCGCCCCCGTCAGAACGCACCACAGGCCGCACAACCTGCACCCCCGCCACATCCTGCGTATTGGCGGCAATCGTTGTATCGCGGGCGATGAAACCGGGGATGCGGAAGGGCTGCCATGCCGCCCCTTGCGCCACATTATGCACAAAGCGCTGGCCCGCCCATTCCCGCTCCGGCCTCAGATGCTCGGTTGGCAGGGTCATCACGTGATCAATCGCGGTGACATGTTCGGCGGGCACGCCGATCTCGATCACCTCGATCCCGTCGCTGGCCTCCAGCACGCGGTGGCGGATTTCGGGCGGCTGGATGAAACAATCCCCCGCCGTCAGCCGGATCGGAGGGCCCTGATCCTCGTAAACCACATCGACCCAGCCCTTGATGCAGAAGATCAGCTGAAACCCGACCTTGTGGTAATGCACCATATCCGGCACCGGCCCGCCATCGGGGATGCGGATATGGCTGGCGATAATCGAGCCGCCCAGCCGGTCGGGGATCAGATCGCGGTAATGCATGCCCGCGCGGCCAATCACCCAAGGGGCCTGATCGGCCAGACGGCGCACGACAAAGCTGTGGATCGTTTGCGGCAGGACCAGCGGCGGGTGGCGCTGCGCGATCTCGATCCGCGTGCCACCGGGCGACAGGAGCGCGGTCTCTCCATCTGCGAAGGTGTCCGGTGCATCAGTCAGAATGCGTATCTGCGCCGCAGCGCCGTCTCCCCGCTCCAGACGCATTTGCAGGCCGTGGCCGGAAAATACCGCAACCGAGGGGTCATCAGCGGGATAGATCATGTCCATCCGGAACCCCAGCCGTTTGGTGAAAAACCCGATGTCGCCTGTCAGGTCACGCGTGGGCAGGCACACCTCTGCCAGTATCTCGGTCATCTTCTGCTTGTCCCCGCTGTGCACCGGCATCCCCTGTTCGAAAACATTGGCCCTGCCATCACCGATTTGCAAGCTGGCGCTGGAAGACCTGCAAAAAATCGGTATCTTCCTTAGGGTCACGATATAGTTTAACACTAAACTATCCAGAATGCAGGGAGCAAGCGCATGACCGACAGTCAAAAGGAAACGTTGCGACAGGCGGCGCTGGACTATCACGAATTTCCCAAACCCGGCAAGCTGGAGATCCGCGCGACCAAGCCACTGGCCAACGGGCGCGATCTGGCGCGGGCCTATTCGCCCGGCGTGGCCGAAGCCTGCCTCGAAATCCGCGACAATCCCGCCAATGCCAGCCGCTTTACCGCGCGCGGTAATCTTGTGGCGGTGGTGACCAACGGCACCGCTGTGCTGGGGCTGGGCAATATCGGCCCGCTCGCCTCCAAACCGGTGATGGAGGGCAAGGCCGTCCTGTTCAAGAAATTCGCCGGTATCGACTGTTTCGACATCGAGTTGGACGAGCCCGATCCGGTAAAACTGGCCGCGATCGTCTGCGCGCTGGAGCCGACATTCGGCGCGATCAACCTTGAAGATATCAAGGCACCCGATTGCTTCATCGTCGAGAAACTGTGCCGCGAACGGATGAACATCCCCGTGTTCCATGACGACCAGCACGGCACCGCCATCGTGGTGGGCGCGGCGGCCACCAATGCGCTGCATGTCGCGGGCAAAAAATGGGAAGACATCAAGATTGTCAGCACCGGCGGCGGTGCGGCGGGCATTGCCTGTCTGAACATGCTGCTCAAGCTGGGAGTCAGGCGCGAGAATATCTGGCTCTGCGACATTCACGGGCTGGTCTATGCGGGCCGCGAGGTGGATATGAACCCGCAAAAGGCGGCCTTTGCCCAAGACACCGCCAAACGCGCGCTGGACGAGGTAATCGACGGGGCGGACCTGTTTCTCGGCCTGTCGGGTCCGGGTGTTCTGGCGCCAGCCATGGTGGGAAGGATGGCCAAGCGCCCGATCATTTTCGCGCTGGCCAACCCCTCGCCCGAGATCGACCCGGCGGAAGCGCGCGCCGTGATGCCCGATGCAATCATCGCCACGGGGCGGTCGGATTATCCCAATCAGGTCAACAACGTCCTGTGCTTTCCCTTCATCTTTCGCGGTGCGCTGGATGTCGGCGCGACCGAGATCAACGATGCGATGCAGATCGCCTGTATCGAGGGTATCGCGGCGCTGGCCCGCGCCACCACCAGCGCCGAAGCGGCGGCCGCCTATCAGGGCGAACAGATGACCTTCGGCGCGGATTACCTGATCCCCAAGCCATTCGATCCGCGGCTGTCCGGTGTCGTCTCGACCGCCGTGGCGCGCGCCGCGATGGAAACCGGTGTCGCCACCCGCCCGCTGGAGGATCTGGCCGCCTATAAGGCCAAGCTGGACGGCTCGGTTTTCAAATCCGCGCTGCTGATGCGCCCCGTGTTCAACGCCGCCGCCACGGCGGAGCGACGGATCGTCTTTGCAGAGGGCGAGGACGAGCGCGTCTTGCGCGCCGCACAGGCGATCCTCGAGGAGACGACGGAAAAGCCGATCCTGATCGGCCGCCCCGAGGTGATCGAGGCCCGTTGCGCCCGTGCCGGGCTTGGCCTGCGGATCGGACGCGATGTGCAGATCGTGAACCCCGAAAACGATCCGCGCTACCGCGATTACTGGGGCAGCTACCACCAGATCATGGCGCGGCGCGGCGTGACCCCCGATCTGGCCCGCGCGATCATGCGCACCAACACCACCGCCATCGGCGCGGTGATGGTGCATCGCAATGAGGCCGATAGCCTGATCTGTGGCACATTCGGCGAATTCCGCTGGCATCTGAAATACGTCAATCAGGTGCTGGGCAGCGCCACCTATCGCCCGCATGGCGCGCTGTCGCTGATGATCCTTGAAGATGGCCCGCTCTTCATCGCCGACACCCATGTCCGCGCCACCCCTACGCCAGAGGAACTGGCGGAAGCCGCCGTAGGTGCGGCGCGCCATGTCCGCCGCTTCGGTCTGGTCCCGAACGTGGCCTTCTGCACCCAGTCGCAATTCGGCAATATGGATACCGATGCCGGACAGCGGATGCGCGCGGCGCTGGCGATCCTTGACGCCGCCCCGCGCGATTTCTGCTACGAGGGCGAGATGAACGTGGACAGCGCGCTCGATCCGGAACTGCGCGCGCGCATCTTCCCCGACAGCCGGATGCAGGGCGCGGCCAATGTGCTGATCTTCGCCCATGCCGATGCGGCATCCGGCGTGCGCAACATCCTCAAGATGAAAGCCAGCGGGCTCGAGGTCGGGCCGATCCTGATGGGCATGGGAAACCGCGCCCATATCGTCAGCCCCTCGATCACGCCGCGCGGCCTGCTCAATATGGCGGCCATCGCGGGCACGCCTGTCGCACATTACGGCTGAGGCGGCAAGACAGGGACGCGCCTTGGCAACAGGGCGCTTCCTGCTGTTTCATCTTGCCCCAAATACTCAAATCCCATCCGCTGCCCTCCGCGCGCGGCATGCGGCGGCATACCCGTCTAGTGCACCTCTGCATACAGAAAATTACGCATTGACAGGCACATAGGTAATAATATTTCCCTGTCGGATGCTTTGGGCACGGTCATTCTGGGAGGGGGATCAGCCATGGACGGATCGGACAGCGCCATAGGCCGCACCACACGCGCCACAGGAGCGATCACGCCGCAACAGTCCGACATGATCGGCGCGACCCTGCGTCCGCACTGGCAGGCCGGCACGCTGGCCGAGGGGGATGTGCTGCCGCAGCTTTGGCACTGGGCCGCCTTTGCGCCCACCGCCGCGATGGAAGATCTCGGCCCTGACGGTCATCCGAAGTTGGGCGGCTTTCTGCCCGATCTGGGGCTGGGACGGCGGATGTGGGCGGGCGGCAGCCTGCGGTTCATCGCGCCCCTGCATGTCGGGGAGGTGCTGACGCGGCATTCCGAGATCACCGCGCTGGAACATAAACAGACGGGTCAAACCCCGATGGCGGTGCTGACCCTGCGCCACCGGATCGACACGGCGCGCGGCACGGCCATTGAGGAGGAGCAGACCATCGTCTATCTGCCGATCCCCGACCGCTATGCCCCGCCGAAACCGGTGCCCGCGCCCGCGACGGCCGATTTCGACGAGCATGTCACCATCGATCCCGTGCGCCTGTTCCGCTACTCGGCTGTGACCTTCAACGGCCACCGCATCCATTACGACCGCCCCTATGCCACCGAAGTGGAGCACTACCCCTCGCTTGTCGTGCATGGCCCGATGCAGGCCACGCTGCTGATCGACGCCGCCGCCCGCCATGCCGGACGCAGCCCCACAACCTTCCGGTATCGCGGGGTGCATCCGATGTTCGACACGCATCCGTTGCGACTGATCGGGACCATGACCGAGGATAACACCATGACCCTCTGCACAGCCGCCCCCGAGGGGCATACCGGCACGCAGGCCACCGCAGGCTGGTCCTGATGAACGGTATCCTGCAAGGCATGCGCGTGGTCGAAGGCTCTGCCTTCGTGGCCATCCCCCTCGCTGGGATGACGCTGGCGCAGATGGGGGCCGATGTCATCCGCTTTGACCGATTGGAGGGCGGCCTTGACGCGCATCGCTGGCCGGTCACCGATCAGGGCCAGAGCCTGTTCTGGGCGGGGATGAACAAGGGCAAACGCTCGGTCGCTGTCGATATGAAATCACCGCGCGGGCGCGAATTGGTGACGCAGATCATCACCGCACCGGGCGAGGATGCGGGCATGTTCCTGACCAATCTGCGCGTGCGCGGCTGGATGGATCATCCGACGCTCAGCCAGTTCCGCCCTGATCTGATCATGGTCACCCTGTCGGGCGACCGCAAAGGGCGTCCTGCCGTGGATTACACGGTCAACCCCGCGCTGGGGTTTCCCGAAGCCACGGGGCCTGCAGGCAGCGAGGGTCCGGTCGCCCATGTCCTGCCTGCGTGGGATTGCATCGCGGGCAATCTTGCCGTCTCGGCCCTGCTGGCAGCCGAACGGCACCGCTTGAAAACCGGACAAGGTCAGGATGTGGACCTCAGTCTCAAGGATGTAGCCGCCGCCATGCTGGGCCATCTGGGTATCATCGGCGAGGTTGTGGTGAACGGTGTGGACCGTCCCAAAAGCGGCAATGCGCTTTATGGTGCCTACGGGCAGGATTTTCTCTGCGCGGACGGACGGCGGGTCATGGTGATCGGCCTCACGGACAGGCAATGGCGCGGGCTGGTCAAGGTCACAGGCAGCGCCGAGGCGATGGAGGGGATCGCCCGCCAGACCGGGTTGAACCTGTCAAAGGAGGGTGCACGCTGGGAGGCGCGGGCGATGATCACCGAGGCGCTGATCCCGTGGTTCGCCGCGCGACCCCTGCCCGAGATCGCGCCTTTGTTCGAGGCCGAAGGGCTGACATGGTCGGAGTTCCGCAGCTTTGCCCGCGCCGTTCACGAAGACCCCGATCTGCAACCGGGTGAGAATCCGATGTTCGCCCATGTCGAGCAACCGGGCATCGGGCGTTATCCGGTGCCTGCCTCGCCCCTGACCTTCTCCGCCGCCGCAACTCCGGCCCCTTCTGCGGCGCCCGTTCTGGGTGCCGATACCGAGGAAGTTCTGGCCGATGTCGCGGGCCTGCCGGAGCGCGACATCGCGCAGCTTTTCGATCAGGGTATCGTCGCGGGGCCACGCTAAGCGCACGCCATGGGCGTGTTAGCGCGAAACGTGACCATTGCGCGCAGTCCGGTGGCAGAATGCGCGTGACAAGCCACTTGCGCGAACGGCCTGACCTTGGGTAAGCCGTTGCAAGCGCCGGAGGAGGGACACAATGGCATACAATGACGTCTACGCAGGCTGGAAAGCCGATCCTGAGGGATTCTGGATGGAACAGGCCCGCGCCATTGACTGGGTCAAGCCGCCCTCCAAGGCGCTGTTCGCAGAGAATGCGCCGCTTTACGAGTGGTTCAAGGATGCGCAGGTTAATACCTGCTGGAACGCGGTGGACCGGCATGTCGAGGCGGGGCATGGGGACAGGCTGGCGATCATCCACGACAGCCCTGTGACTGGCACGGTGCACAAGATCACCTATTCCGAGTTGCAAACGCGCGTCGCCAGCCTTGCGGGCGCGCTGCGGGCCAAGGGCATCACCAAGGGCGACCGCGTGGTGATCTACATGCCGATGGTGCCCGAGGCGCTGGAGGCGATGCTGGCCTGCGCCCGTCTGGGGGCGATCCATTCGGTGGTGTTCGGCGGCTTTGCCGCGCATGAACTGGCGGTGCGGATCGACGATTTCACCCCCAAGGCGATCATCGCGGGCTCCTGCGGGATCGAGCCGGGCCGCGTGGTGCATTACAAACCGCTGGTCGACAGCGCCATCGAACAGGCGGCGCACAAGCCCGACTTCTGCGTGATCTTCCAGCGCGAGCAGGAAGTGGCGCAACTGATCGCGGGGCGCGACTATGACTGGCACGGCTTCCAATATGGTGTGGAACCCGCAGCATGCGTGCCGGTGTCGGGCGATCATCCGGCCTATGTGCTCTATACCTCCGGCACGACGGGCCAGCCCAAGGGCGTGATCCGGCCCACGGCGGGCCATCTGGTCGCACTCAACTGGACGATGAAGAATATCTACAACGTCGATCCGGGCGACGTGTTCTGGGCGGCCTCCGATGTGGGCTGGGTCGTGGGGCACAGCTACATCTGCTATGCGCCGCTGATCCACGGCAACACCACCGTGGTGTTCGAGGGAAAGCCCGTGGGTACGCCGGATGCGGGCACGTTCTGGCGCGTGATCTCCGAACATAACGTGCGCTCGTTCTTCACCGCCCCCACCGCCTTCCGCGCCATCAAACGCGAGGACCCCAAGGGCGAGTTCCGCGCCAAATACGACCTGACCTGCCTGCGCGCGCTCTATCTCGCGGGCGAACGGGCGGACCCTGACACGATCATCTGGGCGCAGGACCTGCTCAAGGTGCCGGTGATCGACCATTGGTGGCAGACAGAAACCGGCTGGCCGATTGCGGCCAACCCGATGGGCCTCGATCCGCTGCCGGTCAAGGTCGGCTCGCCTTCCGTCGCGATGCCGGGCTGGGACGTGCAGATATTGGACGAGGCGGGCCACCCGATGCCAGCGGGCGAGCTGGGCGCAATCGCGGTCAAACTGCCGCTGCCGCCGGGCACGCTGCCTACCCTGTGGAATGCCGAGGAGCGCTACCGCAAATCATACCTGTCGCATTTCCCCGGCTATTACGAGACGGGTGATGCGGGCATGATCGACGAAGACGGCTATCTCTACATCATGGCGCGGACCGATGACGTGATCAATGTGGCGGGGCATCGCCTCTCGACGGGGGCGATGGAAGAGATCCTCGCCGGTCACCCCGATGTCGCAGAATGCGCCGTGATCGGTGTAACGGACGAGCTTAAAGGCCAGTTGCCGATGGGCTTTTTGTGCCTGACCAAAGGCGTGGACCGCCCGCATGCCGATATCGTCAAGGAATGCGTCACGCGCGTGCGTGACCAGATCGGCCCCGTGGCCGCATTCAAGCTGGCTTTGGTGGTGGACCGCCTGCCCAAGACCCGCTCGGGCAAGATCCTGCGCGCCACGATGGTCAAGCTGGCCGATAGCGAGACGTTCAAAACGCCCGCCACAATCGACGATCCCGCCATTCTGGACGAGATCCGCAGCGCCCTGCAAACGCTCGGCTACGCAAAGTAAAGCAAGGCCCCCGGCCATTTTCGCACCGGGGGCTGCTTCTTCTTGCTACAAATATCCAAATCCCTTGCCCGCCGCGCGCGCTGCCGTTGAAGACGGCATGCGCGCGCCCCATATCCTGCGGATGGGAAACACCCAAAGCCTGATGGCGGCGCTCTGCCTCGCCCTGACCCTTCCCCTGACTGCGAGGGCGCAAATGCCTGACGAGATCCGCCTGACCCCTGACGGACGCTGGACCTATGTGTCCGATCAGGTCATGGGCGGCCAGTCCCAAGGTGGCGCAAGGATCGAAACCGTGGATGGCCAGCCGGTGCTGCGCCTGACAGGCGATGTCAGCACCGCCAATCGCGGCGGCTTTCTGCAAACGCGGATCACGCTGGACAATCCGCCGCCCGAAGGCGCGCAGGGCGTCACCCTCAAGGTGCGCGGCAATGGCGAGGGGTATTTCGTGCATCTGCGGACCACCGGAACCGTGCTGCCATGGCAATATTATCAGGCCCCGTTTCCGACCACCGCAGACTGGGCCGAATTGCGTATCCCGTTCACCGATTTTGAACCATCGGGCAACCTGCTGCGATCTGCCATCGCGCCTGACACCATCCGCAGTCTGGGCGTCGTCGCCTACGGGCGCGAGCATCAGGCCGATATCTCGGTGATGTGGGCAGGGTTTTACTAAGTCCGGACCATCCTGCAAGCGTCCTGTTAAGCGCACCGTCCCGCAACGCGCACCAAGCCGCGCGGTCGCCCACACGCGGGACCAGACCGGCAACCCTTCGCTAGAGCAGGCCGCGCGCTAGACGAACTGCTCCTGTATCAACCGTTCTTCCAGACCGTGGCCGGGATCGAACAGGATGCGGTGCTCGATCTCGGGTGCGCTGCGGATCTCGACCGTGACCACATCGCGCACCGAACGGGAATCCGCATCGGCCATCACCGGACGTTTGTCCGCCTCCTCCACATCGATCCGCACCACGGCGGTTTTCGGCAGCAGCGCGCCGCGCCAGCGGCGGGGGCGGAAGGGTGCAATCGCGGTCAGCGCCAGCACATCCGAGCGGATCGGCAGGATCGGGCCGTGCGCGCTGTAGTTATACGCGGTTGATCCGGCAGGCGTCGAGACAAGCGCGCCGTCGCAAACCAACTCCTCCATCCGCAGGCGGCCATCCACCGAGATCCGCAGCTTGGCGGCTTGCGGGCCCTGCCGCAGCATCGACACCTCGTTGATCGCCAGCGCCATATGCTGCGTGCCATCCGCGCAGGTCGCGCGCATCTCCAGCGGGTTGATTAGCGCCACCTCGGCATCGGCCAGCCGGTCGAGCAGATCATCCTCGCCGTAGGTGTTCATCAGAAAGCCCACCGTGCCGCGGTTCATGCCGTAGACCGGCGCAGGCAGGGCCTGCGTGCGGTGCAAGGTGGCCAGCATGAAGCCGTCGCCACCAAGGGCCACGATCACATCGGCACTCTCCTCGGGTGCCGATCCGTAGCGCGCGGTCAGGCGGGTCTTGGCCTCTTGCGCGCTGGGAACGGAACTGGCGCAAAAGGCGATCTTGAGGGTCATACCGTGGTCATCCTGTTTCCGATGCGCAGCGTCGCGCGCCGATGGAAGCACAAACATCTGCCCTGCGCCAGCCCTGCCGCCCCTTCCGCCGCAAGCACCTGCCCCTGCGTCGCTTTCGGCCCTTCCCCCCTTGCCGGCTTTGCACTAGGACACGGGGTAACGCTGATCCCAAACGGAGCATGACATGACCGACACCGGTTTTTTCACCGAAGCGCTGTCCTCGCGCGATCCCGAACTGTTCAAATCCATCACTGACGAGCTGGGCCGCCAGCGCCACGAGATCGAACTGATCGCGTCGGAGAATTTCGTGTCTGCTGCCGTGATGGAAACGCAAGGCAGCGTGATGACGAACAAATATGCCGAAGGTTATCCCGGACGGCGCTATTACGGCGGATGCCAGTTTGTCGATGTGGCCGAAAACCTCGCGATCGAGCGGGCCTGCCAGCTGTTCGGATGCAGCTTTGCCAATGTGCAGCCCAATTCCGGCTCGCAGGCGAACCAGGCGGTGTTCACCGCGCTGTTGCAGCCCGGCGATACGATCCTCGGCATGAGCCTTGATGCAGGCGGCCACCTGACGCACGGGGCCAAGCCCAATCAGTCCGGCAAGTGGTTCAACGCCATCCAGTACGGTGTGCGCCAGCAGGATCTGGAAATCGACTATGACCAGATCGCGGAACTCGCGACAGAGCATAAGCCCAAGATGATCATCGCAGGCGGCTCTGCCATTCCGCGCATCATCGACTTTGCAAAAATGCGCGAGATTGCCGATTCCATCGGGGCCTACCTTCTGGCCGATGTAGCGCATTTCGCGGGGCTGATCGCAGCAGGGCATTACCCCTCTCCTTTCCCGCACGCGCATGTCGCCACCACGACAACGCATAAAACCCTGCGCGGCCCGCGTGGCGGTCTGATCCTGACCAATGACGAGGATCTGGCAAAGAAATTCAACTCGGCCATTTTCCCCGGCATTCAGGGCGGCCCGCTGATGCATGTGATCGCCGCCAAGGCCGTGGCTTTCGGCGAGGCGCTGCGCCCCGGCTTCAAGGATTATCAGGCCAAGGTCATCCACAACGCGCAGGCGATGGCGGACGAGCTGATCAAGGGCGGTCTGGATATCGTGACAGGCGGCACCGATTGCCACCTGATGCTGGTGGACCTGCGCCCCAAGGGCGTGAAAGGCAACGCGACCGAAAAAGCACTGGGCCGCGCCCATATCACCTGCAACAAGAACGGCATTCCGTTCGATACCGAAAAGCCGATGATCACCAGCGGCGTGCGTCTGGGCACTCCCGCAGGCACAACACGCGGTTTTGGCGAGGACGAATTCCGCCAGATCGCGCGCTGGATCGTGCAGGTCGTGGACGGGCTGGCCGCCAATGGCGAGGATGGCAATGCCGAGGTCGAGGCGCAGGTGCGGACTGAGGTCGAGGAGATGTGCAAGCGTTTCCCGATCTATCCGAACCACTGAGGCTTCAGCCCCAGAGAGAAACGAGAAACGCCGCGCTACTGACAGCGCGGCGTTTCTCTTTGCAGCGGTCTTTGCGGATCAGGCGGCTTGAACCGAGGCCTGAATATCCGCCAGCGCATGGGCCGCGATCTCGAACGAGCGCACCCGTGCCGCGTGATCGTGGATCATGCCGGTCACCATCAACTCGTCCGGACGGTAGCGCGCCACGATCTGCGACAGCCCCCGATGCACCGCATCCGCATCGCCGATGGCCGAGACGGACAAAGCCTCCTCGACGCCGCGCAGGATCGGGGCGGGCACATGCGCCGTGATATCCTCGACAGGCTTGGGCAGCTTTCCGGGCATGCCGGAGCGCAGGCGGGCAAAGGCCAGCATCTGCGAGGTCCGCAGGTACTGCGCCTCGGCATCCGTATCGGCGGCGCAAATGCCGGCGGCAACGACCACATAGGGTTTGGCGAGGTATTTCGACGGCTTGAACGTCGCGCGATAGGTGCGCAACGCCTCGTCCAGCATTTGCGGCGCGAAATGCGAGGCGAAGGCATAGGGCAGGCCCATATAGGCGGCGAACTGCGCGCCGAACAGGCTGGAGCCCAAGATCCACACCGGCACATGGCTACCCTGCCCCGGCACGGCCCGCACACGGGCATCGGCAGGCGCATCGCCCAGATAATCCAGCAGTTCGGCCACATCCTGCGGGAAGGTATCGGCCCCGTCCATATAGCGGCGCAGCGCGCGGGCGGTGCCCATATCGGTGCCCGGCGCGCGGCCAAGGCCTAGATCGATGCGGCCCGGAAACAGCGCCTCCAGCGTGCCGAATTGCTCGGCGATCACCAAAGGCGCGTGGTTGGGCAGCATGACCCCGCCGGAGCCGACGCGCATTGTCGACGTGGCGGCGGCGACGCGTCCGATCACCACGGCGGTGGCGGCACTGGCTATGCCCGGCATGTTGTGATGCTCGGCCAGCCAGTAGCGGTGATAGCCGAAACGCTCGGCATTCACGGCCAGATCGACTGTATTGGCAAGCGCCTGCGCGGTGCTGGTGCCTTCGGGCACCGGAGACAGATCGAGAAGCGAGAAATGATGCATGGGAATGCTCCTTTCAGAGGTAGTCTAGACCTTCACTCCGGAAGGGCCAAGCGGGTTCACCCACCCAACGGCCCTGCCCGATCACGGTTGAGCGATCTGCGCGCCCACGTCACAACGGCCAGACAAACAACAGCAACGGCATGCTGATGAGGACAACCAGTATCTCCAGCGGCAGGCCAAGACGCCAGTAATCACTGAAACGGAAGCCGCCGGGACCAAGGATCAACGTATTGTTCTGGTGCCCGATCGGCGTGAGGAAGGCGCAGGAGGCACCGATCGCCACGGCCATCAAGAAGCTGTCAGGGTTCACCCCGAGGCTGGCCGAGATGCCCAGCGCGATAGGACACATCACCGCCGCTGTGGCCGCGTTGTTCATCACGTCGGACAGGAACATCGTCACCACCAGCACCACCGCAAGGGCGGCGATTGCATTGCCCTGCGCCACGATCTCCACCAGAAACCCCGCCAGCACAGAGGCGGCCCCCGTCACCTCCATCGCACCCGCAACGGGGATCAGGGCCGCGAGCAGGACAACCACTGGCCAGTCGATAGCGGTGTAGACGTCACGCAGCGGAATGGTGCGCAGGATCATGGAGGCCAGAACGCCCAGCGCGAAAGACGCGGCGGCAGGCAGAAAGCCCAGCGTGACCAGAAAGATGGCAGCGCCCATGATGACACTGGACAGGATGGCCATCCGCGTGTCGGGAATACGCAGTTCGCGCTCTCCCAGCGGGACACAGCCATGCTCGTTGGCAAAATCTGTCAGAACTTCCGCCGGTCCCTGCATCAACAACAGGTCGCCCGATTTGAGCTTGAGCGTCCGCAGCCGCGCGCGGGGTTTGCGCCCTTCACGGGCCACCGCCAGAAGGTTCAGACCATGCCGCGAGCGCAGCCGGATATCGCGGGCCGAGCGGCCAACGATGGTCGAGGCAGGCAGAACCGCCAGTTCGCGCAGTACGATGTCCTCGTCGCGGCGGGTTTCCTCTTCTTCTTCCTCTTCGTCCCCGTCATCTTTCTTGCTCCGCTTGCTGGTCTTTGCGTCAGCGGAGGGAGCCTCTATGCTTTCCACGACTTTGGCGCGGCCGGCTTTCAGTGACTGTTCTTTTTTGGTTTTGTCGGCCTTGTCGGCCTTGTCGGCTTTTGCCGCATTTTCTTCCTCAACCTCTTTTTCCGAAGAGGCCCCCTGCTCTTCCAGCTTGATCCCGAAGGCCGACAATGCCTCGGACAGCCCGTCCACATCGGCCTCCAGAACCAGAATGTCGTCTTTCTTGATCCGCCGCCCGCCATGGGGCGCGTTCATTTTCACCTCGTTGCGGACCAATGCAACGATCTGGGCCTCTGCCCCCTCAATCTCGGATTCAATCTGGCGCAGGGTCATCCCGACGGCTTTGCTTTTCTCCGGCACCCGCACCTCGGTCATATAGGCGCCCGTCTCGAACCCTTCGCTGCTGCTGGATTTGCGCGCGGGCACCAGACGCCAGCCGACCAGCGCGATGAAGACCACGCCGACCAGCGCCACGGCCACGCCGACATAGGCAAAATCGAACATCCGGAACGCCCCGAGCCCCGCATCGTTGCGAAATCCGGATACGATCAGGTTGGGCGGCGTACCAATCAGCGTAGTCATCCCACCAAGGATGGTGCCGAAAGCCAGCGGCATCAGCACCTGCCCCGCAGTCATCTCCAGCCGCCCCGAGACCTGGATAGCGATGGGCATCAACAGAGCCATGGCACCCACGTTGTTCATGAAGCCGGACAAAAGCGCACCAACGCCCATCAGGGCGGCCAGCGTCACGATCCTGCCCGAATTTCTGGGGATCAGCCTGCGCGCCAGCGTGTCCACCGCCCCTGATTGCTGCAGGGCATGGCTGAGCACCAGAATGCAGGCCACCGTGATCACCGCAGGATGGCCAAAGCCGACAAAGGCCGCATCGCTGGGCACCAGCCCCGTCACGACACAGGCCATCAGCGCGGCAAGCGCCACGATGTCATGGCGCAGGCGGCCCCAGACGAACAGTGCCATCGTCAGAAACAGGATGCCGAAGATCATCAGTTGCGGCACAGTCATCCGTGTTAACCTTTCAAAATGCCGGCCACGGATCAGGGAGGGCGCAGCTATAATTCCCCGTAAGATCAATTAGCTGATCAGCAGCATCACGATTCTGCAACCATCCATAAAAACGGGGCGGCAGGCTTTTGCCCGCCGCCCCGTGAAGAACGTTCTGAAAGGGTGATCCGTTCCTAGCGCGGTTCGTTCATCAACCCGCGCACGAGGGAATAACTGGCTCCCAGCAAGACCAGCGTGAAGGGCAGACCCGTCGAGACCGCCATCGCCTGCAATGCAGCCAGCCCGCCACCCAGCAACAGCGCAATTGCGACCATCCCCTCGAATGTGGCCCAGAACACGCGCTGGATCACCGGCGCGTTGGTTTTGCCGCCAGCCGCAATCGTATCGATCACCAGTGACCCCGAATCCGACGAGGTGATAAAGAACACGATCACCAGAATGATCCCGATCAGCGAGGTCAGTCCGGTCAGCGGCAGATGGGTCAGCATCTCGAACAGCTTCAGCTCCAACGCGGCGTCCTGCACCGTGGACAGCCCCTGATCGACAACCTGACTGATCGCGGTACCACCCAGCGCGGTCATCCACAGCACCGACAACAGCGTCGGCACGATCAGCACGGCGATCAGGAATTCCCGCACCGTGCGGCCCCGCGAGACCCGCGCGATGAACATGCCCACGAAGGGCGACCAGCTGATCCACCATGCCCAGTAGAACGCCGTCCAGCCGCTGGCAAAGTTGGAATCCTCGCGTCCGAATGGCATCGACAGGGCCGGAAGGTTCTGCCCGTAGGCCGCGAGATTGGCGAAGAAGCCCGACAGGATCGACAAGGTCGGACCGACCGCGATGATGAACACCAGCAGCAATGCCGCCAGCCCCATGTTGATTTGCGACAGCACCTTCACCCCGCCGTCCAGACCGCGCAGGATCGAGACAATGGCAATGGCGGTGATGACAAAGATCAGCAGGATCAGAACGGTGTTCGACGTGCCCAGACTGAACAGGAAATCAAGCCCAGCACTGGCCTGCTGCGCGCCGATGCCCAAGGATGTCGCCAGACCGAACACTGTGGCCAGAACCGCCAGAATGTCGATCACATGGCCCGGCCAGCCCCAGATCCGCTCGCCGAAGATGGGATAAAAGGCGGAGCGCAGCGTGAGCGGCAGACCTTTGTTATAGCTGAAAAGCGCCAGTGACAGCGCCACAATCGCGTAGATCGCCCAAGGATGCAGGCCCCAGTGAAAGATCGTGGCCGCCATCCCCAAACGGCGCGCGGCTTCTGTATCGCCCTCGGCCCCGCCAAGCGGTGCCCAGTCGGTCCGCACACCGTCCTCTCCGACAGCGATCCCGTCAAGGGCGGCCGAGAAATGCGACATCGGCTCGGACACGCCGAAGAACATCAGCCCGATGCCCATACCAGCGGCGAAAAGCATCGAGAACCAGCCGATATACGTGTAATCCGCCGTGGCGTCCGGTCCGCCCAGCCGGACCTTGCCCAAAGGCGACAGGATCAGCGCGATGCAGAGCACGACGAAAATATTGCCGGAGAACAGGAAGAACCAGTCCAGATTTCCGGTGAGCCAGTCGCGCAATCCAACGAACATCGGCTCTGCCTGCGTCTGAAAGGCAAGCGTCAGAAAGGTGAACAGCAGGATCGCGATCGCGGAAACCGGAAAGACCGGATTGTGGATGTCGAGTTCGAAAACCCATTTGCGGGTGGTGAGATTGTCCTGACCGATCGTATAATCGGTCTCGATAATCTCCGTTTCGCCTTCTGGTTCGGGAATGGGTTCAACACCCTCCGCCTCGATCTCGTCGGGCGGTGGTGTTTTGTCATTATCTGTCATGAGTACTGTCCTTACTCTTATTGTTTTCCTCACGGGGTGGCGCGCTCACCGCGTGACAAGAACCGGCGCGTTCGTGTCGCGATCCGGTATCGGATTGATTAAACTAGATGTATATGTCTGAAAAAGCAACCAAAGGGCGTTTATCGCATTCTGTGCTGCGCTCCAGCCGAGCGGAGTTTCACAACGCGCGGAACAAGGCGCGAAGCGCCGCCTCGCATCGCCGCGCCGCCCCCCGGCACGGCGATTTGGCAGAGGCAGGCGCAGGTCTAAAGGTCAGACGTATTTCGCAGGCATAAATTGCCACGCTGAAAGGTAGCATCGCCGCACCGCAGCCCAACACTGCGCCGCTCCTTTCCTCAGGTAGCGATCACGCGGCGGCGCAGCCCTGCCTCAGGTCTGCTGGACCTCGTCCAGCCGCGTGGCGATTGCGGCCCCCGCAAGCGAGATTGCCGCGAATAGCAGCAAAACAGGCGCCGGACCGAAAATGTC
Source organism: Rhodobacterales bacterium (assembly GCA_047921295.1). Classification (GTDB taxonomy): domain Bacteria; phylum Pseudomonadota; class Alphaproteobacteria; order Rhodobacterales; family Rhodobacteraceae; genus Seohaeicola. The sequence goes on from JBLRWK010000017.1 coordinate 59,918, forward strand.
AGCGGCCAGCCCGAACAGCCCGCCTGCCAGCAGGGCAAAACCAATCAGCGTATTCGAGAGCGCGGTATATCGGGCGCGGAAATCATCCTCGGCCATATCCGTCAGATGCAGCTTGCGCCCCGCGCGCACACCCTCATAGGCGATCTGGGCGGCGAAGATGGCCAGCCCCGCGCCCCACGCGCCGCCTAGCCCGCCAAGGGTCAGCCCCACCGCCCCCGTCACCGTCAGCGCAAGGGCGGAGAGTACCCCCGCAGCCATCAGGGTCTTGCGGCTGGAGCGGTCCGAGAGACGGCCCCAGATGTAGGAAGATACGAAAGCGGCAGCCGTCGACGCCATGACCATCGGCCCCAACTGGTCCAGCGATCCGTCGCCGCTGGCCGAGGACAGCATGATGATGAAAGGCGGGGCCAGCGCCGTCACCGTCAGCGCAGCACGCGCGGCGATGAAAATCTGCAACTGCCGGTCTTCCCAGAGCGGACGGACCAGCGCAGCGATCCCCTTGGGATGGGCGGCTTCATTGCCGTTGCGGGGCTCTTTCAGCCGCAGAAACAAAAGGCCCGCCAGAATGAACGCACCGCCAGCGATAGCAACGGCGGCGGCCAGCACCGGAATAGCCACGTCGAAGATACCGATTGCCATCAGCAGACCGAATCCGAAGGCCACGACCGCGCCAACGCCCGCTGCAAACCCAGTCACCGCACCGCGCCGTCCTTTGGAAATGGTGCGGGCCAGCACATCCTTGTAGCTGACCGAGGCCGCAGAGCGCGCCACGGCCAACAGCGCCACAAACCCCAGAACGCCCCATCCGGCGGCGGCCCCTTCCAGCGTCAGCACGCAGGCGGCAATGCCGATGCCCGCAAAACCTTGCACGAAAGACCCCAACGCCCACATATGCTTGCGCTGGACCATCCGTTCCACCTTCTGCGCCAGCAGAAGTTGCGGCAGCAGAGAACCCGCCTCGCGTACCGGCACAAGCGCCCCGATGAAGGCACCGGGCGCGCCCAGAGCGGTCAGCAGCCAAGATAGAACCAGCTTGGGATCAATCAGCCCGTCCGCCGTTTTCGTCAGCACCAATGAGGCGGTATGGATCAGCCCGTTATGCGCTTCCTCGCGGTCCAGTTCGGCGGGGTCGGCGTTGGTCAGGCGGGCAAAGGCCGGGATCAGCGTCATGTAGCATCCTTCAGGCGGTTCAGGGTGAATTATAGGGCAAAAGCCGATAAACCCAAGCTGCGCTCCCGTCGCTCAATGTCATGACGTCACGGCGGTATCGTTCTCCCAGACGCTCGTAGCGGTCCAGCCTAAGCAGGCCATTGTCGTCCGTTTCAAACACTCTGCCCTCCAGAACAGCACCCGGCGCGGGGAAAATGTCCCGCCCCTCCCGCTGCATATCGGGCAGGCGGGCGGCGCTGGAGGGGACAGGCTGCCCCACCACGATGAGCCGCACCACCGGATTGGTCAGGGTGGCATAGCCGAAAACGCGGTGCGGCCCGTCATCCGGTACGGCTTGCGCCTGCTCCCTCGCCTCTTCCATGGCCGGAGTGACCGGCGGCAGATACACAGGCCATATCCAGACCATCAGCAAAAGCGCCACGAGAAGCACCGCTCCGGCCAGCCATGCGCCTGCCCTGCGCTTCATGCGCTACCACTCGTTTCCGCAAGGGCGTATGTTGCTATCCATAGTTGCTTTCTCATAATATGCATTCACACGCTTAATCTTTCGAAGGCGCAACCCCTTTGACGAACCTTACCGCCCAGATGACACGCATCCCGAAGGACCATTTCTGGCCCTTGCCCAAACCAAAAGCCGAGAACGGAAAGCCGCGCCGGACCGGAGTGGAAATCGAATTCACCAATCTGACCGAGACAGAGGCAGCCGACATCGTGCAGACCCTGTGGGGCGGGCAGGCCGATACGGAATCCGAGCATGAGATAACGATCAGCGATACCGAACTCGGCAAGGTGCGGATCGAGCTTGATATAGCACTGCGCGACCGGACAGGCAGCATTATCGCGGACAAACTGCTGCAATGGTCACGCGCCGTTGTGCCTGTCGAGATCGTCACCGAACCATTGCTCGAAACCCAGTTGCCGCGTGTCGAGAGGCTGATCGACGCGCTTGTCGAGGCTGGCGCGGAAGGCTCGCAGGATGGTGTGTTCTACGGGTTCGGGGTGCATCTGAATACGGAAATTGCAGGCGAGGCGGCGGCGGACATCCTGCCCGTCGTGCGCGCCTTTGCTTTGATGGAAGACTGGTTGCGCGCCATTGATCCTGTCGATCCGTCGCGGCGGCTTTTGCCCTTTGTCGATCCGTGGCCGCGCCGTCTGATCGATGTGCTGGCGGTGGATGGACCCTCGTGGGGGCTGGACGATCTGGCAGTGTCCTATGCCGATCTGACACCGACGCGGAACCGCGGGCTTGATCTGCTGCCGCTGCTGGACCACCTGCGCCCTGATATCCTGTCCGAAGCGATCGACGCGGAGAAGCTGAAAAGGGGCCGCCCGACCTACCATTACCGCCTTCCCGAGGCGCGTCTCGGTGCGGCTGACTGGTCGCTGGCTTATGAATGGAACCGCTGGATTTTAGTAGAGCGGGTGGCGGCCAACCCGTCTTTGCTGAACGGACTGGCCGAAAGATGGGTCGATCATCGCGGCGCGCTGACAAGTCTGCGCAGCGACTGGGCCAAGACGGTGAACGAGGTTCTGACAGACGCACCGATCTGGGCATGAGGGTGCTGGTATGAGACGGCCCATATGAGACCCTGCATCGGTGTCACGACCTCGCGCCGCACGGGATGGCGTGTTTTTCCCTTCATCGCGTTGAATATCTGGCTGGCCGGAGGCCGTGCGCTGCGCTGGGATTCGGGGCGTGAGGCGGATATTGCCGCCGTGGCGGGGCTTGTCGTCGGAGGTGGGGATGATGTCTCTCCGATGCTCTACCACGGCGAGCTTGTGGCCGAGGCGCGGCTGGATCCTGACCGCGACGCGCTGGAGCGGCGGCTGGTGCTGGAAGCCCTCGCCGCCGGCAAGCCGGTGCTGGGGATCTGTCGCGGCGCGCAGATGCTGAACATCGCGCAGGGCGGCAATCTGCATCAGCGCGCCTATGACCATTACACCGACAGCCGCCAGTACAGCACTATCCTGCCGCGCAAGACCGTCTCGGTTCTGGCGCAGACGGGGCTGGCGAAGATCGCAGGCACCGCACCGATGCGCGTGAATGCGCTGCACAGTCAGGCGGTGGACCGGTTGGGCAGCGGGCTGCGGGTCGCCGCGCGCGACGAGGGCGGCATGATACAGGCGATAGAGCGGACCGAGCCGCCTTTTGCCGTAGGGGTGCAGTGGCACCCTGAATACCTGTTCTACGCCCGCCGCCAGCGCGCCCTGTTCCGCGCGGTGGTCAAGGCGGCACTGCAGCCGCAGGCCGATCCCGTGGACATAGCCGATCAAAGCGTCTAACCCTGCCCTGATGTTGAACATTATCCGTCATGACGGGCCGGAAGGCCCCACACCGCTGCTGATCGCGCATGGTCTTTACGGCTCGGCCCGCAACTGGGGTGTGATCGCTAAACGCCTGTCCAACGACCGGACCGTGATTGCGGTGGACATGCGCAACCACGGCACCAGCCCATGGAATGACAGCCACACCTATCAGGCGATGGCCGGGGATCTGGCCGAGGTGATCCGCGCGCAAGGCGCGCCCATGGCGGTTCTGGGTCACTCAATGGGAGGCAAGGCCGCGATGGTGCTGGCGCTCACTGCCCCCGATCTTGTCAGCAACCTGATTGTGGGCGATATCGCCCCCGTGGCCTATGAGCACGATCAAAGCCCCTATATCCGCGCGATGCAGGCGGTTGACCTGTCAAAGGTCGAGAAAAGGTCCGATGCCGAGGCGCAACTGGCCGCACTGGTGGATGACCCGACGCTGCCTGCGTTTTTCACGCAATCGCTTGATCTGAAAGAGAAACGCTGGCGGCTCAATCTTGAAGTGCTGGCCGAGCAGATGCCGCATATCCTTGGCTTTCCACAGATGGACGGAGCATTCACCGGCCCGACCCTGTTTCTGACGGGAGCCGCCTCGCATTATGTGAGGCCCGAGCACCGCGACCCTATCAAGGCGCTGTTTCCAGCGGCGCGGTTTGCCAAAATACCCGGCGCAGGCCACTGGCTGCATGCGGAAAAGCCGCGCGAGTTCGAAGCGGCTGTGCGGGCGTGGCTGGCCGGCTGACCAATGACATACGGGGCATGCCTCGCAGCACGCCCCGCCTGTTTTCGGAACGGCAGCGGCCCCAACGGGGACCCCTCCCACGCACCGCCACCGCTCCACCTGCCCCGAAAGGCAGGATTCCTGAATGTGCTATGCCTCAGCCGCGCTCATAGAGCGCGCGGGCCACAAGCCATGTGACAGGCAATGCCAGAACAAAGCCCAACGCGGCGGTGATCAGGATCGGGTAGAGCGTGTCGAACCCCGAAACCAGCGCCGCGATCACACCGATGCCCGCGAGGGTCGACCCGATGAAGAGATGAAGAATGAAACCCAAACGCAACATGGCGCGGCTCCTTACAGTGATGAACTGGGCCTTACCTAGATCATCCCCGACGCGCACACTTTGATCTGTGTCAGACTAATGAGCTGCGGAACTTAATTTACAAAGGAAACGCGGAATCGTGGCCCTTCAGGGCCTGTTCAGGCAGAGGAACAGATATTCCGTGCCCTGAAAATCGGGCAATTGCCGCATGGACACCCGTTCGGCGAACTTCTTGGAACCGCGCTGGCATATGCTGTTGGCTAAAGCCAGCAATTCGGCATCCGAGGCCGAGGTGAAAGCAGGCTGGATGATGTTGACGCTGTCGCCGTTATACGCGGTCACGACAGGCGCTTGCGTGGGCATCTCGCAGGCGGCGAGAACGGCTGCGGCAATCAGGGCGGGGACAATTTTCTGCATGGGCGATACTCGGCTTTCGCCCGATGCGAAATGCGGCGGGCCGGGCACGACTATGCCTGCAACGTGGTTAACGTCCGGTTAAGGCTCGGAAGCTTTGAGAGAGGCGATGCTCCCGCCCCTCACGTATCCATCTTGAGCGCGTTGATAAACGCCTGCTGCGGGATCTCGACCTTGCCGAACTGGCGCATCTTCTTTTTGCCCGCCTTCTGCTTGTCCAGCAGCTTGCGTTTGCGCGTCGCATCGCCGCCATAGCATTTGGCGGTCACATCCTTGCGCAGGGCGGCCAGCGTCTCGCGTGCGATCACCTTGCCGCCGATGGCAGCCTGAATCGGGATCTTGAACATATGGCGCGGGATCAGATCCTTGAGCTTTTCCACCATCGAGCGGCCCCGCATCTCGGCGCGTTCGCGGTGCACCATAATCGAGAGCGCATCGACAGGTTCGTCATTCACAAGGATCGACATTTTCACAAGGTTATCCTCGCGGTAGCCGATCATCTGGTAATCGAAACTGGCATAGCCCTTGGTGACAGACTTCAGGCGGTCATAAAAATCGAACACCACCTCGTTCAGCGGCAGGTCATAGACAACCATGGCGCGGCTGCCCGCATAGGTCAGTTCCTGCTGAATGCCGCGCCGGTCCTGACAGAGTTTCAGCACGTCGCCCAGATAATCGTCTGGCACGAGGATCGTGGCCTTGATACGCGGCTCTTCCAGATGATCCACGATGGACAGATCGGGCATGTCGGCGGGGTTGTGCAGTTCCTTCATCGCGCCGTCGCGCATATAGACGTGATAGATCACGGAAGGCGCGGTGGTGATCAGGTCGATATTGTATTCCCGCTCGATCCGGTCGCGGATCACTTCCAGATGCAGCAGGCCCAGAAAGCCGCAGCGGAAGCCGAAGCCGAGGGCGGCGGAGGTTTCCATCTCGTAGCTGAAAGAGGCGTCGTTCAGCGCCAGCTTCTCGATCGCGTCGCGCAGGTCTTCGAATTCGGAACTGTCCACCGGGAACAGGCCGCAGAACACCACGGGCTGCGAGGGTTTGAAGCCGGGCAAAGCCTTGGTCGCGCCCTTTTTCTCATGCGTGATCGTGTCACCCACGCGGGTGTCGCGGACCTGTTTGATCTGGGCGGTGATGAACCCGATTTCGCCGGGTTCCAGCGTATCGACATTTTGCATCTGGGGACGGAACACACCGATCCGGTCAACCTGATGGACCGATCCGTTCTGCATCATGGTGATCCGGTCGCCCTTTTTCAGGATACCGTCCATGATCCGCACCAGAACCACCACGCCGAGATAGGCATCGTACCAGCTATCCACCAGCATGGCGGTCAGCGGTGCGTTGCGGTCACCTTTGGGTGCCGGCAGCCGCGTCACAATGGCCTCGAGCGTTTCCTTGATGCCGATGCCGGTCTTGGCGCTGACGCGAATCGCATCGGAGGCGTCAATCCCGATCACATCCTCGATCTGCGCCGCTACACGGTCACAATCCGCCGCTGGCAGGTCAATCTTGTTCAGGACCGGCACGATCTCGTGATTGGCATCCAGCGCCTGATAGACATTGGCCAGCGTCTGCGCCTCCACGCCTTGCGTGCTGTCCACCACCAGAAGCGAGCCTTCGACGGCGCGCATGGAGCGGCTGACCTCATAGGCGAAATCCACATGGCCGGGCGTATCAATCAGGTTGAGGACATATGTCTCACCGTCATCGGCCTTGTAGTCGATGCGCACGGTGTTGGCCTTGATCGTGATGCCCCGCTCACGTTCGATATCCATACTGTCGAGCAGCTGTTCCTTCATGTCCCGGTCCTGCACGGTGCCGGTGGATTGGATCAGCCGGTCGGCCAGGGTGGATTTCCCGTGGTCGATATGGGCAACGATGGAGAAATTGCGGATGCGTGAAAGCTCTGTCATGCAAGGGGATATGATGGGGAAACGGTCTCTGGTCAAGGTGGGTTGGATGCGGCGTCGCGCGCGGCACCGCGCGCGCGGATCAGCGCCGCCTGGCGCCGCACCGGACGAGTCAGAAAGATTGATCCGGACGCCGGCTTGAGGCATACTGCGTTCAGAGCAGTTACGCCGCGCAACATGGCCGCAAAGGCCGGGGCAGTGGCTTTATCAAAGAGGCACAGGAATGAAGCGACTAGTGATGGCGGCCCTTGTGGCTGCAATTGTGGCCCCCGGGGCAGTTTTCGTGACGAGCAGCATGGCGATGGCAGGACCGATCGACCGGGCCTGCATGGCATCAGACCGCAAGGCGCGTTCGCTGCGTCTGTGCACCTGCATCCAGCAAGTGGCGGACCGTACCCTGTCGCGCAGTGACCAACGCATGGCCGCGCGGTTCTTCCGCGACCCGCAGAGAGCGCAGGACATCCGGCAATCCGACAACCAGAGCCACGCGGTTTTCTGGCGCAAGTATCGCGCCTTCGGGGAAACCGCTGCCGCGACCTGTAGCTGATCCGTCAGTTGGGGGGCTGTCTGCCCCCCCGTCGAACCTTGTTCGCCTCCCCCCGAGGATGTTTTCAGCAAGAAGAAGCAGGCCCGCGCGCGAAAGCCGCGATTTCGGCGGTCAGGCAATCCAGACTGTCCGTCCACGGCATGCTTGCGGGCAAGCCGCTGGTCAGCAGGGACAATTCGGTGCAGGCCACCAGCAGGTGATCGGCACCCTGCGCGAGACCCTGCTCTGACAGCTTTGTGAGACGCGGGGCAAGCGCGTCCGGTAATCTGCCTGATTTCACATCCCTGATGAGTGCAAGAAGCAGCGCGTCATCCGCGAGCCAGACGGGCTGCAATCCCCGCTGCGCGAAGGCGGCATCGAAAACGCCTGTCAGCCGCACGGCGGGCGAGGCCAGCATAGCGGGGCGTCTGGCCCCTTGCGTGACCAGATGATCCGCAGTGGCGGTGACCATGTCGAGAAAGGGCAACGCGGTGGCGGCGCGGATCGCATCCGCATAGTGATGCGCCGTGTTGCAGGGCATTGCCAAAGCCTGCGCGCCCGCCGCCGCGAGATCGCGCGCCATCTGGGCCAGAACCGGCGCGGGGTCAGCCCCCTGCCCGTCGATCAGCCGCGCAATCCGGCTGGGCACCTGCGGATTCTGATGCACGATCAGCGGGAGATGGTCCGCATCATCGAGCGGTCCGGCAGCGCCCTGCGAGACGGTGGCCATGCATTTCTGCATCAGCAGAATTGTCGCCTCCGGCCCCATCCCGCCGAGGATGCCGACGGGGCGCATCTGCCCGCGATCAGTGACCGAAGTCGAAGGCATGGGTATAGCCGGTCAGCCCGATGGCACCGCCCGTGTGCAGGAAGACGATTCGCTGGCCCTTGGTGAAATGACCCTTGCGGATCAGGTCGATGAGGCCCGCAGCCCCCTTGGCGGAATAGACCGGATCGAGCAAGATCGCATCAGTGCGGGCAAACATCTCGATCGCCTCGATGGTGGAGGGCGCGGGGATGCCGTAGCCTTCGCCGACGTAATCGGTATTGGCCACCACATCGCCGCGCTGGACCACGCCGGGGCAGCCCAGTTTCTCGGCCGTTTTCAGGGCGAGATTGTAGACATTCTCTTCTTGCTTCGGCTGGGGCGCACGCACCCCGATGCCCAAGAGCGGGATGCCCGCATTCATTGCCTTGAGGCCGGTGACCAGCCCCGCCTGCGTGCCTGCCGATCCTGTGGCATGGACGATATGATCCACATCGAGGCCCAGATCGTTGAACTGCGCCAGCATCTCGAAGGCGCAATTGACATAGCCCAGCGCACCTGTGGCATTCGAGCCGCCACCGGGGATGGTGTAGACATTGCGCCCCTCGGCGCGGAACCTTTCGGCCACCGCTTCCATCTCCGCGTTCATATCCGGCCCCGGCGCGCGATGCTCCATCGTGGCCCCGTGCAGATAATCCAGCAGGACATTGCCGTTATGGCGGTAGTTGGGGTGGTTGTAGCCGGTGCGGTCCTCCAGCAGGATATGGCAGTCCATCCCCAGCCGCGCCGCCGCTGCCGCTGTCTGGCGGGCGTGGTTGGATTGGGTCGCGCCCTGCGTCAGCACCATATCCGCGCCCTGCGCCTGCGCCTCGGCCATCAGATATTCCAGCTTGCGGGTCTTGTTGCCCCCAGTCGAGAGGCCGGTGCAATCATCCCGCTTGATCCAGATCTCCGGCCCGCCCAGCGCGGCGG
>JBLRWK010000018.1:0-68746 GCA_047921295.1 Rhodobacterales bacterium
GTCTATGCCGCGCGGATGCAAAGCAAGCGCGAGACGTTTTATGCCACGCTGGTGGGCCATAGCGTGCCGACATTCTGCTCCTCGGGGGGATGGGCGATCATGGCCCGCCTGCCCGAGGACGAAGCGCTTGATATCGTCGAGGCGTCGGACCGCAGCCCCTTTACGCCGCGCACGCTGACCGAGGTGGACGAGATCATGGCGCAGGTCGCCCAGACCCGTGAACGCGGCTACAGCATCGCGGCCGAACAGATCCTGCTGGGCGAGATCGCCATCGGCGTCGCCGTGACCGGCCCGACGGGGCGGCCTGTCGGGGCGATCCACGTGGCAGGCTCGCTGTCGGAGTGGACGCCCGAGGATTTCAGCACCCGCGTCGCCCCCCTCGCGCTGGAGGCGGCGCGCGCCATCAGCCAGACCTGACCGCGCTGGAACAGCGCCAGACCAAACCGAACCGGAGACTGCCATGACCACCTATGACCTGCCCGGCCTTGCCGCCCCCGCGACGATCCGCGTGGACCGTTGGGGCCTGCCGCATATCACCGCCAGCGGGCTGGAGGATCTGTTCTTCGCCCAAGGCTTCAATGCGGCGCGGGACAGGCTGTGGCAGATCGATCTGTGGCGCAAGCGGGGCCTCGGACTGCTCGCCGCCGATTTCGGCCCCGGCTACCTGATGCAGGACCGCGCGGCGCGATTGTTCCTGTATCGCGGCGATATGGCGCCAGAATGGGCGGCCTACGGCGATGATGCCGAGGCGATCTGCACCGCCTTTGCCGCTGGGATCAATGCGGGCGTGGAGCAGGTGCTGGCGGGGTCTATGCCCTTGCCGCAGGAATTCGCCCTGCTGGGCACAAAGCCGGCGCATTGGGCGGCGGAAGATGTCGTGCGTATCCGCACCCATTGCCTGACGCGCAACGCCGGATCGGAACTGGCGCGCGCACAGGTGCTGGCCTTGGCCGACGCGGATGTGGACCTGCTGCGCGTGCCGCTCAACCCGCCTGTGGATGCGGCGGAATGGGCGGTGAATGCAGGCGCGGGCCTGCCGCCGCATGCGCTGGCGGCGTTCGAACTGGCAACCGCACCGGTGACGTTTTCAGCCGACCGACTGGCCGCAGGGCTGGAGGAGGCTCCGCGCTGGTCCCGCGTCGATCCGCGCAAGACCGTGGTGCAGGCCCCCTCCATGGAAGGGTCCAACAACTGGGTCGTGGCGGGCAGCCGGACCGCATCGGGGCGCGCGATCATGGCAAGCGATCCGCACCGCGCCCATGCCGCCCCGTCCCTGCGCTATATGGTGCATCTGACCGCGCCGGGGATTGACCTGATCGGCGCGGGAGAGCCGTCTTCGCCCGGCATCATGGCGGGGCATAACGGGCATGCCGCCTTCAGCCTGACGATCTTCTGCGCGGATCAGGAGGATGTGATGGTCTACGAGACCGATCCTGCGGATGCCGCCCGCTACCGCTACGGCGACGGCTGGGAGGAGATGGAGCAGGTGACGGAGGTTTTTGCCGTCAAGGGCCACCCCGACCAACACCTCGATCTGCGCTTCACCCGCCACGGTCCGGTGGTCTGGCAGGAGGCGGGCCGTGCGCTCGCCTTGCGCACGGTGTTCACCGAAGCCGGCACCGCGCCGTATATGGCCAGCCTGAAATCCATGCGCGCCACCTCGTGGGAGGGGTTCAAGGACGCGGTGGAGACATGGGGCGCGCCCTCGGTCAATCTGGTCTATGCCGATGTGACGGGCGATTTCGGCTGGCAGACGGCGGCCTATGTGCCACGCCGCTCAGGCTGGCGTGGGTTGGTGCCCGTGGCAGGCGACGGGCGGTTCGAATGGGAGGGCTTCATGACCGCCAGCGCCCTGCCCCGCATGGACAATCCCGCGCTGGGGTTTGTCCATTCCGCCAACGAGATGAACTTGCCGCCAGAGGCACAGGCCGGGCCTGCCATCGGCCACGAATGGTTCGAGGATCAACGCGCCGCACGGATTGCCGCCGCGCTGGATGCGCGCAGCGATCATGATCTGGGCACCTCCACCGCTTTGCAGACCGATACCGGATCACCCTTTGCGGCGCGTCTTATCGCCTTGATCCCGCAGGATGCACCGGGCTTTGATCTGCTGGCGGGATGGGATGGACATTCGGATGCAGGCTCGGCCCCTGCGTTGCTTTACGAGGTGTGGCTGTCGTCACACCTGCGCCCTGCCCTACTGGCGCGTGTGGCCCCCGATCCCGATCTGCGCCGCTTCCTGCTGCCGGGCAACATCCCTGTCGTGACCGAACTTCTGGAAGGCGCGCATCCCGCATTGCTGGCGCGCGCGGGGCTGGAGGCTGACGGCGCGCGCGATGCTTTCCTGCGCGAGACGCTGGCGGCGGCTTTGGCCGATGTGACCGCGCGTTTCGGAGAAGACGTGACGACATGGCGCTGGGGCGATCTGCATCACGGCTGGTTCGATCATCGGCTGACGCCTCTGGGCGAAAGCTTCGATCTCGGGCCGTGGCCAAAGGGCGGCGGCAATACCTCGATCATGCTGGCGCATCACGAGGCGTCGGATTACCGCGTGCGGATCGGGGCCAGTGTGCGGATGGTGGTCGATGTCGGCAACTGGGATGCCAGCCTGTGGATCAACGCGCCGGGTCAGTCGGGAATGCAGGACAGCCCGCATCTGGCCGATCTGGCACCACTCTGGGCAGCGGGCGGCTATGTGCCGCTGGCCTATTCCGAGGCGGCGGTGGCCAAGGCGACGGTCGAGACCATCACCCTGCGCCCCGCCTGATTGGCAGCGCCGCGTTCGTTCAGCGGCGCAGACGCGCCACGATCTGCGCGGCCAGCATGTCGATCGCCCGCCCCTGCGCGGCGGCGATGGCACCGGGGCTGTCGCCCGCCATCGGCACGCGGATGTCGAAACGTTCCAGCACCTCGCTGATACGGTCCTCGAAGCTGGAGACGGCATATTGCCCTGACAACTGGAATGTCTGGTCGGCCAGCGCCACGATCCGGTCCACTCGGACATCGAGTCGCCCTGCCGCCGCATTCGACAGCGGCCACGGTTCCGCCGCCACAGCCGATGTGGTCTGCAAATCAAGGCTGCGCGCCAAGGCTGCCGTCACCGCGCGGTTCGACCCGTCTGCCCATTCCGACCGCGAGATCGGGCGCAGCGCGCCGCCCGGTTCCTGCTGCAGGATCTGCGCCCCCTCGGCATAGGCGGGCAAGGTCACGTCACGCACCTCGATGCTGGGCAACCGGATGGCAACCGCCGCCACGTTTGGCGCAGGCTCCACCAGATAGCGCGCGGCATTATCGCCGCAGGCGGCCAGCCCGAAGGTCATGGCAAAGATCAGGGGGATGGCGTTTTTCATGATTAGCGTCCTAGCAGCAAGGAATTCGGATTGCGTTCGATGGTACGGGCCAACTGCGTGACAGCCCGTGCGGTTTCACGGAATTCGCGCATGACCTGCATCGCCTCGGAATTGAAGTCTGACCGTGACCCGTAGGAGGCGATCAACCCGTCGGCCTGACCGACCAGACGGTCCAGCCGCTGGGTCAGCGCGGGCAGGCTGTTCATCGCCTCGGCCACCGCATCGGCAGCCGCGCGCGCGGAGACCAGCGTGCGGTTGACGTTCTCGACCGCCTCGCCCTCGCGCAGATCGGCCAGCACCTGCTGCACCTCGTCCAGCGCGCGCGCCAGAGACGGAGGCAGTTGGCGCATCTCGTCCGAGCCGATCAGCTGGTCGGCACTGTTGAGCACCCGCGTCGCCGCTGCGGCCAGTTCCTCGACCTCGACACCGCTGGTCCGCGCGACCAGCGCGCGCAGATCCTCCACCAGTTCGGGGAAGTCCTCCGACGCAGTGGCGGTGTTGGCAGTGACCGTCTCGACATTGTCGAGCACATCCATCAGCCGGTCGACCGCATCGCGCAGGCGCAGTTCCTCGACCATGCCGCGCAACTCGGCCAGACCGGCGCGCAATTCTCCCGGCAGGGCCTGTGCATCCTCGCCGCCGACAAGGCCGCGAATGTCGCGGATCAGGGCCAAAGCCTCGTCCGGTGCCTGACGGGTGCCCTCGGACGATACGACCATCTCGATGGAGGCCATCAGGCGGACGGCCTGGTTCATCAATTCCTCGACAGGCAGCGCATTGATCCGCTCCAGCACGCCTTCGGCTGTGGCGGTGAAATCGGGAAGGTCCGAGGGGATTGAGGGCAGCACGGCCATCCCGTTCTCGCGCCGTTCCAGTTCGGCAGGAGCCACCTCGTCCACAGGCAGTTCGGCCAGTTCGATGATAAGCGCTGCGCTGAACAGGCTCGATGTCGAGAGCCGCGCACGCAGACCTTGCGCGACCGCCTCTTCCAGAAAGCCGATCAGACGTTCGGCGCCGGCTTCCACCGGCAGGCCGATGGCCTGCGGGTCCAGCGCCACGGTCGTCAGCAGGCGGACCTCGGGGCGGGCGGTATCCTCGGCCAGCACCGCGCCGATGGCCCGCACCTCGCCAACACGCAGGCCGCGATATTGCACCGCCGCGCCCACTTCGAGTCCGCTGACCGAGCCCTCGAATTCGATGCTCATCTCGACCGCATTGGCCCCGACACTGCGGAACAGGCTTTGACGGGCCGAGGCCTCATCGGGGAATAGGTCGAACACATAGCCGGGGTTGAGCGGCTCGCCGCCTGAAAACACCGTGTCGAAGGCGATCCCCCCCGTCAGCAGGGCGGCAAGGTTGCCCACATTCAGCGACAAACCACTCGCCCCGAACGAGACGGAGAAGCCGGAGGTATCCCAGAACCGTGTCGCCGTTGTCAGACGGCGGTCATGCGGGGCCTCGATGAAGGCGTCGAACACCACGCTCTCGCCCGACAGGATCAGCCGTGGGGCTTCGATATGGCCAACCTCGATCCCGCGGAACAGGATCGGCGCGCCTTCCGAGACGCGGTTGGCCTCGCGCGTTCGCATGGTGATGCGGGTGCCTTGCTGCCCCTCGCGCACCAGCGGTCCGCTGGCCGTGCCGGTAAAGCTGCGCGCGCCCGCGCCACTGGTCGGCACAAAGGAGGTTTCGATGTAGACGCCGGACAGAACGGTGGACAATCCTGTGATGCCCCGCGCCGACACCTCGGGTTGCACCACCCAGAACCGCGCATCCTCGGGCAATGTATCGGCGACGGCGCGGTCAATCGCAGCGGTGACAAGAACCTGGCTCAGATCGGAGGTGAATTGCACATCCTCGACCGTGCCGATCCCGACATCGCGAAAGCGGATGATCGTATCGCCGGGGGTCACGCCGGAGGCATTGTCAAAAACGATCTCGATCTGCACACCGCGCGCGGCAAAGGTCTGCCACGCGATTCCCAGAGAGATCACCACAGCAAAAAGCGGCACCAGCCAGATCAATGACAGATTGCGCCAGAAGGACCGTTTTGGCGGATCAATCTTCATCTCGGCAGGATCTTGGTAACTCATACGGCCTTAGCCTCCTCAACATCCCAGATCAGGCGGGGATCAAAACTTTGCGCTGCCAGCATGGTGAAGGCAACGGATAACGAGAAACTCACCGCGGCGATGCCGGGGTTGATGGTGGCCGCGAAATCCAGTTGCACCAGCGCCGACAGGATCGCCACGACAAACACGTCGATCATCGACCAGCGGCCGATGAATTCCACCACTTCAAACAGATGCTGGCGACCATGAAAGCCTGTGCCCTTGCGCCAGCGCGATCCGGGCCGCACCACCAGAGCGAGATAGGCGATGGCTACGAATTTGCCCACGGGGATCAGGACGCTGGCGACGAAAACGATCAGCGCAACCCCGATGGAGCCGTATTCGACAAGTTCCACCACGCCGCCCATGATCGTGCTTTCCGACGTGCTGCCCAGACTGCTCGTCCGCAACATCGGATAGATATTGGCCGGTATATAGACCACCATGCCGGCGAACAGCCATGCCCAGACCTTTTGGAGGCTGTCGGGCATCCGGCTGTGCAATGCGGAACCGCAGCGGGTGCAGGTCTCCACGCCCCGTTCGTGCACGCGCCCGCAGCTTTGGCATCCGACCAGTCCGGCAGACCGCGCCGTCAGGGCGGGTGGAGGCGCAAGCCCCTCCGGCGCACTCACACGCGGCGCCTTTGGTCGAGTGTCTTCCAGACGGTCAGACGGCACATGAAATTGTCGCTCAGGATGGTCACCAGCACCAGACCGAGAAAGGTCCAGAACGCAGGGCCGAAGGACAGTTGCGCCAGACCCGCCACCTTCACCAGCGCCACCGAGACGCCGACGATAAAAATCTCCGCCATCGCCCAAGGCCGCAAAGCCTCCGCCACACGAAAGGCCGGCACCGCGTAGCGCGCCGGGTGCCAGCCCAGCGCCATCGGGGCCAGAGCATAGACAATCGCGCCAAGGCGGATCACCGGCAGAACAATGATCAGCGCGGCGGTGGCAAAGGTCAGCGGCATCATCATGCCGGTGGAAAAGGCCAGCACCGCATCCAGCAGGGAGGAGCGCTGCACCATGCCGCCGGCGCTGATCTCCAGAAACGGAAAGAACACCGCCACGACCATCAGCACCAGCGCGGTTACCGCCAGCATCACGATCTGTGTCATTGCGTTCTGGCGGGGGGCCATCAGGATGGTGCCGCAACGGTGGCACCGCCCCCGCGCGCCGGGCGGCAAGCTTGCGTCTTCCTGCAAAGCGTCGCAGGTCGGACAAGCGATCAGCTTGTCCAGATCAAGCACCTTTGGCGCGGGCTGGCCGATAACTGGGGGTTGAAGATCGGTTGACTCGTACATCGTCCCATTTTCTATGTCGCGCGCGACAGATGCAAGGTGCCAATCATCTTTCTTGGACAGCCACGTCCACGCGGGGCCGAGAGCCGTGTGTCATTGCTTTAACGCAAGAACAGGCCGTTGCGCTCCCACCTGTGGTATGGTGCTCTCGACCAACGGGTCAGGGAGAGGCAGGACTGTTGCAGTCAGGGACGTTAAAATCAGGCCACAGCATGCGTAAACCGCAATCGGTCAAGGCATTGGACGACCTCGGGCGGGTGCGGCTCTCACCGTCGTTTTTCCTGCGCGATTTTCTGCATAGCGAGGTAGCGAGCTTTCACGGCATGCCCAACATTCCCGACGATCCGGACCTCGCCATCACTGCGGGGCGCCGCCTGTGCGAGGATCTGCTGGAGCCGTTACAGGCCGCATTCGGGCGAATCACGATCCGTTCCGCCTATCGCGCGGCCAGCGTGAACGCGTTCTGCAACGCGCAGCAACGGGCGGGCAAGACGGGCTATCCCTGCGCCTCGAATACCAATTCGGCGGCCAACCACATCTGGGACTTGCGCGACGCGGCGGGTAATATGGGCGCGACCGCCTGTATCGTGATCCCGTGGTTAGCGGACCGCTATGCGGCAGGGGCGGACTGGCGCGGCATGGCGTGGTGGGTACATGACCACCTGCCCTACCACAGACAGTTCTATTTCCCGCGCCTTGCCGCCTTCAACCTGACATGGCGCGAAAATCCCGAACGCCGGATCGACAGCTATATCGCGCCGCGCGGATGCCTGACCAAACCGGGAATGGCCAATCACACCGGCGCGCATGACAGTTGGTATCAGGGCTTTCCAGCCGCGCCTTGAGTCGACAGACTGCCCCTGACAGACCGGAGGATACCATGCCCGTCATCGACCCCACACGATCCGCCCTGCTGGTGATCGACTATCAGGCGCGGCTGATGCCCGCCATCGACCAGTCGGACCTGCGCCTCGCCAATGCCGCGCGGTTGATCCGTGCCGCCGAGATCCTTGGTTTGCCGCGCCTTGTGACTGAGCAGACCCCCCAAAAGCTGGGCGGGACGGTGGAGGCGCTGGTCATTCCGCCGGGCGAGGCACTGGCCAAGGCGAGTTTCGACGCCCTGCGCGATCCGGTCATCGCCAGCCGGTTGGCGGGCGATATGGCGCTGGTGGTCTGCGGCTGCGAGGCGCATGTCTGCGTGCTGCAATCGGTGCTGGCGCTGCGGGCGCTGGGCCGTCAGGTGCATGTCGTGGCCGATGCCACCGGTTCGCGGACCGAGGCGAACCGGCAGGCAGCTTTGGCGCGGATGCGCGACCACGGGGCCGAGATCGTGACCACCGAAATGGTGCTGTTCGAATGGCTGGGCAGCGCCGACCATCCTGCCTTCAAGTCCATCATGCCGCTCATCAAATAGCCCTCAGCACCACGCCGCTGTTGACAGACCGCCCCCGGCGGCGCGACGCTTGGCCCAAGGGCCGGATCAGCCTGCCCGTCCAACAGGGAGTTTGAAGCAATGTGCCATGCCTGTGTGATGACCTCAGTAAAAGACCGGATGATGAGCCGCCGCGATCTGTTTCGCGGCACAGCGGCGGGGGCGGCAGCCGTCGCGCTTGGTGGCGTTGCGGGCGGCAGCCTGCTGGGCGCACGCCCCGTCGCCGCCTCCACCCATTCATCGGTGGCCGATATGACCCATACCCTACACCCCGATTTCCCGACCTTCTTCGGGGATCAGCAATTCTTCGAGGACCAGTTGTTCAACTTTGCCGAACACAGCTTCAACCTCAAGGAACTGCGGGTGAACGAACATACGGGCACGCATATGGACGCGCCGCTGCATTTCTCGGCGGACGGTGCCTCGATTGACGAGATCGCGGTCGAGAACCTGATCGTGCCGCTTTGCGTGGCCGATATCCGCGCCAAGGCCGCCGAGGATGCCGATGCACAGGTCACGCCCGATGACTTGCAGGCATGGATCGATGCCAATGGCGAGATACCGGAGCGGGCCTGCGTGGCGATGAATTCGGGCTGGGGCACCCATGTGGACGATCCCAAGTTCCGCAACGCCGACGGCGAAGGCGTGATGCATTTCCCCGGCTTCCATGTCGAGGCGGCGCAAATGCTGCTCGAAACCGGCGCTGTCGGGATCGCCACCGATACGCTGTCGCTCGATTTCGGCATGTCGCCGGATTTCGCGGCGCATTATGCGTGGCTGCCGCAGAACCGCTGGGGCATCGAATGCCTTGCCAATCTTGACGCGGTCCCCGCGAGCGGAGCCACACTGGTCGTCGGCGCGCCCAAGCATCGCGGCGGCACTGGCGGACCGGCCCGCATCTTCACATTGATCTGAAACACAGGGGGCAGGTCACAGCCTGCCCCCACCACTTACGGGAAATACCATGGCCACCGTCACACCCCCTGCCGATCCGGAATCCGACCCGCGCGTCAAGGCCGTTTTCGACGACATCCGCGCGACCCGCAAATCGGATTTCATCAACAATGTCTGGCTTTATCTGGCCTTCGATCCGGCGCTGCTGGAAGAGGTCTGGCGGGACGTCAAAGCCGTGCTGGCCACGCCCTCGGCCTTGGACCCCAAGGTTAAGGAGATGATCTATGCCGCCGTCTCCATTGCCAATGCCTGCGATTATTGCACGCATTCACATCTGGCCTCGGCCCGCGCCAAAGGCATGACGCCCGCCGAACATGCCGATCTGTTGCGCGTTGTGGCGACCGCTGGCAAGACCAACCACATCCTCAATGCGATCCGCCCCCCGATCGACGAGGCGTTTCAGGCCGACCGCACCTGAACCTAACCTCGGCAAGAAATCTCCCGCCTGCCCTTGCGCTGACCGCACAAGCGATTGTGTTGGAACGGCTTGGCCCGCTCACGCGTTAAAGCGTCATAAGTCCTCACTCTGTGCAAAGCCGCTCTGGCCCGGGCACAGCTAACTACAAAGGTAATGACATGACACGCAGAAGCTTGAAGACAACCACCGCCAGTTTGTTGGTCATTTCGCTGATACAGCCCTTCCCGGTCATGGCGCAGGTTCGTGCGCTCAATCCCAGTTCGGCACAACAATCTGATGCCAAAAGCGGCGAGGCGCGGATAATTCTTGCACAAGCCGAACAGCAATCGTGCTTTACGAATGGCGAGGTGGACACCGCGCGTTGCGATGTCGACATGCTGCGCGCCGAGCTTGAAAGGCTGCTGGCCGACGGCTCCATGGGTGAGATCGACACCGCAGGAGAGGACGAGGCCACCGCCGCACTGACCGTCGAAGAGCGTATCGGGTTGCTGAGCGCCGCCATTGAGGATGCCGAGCTTGAAGCCTCTGTCGCGCCTGCTGACGATGCCCCCGCCGATGCCGAGCAAATTGCACAGGCCGACGAGGAACTGACCGATGCAGAAGCCGCCGCCGCAGCACAGGCCGAAGCTGAGGCGGCGCAGGCCGAGATGAACGAGGCGGAAGCCGAGGTTGAGGCGGAAATCACAACGACCGAGGCTGAAGACGATGTAGACGCTCTCGCTGATGCGGCAGCCGAGGAACCGGACGCCGACGCGGATGCTCTTGCGGACGCGCTGGCCGATGCGGAAGCCGAGGAAGAGGCTGCGCAGGAAGAGACCGCAGCCGAAGCAGAAGTCGAAGCCGAGGTCGAGACAACAGCCGAAACTGAGGCTGAAGCTGACGCCGAGGCAGATGTCGCCACGCAGGCCGAGACAGAGGCCGCACAGGCCGAAGCCGAAGCCGCCGCTGAGGAGCAATCCGAAGCAGAGGCCGCAGCCGAAGCCGGTGTCGAGCTTGACCCCGCCGCTGCCGAAGCCGAGCAGGATGCAGCAGCCGAAGCCGAGCAGGCCGAGCAGGATCGGGCCGCTGGCGAAGTCGATGCCGAGGCACAGGCCGAAGCCGAGCGTGCAGCACAGGAGGAAACCGAGGCTTCCGCCCAGAAAGACGCTGAAATCATCGCAGAGCAGGAAGAAGCCCAGAACCTCACCGCCGTCACCGCGATGGGTGCTGAGGAAACAGCAGAATCCGCGACCGCAGGCGAAGTGATCACCGAAATCGTGACCGAAGCCGAGGCCCGCAGCAGCGACGAGGAGTTCACCACACGCGCAACCGATACACCGGAAGCCCGTGCCGACAGCGGCAGCAGCGGTCTGTCCACCTTGGAAAAGGGCGGGCTTCTGGCGCTGGGCGCACTTGCCGTCGGCGCGATCATCAACAACCAGCGTGTCACGGCAACCTCGGGTGACCGCGTGATTGTCGAGGACAACACGGGCCGCTTTCAGGTTCTGAAAGATGACGATGCCGTTCTGCGCCGTCCGGGCTCGACCGTGGAGACACGGCGTTTCGATGACGGGTCGACCACCAGCACGATTACCCGCGAGGACGGGTCGCGCGTGGTCACGATCCGTGACGCATCAGGACGTGTGTTGCGCCGCTCGGTCTTTGATCTCGACGGTCGCGAGACGCTGCTGATCGACGACATCACGCGGGTGGAGCCGGTCAATGTCTCGACCCTGCCGCCTGTCATCTCCTCACGCCAGCAACCGGCGCGCGGAACGGATCAGGCCTCATTGCGCCAAGCGCTGCGGGATGCCGAAGCGCGCGATCTGGGCCGCACGTTCAGCCTGCGTCAGGTCCGCGACATCGTTGAGGTGCGCGAACTGGCCCCCGAGATCGCGTTGGAGGATGTGACCTTCCGCACCGGCTCTGCCGCGATCCAGCCGTCCGAGGCCGAGCAACTGCGCGAGATCGGGGTGATGATGCGCGAAATGATCCAGGAGAACCCGCGCGAGGTCTTCCTTGTGGAGGGCTATACCGATGCGGTTGGCAGCGCTTCGTTCAACCTGTTGCTGTCGGACCGTCGCGCCGAGAGCGTCGCACTGGCGCTGACGGAATATTTCGACGTGCCGCCGGAGAACATGATCGTGCAAGGCTATGGCGAACGGTTCCTGCGGGTGCCCACCCTTGAGGCCGAACGCCTGAACCGTCGCGTCTCGGTGCGCCGCATCACCAATCTGATTGCACAGCGCTGACCGATATCCGAGGCTGAACCGATCGGCCCGCCTTCAGGGCGGGCCGATTGCAGTGGCCGGGCATTCCGATGTCCGGCTTCCCGTTTCACGAACTAAAAATACCCCAAGCCCCTTTTTTGTGAGGCGAGTTTTCATGAGGCGGCACAGATGACCGACGGCTCCCCCTCTCCGCATCTCCGGCCGGGAGAAACCTGTTGGAGGATCGAACGCGCGGATCGTCTTGCCGTGATCATCGATGCTGCGGATTATTTCGCCACCGTGCGCGAGGCTATCGTGAACGCGCGGCACAGCGTCTATCTTATCGGCTGGGATTTCGACACCCGCATCAAGCTCGCGCGGCCCAATACCCTGCCGGGCGTCCCGAACCGTCTGGGCAAACTGCTGACGTGGTGTGTCAGCAAGCGCAAGGATCTGCGGATTTTTGTGCTGCGCTGGGATCTTGGCGCGGTGAACGCGCTGGGGCGTGGCTCCACGCCGCTGGTGTTGCTGGACTGGCTGACCGACAAACGCATCCGCTTCAAACTGGACAGCGCACATCCCACGGCCTCGGCGCATCACCAGAAGATCGTGGTTATCGACGATGCTATGGCTTTCTGCGGCGGGATCGACATGACCGCCGACCGCTGGGACACCCGCGCCCATCTGGACAAGGACCCCGGCCGCCGACGCCCCACCACCAAACGCCGCTACAAGCCGTGGCATGATGTGTCCACCGCCGTGGACGGTGATGCCGCCCGCGCCTTGGGCGATCTTGCGCGGGCACGCTGGTACAGCGCGACCGGTGAAAAGCTCGATCCTCCGCCCCCGATGGACAGCCCGTGGCCGGAGCGCCTCAAACCCACGATGCACAGCGTGGACGTGGCCATCTCGCGCACCATGCCGGATTATAACGGGAACGCAGGGGTGCACGAGATTGAGGAACTGCTCCTAGATGTGATCGCAAAGGCCCGCAAGACGCTTTATATTGAAAGCCAGTATTTTGCCTCGCGCAAGATCACCGAAGCCATGGTCAGCCGGCTGGAAGAACCCGACGGGCCGGAGATCGTGATCATCAACCCCGAAACCGCCAACGGCTGGATCGAGGAGGAGGTGATGGGCGCCTCAAGGGCGCGTATGCTAGAGGTTATCAACGAGGCCGAACATGCCGACCGTTTCCGCATCTACAACCCCGTCACGACCAAACGCGCGCCGATCTATGTGCATGCGAAGGTGATGATCGTCGATGATCGCTTTCTCAAGGTCGGCTCGTCCAACCTCAACAACCGCTCCATGGGCTTTGACACGGAATGCGACCTCTCGGTGGAGGTAAGGCCGGACGACCCCGACGGGCAGGCCACATCGCGCGCCATTCTCGACTTGCGGCACGATCTACTGGCCGAACATCTGGGAACCGACATGGCCACGCTTGAGGCGACACTGGAACGCACGAACGGATCGCTGATCAGGGCGATCGAAAGCCTGAGAACAGACACAAAATCACTCGTTCTGTTCGATGTGGAGGCAGCGGGTGCGAACGGCTCGTCCCTTCTGGCGGAAAGCACGCTGCTGGACCCCGACCGCGCAACAACCCGGTGGAAAGGCGTCAGACGGTTGTGGAGCGGCACGAAACGGCTGTTCGGTATGACCGGATCAGACGCCTGAACGGGTCGGCTTGAGGCCTCCCCGCGGCTGCCATGCGGAACCATGCCCCCTTTTGGCGCGTTTTACCGTAAGCTGGTTTCGTTTCAGCAAAATGGAGGACGACCCTATGGACCGCCTCAGTATGTATCTGACAATCGTCGTCGGTGCCTTGGTCACCGGCACGTTGGTGACAATCGTTCTGATCCTCGGCTGGTATTCCTGGCCCGCAATCGGCGCTGCCGCCGCGATCGGCATGCTCGCGACATGGCCTGTGAGTTACGCCATCTCGCGCCGCATCAAGCGCAAGGATTCCGATTGGGACGATTCCAAGATCGACCGTGTGGAAGGGGTCATCCCGGACCCGAAAGCGCCCGAAGTCTGAGCGGTGGAAACCCGCCGCCCGGCATAACTTTACGAGAGTTTGTGGCGGGCAACTGAAGTTCGCCCTTGACGCGTTAAAGCGCGCGGCAAGCAGCCTGAGAAAAAGCGCGTCGTTGAAATTCAAACGAACCGCGCCATGTTAAATATTGGGCGCAAGTTGATGTTTCTGATATTTTCGTGTAAATGCACGAGGTGGTAAAAATAAGGAGTTGGGATGACCGATACAAGTTCGGAAAGAAGATACGTTTATAAACTGGGTTTGAGTCTGCGCTGCACTTGTTCAGTCTGAATTCGCCCAATTACCGCAAGCGCGAATATAACCATAGCTCTGCCCTACAGTAGCTTCTCGCGCGGAAACAAATTTTCCCATACAGGTCAGACAGTTGCCATCCGAACATCGGACATGGCGACAGGAAATTTTGTTTCAGAAATTGCCAGTCTCTGGCCGCTGATCTGTAAATAACGACAAAATGCCGGCTCGGGTAAATTCAATCAATCTAGATTGCACCTTGCTGATAGAAGCTGAAAGCATCTCATCGACATTATTTCAAAAAATAATGTGTGAATTATCACTACTGGCTTCGACGAACATAGTCAGTTTGTGCAGTATCCTAAAAGGAGAGTACCATATGTCCAAATTAAAAGAAGCGCCAATACGTCCAGACATTTCCGGCTGGAAGGATCAAACGCTTGATTCCGTGCGTGGGACTGAGACGCCGAAGGACCCGAACAAAGGGTATATCGCATTGCTGGGCTGGAGCGTGAATGCAATCAAAGCCGCTCAAAAATTTGATCGTCGATATGTCGTGGTCGCGCCAGACTGGGCCGCAGATTTCTGCGAGGCGAATAATATTCCGTATATTCCGTGGGATTTCTCGCGTCTGAATGATCGGTCCATAGAAATTGCCACGCGGCTCAAAGACCTTGGCGTTGATGTCGCCATCCCATTGTTCGAGGAAACTGTGGAATGGTCAGGCGCGATCAACTCGGTCCTCATGGACAAGCCGCGCATGTACGGGCAATCCATCCTGTTCCGCGACAAGGCATTGATGAAACGTCGTGCCCAGTTGGGCGGCATCCGCGTAGGCATCTTTGAGGAAGCGCATGAAAAAGAAGATGTCATTCGCTTTATGAAGCGCGTCAACCAGACGCTTCTGAAGCTTGACGGCGACCCTGACGACCCCATCCATGTCAAAGCCTTCGACAAAGCAGGTTGTCTGGGCCACCGCATGATCCGCGACATTGAGGATATCGACAAGATTCCGGATGAAGAGTATCCGCTTCTCATGGAAAGCCACCTTGATGGTTGGGAATTCGCTGTCGAGGCTTGGATTCACGACGGTGAGATAAAGTTTCTGAACATCTCTGAATATGTGACCCTTGGCTATTCCGTCTTCGTGCCCGCTACTAAGGAATTGGAAAGCTGGCGCAACGAGATCACCAAGCAGATCGAGAAGCTTATCAAAACCTTCGATATCAGGTTCGGTCAGATCCACCCGGAGTATTTCGTGACCTCCGATGGCGAAATGTACTTTGGAGAGGTTGCGTACCGTCCGCCCGGGTTCAAGGCGTTCGAATTGATCGAGCGCGCCTACGGGTTCAGCGCCTATCAGGCGTCGATATTGGTGTTCGATCCCAAAAGCACCAAAGAAGAGGTGGACAGCTTCTTCCCGCGTGAGGTCGAGGATGCAAAATGCTACGCTGGGTGCTTCGGTGTTTACCCGCGTCGCCGCGTGGTGAGCAAACTGGAAATGCCAAAGGAAACCACGGACCATCCCTATTTCGAGTCCCACGAATTGATCGCGCCGGCCGAGGAAACGGTGCCGGACAGGGCTGCGTTCGGTACACACTGGGGCTTGGTGTTCTTCGCGGGAGACGATCCCATAAAACTGCGAGACTTGCTGAAGGCGCAGGAAGAGTTGGACTTCTACGTCTGACCACACAAACTGCATGGCGCTATGGTGACAAAGAGTTGCTGTAGCGCCACCAGATATGGCGTATCTTCGCCAGTTATACACATTGGTTTGTCGCGTCCTTGTCGTGGCGGTCGGTTGCCGTCACAGTGCCCCGATCATTTTACAAGACCAAACATGAAGAGGTCCATGTCGTGGCGAAGGTCGAAATGACGATCCATACGGAATCCGCGGGACAGTTGAACGGTCTGCTCGAACAGCTGGACCTGCAAAGCGGGCACCTGCACGCGGCGTCCGGTATCGACAAGTCCGATCACGCCCTGCGCGTGTTGGACGTGGCGGGGTGTGTCTTGCAGCACGAAAACGGCCTGCCGGCCCTGCACCAGCGTGCGGCATTACTGGACGAGGCGGGGCTGTTCTTGGGCACCGACTGGGGCAGTCCGGCCGATTTGTTGCCCAATCTTGTCAAACATACGCTGACCTACGCTGCCCCCGCGACGATCACGCTTGAGGCGATGAGCCTGCTGCGCTTTCTGGCCGTGGCCAAGGGCGAGCATACCAGCGCCGGTCTCTCTGCGGATGAGGCCAAGGCCTTTCTGACGCAAGTGCTGGCCATGAACCTTGACCGCCTTCTGGGGCAGGCCCCTGACGAGGCGCAACGCGTGACGCAAGGGCCGATGACCGGCGCTGTGGACAGGTTGCTGCGCTATCTGATGCAGCAGATCGGGACCGAGGGGATACTGGACCGTCTGATTGACGAGATCTGGCGCATCATGGCGCAGCGCCCCTTGCAGGTGGATCACGTCAAGGCGATGGTGGTGCAGATCGCGCTCGCCATTCAGGATGGCGGTGCCCACAGCAGCGACGTGCATCGCGGTGCGGATCGTCTCATCAGCGCGCTTTTCGGCCCGACCACGCTCTGCCGCGACGATCCTGGCCTGACCGTCTATCTCGACAGGCTGGCCCGCGCGGATGAACGCGCCGTGCAGGACGAGGCCTATGCCCTTGCGCGGGCGATGCATGACACCGGACTGGTCTCGGACTATCACGCGATGTTCCTGCGCTGGACGCTGGAGGCGGACCAGTCGCGCATGCTACCCGATGCACTGGGTCTGTCCAGCACCGGCCTTGACGCGCTGCGCTGCTACGAGCCGTTGGTGCGCGCCATGATCAGTTCCGCGATCCAGCCGGGGACGGCGCAGGCGGTCTATGGTCTGTCGTTGATGCTGGAACGGGGTATTCTCTATTCCCCGCCCATCGCGCCATCGCTCTGGCGGTTGCTGGAAACGCCGCTAAGCCCTGATTGCATCGCGGCACTTGAAAGTAGCTGTGGCCCCGCCCTGCCCGCGCAGACCCATCTGATCGCGGGCGTTCTGCTCTTGCTGGGCCAACCGCTGGGGATCGGTCAGGGCAACAACCCGACATGCCAGTCAGCCCGCGCACTGTCGATGTGGGCGCTGAACGATCCCGACTATCTGCTCTGGCTGATCGCGCAGGTCTCGCGCGGCGATCATTTGCTGATGCATTTCGAGGGCGAGCCGCTGGATACGGCAACCCTGCCCCCCGGCCTTGCCGGAACAGGGCCGCTGGATGCCGATGCGGTCTCGGTGCTGCTGGTTCCGCATCTGGACCGTGCCTATGCCGAGATGGGCCGCCGCTGTGCGGGCCGTCCCGAAGACCCGCATCGCTGGATCAATCCCGAACTGCACGGCTGGTGGGTCGGGCGCGCGTTTCATATTGCTGTCGATGTCGCCACCGGCGCGTTGAAGGATTACGAGAGCTTCCTGCGCATCTTCCACGCCTCATATCACCCGCTGCATAACGGCAACCAACCGGTGATCCATCCGCAGCCCGCAGGCATTGCCGTGACCGATGTGACGGGGGCCTTTATCGGCTGGCATGCGATCACCCTGATCCGCGTCGGGCTGGACCCCGAAGGCTGCATGCGCGTCTATTTCTTCAATCCCAACAATGACAGCGGGCAGGATTGGGGACAGGGTATTGTCGTGTCGACCCAAGGCTGCGGCGAGCGGTTCGGCGAAGGGTCATTGCCCTTCGGAGAATTCGCCGCGCGGCTTTACCTGTTTCACGACGACAACCTGCCTGCCCTTGCCCCCGTGCCTGTGCCGGACGACCAGATCGCACTGATTGCCGACATGGGGCGCAGGAGTTGGGCAAGCGGGCGGGCCGACCTCTAGTGTTCGCCATCTGACGAAAGGCTTGCGCGCCTCAGGCGGTGCTGTCGCGACAGTCAGCTAGGCGGGAAGCCTGCCACCCCGCCCGGAACAGCCGCACAGCGGCCCGGGCATCGCAGGGCCGCCCCCCGGCCATGCGATTTGGCTGACGCTAGTGCCACGGCCAGAGGCTGGATGATGCTGCACGATAAACTGCCAGATTGATCCGTCGGATCGCACGACCGCGGCCCTGCAATGCCCTCTGTCGCGTTGATACGCAAACCACCGTTCAGCGTTGCGAATTTTGCCCACGCGCGGAACAAGGCGCAACGCGCCGCCGCGCATCGCCGGGCCGCCCCCCGGCACGGCGATTTGGCAGAGGCAGGCGCAGGTCTAGAGGTCAGGCGGATTTGGCAGACATAAATTGCCACACCGGAAGGTGGCATCGCCGCACCGCGGCCCGACTCTGCGCGGCTCGTTGACGTTCCTCTACCCGCTCCAAGCAGACAAAGGTTATCTTCTGTCAGGTGGCAGACAATCGCGTGTCACTCACCTGAAAAAGTCGCCTCAAAGTTCTGGCGCAGGTCGCGCTTGAGGATCTTGCCGCTGGCATTCTTGGGCAGTTGATGCGCGATAGCGACATGTTTGGGGGCCTTGAACCCTGCCAGCTTGTCGCGGGCATAGTTCATCACCGCCTCGGCTGTCAGGCTGGCACCGGCTTTCGGCACGACAACCGCAACAACTCCCTCGATCCATTTGGGATGCGGCACGCCGAATACGGCCACCTCGGCCACGTCGGGGTGATGGAAAATCACCTCCTCCACCTCGCGGCTGGCCACGTTCTCGCCGCCCGTCTTGATCATGTCTTTCTTGCGATCAACCACGTAGAGATAACCGTCCTCGTCAAAGCGGCCCAGATCGCCGCTGTGGAACCAGCCACCCCGGAAGGCATCGGCGGTCTTGTCGGGATCGTTGTAATACTCGGTGATCAGATGCGGGCTGCGGTGGACGATTTCACCCACCTCGCCCACCGGCACGGGCTGGTCATTGTCGTCCACCACACGGGTTTCCACGTTAAGCGCGGGGCGGCCTGCGGAGCCTAGTTTGCGCATCTGGTCCTCGGGCTTGAGGATGGTGGCGGCGGGGGCCATCTCGGTCTGGCCGTAGAAATTGAACAGTCGCATATTGGGCAGACGGCTGGACAGTTCCTCGATCACCGCTGTCGGCATGATGGAGGCACCGTAATAGCCCGCGTTGAGACTGCTCAGATCGCGGGTGTCGAAATCGGGGTGGCGCAGCAGGGCGATCCAGATCGTCGGCGGGCAGAACAACTTGGTCACGCCATGCGCCTCGACCGCTGCCAGCATCTCCGCCGGATCGGCCTTGTCATGCAGGATGGACGTGGCCCCCAAATAAAGATCGGGCGTCAGGAAACAATCAAGCTGCGCGCAATGGAACAGCGGCAAACAGTGCAGCGATACGGCATTGGCCGTCATCTCGCCGTCCACGATGCAACTGACATATTGCGCGTAAAGCGCCGATGCGGTGAGCAGCGCGCCCTTGGGGCGGCTTTCGGTGCCGCTGGTATACATCATCTGGATCGGGTCATCCGCACTGACATCGCGCCAGACCTCGGTGCTGTCGGCGTGATCCAGCAGGGCTGCAACATCCTCCCAACCCTGTGGAATATCCGCGCCGGTATGGGGGATCGCGAATTTCGGCAGGTCCTGCCCAATCTCCGCGAGGGCGGCATCGGCGGTAGCGCACAGCGCATCCTCGGCGATCATCATGCGCGCACCCGAATGGGTGAGGATATAGGCCACATCGGCAGCATTCAGCATGAAGTTGACAGGCGTGGTGACCGCGCCCAACCGCGCCAGTGCAAAGCGCAGCACGACAAAGGCGCGGTTGTTATGGGTGAACAGCGCCAACCTGTCACCCTTGGCCACACCGCGCGCCTCCAGCGCGTTGGCGGCGCGGTTCACCGCCTCGTCAAGGGCCGCAAAACTGTCGCTGTGATCGCGGAACACAAGGGCTGTCTTGTCCGGCATGCGCGTGGCCGAGCGGCGCAACAGATCGCCCAGTTGCTGGCTGCGCGCGCGGCGAACGGAGGTATCCTGGTGCATCATAAGTCCCTTGTAGCGGTTCAGCGCATCATGGCCGGAAGTGTCAGAACAATCTCGGGGAAGGCATAGAGCACGCCGATCAGGAACAGGTCCATCACGATGAACCAGACCACGCCCCGGAAAATGGCGGAGGTTTTCACCAGATCGCCCACCACGCTTTTGATGACGAACACATTCATCCCGATGGGCGGGGTGATCATGCCGATTTCCAACAGCTTGGTCAGGATGATCCCGAACCACAGCAGGCTCCAGCCAGAGGCATCGACCACCGGCAGGATGATCGGCAGGGTCAGCAGCATCGCCCCGATGGGTTCCAGAAACAGGCCCATCAGCAGGTAGACAAAGACGATACCCAGCATCAGCAGGATCGGTTCGCTCGCGATCGACAGGATACCGGACGACAGGTAGTCGCCCGCGCCTGACAAGGCCAGAAACCGCGTCAGCAGGCTGGCACCTACCGCGATGATCAGCAGCGCGGCAGTGGTCATCAGCGTCTCGCGGGCGGCTTGCAGGAAGCGGCCCAGCGTCATCTGGCGGGTGGCCAGCGCCACAAGACAGGCCAGAAACGCGCCCACAGCGCCCGCCTCGGTCGGGGTGAAGATGCCGCCGAACAGGCCGCCGAAGATGCCGAACATGATCAGTAGGATCGGCCAAGTCTCGCGCAGAGCATAGATTTTCTCGCGCAGGGTGACGCTGCTGTCGCGCTGCGGTGCCAGCGCCGGGTTCAGCCAGACGCGGATCAGCACCACGAGGACATACCCGAAGGTGGTCAGAAGGCCCGCGACGATACCCGCAAGGAACAGTTGCGAGATCGAGATCTGCGCGATCACACCATAGATGATCAGGATGATCGAGGGCGGGATCAGCGCGCCGATAGTGCCCGCCACGGCGACCGTGCCGGTGGCCAGTTCGGGGTGATATTTGTGTTTCATCATCTCCGGAATGGCGATCCGGCCCATGGCGGCAGAACAGGCGATGGACGAGCCGGAGACAGCCGCAAAGCCCGCCGAGCCGAAGATCGACGCGATAGCCAGCCCGCCGGGCACGCCCGACAGCCATATCCGCGCCGCGTTGAACATGCCGCGCGTCAGTTGGGTGTGGTAGCTGATGAACCCCAGAAACAGGAACATCGGGATCGAGCTCAGAATCCAGCTTGAGGTGAACTGATAGGGGACGATGCTCACAGCACCCCACGCGATGCGTGGCCCCATCAATATGTACAGCCCGCCAAAGGACACCCCGATGAGGGCGATCCCGATGGGGACGCGAATAGCGATCAGGGCGATCAGCGCCGCCAGACCGCTCAGGCCGATTCCTACATCACTCATTTATAAACTTCGCATCTTTGTCGGTTTCATTCAGGCCATTGCGCCAGCCGGTGATCACCGTGATGACACGGTAAAGCGCGATCAGTCCCATCAGCGCGGCACCTATCGGGATCAGCCAATAGCTTTGCCAGACCTCGATCATGCTAGAGCCCTGCTCCATCGTGGTGCCGCTGCGGGTTTTCTTCATCGCTTCGGAATAGCCGCCGATCATCAGGATCGAGATCACTACGACGGTCAGCGCACTGGCAAAGACCGAAAAGCCGGTCTGGACGCGCGGCGGCATCAGATCGGTAAGAAGTTCGACCGAGATATGCGCCTTCTTCTCTTCCGCGACACCAAGGGCGATGAACACCAGAATGATCATGTAGTAATTCGCCACCACAACGATGGTGCCCGGCACGGGTCTGTTGAACAGATACCGCCCTGCCACATCCGCGGTGACATGCAGCATCATCAAGACAACGACAATCGCCCCGATCAGGGACGCCGATTTCGAAAGAAAAGATAGAAACCTGCCGATTTGGTACATGAATAGCCTCTCTCGGTCATATGGCCGGGCAGCGGCACATGGCGCGCTGCCCGGTTTTCAACACTCAGGGCCGGGCTGCTTACTGCCCGTAGCTGGCCACATCGATCTTCGAGAAAATCTCGTTCCAGTAGATTTCTTCCAGCTCGGCGCTGTCAGACACATCCGCTACCAGATCGTTCCACTTTACCATCAGTTCGTTGAGCGCCGCAGAAGCTTCTGCGCCATTCTCGATGTTGAAACGCTCGGAATAGATCCGTGCAACGTCCTGAAGATCCTGCTCGATAAAGGCGAGGTTCAGATCAACCAGTTCCTGCGATGCAGCATCGTATTCGATCCCCATATCCGGTGCGCGCTCGCGCCCCGAGCGACCTTCCTCGATATAGACCCAGTTGATATCCGCGATCAGCTTGGCATGCGCGCGCAGCATGGCGCTTTTCTGGTCATCCGACAGGCCGTTCCAGCTATCTTTGTTCATTGTGAACGGCACGTTGAACTGTGCGCCCGGCAGGCCGACATAGACGTATTTAACAACGTCGATGAAGCCGAAGTTCACGAAGTCGGCCGTGTTGCTGGCGGTGCAATCGACGACGCCCTGATTGAGCCCCTCAAGCGTCTCGTTGATCGACATCGACACCGGAGTTGCACCCACGGTTTCCGCCCAACGCGCCCAATACGCCCCAGCTGCGCGGATACGCTTGCCGCGCAGATCCGCAGCCGTACTCAAAGGCACCGCGCATTGCAGAACGTAGGACGTTGTCGAGGACGCTCCCAGATAAATCTGGTTCTGCGCATCGACCTCTTCCAGACAGGCGGGGCAGTTCTGGAACACATATTCGCTGATCGCGCCCGAAAAAGCTGTCGAGCTCATCTCGCCCGAGAATTCCTCAAGCTCCACCAGTTGCGAGAACTCTGCCAGCATGTTGAAATTCGGATATTCGGACGGGAAATAGGCCATCAGGTTGGCGGTCAGATCGGCGATGCCGTCACGCACGCCCGCGTTGGCTTCGGCAAAGCTGAGCAGGGACAGCGGGAAAACCCGTACGTTGATCTCACCGTCGCTGAGCTCATTGACGGCTGCCGCATATTCTTCCAGCACGCCTGTCGGCTTGGAGTTCGGCGGCCAGCCGCCTGCAAAGCTGAGATCGGCGGCATGCGCAACGCTTGCCACGCTTAGCATTGTGGCGCCCATCAGGCTTACCTTGAGTGATCTCTTGATGGTTGATGTTTTCATGGTGTTGTTCCTCCCGTTGACACCTGATTTCGTCTTCACACCGCCTGACTGGCGGAATGTCTTCTCCCTGAATGCTCCGGCTCAAGCCCTACTTATTTCAGACGTGATTTCAAGCCCTTCAGGTATTCTATTCATGGAACCTTGCCGCACGTTTCTGCTGGAAAGCGGCCAGTCCCTCGGCAAAATCGGGCGTCTCCCCCGCCTCTTTTTGCAAACGGCGCTCGGTTTCAAGTGCGGTTGTAAAATCGCTATCCGCAGCACTCCATGCTGCCTCGCGGATCAGCGCATAGCTGCGGCTTGGCCCCTGCGCCAAAATGCGGGCGATGGTCAGCGCGGTCTGCTCGACCGCATCATCCTCGGCCAGCCGCGTGATCAGGCCCCAGTCAAACGCCTGCTGGGCCGGTATCTTTTCGGCCAGCAGCATCATCTCCATCGCCCGCACACGCCCGACGGCGCGGGTCAGAAGCCATGTGGCCCCGCCATCGGGGATCAGGCCGATGCGGGCGAATGCCTCAAGAAAATAGGCGCTTTTGCCTGCCACGATGATATCGCAGGCCAGTGCCAGCGAGGCCCCCACACCCGCCGCAGCCCCCTGCACCGCCGAGATGATCGGCACCGGCAGCGCGCGGATGGTCTGCATCAGCGGGTTGTAATCCTGCTCAAGCGTCAGGCCCACGTCAAAGCCCGCCACATCCTGCGGCATGGCGGCGTTCAGATTGGCCCCTGCGCAGAACGCACGCGGATGCCCCGCAAGGATGACCGCACGGGCGCTTTTCACCTCGGACAGCAGGGCGGCGCGCAGGTCCTGCGCCATTTGCGGGGTCATCGCGTTCATCGTGGCGGGATCGTTGATCCGCAGCGTCACAACGGCATCATCGCGTTCGATCAGGATTTTATCGCTCACAGCGCACCCTCCGCTTCGGCCTTGACGGACCAGCCGGGTTCACGCCACCACGGGTAAAAGCCGGGCATCTGGACCGAGACGCGATCCGGAAACTCGGGCGCGCGCTTTTCCAGAAAGCTGGCCACGCCTTCGGCGGCATCAGCAGAGGTGCTGCGGGCGACGATGGCACGGCTGTCGATCTGATGCGCGCGCATCGGATGGTCAGCCCCCGCCATGCGCCACATCATCTGACGTGTCAGTGCGATCGACACGGGCGCTGTATTATCAGCAATCTCGCGCGCAATGGCATGGGCGGCGGGCAACAGATCGTCGGGCGCATGGATGGACCGGATCAGCCCGCCCTCCAGCGCCTCCTCGGCGCCGAACACGCGGCCCGAATAGCACCATTCCAGCGCGCGCGACATGCCCACGATCTTGGGCAGGAACCACGAGGAGGCCGCCTCAGGCACGATCCCGCGCCGTGCGAAAACAAAGCCGAAACGCGCCTTGTCCGACGCGATGCGGATATCCATCGGCAGTTGCATCGTGGTGCCAATCCCGACCGAAGGGCCGTTGATGGCCGCGATCACCGGCTTGAGGCAGTTGAACAGACGCAGCGCCAGAATGCCGCCCATATCGCGGTTGGCCGGATCATCCCACGCGTCCGCATCGGTGCTGGCTGGATCAATTCTGGCGGCGGTAAAGGCATCGGGATCATCCAGATCGACGCCCGCACAAAAGCCGCGCCCGGCCCCCGTCACGATGATCGCGCGCACCGCGTCATCGGCATCCGCCACATCGAGCGCGGCCAGCATCTCGTCCATCATCACCCGCGTGAACGCATTCAAACGGTCAGGCCGGTTCAGCGTCAGGGTCATGACGCCGTTGTCGATTTCGGTCGTGATCGTCTGGCCTTGCATTAGGTCGTTGTCCTGTCATTCAGCGAAGTTTAGGGCGGTTTTTCAGGCGGTCAGGAGACGGCGGGCGGCGAGAGCGCGATGCAATCCTCAAGCCCGGCCAACTGGGCACCACGCCAGAAATCCTCGATATGCATCCGCGCCCACTTCTCCGCCCTCTCGCCGTCACCGTCGCGCAAGGCCCCGATGATATTGGAATGCGCCTCGATCTGGCGTTTATAGAAGCGCGGCGCGGAGGGGGCGATCTGCTCGAACCCGCGAAACAGCAACAAAGCGATGGGTTCGCGGGCCAGCCCCAGCACACGGTTCTTGCCCATATCGGCGATCTGGGTGTGGAACTGCTCGTCCAACGCGATGGTCCGGTCCATATCACCCTCACAGCCCAGCATGTCGGCGTGGAGTTGCTGCAACTGGTTGATCTCTGCGGGTGTCGCATGTTGCGCGGCAAGGCGGGCAGCCAGTGGTTCGGTCACCATCGTCACCTCCCACAACTCGCGGAAGGTCACTTTCATCAGCGCCATGGCGCGGCCCGCGCGGGTGGTCAGCTGATCGGCCTGCGGCAGCGTCACTTCCAGCCGGCGCGGTGTCGGGCGGTGCACCAGACCGTCGCTTTCCAACTGGCGCAGCCCTTCGCGCACGGTCGAGCGGGTGACGCCGAACATGGTGCCAAGCTCGGCCTCGCCGGGAAGCTGGTCGCCGGGCTTGAGATCACCGCGCAGGATTTGCGCCTGAATCTCCTCGGCGATCTGCTGGTAGGCGTAATGCGCCTGTATCGGTTTTGCGGTCAAACTCATCGTGCCACCTTCCCCGCACGGCAGGCGCGCCTGGGGCCATCGACAGGGGGTAAGACTGCGTTGCACGCTTGCATTTTTGAACCTTAACGTCCGACATTAGCGCAAGATGGTCGCGATTCTGAGCCTCTGTCAACCAAGATCGTATGACGCGACGCCGGGGCACCGATCACAATCAGTTTTTTGATACGGCAATATCCTTACTGCTGTGGGCATGCAGACATTACCTTATTGCCCGTATAGCGTGAATAACCCTCAGAATGTTACGTTACGGCTGGACATGCCTGCGTGATGTGACCCGCCCAACCGCGCGACAAGAATTAGGATTGACCCGATCTGACAAGATATTTATGTCCCATTGTCGGACACTAAATGATGGACTTCCCGAATTGCCGAAAGCCTGCCCCCCACCCCGCCGTGCCGCCGCTCACAGGGCTGCCCATGGGTATTGAACTCGATTTCGACCCTGCGCAGCTTGAACGGTATCTGGGCGGGCCGGTCCGCCTGACAGCGGCCAGCGGCGGGCAATCCAATCCGACATGGTTCGTCAGATGCGGCCCGCGCGATCTGGTCCTGCGCAAAAAGCCGCGCGGCGCGACCGTGGCCAGCGCCCATGCGATCGACCGCGAATACCGGATACTGAAGGCGCTGCAGGACAGCGGCGTGCCGGTGCCGCGCGTGATCGAGATGGTCGAGGACGAGGCGATCATCGGCACGCCCTTCTATCTGATGGACAGGCTGGACGGCGATGTGTCGGAGACGACGGACCTGCCCGATCTGACCCCGCCCGAGCGTAAAGCGGTGCATCTGGATGCGGCACGGGTGCTGGCGCGGTTGCACGCGCTGGACTGGGCCGCGCTGGGGCTGTCCGATTTCGGCAAACACAGCGATTACTACGCGCGGCAGGTGAGGCGCTGGGGCGGTCAATGGGCGGCGCTGGAGGCGCGCCATGATCCGGTGCTGGATGCGCTGGCGGCATGGTTTGCAAGCAATATCCCCGCCGAGGCGCAGACCACTATCGTGCACGGCGATTACCGCATCGGCAATCTGATGTATGGCCGCGATCCCGCGCGGATCGTGGGGGCGCTGGATTGGGAGCTGTCCACGCTGGGCGATCCGCTGTCCGATCTGGCGCATTGGTCGATGTTCTACGACCTGCCGCCGGACCGGATGGGCGGACTCGCCGGTCTGGACCTTGACGCGCTCGGCGTACCGGATCGCACCGCCTTTCTGGATGCCTACCGCGCAGCAGGCGGGACCAGCGCGGAACTGACACCGTTCCACCGCGCCTTTGCGATGTTCCGCATGTCGGTGATCCTCGAAGGGATCACCGCGCGGGCCGCGGCAGGCCAAGCCACCAATGATGATGCCCGCGCGGTTGGCGCGCTGGCCCCCGACTTCGCGCGGCTGGCCGAAAAGCTGCTCTCCACTGACACATTCCAACGCCCTTGAAGGAGCCGAAGATGCATTTTGAATATTCCGACAAGACCAAGGACCTGCTGGTCAAGCTTAACGCCTTTATGGATGATCACGTTTTGCCCGCGAACCGCCGCTTTCACGAGATCGCCCATACCGGCGCCTATCCGACAGAGGTGATTGAACCGCTCAAAGCCAAGGCGTTTGAGGCGGGGCTGTGGAACATGTTCTCGCCCGAACTGGAGGAGCACCACCCCGGCACGCGGCTGACCAATCTGGAATATGCGCCACTGGCCGAGGCGATGGGCCGCGTGCCGTGGAGCCCCGAAGTGTTCAACTGCAACGCGCCCGATACCGGCAATATGGAAATCCTGATGCAGTTCGGCACGCCCGCGCAGAAAGAGCGCTGGCTTGACCCGATGCTGCGCGGCGAGATCCGCTCGGTCGTGGGGCTGACCGAACCAGACGCCGCCTCGTCCGATCTGACCAATCTGGCCACGACGATCCGCCGCGAGGGCGATGAATATGTGATCAACGGGCGCAAATGGTTCTCGACCGGCGCGAAACACCCCAATGCCAAGCTGTGCATCGTGTTCGGCGTGTCGGATGCCTCGCCCGATGCGGACAAGCACCGCAAGCATTCGTTCATTCTGGTGCCGATGGATACGCCCGGCTTCGAGGTGGTGCGCGACGTGCCGATCATGCATCACACGGCCCATGAGGGGCATTGCGAGATCGTGATGCGCGAT
The DNA here is from genome assembly GCA_047921295.1 of Rhodobacterales bacterium. Lineage (GTDB taxonomy): Bacteria > Pseudomonadota > Alphaproteobacteria > Rhodobacterales > Rhodobacteraceae > Seohaeicola. The sequence goes on from JBLRWK010000018.1 coordinate 27,855, forward strand.
GTGCGCGTACCGGTGGATGCGATGCTGGGTAACGAAGGCGACGGCTTCCTGCTGGCGCAGGCGCGTCTGGGGCCGGGCCGCATTCATCACTGCATGCGCACCATTGGCCAGTGCGAACTAGCGTTGGAGCTGATGTGCGAGCGCGGGCTGGAGCGTAGCACCTTTGGCAAGCCTCTGGCGGATAACGCGAATATTCAGGACTGGATCGCCCAGTCGCGGATCGAGATCGATGCGGCGCGTCTGTTGATGCTGCAAACCGCGTGGAAAATGGACCGTGACGGTGCCAAAGCGGCGCGTGTCGATGTCTCGGCGATCAAGGTGATGGCGGCGCGGTTGCAGACCACCGTGGTCGACCGCGCCATGCAGGTGTTTGGCGCGGCAGGTCTGACGCCGGATACCCCGCTCAGTTACCTCTGGACATGGGGCCGTGCGATGCGTTTTCTGGACGGGCCGGACGAGGTCCATCTCAAGGTCATCGCGCGCGAGGAGTTGAAGCGCGCCAAAGCCGCGATGGGCAGGAATCTGGCGCATTTCGTGCCGCCGCACCGGCACGACTGAGACCGCCCTACCCCGCCTGCACGCGGGCACCTTGTGAGGAAAGACCGCGCCATGACCGCGAGCACAGATACGCGCCCCGATCTGCGGATGGAGCGGCATTTCGGAGACCGTGTCGTGGGCTGCTACACCGAGCGCCCGCGCAATCTGGACGCGATGCTGGCCGAAGCCGTGGTAGCGCATCCGCAAACCATCGCGCTGGTGGATGGCGACACGCGGCTGAGCTATGCCGCGCTTGATATCGAGGTGGGGCGCATAGCGGCAGGACTGGCCGCGCGGGGGGTTGCTGCGGGTGACCGTGTGGCGCTGCTGCTGGGCAATGGCGCGCCCTTTGTGGTACTGACCTTTGCCGTGGCGCGGCTGGGGGCTGTGTCAGTGCCGCTGAGCACGCGCGAGCAGATGCCGGGCATCCGTCATGCGCTGGTCAATTCCGAGGCGCGGCTGATCGTGGCCGAGGCGGAACTAGCGGGGATCGTACCGCCGCCTGAAGGGGTGCCGCATCTGCGCAACCGCGTCTCGATCGGGGCTGCGGACGGGTTCGAGCCTTACGCGGCATTGCGCGCCGACACGCCGCACACCACCCCCGCCGATGTAGACGAGGAGGCGATTGCCAGCATCCTTTACACATCAGGCACCACCGGCGTGCCCAAGGGGGCCATGCTGACGGGGCTGGGCATCATCCATTCCGCGACCAGTTTCGTGCACAAGATGGGGCTGGGTCCGCAGGACAAGACCATCGTGACCGTCCCGATGAACCATGTCACAGGGCTGGTGGCCTGTATCCATGCCACGATCCGTGCGGCGGGCACGATTGTCGCGATGCGGGTGTTCAAGGCACCACGCTTTCTGGAACTGGCCGCGCAGGAGCGGATGACCTTTTCGGTGATGGTGCCTGCGATGTATAACCTGTGCCTGCATCAGGCCGATCTATCCGATTTCGACCTATCCGCTTGGCGGCTTGGCGGCTTTGGCGGCGCGCCGATGCCTGCGGCGACAATCGAGCGTCTGGCGGCGGCCTTGCCAGGGCTGGGGCTGATGAATGTCTATGGCGCGACCGAGGTTTCTTCGCCCGCCACCTTCATGCCGACAGACCAGATCGCCGCACGCCGCCTGTCCGTCGGGCAGCCCGCACCGGGGGCCGAAATCCGCGTGATGGATGATGCGGGCCGCGAAGTGCCTGCCGGTGAGGCCGGAGAGTTGTGGATACGCGGCGCGATGGTGGTGCCCGGCTATTGGCGCAACCCCGAGGCCGATGCGCGCGAATTCGTGGCGGGGTTCTGGAAATCCGGCGATATCGGCAGCATCGACGCCGAGGGCTATGTCCATGTGTTTGATCGCAAGAAGGATATGATCAATCGCGGCGGGCACAAGATTTATACCGCACAGGTGGAAAGCGCGCTTTGCGCTGTTGCAGGCGTCTTGGAGGCGGCTGTGGTGGCCAAGCCCTGCCCCATATTGGGCGAGCGGGTGCATGCCGTGGTCTCGGTCAAGCCGGAGGGGGTGAGCGAGGATGCCCTGCGCGCCCATTGCGCGGCGCAACTGTCGGATTACCAATGCCCCGAAAGCTACACGCTGACCGAGGCCCCCTTGCCGCGCAACGCCAATGGCAAGATCATGAAACGCGAGATCAGCCAGTCGCTCTGACGCCTGACGCCGCCGAATGAACGGACAAGGAGCGCGGTTCCGCGCCCCGCGTCAGCATCCGATCAGCCTGCCCGATCAAACCCCTGCATGATGCGCCCGCCTCTCACGCCATGACATCACGGAACCGCCTGACACCTCACACGTTTGAGTGGTGATTTTGGATGTTTGATGTGGAGCGGTGAATGGAAGACTTGGCAAAAAGACTTGGCCTGCGGGTCGATCCGACAATCTTCTTCACCTCCGCCGGTCTCAGCCTGATTTTCGTCCTGCTTCTCGTGATCGCCCCTGACCGGATCGGCGGTGTCTTTGCCCAAGGGCGCGCGTGGATCGTGACCAATCTGGGTTGGTTCTTCATTCTAGGCGTGAATGTCTGGCTTGGCTTCCTGATCTATGCTGCCGTCTCGCGCCATGGCCATATCCGGCTTGGCCCGCGCGATTCCCGGCCCGAATACACCAACCTGTCATGGTTCACGATGCTGTTCGCGGGCGGCATCGGCACGGTGCTGATGTTCTGGGGTGTGGCCGAGCCGATCAGCCACTACCAGAACCCGCCGCTACCGGGTGTCGATCCGTTCACCGTCGAGGCGGCGCAGGATGCGATCTCGATCTCGCTTTATCATCTGGCGCTGCACACTTGGACGATCTTTGCGCTGCCGGGGCTGGCCTTCGCCTATTTCATCAACCGCTATGACCTGCCTGTGCGGGTCAGTTCGGTCTTCTATCCGCTGCTGCGCGAGGGGATTCACGGCCCCATCGGCAAGATCATCGACATCGCCGCGATTCTGGGCACGCTGTTCGGGGTGGCGGTCTCGTTGGGGCTGGGCTCGTCGCAGGTGGCAGCGGGGCTGTCGGCCTTGTTCGGCTGGACCGATGACACCGCCTTGCGTCTGTCCATTCTGGGCGCGCTGACGCTGGTGGCCACATTGTCGATCATGGCGGGTCTGGACAAGGGCATCCGCCTGTTGTCGAACCTGAACATCGGCATGGCGGTCGGGCTGTTGATCTTCGTGCTGGTGACAGGCTCCACCCTGTTCCTGCTGCGCGGGATCGTCGAGACGATGGGGCTTTACCTGTCGAACCTGCCGCGACTGGCCTTCTGGAACGACATGCTGCGCGGCAATGGCGTGGGCGATGGCGACTGGGGCTGGCAGGGTGACTGGACCGTGTTCTACTGGGCGTGGACGGTCACATGGTCGCCCTTCATCGGGCTGTTCGTCGCCCGCATCTCGCGCGGGCGGACAATCCGCGAATTCGTGTTCGGCGTGCTGCTGGCCCCGTCTTTGTTCACCGTGATCTGGTTCGCGATCTTCGGCTGGCAGGCGATCTCGATGGACGGTCTGGGTGAGGCTGCCCGCACCACCATGGGCCCCGCCGCAGGCGCGATCAGCTCGGCGGTCTCGGAATCGGTGCCGTTGGCGATGTTCGCCTTTTTCGCAGAGCTTCCCTTTGCCCAACTCATGCAGGGGCTGGCGGTACTGATCGTGGCTATCTTCTTTGCGACCTCGTCTGATTCCGCCTCGCTCGTCGTGGATATGCTGTGTTCGGGCACGGCAGAACCCGGCCCCGTCCGCCAGCGCGTGTTCTGGGGGCTGGCCGAGGGCGCGATTGCCGCCACCCTGATCCTGCTGGCCGGAGAAGCGGGGCTGACCGCGCTGCAACAGGTAATCACGGTTGTCGGCCTGCCGATCTTCCTGCTGGTGTTCATGATGATCCCCGCGCTGATCCGGGGCTTTGCCGCAGAGGATATCGACCATATCACCATCGGCAAGCGCCCGGCGCTCAGCGAATTCAATATCACGCCGGAAGAGGATGTGGTGACGTTGTCGGAGCGGTCGTGATCAACGATCCTTGGTGCTTTCGCCGCCAGCGCGCGTTTTGGCCAGACCCTCGGGCGTGATCTTTTCCCCGCGCCTCAAGGCCTTGTGCAGGGATTTAAGGCCCGCAGCATCCAGAGCCGTGCCGCAGGCCTGACAGGCTTCGTGCAACGCCAGTTTCTGCTCGGTGTGGATGCGCGACCCGATCAGGCAGGACACCGTCATCAGATCCAGAATACGGGTCTGCTGCGCTTCCTCCATGTCCGGCAAATGTTGGGCCATTTCTTTCCAGTCGAGATTGATCTCCTCTTCGTGCCCCAGTGCATGGCGCAGCCGCGCCATCAAATAGGCCTGATTGGGATGGGCATCGCGCCCGCAAATCAGCATTTCTCCGGCGGCATGCAGAATCACATCCCTTTCGGTGTCGTCCACATCATCCGCATCCTGAAAATGCACCGCGATCAGGTTGTCCACCGCAAACGGCCCAAGGGTCCGCATCCGCGCCTCGGCCATGATGCGCCAGACGATGAAGGCGTTCCAGAAGGCATAAAGCGGTCCGGCCAGTAGTGGCACGAAACCACGGATCGCCATGCGCGCAGCGACCCTGCGCAGAAAGACCCGCAACAGGAAACTGCTGACGCCGACCTTCAGCTTGTAGGCCAGATTGAGGGCTGTCAGCTTCCAGTTGGACACGCGGGCATAGGGGTCGATGCCGCATATCTTGATCTGCGGATTGGGAAATTCCAGCGCGGCGCGCGCCAGACTATGAGCAAGCAATCCCTTCTCCTCGTTGCGCGACAGCGGCAAGGCCGCGTGACGGGCAACGCGGGCCACACCGCTCAACGCCATATAATACAACAGCGCGATCTCGACCGCGCTGACCACACCCGCAAAAGCGTAGAACATCGCCCAATAGGGCCATGTCTCGCGCCAGTCCAGATCCTCCATCCCGTCGAAATAGCCGTGGCGCAGCCAAATCTCGCCGCCGCCGATCAACCCGCCCGACACGATGCCCGCGAATGCGGACAGGCCGATCACCCAGTTGGTGACGCGTTTTATTTGTTGCACATCCGCCTGCGCGGGATCCGTTCCCGCGCTTTCATTGCTGTGCCGCGCCAGATAACCGGCGAATTTGCGCTCCAAGATATTCGGCTCGGGCGAATATGATTCCGTTGCTGGCACTGTTTCCCCAATTCGCGCTTGCGACCCTCTGGATTGAGGGCACACCCTCGTCGCGTCCTTACGGCGGCGCGCGGCGGGACGCTGTCCGGATTCGCGCATACCTTCTGTTCTTGACGCAAGGCTCACCGAGGGAACGATCACCGTGGATAACAGTTCCGGCAGAATGGAACAAACACAACGCCTTGCGCCCCGGCTTGGCAGTTTGGTTGCCAGCAGCATCCCGTTGACATAGTCTGGCTTTGAGGATTGGAGATGCAACCAATTGCCGACCGAGAACGTGATCCGTTCGCTCACGGCAATGCCTGCCGCGCGGGATGCCTTGACTAAGAAGCGGGTTTGTCCGATTTCAGGGCTGCGTTCCGCAAAATTGACCCCCTGCGCCATTGAAAGCTGTTGCTGTGAAAAATGAAGTATCCCGTTCGGCAAGCAGCACGTCTCCTGCCGTTGAGAATGTGGAGCGTCTGATGGAAACCGACGGCCTTGCAGATGCCTTGGAAACAGACCGCTTCAAGCGGGTACTGGACCATGTGCCTGTCGCCCTTGCCGTATCGGTCCTGAAGGAACCCGAAAAGATCGTCTATGTGAACTTCGAGTTTGTCCGGATCACAGGTCTGGCGGAAGACAAGGTCAGAAACCACAAGTGGGAGATTCTTAACGGCGAGCAGGCCGGTGTGCGCGACGGCGTGTCGCTGGCCAAGGCCATTGTCGAGCAGAACGACTGGATCGGCTCGTTCAGGCTGAACGAGGACGGGGAATCCTCGCTTGTCGAATTGCATTCCAATGTCATCGAGGATGACGACGGCGCGCCAACATTCCGCCTTGTGGCGATGGTCGATGCCATGCGCCACGACCCCGAGATGGAAACGGAAACGCTCGAAGCCAGCATCCGCAAGAAAGACACGCAACTGCGCGAATTGCAGCACCGCGTGAAGAACAACCTGCAAATGATCGCAGCCCTGATCCGGCTGGAGGCGCGCAAATCCGAGGCGACCGACCGTGGCAGCTTTTCAAGGCTCGCGGGTCGAGTATCCTCGCTGGCGCAACTCTATGACACGCTGTCCTTGTCCGAGGACGAGAGCGAGATCGATCTGGGCGTGTATCTGAGCCAGATCGCGACTGCTGTCATGGCCACGCATTCCTCCAAATCCATCAGCCTTGATCTGCAGGTCGATCCCTTTCCTGTCTCCATCAACGTGGCTATGCCCACAGGGCTGGTGGTGAATGAATTGCTGACGAATGCGCTCAAACACGCCTTTGAAGACCGCGAGAACGGGACCATCACGCTCACCAGCATCGTGACGGATGATCTGTGCACGATCACCGTGGCCGATGACGGTGTCGGCCTGCCCGACGGCGAGACATGGCCCAAACAGGGACGGCTGGGCGCGCTGATCGCGGAATCCTTGCGGCAGAACGCCAAGGCCGATCTCGATGTGCAATCAAAACCCGGTCAGGGCACGAAAATCGTCATCACCTTCAAACGTCCCGCGGTGACGCTTGCGGGATAGGCGCAATCCGCGCCCGCTTATCCACATGTCGAGGTGACGGCGACCGGAAACAGCGTCCACACCATTGAGACAACGGCCACGATGCTCAGCCAGTAACTGCTTTGCGCGACCAGCGGCGAAGGCGATGCGAAACGCGGCGCACGCAGGACAAACACGACCGCTGTCTGCACCGCGATGGCGAGCAGCCATGCCGCGATCAGCGCATATCGCCCCTGCGGCTCCGTCAGCCCGAAATCGGCCCAGCGCCATGAACAGACCAGCCCGTTCAGCCCGTAGACCGCGCTGAACGCGGCGAGCCAGAGCGTAATCGGTCCGAACAAACGCAGCATATCCCTCATGAGAAAGCTCCGGGCAGGTAGAGCAGCGTCAGGCCGATCAGGGTGACAACAGCGGCGTAATTTGTCCACAACTGGGCGATACGAACCTCGCCATAACGGTCCGGCGAGACATAACCAGCGGCGCGGCGCACAGCGATATAGACGTTCATGCCGGTGGCAAGGGTGACATGCAGCAGCACATATCCCGCCATCACCCAGACAATCGCATCATAGGCATGGCCCTGCGGATCGGCGGCGGCGCGGATGCTCAGGATCGCGGCTGTTCCGGCGGCAACACCGCCCAGCACGGTCATCGCCACACCCGGCATCAGGGACCGCCCCTTGCGGAGCAGCTTTTCCGACAGATACGCGCCGGTCGGGGCAAGGCAAACCCCGATCAGCCCCAGCAGCGGGCCGATCAGCCCCGGCTCCAGATAGGCGGGGGGCGGCCAGTTCGGCGCGATGGTCCACAAGAAGGCATAGCCGAACAGCAGGCATCCGAAGAATGTCGTGTTGGCCAGCAGCAAAAAGACGGTGCCCCACCAGCCCGGCGGATTGGCCGTGGCTGATGCAAGCGGCAGCGACAAGCCGTGCCCCACATCCTGCATCCCTTGATCCGCATTGTTGCCAAGGCCCCAGACCCAGCGGACAGCCAGCGCCGCCACGCCCAGAACGGCCAGCGGAACCAGCCAGTAGGCTTTGATGAGCATGCCCAGAAAGGCCAAGCCCGTGACAAAAGCCATGGTCACCGGCAGCGCCGTATTGCCGGGATAGATGGCCACCTGCTCCGGTTCCCCGCTGGTAACACCGACAACAAGCGTCTCGCGCCGCTCAAGGCGCGGCGTGCCCAGATACCCCTCGCCCCGCGCGATCCTTTTGGCAAGGTCCGGCGTATCGTACAGCGGATCACGGGTGTGCACGCGGGGAATGCTGGCAAAGTTGTAGGCAGGGGCCGGAAGCGTCATCGCCCATTCCAGCGTGCCCGCCTGCCACGGGTTGCGCCTGCCGCGCACCGCGACCAACGCGTTGATAACGATGTCGATCACCACCAGACCGAACCCGATTGCGGTGATGAACCCGCCGATGGAGGAGATCAGGTTGATGAGTTCCCACCCCTGCCCCTCGTCATAGGTATAGGTGCGCCGACGGAACCCCATCAGGCCGACCCAGTGCATCGCCATGAAGGTCACGTGGAAACCAACGAACACCAGCCAGAACGCCACCTCGCCCAACTTGAAAAACCGCGTCCGTCCCGTGAGATGCGGCAGCCAGTAGTAAAGCCCCGCCAGAAGCGGAAAGACAAAGCCGCCCACCAGCACGTAATGCAGATGTGCCACAACGAAATGCGTGTCATGCACCTGCCAGTTGAAGGGCACGACCGCGACCATCACGCCAGTCAGCCCGCCGATCACGAAGGTGGCGAAAAAGGCGATAATCCACAGCATCGGCAGTTTGAGTTGCGGTCTGCCTTTCCACAATGTGCCGATCCATGCGAAAATCTGGATCGCTGTCGGCACCGCCACGAGCGTGGAGGCGGCCGAGAAAAAGGCCAGCGCCATATGCGGAATGCCCGTCACAAACATATGGTGCACCCAGATGCCGAAACTCAGCACACCCAGCGCCACGGCGGCGGCAACAACCCAGCCGTAGCCCATCAATGTTGTCCGTGCGAGCACCGGCAGCACCGTCGAGATGACACCGGCGGCGGGCAGGAAGATGATATAGACCTCCGGATGGCCGAACAGCCAGAACAGGTGCTGCCACAGCAGCGTGTCGCCCCCCTCGGCCACCTGAAAGAAGGGAAAGCCGAAGGCGCGTTCCAGTTCCAGCAGCACAGAGCCAAGGATCAGCGGCGGAAAGCCCGTCAGGATCATCAGCGCCACGACCAGCAGATACCACGCCAGAATGGGCATCTTGTCGAGCGCCATGCCCGGCGCGCGGTAGCGCAGGATCGACACGGTGATCTCGACCGCCGCACAGATGGCCGATATCTCGACGAAGGTGATGCCAAGCAGCCAGAAATCCGAATTGATCCCCGGATTGCCCAGATTGGAGGACAAGGGCGGATAGAGAAACCAGCCGCTGTCCGGCGCAATGCCTGCCAGCATGGAGAACAGTAGCATCGCGCCGCCAAAGACATAGCACCAGTAGCCAAAGGCCGTGAGCCGTGGAAAGGCCAGATCGCGCGCGCCCAGCATCTTGGGCAGAAGATAGATTGCGACCCCCTCGATCAGCGGGATGGCGAACAGGAACATCATGATGGTCCCGTGCATGGTAAAGACCTGCGCGTAGACTTCGGGGCCAAGGAAGGCCGAGCGCGGTGTCGCCAGTTGCGCGCGTATCAGCATCGCCAGAATGCCCGCGACGATGAAGAAGAACACCGAGGTGACCATGAACATACGGCCCAGATCGGTATGGTTCACGGTCGTGAAATACCCCTTCCAGCCTTTGTCGGACGCCCAGATACGGCTCAGGGTGCGGTGGCGGCGCAAGGCATTCATTCTATGGCTCCCTGAAGGAAATCGGCCCATCCCTGCGCGTCATGCGCGATGACGGTAAAGCGGTGCCCGAGATACCCTGGTCCGCTGTATTCGGCGCTGAGACCTTCGAATTCACCCGGCTCCCATGCCTCGATCCGCAGCACGTTCACATGGCCCGGAATGGCGTCCAGCTTGCCCGCCAGACGCGGCACCCAGAAGCTGTGGATGACATCGGCAGAGGTGATCTCGACATCGACGGGCGTGCCTGCGGGGATATGCAGCACGCGTTCCGTAGCAAAACCGGGCAGATCGGCATAGGTGAAGTTCCACTCCCATTGCCGCCCCTCGGCACCGACCGTCACCACATCGGCCCCCTCACGCGGGATCAGGCGTTCGCCGATGACCAGCCCGTAGGCCAGCAAGGCCGCCAGCACCGACATCGGGAAGGCCAGACCCAACCCAACCAGCCAGAGCTTCTCTCCGCCACCCGCGCCGCCGGACCGACGGAACGAGAAGGCCAGCAAAACCATAACAAACGCGAAGATCAGGCAGGATCCAATCAGCATCACCCACCAAATCGTGGCGATGGCATCGGCTGCCGGACCGGCGGGATGCAGTGTCGACAGAGAATCTTCGCAACCGGGAAGCAGCAAAAGCGTTATACCGGCACCCGTGACCTTCAGGAGGCGTATGTAATGCCCGAACCCATTGTTCAGGAGAAAGACGAAACCCGGCTTGATCCCATTGCCGAAAGCCCCGGCTTTGACCTTACCGAATCCAGAATAGCGATCCACGGCCACCCCATCCATGCGATGTCGGTGGCCTTTCCCGTGGCGCTGACCTTCTGCGTGTTCGGCGCTGACGGCCTTTACTGGCTTTCCGGCGATGTCTTCTGGGCGCGTGCCGGAGTCTGGGCGGCAGGCACCGCCTTTTTGTTCGGGCTGCTGGCCGGCCTGTCGGGCACGGTCGAGTTGCTGATGGTGCCGGGCATCCGCGCGCGTGCCCCTGCATGGACGCATTTCGTCATCGCCGTAATGCTGCTGGCACTTTTGGGCACCAACTGGGGCTACAGGATGAGCGGTTACGAATCCGCCGTGCTGCCTTACGGCATCCTGCTGTCCGGCTTCAGCGTGCTCGTTGTGATGGTGACGGGATGGCATGGCGGTAAACTCGTCTTCGATTATCGTCTGGGCACGTCGAAGGGCAACTGAAGCTCTTGCGGCTCCAACAGCCATCCCGGCACCGGGATGGCACCCAGATCAGGTTTCGCCAGCACCAGCGCCAGCACGCAGGTGATGATCGCAAGCAGGATGAGCACGGGGAATGTCGGGCTGGGAGGCGTATGCTCCCCTTCCGTCTCGGCTACGGTGACAAGGACATGTCCGACCCATGCGTGGAAAACCACCATCATTGCCACGAAGACCAGTTTGGCAAACATCCATGTCACAAAGACATCGCGCAGAAAGATCAGCACGGTGCCGGATATGATGGCCAGAACAGCCGTCGGTGTTATGACAAGCGTGTAGCTGTAGTGGGAAGCCTTCCGGATACGGGTGTAATCCGCCTGCGCATTCGCCCTGTCATGCCGCGTCAGCATCAACGGAAGGGCGAACAATCCGGCAGCCCAGATCGCAAGGGCGGCGATATGGATAGTTTTGAAATAGGGGATCAGTATATAGGCCCACGCGCTCATGCCGGCTGGCTTCCGATGTTGCGCCACCCGCGGCGGGCGACGATTGCGCCGAACGCCAGAAATGGAATACCCGCTGGAACCCACATGATCAGTCCGCCCAACTGCTGGTCGGTAACGGGGCTGAACCCCCAAGCCAGCGGCGCAACCTGATGGATCGCGTAAAGCGCATCGGGCGCGAAGGTGAGCAAAGCGCCAAGGAATGCCATCTGCATATAGCCTGCAAGGATATAGGGCAGTGACCGCCCCGGTGCCTGCACCTCGCTCAGGACAGCGCGCCAGAACATCACGGCAGAGCCCAGCAATGACAGCTGCATCAGCCAGTAGATGCCCTTGTGCCCCATCGCCAGATCATAGGCGAACGGCACATGCCAGCCCCAAAGGATGACGGTAGACATCAGAAACGCTGGCAGCAGTGGACGCGCCGTCCGCAACGGCCATGCCATCGCGATCAGCGGCGCCGCGACGGCGACAAGCAGCACATGATGCACAACGCGGGCAGAGAACAGGGCAGCCGACAAAGCGCAGAGCGGCGATATGAAAGCGATAGCCAGCACGACGATTGCCGCCGCTCCTGCGCGGTCGCGCCCCATGAACAGGGCCATCCCGACCAGCGCGGCCAGAACCACAGGGTCAAAGTTCCACTGCGCCCAAAGCGTGCCGGGCGTTGGCGCGGGGCCGCAATAAATGCCGATCAAATTGCCCGTCATCATCAGGAGACAACGCTCACTCTTGTCAAATTGCGCCTCTGCGCGGGATGCGAGGCAAGGCGTTCTCCGTGTCGTTAAAGAGTGCCTCGCGCGCATCTTTCGCGCAGTATTCGTGACAAACGCCCCGCACGGCGATGCCGTTCCCAACTTTTTGCACGCCATTCCGATGCGTCACCGGTTCAGGCCGTGCGTGTGTGCCCCCTGCGGAACTGGCCGCGCGGAATGGCGTTACATTTGGCATCCGTTGGCAGGCAGGGCGCATGATGGAAGGGAACGTGTCATGGCGAAATTCAAAGTAGGCGACAAGGTGGAATGGGACTGGGGCAACGGCACAGGACAAGGCAAGGTCGAGAAAACCTATACCCGCAAAATCACTCGCAAGATCAGCGGCACGGATGTCACGCGCAACGGCTCTGACGATAATCCGGCGGTCTTTATCGTGCAGTCGGATGGCGACGAAGTGCTAAAACTCTCTTCCGAGTTGCGCAAAGCGTGAAAATCGCATCCGGCCTGCGCCATGTCTCCGATAATGAGCCCGGCCTTTCGCGGCAGCGGCGCGGGCGCGGGTTCAGCTATGTGCAGGCGGATGGAAAAGTCGTCAGCGATCCGGACCTGCGCGCGCGGATCGCGGCCATCGCTATCCCGCCTGCATGGTGCGACGTCTGGATCTGCGCCGATGCCGACGGCCATATTCAGGCCACCGGATTCGACGAGGCCGGACGCAAGCAATACCGCTACCACCCAGATTGGCAGGAATGGCGCTCGCGCGTGAAGTTCGACCAACTGGCCATGTTCGGCGGCGCGCTGCCCCGCCTGCGCCGCCGCGTCGCGCGCGATCTTGAGGCGCCGCCCGGCAGTCAGGAATTCGCCCTTGCCGCGCTGATCCTGCTGCTGGATTGCGCGCGCCTGCGGATCGGCAGCACACGCCACACGAAACGCAGCGGCACATACGGGGCGACCACCCTGCTGCAAAAGCATGTGAGTATCGGCCGTCGCGGGCGGGTGGAGTTGCGGTTCCGCGCCAAGGGCGGCACGCGGGTCGAGCGCCGGATACACGACCAGCGCCTGCATCGCGCATTGGAGCAGATCGCGGACCTGCCCGGCGCGCAGCTTTTCACATGGATCGACGCACAGGGCGTCTCGCATCCCCTCTCCTCGCAGATGGTGAACAGTTATCTCAGCGATGCCAGCGGCCTGTCCGAGGTGACAGCCAAGACATTCCGCACATGGTCCGGCACGGTGGCCGCCCTTGGCGCGCTGCGCCAGACTGCACCCGCCGCAACCGTCAAGGCGTTATGCGAGCGCGCGGCGGATGTGTTGCACAACACTCCGGCCATCTGCCGCAGCAGTTATATCCATCCCCTGCTGTTCGATCTGGTGGAGCTTGCGCCGGAGTCGCGGCTGGAACGGCTGGGGGCGACGGCCCCGCGCGATCCACGCGGGTTGCGCGCGGATGAACGGAGGCTCTTGCATCTGCTGACGTCAAAGGTCTGAGAGCAGGCACAGGTCAGCCGACCCGTTCCCACGAAATCGTGTGGTCAGGTCCGGTCAGATCATGGAACGCGGACAGCCCGCAGTCGTTGGTTTGGCGAGACATAAGGAAAGGCCAAATTATGACCGACCGCACCATTCAGACGATCAACCCGTTCACCGAGGAAAAGTTGCACTCCTATCCGCTGATGTCGGATGAGCAGATGCACGATGCGCTGCAAAACTGCCACGAGGCGTTTTTATCATGGCGTCTGAAACCCGTCGAAGAGCGCGCCGAGATCATCGCGCGCATCGGCAAGGAACTGACCGCCTCCAAGGAAGACTTTGCCAAGCTGATGACGCAGGAAGTGGGCAAACTGCTCAAGGACAGCCGCGACGAGATCGACCTGTGCGCCGGTATCTGCGCCTATACGGCCAAGCAAGGCCCAGAGGTTCTGGCCGACGAGGAACGCGAGCTTCAGGACGGCCGCAGCGGGATCATCACCTATTCGCCCACAGGCGTGATCTACGGCATCCAGCCGTGGAACTTTCCGGCCTATCAGGCGGTGCGCTATTCCATCGCCAATCTGATGGCGGGCAACGGCGTGTTGCTCAAACATGCGGCGAATTGCACCGGCAGCGGCATGCTGCTGCGCGACATCTACGAGCGTGCGGGCCTGCCCAAGGGACTGTTCACCGTGATCACCATCGACCATGACCAATCCGACAAACTGATCGGACATCCGCTGGTGCGCGGCGTCACCATGACTGGCAGTGCCAAGGGCGGCAGCGTGGTTGCAGCCAAGGCGGGTGAGCATCTCAAGAAAACCGTGATGGAACTCGGCTCGAACGATGCCTATCTCGTGCTGGAAGATGCGGATATTGATGTTGCCATCGAATATTGCGTCGCGGGCCGGATCTACAACAACGGCCAGACCTGCGTGAATGCGAAACGTTTTATCGTGACAGATGCGGTTTATGACGCCTTCGTTGACGGCTATGTCAAGGCAATGGCCGCGATCAAAACAGGTGACCCGACGGATGACGACACCGGCCTTGGCCCGATGGCGCGCGACGATTTGCGTGACACGCTGCACGAGCAGGTGCAGCAAAGCGTCGCCAAAGGCGCCAAGATCGCTTGCGGCGGCAAAGCCCTTGATGGCAAGGGCTATTTCTATCCGGCAACGGTTCTGACGGAGGTTACACCCGGCCAGCCTGCTTACGATGACGAACTGTTCGGCCCCGTCGCTTCGGTGATCCGCGCCAAGGATGACGAAGACGCGATGCGGATCGCGAATGACAGCCGCTTCGGCCTTGGCGGCGGCATCTTCTGCAAGGACGAGAAACACGCCGTCGAACTGGCGAAGAAGCATTTCGACACCGGGATGATCTTTATCAACCATTTCAACCTCGCGTCGCCCGAAATGCCCTTCGGCGGGGTCAAGGATTCCGGCTATGGCCGCGAACATGGCGGCTTCGGGATGCTGGAATTCGTCAACGCCAAGTCCATCGCCCTGCCCGCCTGATTACTGGCCTGATCCGCGCGCGCTTGTCACGCCTGCGAACTGCATAAGATATGCGCCTGCTCCAACCGAGCGGGCGCATATTGCTTTTTCAAAGGCGCAAATCCATCATAAATGGCCCAACTATCCTATCGCCCCCCCGCAGGATTTGATGCATGCTGCCATGAAAACGGGCCGGATTGCAGCCGGATATGCCCCGCGCGACGGGCGGCTGCACGCAAGAGGGAGCACCATATGCAGGACCATGACCGCGATCTTTTGACCAACAGCCATTGGGGTGCCTATTGGGTAGATGTCGCGGATGGCCGCGTCACGGCCCTGCGCGATTTCGAGCAGGACCCAGACCCCTCGCCCATTGGCCACGGGATCGTGGATGTGCTGGACGATCCGTTGCGGATCAAACAGCCTGCGGTGCGCAAAAGCTGGCTGGAGCATGGCCCCGGCGCGCGGGGCGATCTGCGCGGCACCGAGGAATTCGTGAGCGTCAGTTGGGACGAGGCCGAGCGACTGGTCGCCGCAGAACTGGAACGGGTGCGCGCCGCGCATGGCAACGAGGCGATCTTTGCAGGTTCCTACGGCTGGGCCAGCGCAGGACGGTTCCATCACGCGCAAAGCCAGCTCAAGCGGTTTCTGAACTGCATCGGCGGCTTTTCCTATTCGGTCAACACCTACAGCTTTGCCGCCGCCGAAGTGGTCGTGCCGCATGTCATCGGCGATTTTCTGGGCCATCTTGAGCGCGCCACCTCGTGGGAGGTGCTGGCCGAAAGCTGCGATCTGTTCGTGGCCTTTGGCGGCCTGCCCCTGCCCAACGGCCAGATCAGTCAGGGCGGCACCGGCGCGCATGTACAGCGCGGCGGCATGCTGGCGGCGCGGGCCAACGGCACGCGGTTCGTGAATATCTCGCCCCTGCGGTCGGACGCGCAAGACGCGCTAGAGGCGGACTGGCTGGCGCTGCGCCCCTCGACCGATGCGGCGCTGATGCTGGGCCTCGCGCATGTGCTGCTGGACGAGTGCCTGCATGACCGCGCCTTTCTGGAGCGCTACAGCGTGGGCTTTGACCGTTTCGCGGCCTATCTGACAGGCGAGACCGACGGCATCGCCAAAACCGCCGAATGGGCTGCCGCGATCTGCGATATTCCTGCCGAGCGCCTGCGCGCTTTGGCGCGTGACATGGCCGCCTCGCGCACGATGATCGGTATCTCCTATTCCCTCACGCGGCAGGATCACGGAGAGCAACCCTATTGGGCGGCGATCACGCTGGCGGCAATGCTGGGGCAGATCGGCCTGCCGGGTGGCGGCATCGGCTTTGGCTATTCAGCGATGAACAACAACGGGCTGGAGCGGCGCAACCTGCCCTATGCCGCGTTTCCGCAGGGACAGAATCCGGTCAAGAGCTTCATCCCCGTGGCCCGCATCACCGATATGCTGGAAAACCCCGGCGGCACGGTCGAGTATAACGGGCGTCGGCTGACCTATCCCGATGCGAAAGTGATCTGGTGGGCGGGCGGCAACCCGTTTCACCACCATCAGAATCTCAACCGCCTGCGGCAGGCATGGGCAAAGCCGGACACCGTGATCGTCAACGAATGGTGCTGGAACAGTCTGGCGCGGCATGCCGATATCGTGCTGCCCTGCACCACCGCGCTGGAGCGCAGCGATCTTGCGATGTCGCGCAAGGACCCGTTCATCACCGTGATGGACCGCGCCATAGCACCCGTAGGCGAGGCCCGCGACGATCACGCCATCTTTCGCGGCATCGCCGCAAGAATGGGGGTGGAGGAGGCCTTTACCGAAGGGCGCAGCCCCGATCAATGGCTGCGCTGGCTCTACGATGTGTCGCGTCAGGCGGTGGCGCGGGGCGGCGTGGAACTCCCCGGTTTCGACGATCTGCAAAAACAGGGCTGGGTCCGCATCCCCGCTCCCGAACGCCGCACCATCCTGATGGAGGGGTTTCGCAACGATCCCGCGCGTCACCCTCTCAAAACCCCCAGCGGCAAGATCGAGATCTTCTCGGAAACCGTGGCAGGCTTTGGTTATGACGATTGCCCCGGCCATCCGGTCTGGCTGGAGCCTGCGGAATGGCTGGGCAATGCCACGCCGCAGGCCGATCTGCACATGATCTCGAACCAGCCCAAGAACAAACTGCACAGCCAGATGGATCACGGGACGGTCAGTCGTGCGGGGCGTATCGACGGGCAAGAACCCGTCATGATGCATCCCGACGACGCGGCGGCGCGCGGGCTGCGCGCGGGGCAGCCCGTCCGCATCTTCAACGCGCGCGGGGCCTGTATTGCGGGGTTGCAGATCAGTGACACCATCCGCCGCGGCGTGATCCAGATCGCCACAGGCGCATGGTACGATCCCGATGGCGACACCTGCCTGCACGGCAATCCCAACACGCTGACGCTGGACAAGGGCACCTCGAAACTCGCGCAGGGACCGATCGCCCATAGCTGCCTTGTGCAGGTCGAGAGCGGGGACGCGGTGCCGCCGTCACGCATCAGCACAGCACCTCTCGCCGGGGAATAAGCGGCGGCGGAATTACCTACCCTGCCTCAGTAACCTGATAGGTGGACCGCGCGAGCCAGTAGGGGTCGATCTCGACCCCCCAGCCGGGCGCGTCCGTCACCATCGCTTTACCATCCTTGATGACATAGGGATCATTGCGGAACAGGCCGTATTGCCACGGATAGTAATCCGGCCCCTCGATGGAGAATTCCAGATACTTGCCCGCATTCGGGATCGCCCGCAGCAGGTGCATCGTGAACAGCGTCACCATCGACCAGTTGGCGCAATGCGGCGTCATCGGCAGCCCCGCCTCCTGCGCCATTTTGACCACGCGCAGCGTGCGGGAAATGCCGCCCAGATAGCAGATGTCCGGCTGCACGATATCCACCGCCCGCATGTCGATCATGCGCCGCCAATGCGTCAGATCCCAGTCCTGCTCGCCGCCCGTCACGTCGATATCCAGCGCTTGCATGACGGCGCGGGTCTGCTCCATCTCCCAGTAGGGGCAGGGTTCCTCGAAATGGACCAGACCGTTGGCCTCCATCATCCGGCCCACCTCGATGGCGCGGGGCACGGAGTAGCAGGAATTGGCATCGGCGAGCAGCGCCACATCCGGCCCCATTTCCCGCGCCATCAGGGGGATGATCTCCTCGGTCCGGCCTTCCCATTCATCCCTGTCCCGTCCGCATTCGGAGCCGACACGGAATTTGAACGCGTCAAAGCCCTGCGTGTCCCTGAGATGCAGCAGGCGCACCGCCTCGTCCTTCGGCGTGATGTCGCGCTTCATCGAAGAGGCATAGGCCCGCAAAGGCCCCGCCGTTCCGCCCAGAAGGGCCGCCACCGGCTTGCCCGCCTGCTTGCCGCGCAGATCCCAGATCGCCGTGTCCAGCCCGCACATGGCGCGGCACAGGTAGGAGCCGGGGAATTTGTGTTCCCGCTCGCTGATCCGGTCCAGATGGTCGTCCAGATCGGTGATGGTCTCGCCCACCGTCCATGGCGCGATCTGGCGGTGCAAGACCTGCACCGTGATATCGGCATTGTAGGTCGAGACCTGCCCCCAGCCCTGCGCGCCGGTCTCGTCCGTGATCCGAACGAACCCTACGGCGGGAGTGGCGAAAGTCTCGATGCGGGTGATTTTCATGGTGGCGGCTCATCCTTGTTTGCGTTGATGTATCATCACCAGAACAGGCAGCAAGCTGCAACGCCCCCGCGATGATCCGGTTCTGGTGCGCCGGTTCCGAAGCAACTATCGTCTTTCACTGAACCTCGCCCCTCATCCTCGGAGACCGCCCTATGATTGCCAACGAGATCGCGCCGATTGCCAATTCCCTGTGGTCGGCCACGGCCAACCCGACACCGTCCT
Source organism: Rhodobacterales bacterium (assembly GCA_047921295.1). Taxonomy (GTDB): domain Bacteria; phylum Pseudomonadota; class Alphaproteobacteria; order Rhodobacterales; family Rhodobacteraceae; genus Seohaeicola. The sequence continues at coordinate 46,619 of JBLRWK010000018.1, forward strand.
GCCCGCCCTTGGCAGGTGCCGAAGAAACCGAGGTTGCCATCATCGGCGGCGGCTTCACCGGCCTCTCGGCGGCGCTGCATCTGGCCGAGCGCGGGATTGCGGTGACGGTACTGGAATCCGAGACGCCGGGTTGGGGCGCATCGGGGCGCAATGGCGGTCAGGTCAATCCCGGCCTGAAGGAAGACCCCGACGCAATCGAGCGCCAGTTCGGGGCCGAGATGGGCGGGCGGATGGTCCGGCTGGCAGGCGGCGCAGGCGATCTGGTGTTCGACCTGATCCGCCGCCACAACATTGATTGCGCCGGCGCGCAAACCGGCTGGATTCAGCCTGTCCACGATGAAGCCGCCACAAAGGTCGTGCAGTCCCGCGTGGAGCAATGGACGCGGCGCGGTGCGCCGTTGCGGATGCTCTCCCGAGACGAGACAGCCAGCCTGCTGGGCACCGAATCCTACCTTGGCGGCATGATCGACGAACGCGGCGGCAACCTGCATCCGCTGAACTACGCGCTGGGGCTGGCCCATGCCGCGCAGAAAGCGGGCGCGGTGCTGCACGGGCACAGCCGTGCCGTCAGGCTGGAAAGCACCGCGAACGGACATGTCCTGCACACAGCGCAGGGCAAGCTGACAGCCCGCAAGGTGTTGCTCTGCACCAACGGCTATACGGATGATCTTGCCCCGCCGATGCGGCGCACTGTGGTGCCGATCCGCTCGGTGCAGGTCGCCACCGTCCCGCTGAGCGACAATATCCGCCGCACCATCCTGCCCGGCGGGCATTCGGCCTCGGACAGCCGCCGCCTCTTGCTCTATTTCCGGCTGGACCAGCAGGGCCGCTTTATCATGGGTGGGCGCGGAGCCTATGACGAGGCCACAACCAAGCGCCAGATGGAGACGCTGCGCAAAGCATCGCTGGCGCTGTTTCCGCAGCTTGGCGATACGGAATGGTCCTATGCCTGGGGTGGTTTCGTGGCGATGACAGCCGATCACTATCCGCATCTGAACCGAGTCGCCCCCGGCATCATGGCAGCCATGGGCTATAACGGGCGTGGTGTTGCGATGGCGACGGCGCTGGGGCGTGTGCTCGCGGACTGGGTCTCCGGCACGCCCGAGGACGCGCTGGATTATCCGGTGACCACGCCGAAGCCGATCCCGTTCCATTTCCTGCGTAAACCGGCGGTGAGCGCGACTGTCGCATGGTATGGCTTGCGCGACCGGCTGGGGGTCTGACTGCCGCAAGGCCGGGTGGGGTGATGGTGTAATGGGCAGGCGCGGATGACGGAAAAGGTGGAGATTGCCGTGATCGGCGCCGGGATTATCGGTCTGACCTGCGCGTTCCGGCTGGCGCAGGCGGGGCACGAGGTTGTGCTGATCAATCCCGACCCGCCCGGCGCCGGTGCGTCCTATGGCAACGCGGGCACCATCGCCGATTACGCCGTGATGCCGGTGGGCAGCCCTGCGGTGTTGCGTGACCTGCCGCGCCTGCTGTTGGACCGCAACTCGCCGCTGGCGATCCGGCACGCGGCGATAATGTCGCTGGCCCCATGGCTGCTGCGGTTCGCGTGGCAAAGCCTGCCCGCCGCCACCGCGCGCAACGCCGCCGCCATCGCGGCGTTGACAGCGGATTCCGCGAAGCTGTGGCGGGAGCTTGCCACCGAAATCGGGGGCGGCGCGATCCTGCAGCATCGCGGCGCGCTCTATTTCTACGAAACCGCCACAGCATTCCGCGCCGCGCATGCGGATATGACCACGCGGCGCGGCATGGGTGTCAGCGTCGATCTTGTTGCCCCGCCAGAGGTCGCCGCGCTGGAACCCGCCCTGCCCGAAACGCAGGGCGGTGCGTTCTTTCCCGATGCGGTGTTCATGTCCGATCCGGGCCGGATGGTCGGCTGCCTTGCTGGGGCCGTGCTGGGCCTTGGCGTGCGGCATCTGCGTCGCAAGGTCACCCGCCTGTCACCCCAGCCGGAGGGTATCCGGTTGTCCGGCCCCGGTCTGGCGCTGCAAGCGTCCAAGGTTGTCATCGCGGCAGGCGCGCATTCCGGCGTACTGGCGCGTATGGCGGGCGATCCCGTGCCGCTGGAGACCGAGCGGGGCTATCATCTGGAATGGGATATGCCCGCACCGCGCCTGTCACGGCCCTGCTGCCCGACCGCACGCGGGTTCTATCTTTGCCCGATGGAGGGACGCCTGCGAGTGGCCGGAACGGTGGAACTGGGCGGACTGACCGCGCCACCGTCACCGCATCGCCTGAAACGTCTGGAACAAGGCGCACGCGCGATCTTCCCCGATCTCGCCACGCCCGACCGCAGCTGGATGGGCTTTCGACCCTCGATACCGGATTCGGTGCCGGTCATCGGCCCGGGCCGCGATCCGCGTGTGATCCATGCCTATGGTCACGGCCATATCGGCCTGACCCTCGCACCGGTCACCGCGCAACTTGTCGCCGCAACCATCGCGGGCCGCAGGGTGGACGACCGCCTGTACCCTTGCGGAGTGCGGCGGTTCTGACGCGGTTGCAGCAGATTTCGCCAACAGCGGGGGCGGACGTTGCGTTAAGAAAAATCCGCCCACCGCATTGTCGTTTTCTGACATCCGTGATTGTCATCCCCGGTGCAGGGTGCAGGTCTGCGACAGGTAGGGGAACAGCGTGCAGGATTTTGACTATGTGATCGTCGGCGCAGGGTCGGCAGGCTCGGTTCTGGCCAACCGGCTGAGCGCGGACAGCCGCAACCGCGTGCTGTTGCTGGAGGCTGGTGGCTCGGATCTGAACTTCTGGGTGCAGGTGCCTATCGGCTATGGCAAGGTCTATTACGATGCGCGGGTGAACTGGAAATACACCACCGAGCCCGATCCGAACCGCGACAATCTGCCCTCCTATTGGCCGCGCGGCAAGGTGCTGGGCGGGTCCAGTTCGATCAATGCGATGGTCTATGTGCGCGGGCATCCGGCCGATTACGCCGAATGGGGGGCCGTCGCGCCCGGCTGGGGATGGGAGGATGTCGCCCCCGTCTTTCGCCGGATGGAGGACTGGGCGGGCGGCGCCGATGCATGGCGTGGCGCGGGCGGGCCGTTGCCGGTGCATGATGTCTCGCGTGATGTGCATCCCCTCACCCGCATCTATCTCAAGGCGGCCGAAGAGGCCGGGTTTCCCACCAACCCAGATTACAACGGTGCCGATATGGAAGGCGCCGCCCTCTACCAGATCAACACCAAGGGCGGGCGGCGCGCCTCGACCGCGCGGTGCTACCTGCGCCCCGCGATGAAGCGCGCGAACCTCAAGGTCGAGACCCGCGCCCATGTCACCCGCATCCTGTTCGAAGGGCGGCGCGCCGTGGGTGTGGAATACATGCACAAGGGCCGCATTCTGCGGGTACGGGCGCGCGCCGAGGTGATCCTGTCGGGCGGGGCCATCAACTCGCCGCAGCTTTTGCAACTGTCGGGCATCGGTCCCGGCGCTGTGCTGCAAAAACACGGGGTGCAGGTGGTGCAGGATGCCCCCCATGTGGGCCGCAACCTTGCCGATCATCTGGGGGCGGATGCCCTCTACCGCGCCAGCGTGCCAAGCCTCAATCAGGAGCTGCACCCGCTTCTGGGCAAGGTCTGGGCGGGCCTGCGCTATGTCATGACACGTAAGGGGCCGCTCTCGCTGAGCCTGAATCAGGGCGGCGGTTTCGTGCGGGTGATGGAGGGCGCGACAAAGCCCGACCTGCAGCTTTATTTCTCGCCCGTCAGCTATACCCGCGCCCCCGTCGGCACGCGTCCATTGATGAACCCTGATCCCTTTCCAGGCTTTCTGCTGGGGTTCAACCCGTGCAAGCCGACCAGCACGGGCTACCTGCACATCCGCTCGCCCGATCCTTTCGCACCCCCCGAGATGCACACCAACTATCTCGATACCGACTATGACCGCGCCGTGATGCTGGCGGGGTTCCGGCTGATCCGCAAGATCGCGGCCAGCCCCGCCCTGCACGCCGTCATCGAGGACGAGATCATCCCCGGACGGCATATCGACACCGACGCGGCGCTGGCCCAGTCCATCCGCGAGAAATCATGGACCGTGTTCCACCAATGCGGCACATGCCGGATGGGAACCGATCCCGCCCAGTCGGTGGTTGACGAGCGCTTGCGGGTCCACGGAATAGACGGGCTGCGCGTGGCTGACGCGTCGATCTTCCCGACGATCCCGACGGGCAACACCAACGCGCCCGCCATCATGGTTGGCGAGAAAGCATCCGATCTGATCCTCGCGGATTCCGCCTAGCGGCAGCCTGCCTATGCAACAGTTTCGGCGCGCGCCTTTGCATAGGCGATGAACGCGTCGAAACTGTCGGGATTTGCCATTGAATCGCGGTTGACCACCCTTGCCGGATCGCCGCCCAGCAACAGCTTCTTGACCGGCACCTCCAGCTTTTTGCCAGACAGTGTCCGCGGCACCTCTGCGATCTGGACGATATCATCCGGCAGGAACCGCGCCGAGACCGCCTGCCGGATCGCGCTGCGGATTTGGTCCCTCATGGCATCGCCCAGCGTCTGGCCCTCTTTCAACACGACAAACAGCGGCATGAAACTGTCACGCCCCAGAAATTCGAGATCGATGACAAGGCTGTCCATCACCGCGTCCAGCCCCTCGACCGCGCGGTAAATCTCGGAACTGCCCAGCCGCAGCCCGCGCCGGTTGATCGTGGCATCGGAGCGGCCATAGATCACCGAGCCGCCCTCAGGCGTGAACTCGATCCAGTCACCATGCCGCCAGATCCCCGGATAGGTGTCGAAATAGCTGTCATGCAGGCGCGATCCGTCCTCGTCGCCCCAGAAATAAAGCGGCATCGAGGGCAAAGGTTCGGTGCAGACCAGCTCTCCCACCTGCCCGATCAACTCTTGCCCCGCTTCGTCGAAGGCGCGCACAGCGTTGCCAAGCGCGCGGCATTGCATCTCGCCTGCGCGTACGGGCATCATCGGGTTGCCGCAGACGAATGCCCCCGCCAGATCGGTGCCGCCCGAGATCGGGGCCAGCCACAGATCCTGCTTCACCTGCCCGTAAATCCAGTCATAGCCTTCCTGACTGAGCGGCGATCCGGTTGCCCCGACCGAGCGCAGCGCCGACAGGTCCAGATCTTCCGCCGGACAGATACGCGCCTTCTGGCAGCCCATAAAAAAGGCAGCCCCCGCGCCGAAATAGGTCAGCCGTTCGCGCGCCACCATGCGCCACGCCTCCAGCATGTCGGGATGGTTCGGGGCCGCGTCGAACATCACCACGGTCGCCCCCTGCCCCAGCGCGCCCCATTGCGCATTCCACATGATCCAGCCGGACGATGTCATCCAGCAAAAGCGGTCCTGCGCGCTGAGATCCTGATGCAGCGATTGCTTGGCGCCTTCCAGAAGCACGCCGCCGTGGCCGTGCACGATCGGCTTGGGATTGCCGGTGGTGCCCGAGGAATAGACGATCCAGAGCGGATGCGAGAACGGCACCTGCCGGAATTCCGGTTCCTGCGGCGCGGCCTCCATCCGTGTCCATGAGGTCCATCCCTGCGGCACATCCGCAATGCCCTGCACCATGACAAGGTGTTTCAGCGAGGGCAGACCGGCGGTGATCCCCTCCAGCAGGTCGCGGCGGTCAACCTTTTTGCCCGCATGGATATAGCCATCCTGCGCGATCAGCACTTTCGGTTCGATCTGGCGGAAGCGGTCAAGGATCGCGACATGGCCCATATCCGGCGCGCAAAGCGACCAGACCGCCCCGAGAGAGGCCGTTGCGAGGAACGCCACCAGCGCCTCGACCGCATTCGGCAGGACAGCCACCACGCGGTCGCCCTGCACCACGCCCATCTCCTCCAGAGCCGCCTGTGCCGCGCCGACGCGGTTGTTCAGTTCGGCCCATGTCAGCACCTGCCGCCCGAACGTCTCGGAATGCAGAACGATAGCCTCGTCCTCGGGGCGGGCAGCGGCATGGCGCAGCATCTGTGCGGCGAAATTGGTCTGCGCGCCGGCAAACCAGTCTGCACCCGGCATCTTGCGCTCGGCCAGAACCTCGGTCCAACCCGAGACAGGCAGATCGAAAAATGCGATGATCGCCGTCCAGAAACCCTCAAGATCGGTGACCGACCACTCCCACAACGCATGATAGTCGGAAAACGCGAGACCGCGCTCGGCCTCCAGCCAGCGGATGAACTGCGCCAAGGTCGAAGCCTCGGCCCGCGCAGGATCGGGTTGCCATAGGATGGGGCGTGCGTCGGTCATGGTGATCCTCCCTGATCTTTTGCTGCAAGCTTCCATGCCAGCGGGAGCATGACAAGAGCCGTTGATCAGGATTTGCCCTGCAACATCGCCTCGATCAGGCGTTGCACGCGCAGCGCTTCGGGCAAGGTGGCCAGACGGTGCGGCTTGCCCGCCAACATCGCTTGCAGATCATCAAGCTGCACCCGCAGACTGGTGCTACGCGGGTCGATGTCCTGCGGCGCTGCTGACTGGAACGCCGCACCATCCGAGACCGATACAGCGTGGAATTCGGCAACGCGGTAGCTGCACTGGCTGCCCTTCACGGTCATTTCCTGACGGTCCGGTTGCGCGCCGCCGACGCTTGCCATGACCGACACCGGCACGCCTGCGGCATTTTCCAGCCGCGCCAGCATATGCGTTTCGCACAAGGCAGGATCAGCCGGATAGGATGGCCGCGCCCAAATCAGTGTCAGCGGGCCAAGGATACGTTCGGCGAAAAACAGAAAATGCGAGATCACCTCGCGGGTCATGCCGCCCTCGTCGCGAAAGCGCAGCCAGTCGGCGGCCTGCTGCCATCCGCGTGGCCATGCGGCATAGGTGACCACGATATCGACGCCCGCAAGATCGCCCATGTGCCCCGCTTTGGACGCAGCAGAGATATCCGTCAGCGCGGCCCCCGCCGCTTGGGTGAAATTCACCGCCGCAGGCACACCCGCTGCCGCGACCCTGTCGACCAGATCGGCGCTGGCGGCGATATCGACGCCCAGCGGCTTTTCCAGAAACAGCGCCTTACCCTGCATCGCGGCCTCCAGCGCATAGGCTTTGCGCGGCTCCGGCGGGCAGGCCAGATAGACCAGATCGGCATCCGCGATAGCCGCGCCAGCGCTGTCGCACAGGCGCGCGTCAGGGGCTGTTTGCTGCGCAAGGGCTGCATTTTCGGGGCTGGGGTCCCATAGAAGAACCGGATCATAGGCAGGATGCAGCACCATATGCTCCAACATCCGCCGTCCCATGATCCCCAATCCAATGATCGCTGTCTTCGTCGCCATATCGCCCCCGATTTCCTTTGTTCACGGTAGCTTAGGTTATCTGAAAGGTTTTCCAAGCGTCGACTTGCCGCCTTGGGCCAAATGTCGGGCCAAACCCTTGCGACATGTCGCAACACGATCCAGATCAAAGTGAGGGCATCCCGAAAGGTCTATGATGCCTGCGTGGTTTAAAGGGTCGGGTGCGTATCAGCCCGCGAACACTTATCGATCAGGAGGATCAGACATGGCGAAATCGAAAGACAAAGACTCCGGTGAAGACACCGCGACATCCGCAATGACCGCAACCATGACAGCACTCAATCCGGTTGCAGCCAAGGCATGGCAGGAGATGATGTCCGAAAGCACCCGTTTCTTGACTGACCGTCTGAAACAGGATCTGGAAACCCAGAAGGCCATTCTGGCCTGCAAGACGCCTGCGGAGCTGATGGAGATCCAGTCGGCGTTTCTGAAAACGGCGATGGAGCAATACAGCGCCTATGCGTTTCGCATGCAAAAGACGCTCACCTCGGCCACGACCGATGCAGCCAAGACCGCGCGCTCAACGCATTCCCGTGGCTTTGATGACGTGCCTTTATGACCCAAGACCCACCGCTGGCCCTATAGCCGCCGCTGGCCCTATAGCCGCCGAGCGACAATCGGCGGCTTGGCCAGCGGTCCCGCGCGCAGGACATGTCCGCGCCATTACCGTGGCTGCGTCAGGCGGAGGTGTGGATCGGCGGTCAGACCTCCAGCCATTCCTTGCGGACATCGTCGCGGTTGCGCAGTTCATCCGGCGTGCCCTCGAACACGATCCTGCCGTGCCCCATGACATAGACGCGGTTGGCGATATCCATCGCGATGGAGAGTTTTTGCTCCACAAGCAGGGTCGAGACCCCGCGCCGCGCGATTTCCTGCAACAGGTCGGCCACCCGCTTGACCATCTGGGGCGACAGCCCCTCCGTCGGCTCGTCGATCATCACCAGATCGGGGTCACCCATCAGCGTGCGACACATGGTGAGCATCTGCTGCTCGCCACCTGACAGCACCGAGGCCTCGACATCGGCGCGGTGGCGCAGGTTCTCGAACATGTCGAACATGTTCTCCATCGACCAGCGCCCTGCTCCGTCTTTCTGGCCGGGCTTCAGCCCCAGCGTCAGGTTCTGCCGACAGGTCAGACCGGGAAAGATATCGCGGTTCTCGGGCACATAGCCGATCCCCAGATTGGCAATCTCGTAGGCTTTGCGCCCCGCGATTTCCTGACCGCGGAACTTGACCGACCCGACGGGCGTGACCTCGCCCATCACCGCCTTGCAGGTGGTGGACCGTCCGACACCGTTGCGGCCCAGCAGGGCGACGATCTCTCCCTCCTGTATATTGAGGGTAACGCCCTGCAGGATATGGGATTTGCCGTAATAGGCATGCATGTCGACGACATCCAGCATCAGTGTTCCGCCTCCAATGCCGCACCCAGATAGGCCTCTTGCACCTTGGGATTGCCGCGCACCTCCTCGGGGCGGCCCGTTGCGATGATCGTGCCGTAGACCAGCACGCTGATCCGGTCGGCCAGCCCGAACACCACACCCATGTCATGCTCCACCACGATCAGGGTCTTGCCCTCGGTCACCTTGCGGATCAGTTCCACGATGTAATCGGTCTCGGTGTTGCTCATGCCCGCCGTCGGCTCGTCCAGCATGATCACATCGGCACCGCCGCCAATGGTGATGCCGATCTCCAGCGCGCGCTGTTCGGCATAGGACAGCACCCCCGCCGGCAGATCGCGCCGCGCCGTGAGGTTGATCTGCTCCAGAATGGCTTCGGCCCCCTCGGTCAGATCGTCGGCTTTGCTCACAAGGTGCCAGAACGAATAGCGGTAGCCCTTGGACCACAACAGCGCGCAACGCAGGTTCTCGAAAACCGTCATCTTGGGAAAGATATTGGTGATCTGGAACGAGCGCGACAGCCCCAGCCGGTTGATCTGATAGGGGGCCATGCCCGCAAGGTCGCGCCCGTGCAGCGATATTTTCCCCGATGTCGCCGGAAAGCGCCCCGTGATCAGGTTGAAAAGGGTGGATTTCCCCGCCCCGTTCGGCCCGATGATCGCATGCCGCTCGGACCGTCCGATAGACAGGTCGATCCCGTTGATGATCTCGGCCTTGCCAAAGCTTTTCTTCAGCCCCTCGATTTGCAGGGCGGGAACGTTCATGTCTGTCATGGCATTCATAGCTTATCCTTCGCCACACCGTTGGCCAGATGCCAGGCCGCCATCAACTCCGGCAGATTGCGCCGCATGATCCAGAACGCCACCGCCGACACCGCTATGGCCACCGCCCAAGGCACCAGCGAATGGCTGTCAAAGGTGGTCCAGAACAGTGTCATCTCGTTGCTGCCGATAGAGGCGTGTCTGACATGGAAGGTCATCTCGATCAGAGCGGAGACGCCCAGTATCCCGATCCCCGCGGGGATCAATGTTTTGATGTAGGGCACCGCGAGAGTGTGCAGCTTGCCCAGCTTTGCCGCAGGCCCGTGCATCATGATCAGGCCCGCCAGACCGCCGGGGAAAAACATCACCGTCGCCACGAACAAAACCCCGGCATAGATGGCCCAGAGATCGGTTTGCAGGCTCAGCACCGTTTGCACCAGCGTGAACACGACCGCGCCGATGATCGGCCCGAAGAAAAAGCCCACGCCCCCCAGAAACGTGACCAGCAAGATCATGCCCGACGTGACGAGGTTGAGGTTTTCCTCGGTCAGGATTTCGTAGTTGATCGCGAACAGCGCGCCCGCGATGCCAGCGAAGAAACCAGATGCCGTGAAGCTGTAGAACCGGACCCAGCGCGCGGAATAGCCCAGAAACTCGGCGCGTTCCGGATTATCGCGCACCGCATTGGCCATACGGCCAATGGGTGTGCGGGAGAACAGGAACATCAGAACCGCCGACAGCATCAACCAAAAGGCGATGAGGTAATAAACCTCGATCTGGCGCAGAAACTCGAGGCCGAAGAACGGCAGCGCATAGGTGCGGTCGCCGGATACGCCTTCCTCACCGCCGAAAAAGGCCACGAAGATCAGCGAACAGGCAGCGATCAGTTCGCCAACGCCAAGGCTGATCATCGCAAAGACAGTGCCCGCTTTGCGGGTGGAGAAACTGCCCACGATCATGGCCAGCCCCATGCCGAACAGCCCGCCGAAGATCGGCAGCAGCGGCAGCGGCAGCATCGCAAAGAAGTCCGACGAATTCATGATATGCACGCAGGCGAACCCGCCCACACCCATATAGACCGCATGCCCGAAGGACAGCATGCCGCCCTGCCCCAGCAGCATGTTGTAGGCCAGCGCGAAGATGATCGTGATCGACATCTTGTTCATGATGGTCAGCGCCGAATTGGTCTGGAAGATGTATGGCAGCACCAGCAACAAGACGCCTGCCAGAATCCATGGCATCAGCGTGACGGACGTGCCGCCCGCGCGCATACGCTGCGCGGGCTTTGCGGGATCGGTTGTGATCTGTTGATCTGTCATGCGCCGCGCTTTCCGAACAGGCCGTGTGGTCGCACGACAAGGATGATGACCATCAGCAGATAGGGCAGGATCGGCCCGATTTGCGGCGTCGTCATGTTCCAGACGTCGCGGAACGGGCTTTCCGCCATGTTCTCGGGCATCGAGAATCCGACAGCCAGCAGGATATCCTCGAACCGGATGTTGTAGGAGGCGGCAAAGGTGGTGATCCAGCCGATCATGAGCGAGGCGACCAGCGCCCCCCACAGGCTGCCCAAGCCGCCGATCACGATGGTCACGAACACGATTGATCCCAGCACGAAGGCCATGCCGGGGAATGTGCCCAGCGTCGGCCCCGCGATCACACCAGCCACGCCCGCCAGTCCGGTGCCGACACCGAACACGCCCATGAAGATCAACGGCACGTTATGGCCCAGCGTTTCGACCGTGCGCGGATAGCTCAGCGCAGCCTGAATGATCATCCCGATGCGGGTTCTGGTCAGGATGAACAACAACCCGATGAAGATCGAGATGGAGATGAAGATCATGAATATCTTGTAGGCCGGGATCGAGTTTCCGGCGATGGCGAAGGCCGAGAATTGCAGGATTTCCGGTGCGTTATAGGGCACGTTGTTCTTGCCCCAGACAAACTGCACCACCTCCTCGATCAGCAGCGCCAGACCGAAAGTGAAGATCAGTTCGGGCACATGCCCGTATTGGTGGACACGCCGCAAGCCATACCGCTCGACTCCTGCGCCCAGCACACCGACGATGATCGGCGCCAGCAGCAAGCCCATCCAAAACCCCAGCGCAAGGCTGATCTGATAGGCAAAATAAGCCCCCAGCATGTAGAAGCTGGCATGCGCGAAATTGAGAACGCCCATCATCGAGAAGATGAGCGTGAGACCGGCAGAAAGCATGAACAGGAGCAATCCGGTCACAAGCCCGTCGATCAGGTTAACAAAAATGAGGTCCATTGCCCCTCCGCTCTGGTCACATCGACAAAGAAGGAAAGGCCCCCGCCCCGCTCAGACGGGACAGGGGCCGGCGCCCGGCGTTACGGGCGGTCCATCTGACAGGTTGTCGGGCTGTCCAGTCCGGCCATCTCGATGTTGGACTCCGACACAAGACCGAAACCGGATTTGTCGAAATCGAAGGTGATGTCTTCGTTGGTATGCGCGTGGATGTGGACGTCCTGGATCAACTGGTGATCCTCGGTGCGCATGATCATGCTGCCACCCCACAGACCCTCGTGCTCCAGCCCTGCCAAGGCATAGGCCACAGCCACCACATCATCTGCCGTGCCTGCCTCATCAATCGCTTTGGCCAGCATCTCGATCACGTTGGTGATGCGCGGCTGGCTGATGTTGCCATCGGGATGCTTGGCCAGAAACGCCTCGTAATATTCGACAGCGCGCTCGGATACCGGCGGGTTGATCTGGCCCTCGGCCACCAGTCGCAGGCTGCCCTTGCCGGTTTCACCAAAAGCGGCGGTGATACCGTCTGCCGCGCCGTAATAGGTGTAAATCGGTCCGGTAAAGCCGTTTTCGAGGATCGCCCGGCCAAGGCCCAGCATGTCCGATCCCCAGTTGCCGGTGATCACCGCATCAGCGCCCGAGGCGATGATCTTGCGCGCATAGGGTGTGAAATCCTGAATCCGCCCGATGGGATGCAACTCGTCGCCGACGACTTCGATATCGTCGCGTTTCTCGGCCAGCATGGCATTGGCCGCAGCCGAGACCGCCTGTCCGAAACTGTAATCCTGCCCGATGATGTAGACTTTCTGGATAGAGTCGTCTGCCGCCATCACATCTGTCAGCGCGTCCATCTTCATGTCGGCATTGGCGTCAAAGCGGAAGTGCCAAAAGTTGCAGGCATCATTGGTCAGCGCCGGATCGACAGCCGAGTAGTTGAGAAACAGCACCCGGCGGTCAGGATTGCGACGGTTGTGCTTGTTGATCGCATCAGTCAACGCATGGGCCACGCCCGAGCTGTTGCCCTGCACGATATATTTCGCGCCCTGATCGATGGCGACCTGCAACTGCACCAGCGATTCCTGCGGGCTGGTCTTGTTGTCATATGACAGGATCTCGAACTTGGTCCCCCCCAGAACCCCTCCTTGTTCGTTCACCAGTTTCTCGACCGCGAATTGGAACTGGTGCAGACCGTTGGTGCCGGTCGCTGCAAACGGTCCCGACAGCGGATCTATGAAGGCGATCTTGACGGTATCGGCAAAGGCCGCAGTACTTCCCATGATCAGGGCAATCGCCGTGGTCAGGCCAAACTTTGTTGTTTTGCGCATTGTTTATCCTCCCTGTGCAGTTTCGGAGCTATGGTGCTATGCCTCGCGCCGAACTGTGCTTTGAAAGTTCCACAAGCCCGATCAAAGTCAAGCATTTGCGGCCCCCTTCGGGCCTAACGCATCAAGCCCCGCGCACGGGCAAAGCGCCACCAAAGGGCAACGCTTTCTTCGCAGCTGCAGCAATGGCGAGCTTTTACGCTTGTTGCGCCGCAGGGCGCTTTGACAAAATTTTGTTACAAGGCGGTCGCTTAGACAAGCGTTGCTCCGCGCCCTTCAAATCACCTATTGCGAGCATTTCACGCTGCAACTGCAAAAAGGCTTTGACCGGTGCAGCCAAAAGTTACCTAACGTCAACCATGGCGGGGACTACACTCGCAGATGCTAAAATCAGGGCCTCCAAGATACCGGAAACGGCGTGTGCGGAATTTTATTCTGCGAGTGGCGAATTGATTCTTGGCACGACCGCGCTGACCGGCCAATATCCAGTTTTCCAGACTGCGCCCCGGGCGGATCAGCAGGTCCATTTCTACCGAGAGAAAGCTTCTTTCCGCCTCTGGATTGTGGCGATGCGCCAAGCCCGCAAAGCCTGACCGCCCGCCGCTTCACGCGATTAGATCCGGTATCTCGTGGCGACAGTAGGCGTGAATATCGCCCGCGCGGGTGAGCCAGATCCGGTCGCGGTGGGCGGCGATATGGGACAGCGCGCGGCGCAGGTGACGCAGGCGGTAGGGCTGGCCGACCAGATAGGGATGCAGCGCGATGCCCATGACAAGCGGCTGATGCGCGGACTGCTCCAGCATCTCGTCGAAGTTGTCGATGATCATATCGGCGAATTGTGCGGCACCGTCCTTGCGCGCCACGATCGAGGGGATGTCGTTGACCTCTTGCGGATAAGGGATCGCCAGAAGCCGCCCCGCGTGGGTCCGCATCCAGACGGGCTGGTCATCCATGCACCAATTCAGCGTATAGCCGTAACCCGCCTCGGCCAGCAGATCGGGCGTGACGCGGCTTTCCGCGATCCACGGCGAGAGCCAGCCCTTCGGTGCTGTGCCCTCGGCGCGCGTGATCGCGGCTGTCGCCTCGGCGATCAGTTGAGCCTCGGACGCCTCGTCCAGACTGCTCTGGCGCTCGGCATTGGTGCGGCCATGGCCGACCACCTCGTCATCACGCGCACGGAAAGCGGCCATCAGATCGGGCGCATAGTCATACATGGCGGAGTTGGCCAGAATGCTGGCGGGCAGACCCAGCGCATCCAACATGTCCCGCATCCGCCATGCGCCGACCCTGTTGCCGTAATCGCGCCATGCGTAGTTGAGCACATCGGGTTGTGGCCCGCCGGGGGCCAGTTCGGCACCCAAGCCCTCGCCAAAGGCGAAATGCTCGAGGTTCAGCCCGAGATAGACCGCCAGCCGCGCACCATTCGGCCAGTTGTAGTCGGCGCGTTGCGTGATGGGGACGTAATCGTAGCGGTCGTGACCCGGCAGCATGGTTACAGCTCCGCCTCGGCCAGCCCTGCCTTGTGCAGCAGGATTTCGGCGCTGTCGTTCCAGACATCGGTGCGGATCAGCTTGCCGTCACGCACGATGAATTTGTCCATATAGCGGTTGGTCTCGAACGGAGTGCCGTCATGCCATTCGCCGTACAGATAGCCGGTGTTGTAGACATGCACATCGCCGGTTTCCGTATCCAGCGCCGCATCGGTCCGCAGGAAGCGCTTTTTCACCCAAGCATAGCGTTTGGCGTTGAAGGCCGCACTTTCGGCGGGGCCTGCGAATTTGCGCCCGCCGGTGAAAACCAGATCGAAATCCGGCGCAAGATAGGCCGTAGCGCCCACAGGATCAGGCACCATGGAGCGTTCGAGATAGGCCTCGACGATGGCTTTGGCGGCGGTGAGGGGATCGGTGCGTTGGTCCATGGGGTGCCTCGTTCAGGTGTGGGTGTGGGATGTGCAAGCGGCGTGGCAGAAGCTGCGGATCACAAGGGCTGCGGCTTCGCTCGTCACGCGGGTGTCGGCATTGGCGGCGTCAAGGCGGGCGGCGGCGGCGCGGGCTTGCCGCGCAAGCGCAGGCTCGTCCAGCGTGAGGATGCGATTGTCACGCAAGACAATCTGGCCGTCGATCATCACCTCGCGTAGGGCGGCACCGTTCTCGGCCAGCACGATCTGCGAGAGCACATCGCGCAGCGGCACATAGTGGCAATAGTCGCGCTCGAGAAACAGCAGGTCTGCCGCCCAGCCGGAAGAGATGCGGCCTACGTTGTCCAGCCCCATGAGACGCGCGCTGCCTTCCGTTGCCATTTGGAACGCCTCCGGCACGGTGATCCTCTCGTCCGCAGGGGCGGCCTGCGCGCGTGACAGGGTGGCGGCAAGGCGCGTCGCCTCGAACATGTTCTGCCCGTCGGATGTGTTGGAGGCGTCGGTGCCGATGCCCAGCGTGACACCCGCATCGGCCAGCATCCGCAACGGCGCGGAGCCGGAGCCAAGGCGCAGATTGCTCATCGGATTGTGCACGATGCCTGCCCCTTGCGCGGCAAGCCTGTGCGCCTCGTCCGGTGAGATCCAGACACCATGCGCGCCGCTGAAACGGGGCGAGAGCAGGCCAAGACCGTCGAGATGCGCGGTCAGGCTGGTGCCATAGCGGGCTTGCGCGGCGACCTGCTGCATCCGCGTTTCCGCCAGATGGGTTTGCAGACGCAGGTCAAGCTCCTCGGCAAGGGCGGCGCAGGCGGTCAGGAAATCATCGGCGCAATGCAAGGGAATGGCGGGGCCGATGCCGGGGCGGACGCGGGTCATTGGGACAGGCCAGCGCATGATCGCCTCGCGCACCGTGGCAAGTGTCTGCTGCCACGGCGGCAGGGTGATCGCGGCAAGTGCTGCGCGCATCGGTTCAGGGAAGGCGTCCAGCAGGCCGGGCAGCGCTTGATAGAGCGTGCGGTCCGAGATCATCGGCGCGACCACCGCGCGCAGGCCCGCATCGTGATAGGCCTGCGCCACGGCATGGATACCGGCCACGCTCGGTCCGGGCAACTCGCCGCTAAGGTCGAAACAAGCGGTGCAGCCCTTGCGGATCATCTCGGCGGCGGACAACTGGGCAGACAGGCGCAGATCATCGGTGCTGCGCTGGCCGTTCAGCGCGGAGGCCCCGGCGAGAAAGGTTTCCAGCGTGGCATCATCCGCAACACCGCCACGGCCAAGCGCACCATGCGAATGCGTATGTCCATTGACCAGACCGGGAATGATGATGCGGTCTGTCGCGTCGATCACCGGCACATCATCCGGGCCGTCACCGTCGATGATCGCCGCGATCAGCCCGTCTTTAACCAGCAGGGAGGCGGCTTCGAACCGCGCATTCTCGACCAGCACAAGGCCACCACGGATCAAGGTCTGGGAGGCGGGCATGGGTCTATCCGGTTATTGGCGTTGCAGTTGAGAAAACGCGCGCCGCAGGAATGGCCCCCTCGGCGCGCGGATGCTGCGGGCAGGATCAGTTCATGATCTCGACCGAGAAGGCCCGCTCTTCCAGCGGCGGCAGGAAGCTGCGGTCAAAGATTTCGGAGGCTTCGGGCAGACGTTCCAGACCATAACCCTGCGCCACGATCTCGATGGAGCGGGTCAGGCGTTCATCGACCAGATCACCCATGCCGATCTCGTCGGTTTCCGGCGCGTTCATCAGGTTGGTCAGCGCAAAGTTCAGACGCGCACGCTCGTTATCCTTGTCGATCAGGTTGTCGAAGGCCATCACGGAGTCCATCGCGGCATCCTGATCCTTGGCGATTTCCAGCGTCGCGCGGTTCACCGCGCGCACAAGGCCCGCAACGGCATCGGGATTGTCATTGATCAGCGCCTGCGAGACCATCAGGCCGTTGGAATAGAGGTCCATGCCGTAATCCTCGAACTTGAACCAGTTGTAATCCGCCTCGGGGTCCTGACGGTTGGCGATCAGGTTGAACCAGCTTGTGATGGTGAAGACGAAGGCACCGTCGATGTCACCACGGATCAGCATCGGCTCCTGCAGGTTGGGCGCCATGTTCTCCTGCGCGACGCTATCCATGTCGATGCCGTTGAGTTCCGCAAAGACGGGGAACAAGCGTGTCGTCGGCGTGCCCTGCGCGCCGCCGAGCGTGCGGCCCGCGAAATCGGCAGGCGTCTCGATACCGGAGGATTTCGGCGACACAATCGCGAAGGGCGGACGGTTCCAGAGTTGGTAGACCATCACGGGGGCCTCGCCGGGGCGCTGCGCGGCGTTCTGGATGATGGCGTTGATATCGCCAAAGCCCGCGTCATAGGCCCCGCCCATGATGCGTGTGACGGTCGCGGCGGAACCTTCGCCCTGGTCTATGGTGACGTTCAGCCCCTCTTCGGCGAAATAGCCCGCGCTTTGCGCCAGCAGGAACGGCGCGTCGGAGCCTTGGGTTTTCCAGCCAAGCGTGAAGCGGATATTGGTGTCGGCCCAAGCGGGCGAGAGACCAGCGACAAGGGCGATCACAGCCCCGAATACAGCGGTTTTCATGTGAATGATCCTTTGGTTGGCGGTTTCTGGGGAGGGGATAAATCAGGTGACGGCGATGTCGTTGCCGCGTGTGGCCCAGCCTGTCACGCGGGACTCGAGGAAAGAGAAAAAGGCGTAGAGAGCGACCCCCATGAGGGCGAGAACGATCAGCCCCGCGAAGACGAGCGAGACCTGAAAATTGGATGAGGCGGTCATCATCACATTGCCGATGCCACGGTTGGAGGCCACGGTTTCGGACAGCACGGCCCCGACGAAGGACAGGGTGATCGCCACCTTCAGCGAGGCAAAGAAATACGGCATGGTGCGCGGCAGGCCGACATTCCACAGAATCTCGGATTTGGAGGCCCCCAGCGTCTTGAGCACGTCTTCCAGATCGGGTTCGGTGGTGGCGAGGCCTGTGGAGATATTCACCACGATGGGAAACACGCAGATCACCATCGCGGTCAGGATCGCAGGCGTGGTGCCCGAGCCGAACCAGAGCACGAAAATCGGCACAACGGCGACCTTGGGAATGGAGGAAAAGCCCACCAGCAGCGGATAGGCTACGCCGTAAGCGATGCGCGAGGTGCCGATCAACACACCGATGGAGACACCGATGATGACGCCCAGTGTAAAGCCTGTCAGCGTGGAATAGAGCGTTTGCAGGATATGCGGCCAGAGCACCGGAAACCTTGTCCAGAGCGTGACCGCGATTTCCGACGGGCGCGGGAGGATCAGGTCGGAGACGTTCAGCATGATGCACAGCACCTCCCACATCAGGAAGAACCCCACGATCAGGCTGAAGGACATGAAGCGTATCTTGCTCGTTTCAGTCATGGTGAGACCTCTGCTTTGGGAAAACTGCTGCATCGGGAAGTTTGCGGGGCGGCATCATTTGCGGATCTGGGCGATCAGCTCGCGCAGGCCTTGGGTCATTTCCACAAAGTCGGGGCTGTAGATCACGCTGATGTCGCGCGGCTGCGGCATGGTCACGGCCTTGTCCGAGATGACACGACCGGGCCGCGCGCTCATCACGCAGATGCGGCGGGCGAGAAATCCGGCCTCGCGCAGGTCATGGGTGACCAGCAGCACGGTGGGTTTGCGGTCGAGATAGAGGTCTTGCAGCACCTGCCAAAGCTCCTCACGGGTGAACTGGTCCAGCGCGCCGAAAGGCTCGTCCAGCAACAGCAGGTCCGGATCATGGATCAGCGCACGGCACAGGTTGGCGCGCTGCAGCATCCCGCCCGACAATTGCCACGGGAAATGACCCGCGAAATCCTTGAGGCCCACCTGCTCCAGCAGCGCATGGACGCGGTCGCGGTAGACGCCTTTGCGGTCACGGTGGAATGTGCGCTTGAACGGCTCGACAATCTTGAGCGGCAGCATCACGTTCTTCTCGATGGTCAGCCAAGGCAGCATCGTGGGGTTCTGGAACGCCATGCCGATGCGCAGTTCCTTGGCCGCCGCCGCGCGCCCGCCCAGCAGCACATTGCCCGACGAGGGCTGGATCAGGTTGCTGGCCAGTCGCAGGATGGTGGATTTGCCGCAACCCGAAGGACCGACAAGCGCCAGAAAGTCGCCGCGCTCCATCTTCAGCGTCGTCGGCGTCAAGGCCGTGACCGCCTGATCACCCTTGCCGAAGACCACCGAGGCTTCCTGCAACTCGATTGCAGGGCGCGCATGCACAGGGTTGCTGCGGGATGCGGCCGTCGCGGGCAGCGGTGTCGCGGGGGCGGATATGTCTGATGTCATGTTCATGACACCAAGAGAGGGCCGCCTTCGGAAGCTGGAAAGATGCTTAAGTAAGTATTTTATGAATTAACATCAGGGCGCTCATTTTTTCAGCGATCCAGCGGATGAAAGCAGGCAAAAAGAGCGTAGTTTGCACAGGCATGGCACGCCGCAAGGATCAGAAGGGGCACGGGCAGCAGCAGCCTAGCGCTAAGATTTGCAGGACGAATCGTCACTTGTCACCGCATTCATCACCATGGCGATGGTATGGGCACGCCGCTCCTGCCGCCATTCGGGGCTGAGCAGATCGACGCCGAAAATCGCCGTCAGGGTATGCCCGTTATTTAGGTGATATGCGCTGAGCGCCACGATGGAGATGTAGATCTGTAGCGCGTCGTAGCGGTGCCGGAACACGCCATCCGCCAGCCCGCGCGCGATGATCCCGCTGATTGCATCAATCAAAGGTTGTGAACTGGTCCGCACCGCCTCGGTCTGGACGATGAACCTGCCTTCCAGCAGGTTCTCGTTGCGTGTCATTTTGACAAACTGGGGGTTGCCGTCGAAGAAATCATAGGTGAATTCGACCAGCCGTCGCATGGCGGCCAACGGCTCCAGCCGCGCCAGTTCCAGATCCCGCTCCTGTGCGCGGATGTCCGCGAAGATATGTTCGATCACCGCAACGTAGAGTTTTTCCTTGCTGCCGAAGTAGTGATAAAGCAGCCGCGGATTGCAGCCCACCGCGCGGGTGATCCGGTCAACCCGCGCACCGTGAAAACCGTGATCGGCGAATTCGCTTAGCGCAGCCTCGGTGAGTTGCGCCTTGGTCCGCTCGGGATCGCGGCTCCGCGTTTTCTTCTGGGGCGTCGTTTTTGTCATCGGTCTTTCTCGGCAAGCCTCGGATACGCGGTACGGGTGCTTGTCCCTAGCCGACAGCGCCTTGCATCGCTACCCCGGACCGGCGGCTTGGCCTGCACAAAATTCCATCACCAGCCCGATACAGTTATGCGATTATGTAAGTGAACGTTTACTTATATCGCCTGCGACCCTAGGAGATTTCAAGCGCTCCGGCGGGATCTGCATCAAATTCGCACCGTATCCGCAGGGGCCTAGGGCCAAAATCAAGCGCAAAGCGATAAAGGAGAGGCGATGCTCGTGCTCACATCCGGCGGCTCCACAACATGACCGGCGCCTTGACGACACCCCATCCGCTGGCCACAGCGGCAGGGATGGAGGTGCTGGGCAAGGGCGGCACAGCCTCCGAGGCGCTGATCGCGGCGGGGGCGGTGCTGACGGTGGTGATGCCGCATTTCTGCGGGCTGGGCGGTGATTCCGTCTGGCTGGTGGTGGACCGGAACGGGCAACAACGTTGCTTTCTGGCGATCGGTCAGGGGATCGACCGCGCCATGCCAGAGGCCCCCTTTCCGACACGCGGGCCAGCCTCCATCCTGACAACCGCTGCCGTTGTCGACGGCTGGGACCATGCCTTTCGCCATGCACAAAGCGCGTTGGGTGGCCGCGCCCGATGGGAGGACCTGCTGTCCCCCGCCATCGCGCTGGCAGACATCGGTTTTCCCGTATCCCCCTCGCAAGCCTTCTGGGGCGCGTTCCGCGTATCCGACAGCGGCTGTTGGCTGGGATTCGGTGCCATCTTCATGGCAGCTGGCCACCCCTTGCCCGAAGGACACCGGCTGCGGCAACCTGCACTGGCCGAAAGCCTGCGCCTGATCGCCGAGGGTGGGGCTGCGGAATTCTACCACGGGGCGTTGTCGCGGCGGATCTTGGAAGGTCTGCGGTCTGCCGGTGTCATTATCAGTGCCGACGATCTGGCGCGGACGCGCACGCGGGACGCCACGCCTTTGTCCCTGCCCTATCGCGATATGACCCTGCTGGCCCCGCCGCCACCGACGCAAGGCCTTACCACCCTGCAGATCATGGGTATCCTGTCCCGCTTTGACCTCACCGGCATCGCTGCGGGCAGCGCCGATCACCTGCATCTGTGCGTCGAGGCGGTCAAGCGCGCCTTTCTCGAACGCGGCACGATCGCAGACCCCGCCTTTGCCCCGCAAGACAATGCGACGGCGCTGGCCGACGCACGGCTTGACCGGCTTGCACAGGGGATCGATCCCGCGCTGGCCCTGCCCTGGCCGCATCCAAGGCAGCATGGCGACACGGTATTCCTCGGGGCGATCGACGCGCAGGGCAATGCCGCCAGCGTGCTGCAAAGCACCTATTTTGACTGGGGCAGCGGCGTGGTTGCAGGCGACACGGGGATCATCTGGCAAAACCGCGGGGCCGCCTTTGACAGCGATCCGGCCCATCCCAATGCCTTTGCGGCGGGGAAACTGCCGTTCTACACGCTCAATCCGGGCATCGCGCTCAAGGACGGCCGGCCGCATCTGGTCTATGGGACCCAAGGCGCGGACGGGCAGCCGCAGACCCTGTCGATGCTCCTGACCCGCCTGATCGACTTTGCCCAATCACCGCAGGAGGCATTGGACGGCCCCCGCTTCCTGCTGGGCAAGACCTTCTCCGACAGCCGCGACAGTCTGAAGCTTGAGGCCGATATTAGCGCCGATACCGTCGCCACGCTGTCCAGCAAAGGGCACGAGATCAGTCTTATACCGGCGAAAAACCCGCTAGCGGGTCAGGCCGGTATCGTTCAGGCAAACGCAGCGAGCTGCATGGCATGGCACGATCCGCGCGCGTAAAAGCGCTACGCTCAGCCGCGTCCGCGATAGGGTGGCACGCCCTGATCGGGTATCCAGATACCGGCGGGCATCGGGCCGCTTTGCCAGAACACGTCGATAGGAATACCGCCCCTTGGATACCAGTATCCGCCGATCCGCAGCCATGCAGGTTCAAGGAACTCCGCCAGT
>JBLRWK010000019.1:0-65859 GCA_047921295.1 Rhodobacterales bacterium
GATCGTCTCTGACAATGGCACCGAACTGACCTCGAACGCGATCTTGAAGTGGTGCTCCGAGCACAAGATCGAATGGCATTACATCGCGCCCGCTGCCCGGCAGCGCATGCTTGCATGCGCGAGAGGGGGCAAGCCGATGCAAAACGGCTTCGTCGAAAGCTTCAACGGCAGGATGCGGGACGAGTTTCTAAACGAAACTCTGTTTCGCAACCTCGCCCATGCCCGCGATCTGCTCGCAGCCTGGGTCACCGATTACAACACCGCGAGGCACCACTCGGCCCTCGGCTACCAGACCCCTGCGGGCTTCGCCCTGAACCTGACCACCGCAATCGCCCGACCCGCTGCACGAAATGAAAGTTCCGCGCGCCGGGCGATTGCTCAACCCGCGTCGAAAGACGTAAATCAACTACCGGCTCCGGTCGCGGCTGGGTGAAAGTTCAGTGGCAGGTCAGATGCCGTTCGAGTAAGCCGACCCGACATATGACCTGTTTGGCTTTGTCTCGGCAATCAGGTTGAGCGCCCCAGCAAAGTTACCTCAGATGAACTAACGAGTATTTGAGTCTTCTGGCATTAGTGGTATGATTCAGATGGCCCTCGACTGCTGGAACAGCCGAGGGCCTGGCACTTGATGCGATGCTGATTCGAGCAGCTTTGGACACTGCGCGAAAGCTTCTTAGGATCCCACCAATTGGTCGGACAGCTTGGAATGTGTATGACCGCCATCTTTGTTTTGAAGCCGCTGGGTTGCCTCGTAGGCCCACGTGTAGCGGCTCTCAATGTCCTTCAATTTCTCTTTCAGGCCGACAAGGTCGACGAAGGTCTTGCCGTCGACTGTGACGCGCCTGATATATCCTTGCCGTTCCATCTTTTGCAGCGCGCGCTGCACAGTTCGCACTTTCAGACCGGAACGCTCGGCGATTGTGGTTGTTCGGGGAAAAGGCAAATCCGAAGGCTTCCACCAATGCATAATGAGATTCAGTAGAACGAGGACGTCATTCGGCGACAGCCCCAGCTTTACCTGGGCTTTAATCAACGTGTTGGGCACGGCCGTGAAGCCCGACTGCGTCAGGTCGCCCCACCTTTCGAATACCATAGGGAGCGGATCGCTTGTGATGTTCGGTTGCTTTTCCATGGTGTCACCCATAATCGATGACGAACAAATTAATCTAGTATTATTATTAAATGTGTCACTGGTGACGTTTTTTGTGGCGTGGAGTTGAGCTTCCCCAACCTGAAACGCGCTCTTCGCAACTCTGTGGCCAAATAGCACCATCAAAGGTCGCCAGATTTTAAAAAGCGAAAATGAACCTTGGTTCATCGTCCTCCTTCTCTTGTCCCACCATATTGAACAAGTCGCTGCCTTGCTTTTTCGACAGCCATCGTACTGCGAGCGCGGTTCGCAAATTGCGTAACCAGCTGGATGTTACCTTCTGCATAGCCGATGGAATTTTCGATCCGGTCAAGTGAAACACGATCCTCTTGGATGCCGCCCTGCTCATCAGGCCTCAGCTCAAATGGGTAACCAGTAAGTGCACACAGACCCCTTTGTTCAGCCCACAGCCGCGAGACGTAAGACGTAAGCTCTGCGCGCGAAAGCGAACCAAGGTATTCCTTACCCACGGCGGTCCGGGCCTTGCCTTCATCCAAAACGCGATTGATGGAGCTCCCTACAGCCCTTGCGATCTCACGCTCTATCTCCGGTTCCGGTGTGAGAATCCTCACTAGTTGCCGATCAGATGGGATAGGGCTGAGCTTCCCAAGCACTTTTTCATAGTCTTGGAACCATACGCACCGCTTTTGTTCCAAGGGCACGTCTTCAACATGAACTTTACTGAGGATGCTGCGCCTAGCACTGAATCATCTGGGCTCGGTTGCTTTGTCGACTTGTTGACGACAAGCATAGTTAGGTCGGGAAAGCCGAACGGCAGGATTGCGTAGGCGAACACATCGCCCAGCCATTGTCCGTTCTGTGGGTTACCATGGCCTCGCAGCCCGATTGGGGCCAAGTTAGTTCGCGAGAGGGGGTAGACCCGGAGCGGCCTGCTGCCTCCAAACAGCACGCCCCGTGCTTGGGGTGGGGTGTGCCAAGGTTTGCCCGGTTTGCCGGGTTTGCTGGCGCTGGCACGCACCAATGTAGCGCGTCACTACAGGCCATGCCGCATGCGGACCTTCTAAGTCGCCACGTGTTTAGCGGCGGGGTGGACCTGTCGTGGTCTGCCCCCCTTGCTAGCAACAGACGAACCCTCAACTGCCGAAAGGGGCGTAGGCTAGCCGGTTCGAAGCTGTTCAATGATTTCATCAACTAACGCGTATCCTGCCCGGGAAAGATGCGGACAAGTAACGAGTTTTCCTTGTGTCCAGTCGGCAAGGTACTGCGCTGAAGGCACGCCATGGGCAACAATCACACGAGGGCTGAACGTAGCCAGCAGCAAATCAAATGCTTCAGTATTGCTTTTGGGCATATTCGCCATTTTGGTGGAGGGGGTTGCGAAGATATTGGTTTCCAATAAATCTGGTACAGATGCTTTGAAGCGATCAATACGGCGGCGTGTGGCTGAGCTTCCCTTGCCGCTAGCCGCCCGTTGAGCGTCATAGTCCTTGCGCCATGAAGAGAGATCGAATCCGCTGTCTGAGGACCAGAACCGCCACCAATCACTGCCAGACGTTGCTGCGTTGTATCCCACGATCCACACGGAGCATGCCGAAGGGCCACCCTGGCAAACGAATGGCCTTTGCGTCGAGGGCTTGCCAATAATTCTCGCAAGACGTGTTTCGAAACTTGTCACCTGAACACACTCCTCGGATCTCGTTGTACGCGCAAGCTATGTATCGCTACCGACCGGCAGGACTTAACGTTAGTAGGGGATTAGTAGGGGATGTACGTCAAACGTTCTCTTGCGTCGTCCGGCACCGTCCAACACCGTGACGAAAATTAGTCAAGCAATCATAAAGGGTTGTACGGCTTTAAGCGGCTTGTTCCGGTCACGTCCAACACATGGACGGCAAAAATCGTAATGATGGGGCCGGGGGTTCGAGTCCCTTCAGCGCACCAGTAAGTAAAGCAGCTTCTCGGGAAACTTGATTTCCGAAAAGCTCCCGTTTGTCGCCAAGCTCGCATCGATGATGGACTTTTCCAAGTTTACGCCTGATTTCTGCTGCTGTGGTGGCTTCGCCGAGCAGCTTGAGGACGAAAGTTTCTTATCGAAGTCGCGCTAAAGTACATCACAAAATTAACCTTTGGTTCGCATTGCGATCCAATACAGTCGGATTGTTGCGCGGCTTTACCGGTATGGCACTGGCTCTCGGTGAAAATTCGGCTAATGAACTCAGAACAATAGAGTCGTGAACAATCAGGTCTGAAGCCGCGACGGGCTGGAAACGATCCGGGGAGGCTCAGGATCAGAACGAGATGAGGACCTGTTGCCACGCAAGCAATGCTCAACCGCCATTCTCCGGCCAAATTCTCCTCTCACTATCTGGCCTCAGCAATGAATGAAATGAGTGCCCTGGGCGTGATTCGATGATGTGTTTTGAGGGAGTATTGGCAAACCCTGTTTTTCTGGGGGTTGTCGCAATTAGTTCCGTGGCCGCGTTCGTTATGCTCTGGACGCTGAAGTTCCAGTGTTTTCATGGAAAGGTCTACTACGCCACGACATTTCTGGCGATGATCTGGACGTTGTCGACCGTGGGATTGGAGGCAGCCTCAAGCAGTTTCTCCTGTCAGATGCACTGGGCTACGCTGGCATGGCTGGGTAACGGGCTGGTGCCGGTTGCATGGTGTTTTTTTGTTTTTGCCTATATTGAAAACGCGCCGTGGCTCGGCAAGCGCTACGTGAATGCAGCTTTGATCATTGTTCCTTTAGCTTTCTTTGCAATTGCCGGGACAAACCAGTGGCACCACCTTGTCTATACGGAGGCAACGCATATTCCGGCCGGTGAAGCCCGGGTCGCGTATGTGCACGGGCCCGCATTCTACAGTTTTATCGCAACGCTATACGCTTTCGTGCTTGCAACCCTTTTTTGTCTCGGGCGGGCCTTTCTGCGTGCAAAGCGGTCGGCTTGGCCTTTGTTGATCATGTTGACTGTGATTACAGTTACGCCATTCGTTGGAAATGCCGCCTACGTTGGTTTTGGGTTTACGGTATTCGGGCTTGATCCAACGGCTTTCATGTTCACGTTGGGGGTTCTCGCGTTCACTTGGCTGCTTATCACGAACAAAACGATGGATATGGCGTCTGTTGGTCAGTCGATCCTTTTCAATACGATGAGTGAGCCGGTGGTTTTGATAGACAGGCACCGTGAATTTGCTTTGATGAATACAGCGGCAAAGCGCAGCGAACTGTTGCACAATCCGGTCCGGCTCCTGGATGATATAGTTGCGCATATCGAGGGGTTGAACACTGCCGGAGAGGTCGCACACCTGACCATCGGGCAGAAGACCTACGAGCCAAGAATTCAGAAGATAGATAGCCCCCTAGATCCCGTGAAGACCATTCTCGGATGGAGCGTCACCTTCGTGGATATTACGGAAAGGATCGCAATCACCTCGGCTTTGGAAGAGGCGCTTCAGAAAGCAGATGATGCCAACCGTGCCAAGGACGAGTTCGTTTCGGTCATCACGCATGAATTGCGAACCCCCCTGACATCGCTCAAAGGGGGATTGTCGCTGGCGCTTAGCGGTCATCTAGGCGAACTGCCCGCCCCGATCCGTTCGTCTCTCGAAATTGCAAACCGGAGCAGCGCAAGACTGTCACGGTTGATCGACAACCTTTTGTTGACGCAAAAGATCGAAAGTGTCGCGCTGTCGTTGGAAAGTGCGCCAGTCGACCTTGGACGTCTGCTCGAAGAGAGTTTTGAGGAGAACAGAACCTTTGCGTCTGAAAGGGGCATTCATTTAGCGATTTCACAGGTCGATCAATCCGCTGTCATGACTGGAGACGCTTTCGCCATCCGGCAAATTCTCGACAATCTGATTTCCAATGCGATCAAGTTTTCGAACGAAAACGGCGTTGTCGAGGGCGCGCTCAAGGTGATGGACGGGCGTATCAGATTGTCGATCAAGGACTCTGGCGGCGGGATACCCGATGGCATGGAGAGCAAGGTTTTCGGGCGCTTCGGGCAGGTGCAGAACAGCAGGCAAGGCTCGACGCAGGGTTCCGGGCTGGGTTTGCACATCTCGAAACAACTGGCCGAGCAACTTTCCGGACATATTTTTTATGAAAGCAAACTTGGCACAGGCACGACTTTTCATGTCGAGTTTCAACGAGTGCGCCAGCAGGTTGTCGATGCCACGGCGCTTGTGGGGATGAATAGCACGAGCCGCCCTGCGACGCCCAAAAAAGCGGGTTGAGCGCGGGCGTCGCGCTCTCCAACCTTGGGGGAGGTTAACCGAAGGCCGTCAAAAGCCGGATCAGCTCAGGAGAGCCAGCCGCTATTATCGACCCGTTGCTGTAAGCTGCTCCAGCTCGTCGCATGCGAACCACCATTCGGCCGGTGCCGCAACATCGCGGAGATCGCTGATAATGCCGCCGCCGGATTCCGACAAATCGACGAGACACAAGTCTCGTCCGTCGCTTGTCAGCCTTTCGATGCTGATAGTGCGGCAATCGTCGGGCATGATCGCTCCATCACTCGTCAACGTTTGCTCAAGGCTCTGTTGACTCTCGCAGGCTACCTGCGACGTTTGCGCGGTAGCCATTCCCGAAAGGAACATAAGTGTAGCGCTGAGGCTGATAAAAGTGCCATTGATCATGATGTCCATCCTTCTTGCCGATACCACCAAAACGTTTGCCGCTCCCCCTTGGTTCCTGAAAGGCTCTGACATCCCGGCTGTCAGCTGTGACGGTGGCTGCAGGTGCCACGGGCGTAGTGCCAAGTGACGCTCTCAACGTTCACTTGGCACGATACTCAAGCGGTTCGATGCTCATCGGCATCAAAAGCCCAAGGTCAGGATTCGTCGAGAACTTCGACCTCTGCATCACCTTCGATTTCGATAACGCCGTCCTGTTCCTCTGCTTCGTCGGTTGCAGGTTCTGTCGTTGGCGTTGTTTCAGTTCCTGTTCCGGGTGTGGTCGCGGGAGGAGGAGAGGCAGGTTCGGTTGCGGGCGGAGCCGTTTCCGGTGTGGTTTCGGGTGCAGTGGTTTGGACTGCGGGTTCGTCTTCCTGAACTGTGTCGGTTGTGAACACGTCTCCGAAAAGCCAGAGCACGACCAGCAAAATGACCAATGCAATTGCGAGATAAAGGCCCCAGCGTTTTGCATTCGATTGGGAAGACGCTTTCTGGTGATCGCGTTGAGTATTCCGCGGGGGGGTAGCCATGATATGAATCCTTTGTCTGTTTTCACTCCGTTCTGAGAGCTTCAAACGCTCGACAACGAAGTGGCTTTCTCAAGCGGCGAGGTGGTGGGAGGATGCGATGCACCAGTTCTGCCGCAAGGGTTGAACCCCTGCGACAGAACCATTGGCGTGCGGATTACTCGTCGGCTTCTTCATATTCCATCAAGCGCTCTTCGCTTGCATCGATATAAACCCGGATATCGCCGTCTTCCTCACCGCGCAGGAATGTCAGGTCGGAGAAGGGAACTTCGACACGGCGTTCATCTGTGCCCAGAACCACACCGACATCAATGATAGCCACTTCCGGCTGGTTCGCGCTCAACGTCAAAGTACCGATTTCGCCAACCTCGTTCCCCTGAACACCGTGGACGGTGGCGCCATCCAGTTCGGAGGCCAGAATCTCGTCAGCTGGAACGCCCTCATAGCCTTCGCGCCGAACGTTAGGGCCTCGTGGTTCGGTCTGTCCACCCTGGGCCTGCTCGGTTTGTGCCTGCTCGGTTTGTGCCTGCCCGGTTTGCGCTTGCCCTGCCTGCGCCTGATCGGCCTGCGCCTGCTCGGCCTCCGTCTGTTCGGGCTGCGTTTGCTGGCCTGCGGGCGCTGCAGCGTCCTGCTGTCCGGCTGCACCGTTTTCCTCGCGCTCAGCACTCTCTTGGAACGTGACGGTAGGTTCTCCGGTCTGGGACCAGTTCACCTGCGGCTCGCCGGAGGATGTGATCTCCAGTTCAGGGTCGGCCTGCTCGAACCGGATGGTCGGCTCGCCGCGCGAGATGGTGACATTCGCCTGCTGCTGCTGCTGCGTTTCCTGATAAAGGATCTGTGCCTCGGCGCGGTTCATCGTTACTTGCGGCTGTGCGCCGGCGCTATCCGTACCCTCCTGCGGCTGGCGCTGCTCAACAGCGATGCCTTGGGAAGTTTCAGGATCTTCAGCCTGATAAAGGTCAAGCTCGACCGTCGGTTCCGGCATGGTCACGCGCACCTGCGGTTCCGCCTGACGGACCTCTACCTGTGGACGCATATTGCCCACCTCGACGGAGGGGTCGGGCATGGTAATGATAATTTCAGGTGCCGCTTGCTCGATCTGAACTGTCGGCTGCGGCATGTTGAACGAAATGCGCGGTGCCGCTTGTCTGATCAGGATATCGATCGGTTCCTGATTGATGCCGATATCCGGCGTCACGTTGCCAACGGTCACTTCGGCAGGCTGTTCGTCAACCTCGACGTTTGGCGGCTGCTGATCAACAATCACACGACCTTCGATCACGACTTCGTCCTCAAGCCGAACACGCGCGCGCTCTGTTTCTGCAACCTCGCTGGCGCTGCGGTCCGCCTGCGCGCTCACCTGGTTGAGCCAGGCTTCACATTGCTGCGGGTCATTGCTTTCAACAACCTGGACGAATTCCTCCTCTGACACGTCAGATTCCCCGAAATTGATCTGGTCGCCAACCTGTTGCAGTTGCATGCAGGCCTCGGCCTGATTTTGTGCGTGAGCGGATGAAATGCCCAGAGTTGGGACTGCCAGTGCACTGCAAAGCAACGCGCTGCGCATTGTTCTAAGTCCCGTGAAATTCGTCAAAGCCATAGCGTTATTCCTTTCGAAGCTGTGAAAATTTGGATCACGCCCCTCCCAACAGGCTCGACCTTGGAAATGTTCCGACGAAATGAGAGGAAGTAGAAAAAGACCTTATTTCCTTTGGCCACCACGGCTTTGGCTTCATATCGAATGCCAGCACGGCAGGATGTCAAAGTTTGATACCGCCCAGTTGTTACGTGTGCGGAACGCGTAATCATCCGGATAGGATCAGGAAACATTAAGCCAATGGCTTAAAACGGAAAATTTCGTGCTGCCGTGTTCGTGAAACTCTCGGCGACAGCATGGCCGAGGCTTCAAACCCTCGCAATTTACTATCCCCGCATAGGCGACAGCCCAAAAAAAAGAGGCGCCGTGAAGCACCCCTTTTTGCGGTGAAAAATTTTACCGATGCTTAGAGATCGCTGTCGCTCTCCCAAGCTTCCATGTCGTCGAGCTGGACTTCGGTATAGGGAATATAGGCCCGTAGCTCCGTGCCGCCGTATACGCGCAGTTGCACGTCTTCAATCGGCAAGGCGACCGGTTTTGTCCCTGTGCCCAGAAAGCCGCCCACATCGACGATGACGTTCTCGACCTGAACGTTCTGATCCAAAGACAGTTCGCTGATTTGGGCGATCCATTCGTTCTGGCTTCCGTAGACAGGCGCGCCGAGGAGTTCGTCGGGTGTCACAGCCGAGATGCTGATCTCTTGCCAGTCCTGTTCAGGCTGCCCCCAACTGGCGGAGCCTCTGGTCTCGCCTAGCTCGGCTGACTGTGCTTCGTCGAAGTTCTCGGAAAGTTGGAACGCTGCCGGGTCACCGATATACACAACCGAGAACGCCACAGGTTCTTGTGCGCTCGCGGCCTCCTGTTGGCCCATCGGCTGCAGGCCCAACTGATGATCTGGCACAAAGCTCACATCTTCCATCGGCAGTCGAATTTCATTGGCTGCAATCCCCAGATAGCCGCCTGCGTCTATGACCAGACCTACGGCATCACCATCGGCATTGAGGATCACATCCGTGATCACACCAACCATGCGGGGTCTGTCTTCGCCACTGCCGGACATGCTGCCCGACTGATCAAGTTGGGTTTGGGTTGCCAAGTCTTGGCGCGTACCCGGACGGGCGTCAGTGCCATCCGCTGTTGGCGGCGTGACTTGCATGCCGTCCGTGCCGTTCTGATCCAGCTGGGTCTCGGTTGCAAGATCCTGCTCGGTGCCCGGCTGTGCGTCAGTGCCACCCCCCGCTTGTGGCGGGACCTGCACACCACCCGTCCCCGTGGAGGTTCCGGCCTCCGACGCCGGTTGGTCGGTCTCTTGGCCTTGCTGTCTCGCGGCCTGCCTTGACATGAAGATACGCTTGCCAATCAAATCGGCGGCCTCGACGTTCTCGCGCAATTCCATCTGGGCTTGCAGTTGTCCCTGCATTTGCGTCTGCGCTTGACCGGATTGTGCCGCGTCGCCGGTCTGGACGTTATCGGTTATCTGAGCCGTCACCGGTAGGGATGTAAGGGCGACGATCGCGGTGCTCATCAAGAGATGTTTCATAATTTCCTCCATTGTTTTTATTCAGAAAATTTTTCTACCTGCTACAGAGACAACACCGCAGAGCCCCGCGTGGTTTCAAAAAACATTAGTGTCTGGGGAATTTGAAGGTCCGCACGCTCCGGCAGTGTTCGTTGGATGGCCTCAGCGAGACAACCGGTAAGCCACGGCCTGATCGGAGACTTCTGGCTTCAGTATCGAATTGCCGCCTACGGTGAAGACAACATAATCTTCACCCTGATGTGTAAAAACCGCAGGGATAGAAACGGCGGGAGCCTCGACCAGATCGGACCACAATTCTTCTCCGGTTGCGGCATCCAAGGCGCGGACGCGCGAATCCATTGATGCGCCAATAAAGATGACGCCGCCCGCAGTGACGACTGGCCCGCCCAAGGTTGGAGAGCCCCAGTCGGCAAAGCCGTAAAAGCCGTGGAACTGTGCTTTGCCAAAAGGCACTTCGTAAAGCAGATCGCCCGTGGCAAGGTCTATCGCCGAGAAGGTGCCAAAGGGTGGCTTCCAGCACGGGATGCCTGCCCAGTTACTCCAGTCGGTTAGAAAGATGCCGTAGGGAGAGCCATATTGGGGGGAGTAGCCTTCTTCGTTTCCACCGCCTTCGGGGTTCATCTCGTCGTATTCCGCGCGCGGAATCAGGCGGATGAACTGGACGATCCGCGACGCGTTGACATACAGGATCCCGCTGCGCGGATCTACTGCGACGCCGCCCCAGTTTGTCGCTCCAGCCGTTCCGGGAAAGAACAATGTGCCCTGCTCCGAAGGCGGCGTGAATAATCCCTGATACAGGTATTCCTCGCGCTCGCGGGAGCACTGACCAAATCCCACAATGTCGGCAAGGCGCCAGACTTCCGGAAGCTCAAGCGGTTCCCCGACTGGGGCAGGTATCGTTGGAAATGGCTGTGTGGGTGCCGTGATCTCTCCCTCCGCCGTGCTTTCCGGCACGGGTCTTTCCTCCACTGGAAACAGCGGCTCGCCGGTGCGGCGGTCGAGAACAAACAGAAACCCCTGCTTGGTCGCTTGCACCAGCGCGGGGATTATCTGGCCGTCACGCGGTATATCTACAAGTGTCGGAGCCGAGGGGGTGTCATAATCCCAGATATCGTGGCGCACATGCTGAAATGTCCACTCGATCTCGCCGGTCGCGATATCTATCGCGGCAACCGATGTCACAAGAGGCATCGGGTCGGTGCGCATCCCGCCCCAATAATTCGGGCTGGGCGACGAAACCGGCGCATAGACCAGCCCAAGTTCGACATCGGCTGTCATGGCTGTCCAGATGTTCGCGGTGCCTGTGCGGGAGATCATCTCGGGCGGGATGAAACCCGTCTCCCACAACAACTCGCCGGTGCGTGCGTCAATAGCCAGCAAATTGCCGGGCGGTGCGACGGTATATTCCCAGTCTTTTCCGGCCCAACCCAGCAGCAACGTATCTCCCACCACCAAAGGTTGTTGCAACAGCGAGAACGGAAAGCGGTCATTGACCTGATTCCACTGGTTGACGTTCAGCACGCCCTGTTCTCCGAAGCTTTCGCAACGCTGGCCGGTATCCGCGTCGACAGCATGCAGTTCGGCATCCATCGTTCCAAGAAACACACGCTTCTCGCAGACTCCCTGATCGCCGCTTTCCCAATAGGATACGCCTCGGTTCTTCAGGGCGGGTTGTGTCAGCGGTTCCAGTACGGACTCGCTGTCATAGCTCCAGCGTTCGGTTCCGGTGGCGGGATCAAGCGCGATAATCCGGTAGAACGGTGTGCCGAGATAGAGCGTCTCATTGGCATAGAGGGGCGTGGCGGACCAGACCGTCTCGGGTAGTTCACCCGATCCATCGGCGACATCGCCGGTGCGAAAGTCCCATGCCCGCTCCAGATTCATGACCGTGTCTGGCGTAAAACTTTGGACATTCGAGAATTTTGTGGAGGCGAGGTCGCCGTGAAAAGCGGTCCAGCTGTCTTGTTGGGCATAAGCGGTATTGCCGGCCATTATCACCATTGCTGCGATCGCCAAACGCATCATCATCCAGCCCTTTTTCCACTGACAAACAAAAGGAAGATCAGCACGCAAAGCGTTGCGGCCATGGCGATCAGAAGCAGTGTCTGCATCAGGAAAAACGCGGCAATCGCGGTGAGCGAAGCTGCAAGCAACGCGAGAGCGCCCAGTGTCACGAACCATCCGCGTGTGAGCGGGTATATGGCCATCACGCCGATCATTGCGGTCACAGCAACGCTGCCCAAGACGACTAGGCCTGCTCCCAAAGTCCCGTCTACGCCTGTATTGCCGAATGGCGCGATAAAAGCGATCAGCGCGATAGATGCGCCGACGACAGCAGGGATGATGCTCGAAATATGCGCCTGATACATATTATTTGAACTTGCCGGCAGCCATTTTGTTCCCGTGGTTCAGCGACAAAATGCGTGACGGCCCGGTGCGCGCTGCAGATACGGCGCCGTATGGTGTCTCGCTCCGTCTGAGCGGAAGTCCCGGAAACTGTTGCGCTGCGAGCTTTGTTGCCAGCGGGAGTGCGGAATAGGGGTGATCAGCGTGTGGTGAGGGCTATCAGTGCCGAAACTTCAGCCTCCAATGCCTTGGCATAGGCAAAATCCGGCTTAGCCCGCGTAATCTTCCACAAGCAATAGCTCGCCATACGCCAGTGTAGATCCGGTTGCAGCGCAAGAAGCCGTTGCGCCGTGGGAGGGTCGTCATATGCTTCAATGAATTCTTGGTGTTCCAGCAGAGTCAAAGGCTGGCCGCGTGCGATGATCTGCATTGCGGGCGACAAGAAAAGCGAGAGATCCAGTAGCGGGTCTCCCAGCCTCGGGCATTGCCAGTCAATCAGGACCGCCTCGCCGCCCGAGCCGGATTGCGTGCACACGATGTTGTCGGGAACGGGATCGCCATGCAGCAAACATATCTGTTCGCTGGGTGCGACATCGCTATCGGGCTCGATTGCGCGAAGACGCGCTGCTTCGGCTGATGGGATCTGATCCAAAATAGCTCGTGTTTGTGCCTTAAGCGCAAGCGAACCATCCGGAGCGCTGGGTAGGCTTGCCGCTATATACGGCGCCACAGTGGTATGGAGAGACTTCAGAACTGTCGCCGCCAAAGACGGATCACTGCGCCATGGTTCTCCGCTGATATGCCGGTATACGAGAACCGGACCGGACTGCGTATTCCCCGAAAAAACAGCCTCGGGAGACAGAGCGCTGCCCGACAGTGCCCCGAGCACGGCAGCTTCTGCCAGCGGGTCATTGTCAAACAACGGCGTAGCGGCATCTTGATTGTAGAGCTTGACGACAAGCGCCGCTCCATTCGATGTGACATACCAAAGCCGGTTGGTGCGTCCGCCCCGCAAAGGCTCCCACATCGCCGGAGAGTGTATCACGCCATGCTTTTCAAGCTCCGCCTTCAACGCGAACGGCGGTTCATCAGCGTCTTGCACGCCACTGCCAGACCGGAGAGTGATTTCTGGAAAGGGCGAAGGCATCAAACCTCTCGGATGATCAATGACACGGTGTTTTCCGTCATTCCGATACTCGTTTGGAGCGCGGATTCCCAGCAATGTTATCGCCGCAGTCACTGTCGGAGGGCTGTGATCTGATCCGCGTCAATTGTGGCACCGCCTTCCAACACAAGCACCGTCTTGCCTGCTTCGATCCTTGCCTCCTCTATGCGGGCGAAAGTTTCGGGGATTTTGCTATCGATCAGCTGGTTTTGCGACCAGCTTTCGACTGCAAAAGAGTAGAGCCCTACCGGGAGGCTCTGGCCCGTCGCGTCCCGGCCTGACCAGATATAGGAGTCACCCGATACGGGGCGAGGCAGGGTCTGTACGATCGCGCCGCTGTCATCCCTGACAAGTAGGCGGGCCGTATCTGCTGTCGCCACGGGCGATCCATGCAGAGTGATCGGAAACCCGTCAAACCGTACCTCAACAGGGGCACGGGCCTGCATGCCAACCCAGCTTGCAAGTTGGGCCATGCCCATCTGCCCCATTTGACCGGAAAGCCCCGTGAGCAGATCGTTGGTCAGAACTTGCTGCTCCACGGAGGAGAAAGTTGCCAGTTGAACGGCAAAATCCGACGATTCCATAGGGTTGAGAGGGTCCTGATTCTTGAGTTGCGTCGTCAACATCTTGAGGAACGTTTCAAAGTCAGAGCCTAAGGCAGAGCGTGGTGCAGCTTTTGGCACCGTGCTGGATGGTAAGCTTGCATCTATCGTTGTCATGACGGTGTCCTATACCCTTAAATCAACGCCAGGCCCGCGAACATCCGGCCTGACTGGAAGGTCTTGCGGAATGTCCGTTCCGGCATTGGCGCTTGCCCGATTGATCGACATATCCTTGTGTCGTCCTTCTTGGACCCGTCGAACCCTTTCGCCTCCGTCCCGATAGAGATCACCGTATCCGTCGGTCGAGCCAGACCGATGATCCGTGATCTTCTGCTGATGAGTCCGCAGACCGTTTTACCGTTGGACAAAAGGCTCGAAGACCCGGTGGAGCTTTACGTCGGGGACAGGCTGATTGCTCGCGGGCAGCTTGAGGAATTGGAAGGTGAGCAGAGTGGTCAACTGGCCGTAAGGTTGACAGAAGTGACCGATCTGAAGGCGGACTATGAATGAGTTTGCGATGGGGCAGGGATTTATGCACGCTCACGGTCCTGGTCCTCTTTGTCTGTCTTCTTCCGCGCGGTGCCGTGGCTCAGGATCTCGTTGAGTCGCTGTTTGACCAGCAGTCTTTATCGACCCGCAGCATCCAGTTGATCGCATTGATCACCGTGCTGAGCCTGGCGCCCGGTATTGCTATCATGGTGACCTGTTTCCCGTTCATCGTGACGGTTCTGTCTATTCTCCGACAGGCGCTGGGTTTGCAGCAGTCACCTCCAAACATGCAGATTGTAAGCCTTGCCCTCTTCCTGACCTATTACATCATGGATCCGGTCTTCAGCGCGGCTTGGGAAAATGGCATCAGGCCGTTGGTTGAGGAAACTATAAGTCTCGAGGATGCGTTTAACAGAACAATGGAGCCGTTCCGCAGTTTTATGGCGGCCCGGCTGGACCCGGACACGTTCTATTCCATGGCGGCGCTGCGTCCCGACACAGCCGAAATCACTCCGAACGCAGAGGCTCCGCTTTCGTTATTGGTGCCGAGTTTTATGCTGTCCGAGATCGCCCGCGCGTTCCAGATCGGGTTTCTGATCTTTCTGCCATTCCTTGTGATCGATCTTGTTGTCGCTGCGGTGCTGATGTCGATGGGCATGATGATGGTGCCGCCTGCGATCGTGTCATTGCCATTCAAGCTCGCTTTTTTTGTCGTTGCGGATGGCTGGAGCCTGATCGCAACCGCACTTGCGCGGAGTTATTTTTGAAAAGCTTTGAAACAAAGGGAGTCTGGTGCTCCGCAAGCCCTGCGCCGCGGCGTGGTCAGGTTCAACGTCGGGGGTAATCGCGCCTTTGCAGTCCGTTAAGGCCATGCTGGCCGGAGCGATCTACTCGAACTGGCCATGCGTCATCAGAAACGCATATCCCTCGCGGATATCGCGGGCGAGTAGTTCCGCGGCGCCATCAGCATCCCTTTCTTCGAGACGGTTTACGATTTCGTCATGATAATCCAGTTCGAGAATACCGCGCAGGTCATTGTCGAATTGCCCGCTGAACTGACGTAAAAACGGCCCAACCTGCAACCACAATGTTTCGATCAGGAATAACAAGGATGGAGAGCCGCAAGCAGCATAGATATTGAACTTGAAGTCGTGGTTGTGAAGCAGATATGCATCAATGTCCTGATCCTCGGCGGAGGCAGTGAGGGCAAAGGCGACCTGACGCAGTTTAACCAACCCTGCCCTATCCAGACCGTCAACAGCGCGGCGCGTGGCGGCTGGCTCGCATATCAGCCTTGTAGTCATCAGGTCAGAAAAACGATCCCGCGTCATCGCTGGCAAGACCATTGATCCGTTCGCCAGTTGGTCCAGCGCATGCAACGCCTGCAAGCGCATCAATGCAGAGCGGACGGGCATATCGCTTGTGCCCAGTTCGGCCGCAAGCTTGCGCGAGGTCAGTTTGCGGCCCGGCGCGATCTGGCCCGACATCAACGCATGTCGCAATCGCTCGTAAACCTGTTCGTGCAGGGGTTGCGAAGCGATCGGGCCAAGGCCGATGGGAACATGCTCTTTCATCCGCCGCTCCTTGTCGCGCCCCTCAAAGTGTGGTGCCGTAAAGCTGCCACTCAAGGTCTGTTACCGTTACGGCAAGTGTATCGTGCTCACCGCGCTTTACGGCCGCCAGAGCCTGATGAAGCGGTGCACCAAGCAATGCCTTCATCGTTTCCGATGCTTCGAATTGTTGGATCGCGTCCAGCCAACCACCGGGCATCGGCGCATAGCTTTCCCCGCCTTCCGGACCCTCGGCGCCCGGGCCTGTTTTCGCGGCGATCCCGTCGAGGGCTGCACCCAGAACGATGGTGGCGACCAGATAGGGGTTGGCATCCACGCCAGCGACGCGATGCTCGAAGTGACGCGACCCGGCACTACCTGCCGGAATCCGCAAGGCGACGTTGCGATCCTCAAACCCCCATGTGTTCGACGCAGGAGAATACACCGTGCCGGCAAACCGACGCCAACTGTTGAGCACGGGTGCCAGGACCAGCAT
Source organism: Rhodobacterales bacterium (assembly GCA_047921295.1). Classification (GTDB taxonomy): domain Bacteria; phylum Pseudomonadota; class Alphaproteobacteria; order Rhodobacterales; family Rhodobacteraceae; genus Seohaeicola. Next base: position 16,101 of record JBLRWK010000019.1, read on the forward strand.
GGATTCTGCCATGCTGGCACGAATGCCGCCGATCGCGTGCAGCATGGTTTGCGACAACTTACCTTCCGAGGGATCGCCAAAGACATTCGTGCCGGATGCATCGGTCAGTGACAGATGCAGATGCATGCCCGAGCCGGAACTGTGGGAAAACGGTTTCGACATGAAGCAAGCCTCCATCCCGAAGCGCCGCGCGGTTGTCCGCAACAGCCTTTTGGCCCGCACGATATCATCCGCAGCCCTTGCCAGTTCGCGGTAACGCAGGGTGAGTTCAAATTGCCCCGCTGCATATTCGGAGATCAGGCTCTCCAGCGGCAGATCAAGTGCTGCGGCCCCTTCGTAAACCGCGTCGAAGAAAGGGGCCATCTCGTCGAGTTCGTCGACAGACATGCAATTCGTGCCTGAAAGGCGACGTCCTGTCATCGGTGCGCATGCGGGCTGGGGGCGGCCCGCCTCGTCGCGGTCCTTGTCCACGAGGTAGAACTCCAACTCCATCGCGCCCATCGCAGTAAATCCCATGCCCTCTGCACGGGCAATCTGCGCGAGCATGGCATTGCGCGGGTCCAGTGGATTTGGTGCGCCTTGTGCATCTTCCATTTGCAACAGGACAAGGCCGCGCCCTGTTGCTGTCTGATAGCCGAGCGTGTGTGGAACCGGCCAGCATCTGCTGTCACCGCCGCCGTCTTCCATCACGGCAATCGCGGCGACAACATCATGGCCCGAAACATCCTGTGCAAACAGCGATGCCGGCATGCCGCGCCCGTTGGTGAACAGGCTTTCCAGTTCGTGCCGCCGGATGATCTTGCCCCGACCCACGCCATGAAGGTCGCTCAGCACGATATCTATCGCCTGCACATCGGGATAGGTTGCCAGAAAGGCATGCGCTTCAGCCAAGGCTGCGCGTCTTGAGGTGGCTGCTCTGGCTAGCATGGTGATAAGGCCTTTGTGGCGCCTAAAGCAGGCATCGTTCCGGTCACCACGTCACAACCCCTTGCTGCCATTCTGAATCCGATACCCTTTCGGGCCGTTCGCTGTGCTTTAAATTTTGTGATCGCACCTGTCAACTTGTTTCAGCCAATCCTCAGATGACACGATAATTTTGTAATTCATGTTGAATTAATCCTGTTTTCATGATGCCACTTATCTGATAATTTTATGCGATCGCAAAATTGTTGGATGATGATGCATCACGCGGACAGCACAGCGCAGATAGCTATATTGGGGGCGGGCCTTATCGGCAGCGCTTGGGCGGCTTTGTTCCAGCATCACGGTGCCGATGTGCGTGTTTGGGACCCTGAGCCGGACGCGCTGGGCGCTATCCATGCGCGTATGGCCGTTCCTTTGGCGCAACTGGCAGAGGTTGCGCCCGATGCCGTGCGGCGCGGCAGGCTGACAGTTTGCACCACTTTAGAAGAGGCTGTTCACGGCGCGCAACTTGTTCAGGAAAACGCGCCTGAAAGCGTTTCCGTCAAACATGCGCTTTATGCACAAGTCGAGCCGCTCATGTTGCCGGAGGCTGTTCTGGCCTCCTCGACATCGGCGCTGACATGGTCCGATCTTGGTCCAGGCCTGCGCGATCCGGCGCGACTGATCACGGCGCATCCGTTCAATCCGCCGCATCTGGTGCCTCTGGTCGAGATTTACGGGACAGACGAGACACGTATCGCGCGAGCCGAGGCGCTTTACCGCGCGGCTGGTCGTGTGCCGGTCAGGTTGAAGAAGGACGCCACTGGCCATATCGCGAACCGCCTTGCCTCGGCCCTCTGGCGCGAGGCGGTGTTTATGGTGCAGGACGGGATCGCGGATGTGGAGGCTATCGATGCGGCTCTGGTCAACGGGCCGGGATTGCGATGGTCAGTTCTGGGCGCGCATATGGCCTATCATCTGGGAGGTGGCGCTGGCGGCATGGCGGGATATTTGGCGCATCTTGGCCCCAGTCAGGAGCGCCGCTGGGCTGCGTTGGGCGCGCCCTCGCTGACGCCGGAGGTACAGGCCGAACTGGTTGCAGGCACATCCCGCGCCGCAGCAGGACGCGACATTCCCGCGTTGGAGGCCGCGCGTGACAAGGCGTTGATTGCAGCACTGCGTGCCCGCAAGGATGCGCCGCATGTCTGATGCTCCGCGTATCGCCCTGATCCATGCGTTGGAGGAATCTGTCCTGCCTATCCGCATGGCGTTCGAGAGACATTGGCCGGAGGCGATCCGCGCCGATCTTCTGGATGCCTCTCTGGCGACGGATCTGGCGGCGGCGGGCAGGCTGACCGAGGCCATGACAGACCGCTTCATCACCCTTGGCCGCTACGCCGCAAGCGGGACCGGGACGGACGACACCCGCGCCATTCTGTTCACCTGCTCGGCCTTCGGTCCCGCGATCGAGGCTGTCAAACGCGACCTGTCCATTCCTGTCATGCGCCCGAACGAGGCGGCCTTTGCCGAAGCGCTCGAGATCGGGCCGCGGATCGCGCTTGTCGTGACCTTCCGTCCTTCGCTTGCCGCGCTGACGGCCGAGCTTGAACAGATGGCCGCCGCCCTTGGCAAATCCGTAAAGATCACACCCGTTCTCGCCGAGAGTGCGCTCCCCGCTCTCAAGGCGGGTGATGGCGCGGGGCACGACGATGCCGTGCTTCGCGCCTGCACCGATATCGGGGCTCAGGATTCCGTGGTGCTGGGGCAGTTCAGCCTCGCCCGCACGGCTCCCCTTTTGAAGCCACGGTTCGATTGTCCCATCCTGACCACACCAGACAGTGCCGTGCGCGCCCTGCGTCGGCTTATCACCGCTTCCTGAAAGGACCGCATTATGAACGATCTTCCTAATATCTCGCTTGCCGATATGGACAAGATGAGCCTGTTCCACCCCGTCAGCTCGATTGATGACCAGCAAAAGAACGGACCGCAGATCTACACCTCTGCTACCGGCGTCGAGGTCACGCGCGACAGCGGCCAGACCCTTCTGGATATGGGGGCGGGGCTGTGGTGCGTGAACATCGGCTATGGTCGCAGCGAATTGGTGCAGGCGGGCGCCGAGGCAATGCAGGCGCTGAGCTTCCAGCACTTCTTCGGCGGGGCTTCTGCCGAACCGACGATCCGGTTGGCGGACCGTCTGCTGTCGCTCTTTCGCGATACCGTGCCGGGGTCTGACATGGCACGGGTGTTTTTCGGCAATTCCGGCTCGGATGCCAATGATACCGCCATGAAGCTGGTGACCTATTACAACAATCTGCGCGGCAAACCGGCGAAGAAAAAGATCATCTCGCGCAAGGGGTCCTATCACGGGCTGACAATGGCCTCGGGCAGTCTGACAGGGATCGAGGGCTATCACACGGCCTTCGATCTGCCGATTGCCGGCGTGCTCCACACCAGTTGCCCGCATCATTTCGCCTTCGCCCAGAAGGGTGAGAGCGAGGCGGCCTTTACCGACCGGCTGATTGCAGAGCTTGAAGAGATGATTGCCCGCGAAGGCGCGGATACTGTGGCGGCGTTCATCGCCGAGCCTGTGATGGGCACCGGCGGTGTGCTGCTGCCGCCCGAGGGCTATTTCGCCCGCGTGCAGGAGGTTTTGGAGCGCCATGATATTCTGCTGATCGCGGACGAGGTGATTACCGGCTTCGGGCGCACCGGGCAGTGGTTCGGCAGCGGCACCTACGGGCTGCGTCCCGATATCGTCTCGCTCGCCAAGGGTCTGACAAGCGCCTATTTCCCGATGTCCGCCTCGATCATTTCCAACCGGATGTGGGATGTCTTCGCCAGCGCCTCTGCGGAAAAGGGCGCGGTGATGCACGGATTCACCTATTCCGGCCACCCTGTCGGAGCCGCCATCGCGCTGGCCAATCTCGAGATCATCGAGCGTGAAGGCATGGTCGAGAATTCCGCGAAGCTGGGTCCGGTGTTGCTGGATGCGTTGCGCAACGCGGTGGGCGATAACCCCCATGTTGGCGATGTGCGCGGGATCGGCCTGATGGCCGGTGTCGAGTTCGCTGGCTTCCCCGCAGGCACCACGCCGCACAAGCTGGTGGCCAAGCATGCGATGGAAACCGGGGTTCTGACACGTGGCTTGCCCTTCATGCCGGTAACCTCTTTCTCGCCGCCACTGTGTGTGACCGAGGCAGAGATCACCGAGGCAGCGGATCGCTATGCCAAGGCTTTGTCGGCGGCAACCCCCGCGCTTGATGCGATGCGCAACGCGTAAACGGTTGGCCTTCTAACGCGAAGGGCTGAACTGGCTCTCGCTGTTGCAAATTCGAATCCGCCCGTCAGTCTGCATGACTGGCGGGCGTGGCCTTTTTCAGCACATGCGGCGGCCCGGCCAAAAGCCGCTGGCAGGTTTCGTGAGGGGAACGCAAAGCCGGTTGGTGGGTTTTGTCGTTGAGATTTCCACATCCAGAGGGCTCCATGATGACCGATATCCCCGTGCCTCCCGGCAGTGCCAGCGGACAGCCGGCCCAGCCATCTCCGCGCAGCGAGGAAGAGATCGAAAAGCTAGAACACCTGCATACTTTGCTGATCGATACGATTGCCGGTTACGACAAGGTTCTCGAAAAGGCCGAACCGGAGTTTGTCGGCACAGCAGAGGCTTTCCGCGGCTTGCATGTCACTCAGGTTGAACGGGTGGCCAGAATGCTCCGCGATCTGGGAGGAGAGATTGACGCGCAGGGCTCTTTCTTCGGCACGATCAACCGCAGCGTCGTCGAGATGCGGTCATGGTTCGATGATATCGGTCACAATATTCTTGGTGCGCTGGTCGATGGAGAGAAAAGGGTGGTCGACTCTTTCGAGGACGTCATTCTGGTATCCCCCAGCGTCGAGAGGCGCGGTGAGTTGGAGCGTATGCAGGGTGAAATCAAGCTGTTGTTGCATCGGCATGCGCCCGACGAGCTCTGAGCGCCCCGTGTTGATAGACGCAATTATGAACAATTCGACAAGTTAACCGGCCGGCAACAGTTCCTCCACTATACCTTGCCTTGGGTGAGTATGAAGGTGGTGGAGATGGCGACGCAATTGAATGCGGCACCAGTCATCATCAAGCGGAAGAAGGTAATTGCAGGCGGCGGGCACCACGGTGGGGCGTGGAAAGTAGCCTATGCCGATTTTGTCACTGCGATGATGGCCTTTTTCATGCTGATGTGGCTGCTGAACGCGACGACGGAAAATCAACGCAAGGGACTTGCGGATTACTTCGCGCCGACCGTAGCAATCAGCCGGGTGTCCGGTGGCGGGCAGGGCGCATTCGGAGGGGAGTCGATCTTCTCGGAAGAGGTGTTGCCGCGCATGGGCACAGGAGCCACCAGCCTGCGGCCTACGGAAAGCGACAAGGCGCGCGGTGCCCTCTCCGATACCGGGCAGGAGAATTCCGATCTGGCGCAGGTTCAGGAGGCGCTGGATAATCTTGTGGCACAGGTCGGTATGTCTGCCGATCTGATCAAACATATCGCGATGCGCTTCACCGACGAGGGGTTGGTGATCGAATTATTCGACCTCCCGGGCGCAGAGCTTTTTGATCCGCAGACAGACACAGCGACAGCTTTGCTGGAGGAACTGGCGGAACTGATCCAGATGCCTGTTGACCTTGTGATCAATTCGGTTGCGATAGAAGGACATGTGGCGTCCCGCCCCATCGTTTTTGCAGAGAACCGTATCTGGGAACTGTCGACCGCACGCGCGGATAGCCTGCGGCGCCTGATGGAGCAAAATGGCCTCAACGCTCAACGCGTTGCCCGTGTGGTGGGCCATGCAGACCGCGTTCTAGCCCAGCCTAACCCATTGGCCCTACGCAACAACAGACTGGAAATTATCTTGCTGCTTACCTTGGACTAGAAAGTGCTCACCGGAAAATATCGTCCGAATTGCAGCGCATTTTAGCTGTTAGTCGGCTGTTAAGCTGCGGGCTGTATTGATCAGAGCAATCGGATCGGTACAGCAGAAAGGCTTATCCATGACCATTTCCTCCTCTCTGAATGCGGGCGTTGCCGGATTGTCAGCGAATGCCAGCAAACTTGCGGCCATTTCCGACAATATCGCGAACTCTGCAACCTATGGCTACAAGCGGATTGAGGCTGACTTCCACTCGATGGTGAACTCCTCGCACGGGGGGGCCTATACTGCCGGCGGTGTCAGGGTCACCTCGCAGCGCCTGATAGACCAGCGTGGATCACTGGTGTCGACAAGCAATCCGACCGACCTTGCCGTGCGGGGTCGTGGTTTTCTGCCGGTGGCCTCCGCATCCGAGGTTGCGATCGGAAACGGTCATCAGATGATGCTGACCACGACCGGATCATTCCGCACCGATGGTCAGGGCTACCTGACGACGGAGTCCAACCTGATCCTGCTTGGCTGGCCTGCTTTGCCCGACGGCTCGATCCCGGCAAATCCGCGCGATACCAGCACAGGCTTGCGCCCGATCCAGATCAACGTGAACCAGTTTTCAGGTGACCCGACAACACGGATGTCACTTGGTGTGAACCTCCCGGCAACCGAAACAGCAGCAACTGCCGACGGGGCGACGCGGGATCTCTCGGTCGAGTATTTCGGCAATCTTGGAACCTCTGAAAGCCTCCAGATCGCTTATCGCCCAACGATTCCGGGTACGGGAAACTCGAACCAATGGACGATGGAAATCCGTGACACAGCCTCGCCTGGCGTTGTCATCGGGGAATATATTCTGGATTTTGATGATGGCCGACTTGCGGGCGGTACGCTCAACGCAGTTTCTACAGTGTCGGGCGGCGCGTATGACGGAACGACCGGATCATTCATCGTCAACGTCGCAGGCGGGCCGATCGAGATCAATATCGGACGCATCGGTGCATCGGATGGGGTGACGCAACTGTCCGATACTTTCGCGCCGGTATCGATTGGCAAGGACGGATCACCGGTCGGGAACATGACCTCGGTCGAGGTGGATGCGAACGGCTTTGTGCATGCCTTTTTCGATACGGGGATCACGCGGCGGATTTACCAGATTCCTCTGGTCGACATGCCCAACCCGAACGGCATGGTTCCGTTCGATAACCAGACCTATATGCCATCGCCGGAAAGCGGGACCTATTTCCTTTGGGATGCGGGAGACGGACCAACGGGGGACATCGTGTCCTATGCGCGTGAGGAATCGGCAACTGATGTCGCGGGCGAACTGACAGCCCTGATCCAGACCCAGCGCGCCTATTCGTCCAATGCGAAAGTCATCCAGACCGTGGACGAGATGCTGCAGGAAACCACCAATATCAAGCGCTGATAAACGGGGTGACTGACGTCACACCGCCATTGGCTGAAAGGCTGTAACATGAGTATCTCCGGCGTCCTGTCAAATGCGCTCAGCGGTCTGACCGCCGCCTCGCGCGCCGCCGAAATTGTGGCATCCAATATTTCAAACGCAACGACAGAAGGCTATGCCGCGCGCAGCCTGTCATTATCCGCGCGTATGACAGGGGGTGTCGCCATTGATGGGGTCAGTCGCGCCGTTAACCAATCACTCCTTGCCGATCGTCGAATGGCAGAAGCCGAGAGCGGTCATACCTCCGATCTTGCAGCCGCTTACAATAGTATCGAGGATATGTTCGGTAGCCCGATGGACGCCGGTTCTCTTTCCGCGCTGACGACGGCGTTCGAGACATCCTTGATCGAGGCTTCGAGCCGGCCCGATTCTATGGCGCGCCTCAGCCGTGCGGTTCAATCGGCAGACATGCTGACAACCAAGATCCGCCAGATATCCCAAGGGGTGCAAGCCATTCGGACCGCAGCTGATCGCAGTATTTCACAGCAGGTCGAGCATCTGAACAAAGACCTTGAGGAGATGCGCGTCCTGAACACCCGTATCGTATCCTTCGCCGCTCAAGGTGCCGAGACGGCTTCACTTCTGGATGCGCGCCAAGGGCTGATCGACCGGATAGCCGCTATTGTCCCGGTGAAGGAGGTATCGCGCGAGAACGGGGCGGTGGCCTTGTTCACGGCGGGTGGCGCGGTACTGCTGGATGTCACGGCGGCAAAGATCGGATTCTCCCCGGTCAACGTGGTCGCGCCACAAATGACACAGGCCGCCGGCACATTGTCCGGGCTCACAATCAATTCAAAACCGATTTCGACCGATCCGGGTTTGGGGCCTCTGCGCGGCGGACGCCTCGATGCTGCGTTTCAGGTTCGTGACGGGCTGACGGTTGCGGCACAGCAACAGACGGATGCACTGGCGCGAAACCTCGTCGAACGGTTCTCGGAGCCGGGTTTGGACGGCACGCTCGCAGCGGGCCAGCCGGGCCTTCTGACGGATGCGGGTCAAGCTTTTGACCCTCTAGACGAGACAGGGTTGGCTGGCCGTATCACCATCAATGCTGCCCTGATCCCGAAACAAGGTGGCCATGTCTGGCGGCTACGCGACGGGTTGGGCGCGCTACAGCCCGGAAATATCGGGGATTCCACGCTGCTGAACAGGTTGGCGGATGCGATGACGGAACGGCGCGTGCCCGCATCGGGCCAGTTGGGTGCAGGCCCGCTCGGTTTTCACGAGATAGCCTCAAGGGTTCTGTCGGATATCTCGACTTCGCGGCACTTCTCGGAACAGCGTCAAAGCTTTGCCGCGACCCGTTTAACCTCGCTTGAAATGGCTGAGCGGGAGCGAGGTGTCGATACGGACGAGCAATTGCAGAAACTTTTGCAGATCGAGCAAGCCTATGCGGCGAACGCTCGTGTCATCAAGGCGGCCGGTGACATGATAAACAACTTATTGAGGATCTGATCATGGCAATTACATCACTCGGTGATCTGGCACAATCTGCGATGCTTCGACGCCACAATGTCGAGCTGAGGCAGGCGGTCACCCGTTATGCCCAAGAGGTGACGACCGGGGTTGCGTCGAATCTCGGACAGCATCTGCAAGGGGACTTTGCCTATCTGGCCGATATCGAGCGGAGCCTTGGCACTGTGCAGGGATATCGCTCTGCGGTCATGGAGGCAGGCGTGTTTACCGCTGGTATGCAGAATGCTCTGGGTCTGGTGCAGGATGCGAGTTCAGCGCTTGCCAACACCCTGCTGTCGCAATCGGCCAACGGCCTCGCTCCGGTCCAATCCATCGTGGCGCAGGCCTCTCGTGACAGTCTCGCGAGGAGCGTGTCTGCCTTGAACGCGCAGACCGGGGGACGCAGCCTCTTCTCGGGCACGGCAGCCGACAGCCCTTCATTGGCCTCGGCCGATACCATCATCGCACAGTTGCGAAACACGATCGGAACAGAGACGTCAGCAGCCGGCATTCAAGCGCTTGTCGAGGGATGGTTTGCACCCGGTACGGGGGATTTCCAAACAGTCGGGTATCTTGGATCAACGTCCAGTCTGGCGCCCTTCAGGCTGGATTCGACCGGCCATATAGATCTTGATCTGCGCGCTGATACCCCCGTGCTCCGCGATATGTTGAAGTTCAACGCACTTGCGGTGCTCGCGGCGGACCCGCAACTGGCGCTGTCTTCCGACACCCGCGCTGAGTTGCAACGCTGGGCAGGGGAAGGGCTTCTCGGGCTCCAAGATGGATTGACGGAACTCAGGGCTGATCTCGGCTTTGCCGAATCGCGGATCGAAGAGAGCAGGATCAGGTTGGAGAGCGAGAAAACCGCTCTCGAGCTTGCGCGCAACACACTCGTCTCGATTGACCCTTATGATTCCGCCACCGCATTGGAGCGGACGCAATCCCAGCTTGAAAGCCTTTACGCCGTGACGGTGCGGTTGTCCCGTTTGTCTCTGGCGGATTTCCTGCGATGATCCGTTGGTTAATTTGCGCCGTGGGATTGCTGATCTGCGCCTATAGCTTTGCAGGGCGGCTTGAGGCGAATCCTGTTCGGATCAAGGATCTTGTCGAATTTGACGGCGTCCGCAGTAACGATCTGGTCGGCTACGGGCTTGTCGTCGGCCTGAACGGCAGCGGGGACGGGATAAGAAACGCCCCATTTACCGAGGAGATCATGGCCAATATCCTCGAGCGTCTCGGGGTCAACATGGCTGGTGAGCAGTTCCGTCCAAAAAACGTGGCGGCAGTTTTTGTGACGGCGAGCCTGCCCCCTTTTGCGCGGGCGGGAGGGCGGATTGATGTAACGGTTTCGGCGATCGGGGACGCGAACAGCCTGTTGGGCGGAACATTGGTCATGACTCCGCTGACGGCGGCTGACGGGCAGATTTACGCAGTGGCCCAAGGGACTGTGATCGCGGGCGGGGCTGCCGCAGCGGGTGCAGGGGCAGCCGTGATCCAGGGCGTTCCGACATCGGGGTCCATCCCGTCCGGTGCTAATGTCGAGCGTGAGATAGATTTCCAGCTTTCCAGCCTCAATTCCTTGAGGCTTGCGTTGCGCGAGCCTGATTTCACAACTGCCGGACGCATTGAGCAAGCGATCAACCGCGACTTTGGACGAGGTGTGGCGGTCATGCTGGATTCGGGCACCATTCAATTGGATATCGGGGCAACCCGGATGAATTCCACCGCGCATGCGCTTGGTCGCATCGAGAACCTTGCAGTTGCTCCGGCCAGCAAAGCCCGTGTTGTGGTCGATCAGCGGTCCGGTACAATCGTCATGGGCGAAGATGTGAGAATTTCGCGCGTTGCCGTATCGCAGGGGAACCTGACTTTGCGCATCAACGAAACGCCATTGGTGGTACAACCCAATCCGTTCTCGCCCGGTGAAACGGTTGTGGTACCGCGAACGGAGGCCGCGATCGAGGAAGAGCCTGGAATCGGACTGGCCGAGATCCCGCCCGGCACGTCCCTGTCGGAGGTTGTGGCCGGTCTCAATGCGCTAGGCGTCGCTCCGCGTGACATGATCGATATCTTGAAAAGCATTAAAGCCGCCGGCGCGCTTCATGCGGAGTTTCTGGTGCGGTAATTGGCACGGGGATTGTTTGTAACGCTGCCGGGTAGCTTTCTGGAACTGTGAGAAGCAGCAGTGCGAAGGCGTTTCTGGCGATCTCTTTGGAGCGCGGCGGACCGGCCTGTTTTGACAGACGCGGCGCGATACGAAAATCAAGTTCACTGCTGTGCCCCAAGGTTAGCAGAACGCATTATCCTCCACTAAAAACGTTGGTCGAACCGAGGCCGCCTGCTGTAACAAGGATGGCCGTCGCCATATTGAAGCATGTAAACGCACACAAATCTGCGGCTTTTGTGTATCTGCCGGGATGGAAGGCCCGATACGGTGGAAAAGCATGCGTCACAAAAGGAGCATGGCACCTATTGCGCTGGTGGCGCCGACAAATGCGCCGATCGACACCCAGACCAAAGGCCACCACGGGTTTATGCGCGGAGGTGGATCGTTGGCGATGGCCTGCCGGATCAGCGCGGCCTCAACCAGACCGGGCAGGCGCGGGCCGAAACGGGCCACAACCTGCGCAGTTTTGCTCAGATCGCGGAGCACGGCCCGCGGTCCGATGCTTTGCTTGATGTAATCCTCGACGATGGGCTTGGCGACTTCCCATATGTTGATCTGCGGATAGAGGCTGCGGGCCACACCTTCGACCACGACCATCGTGCGTTGCAATAGGATCAGTTCTGTCCGCGTTTCCATCCCGAAGCGTTCTGTGACGTCAAAGAGATAGCTCAGCAAACGCCCCATTGAGATCTGCGTCGCATCCATGCCGAAAATCGGTTCTCCCACCGCGCGCAGGGCGCGGGCGAACTCGTCAACATCGCGATGGGCCGGCACGTAGCCCGCCTCGAAATGCACTTCGGCCACGCGTTTGTAATCCTTGCGGATGAAGCCGTAGAGGATCTCGGCATAAACGCGGCGGGTATATTCGTCGATATGGCCCATTATGCCGAAATCGAAGGCGATGATATCGCCATTCGGGGCCACTTTCAGGTTTCCCTGATGCATGTCCGCGTGAAAGAAACCGTCGCGCAGCGCATGGTTCAGGAACAGTTGTAGCACCCGCTCGCCCAGAACGCGGCGGTTGTGTCCGGCTGCATCAATGGCGTCGTTGTCGCCCAAAGGTTGACCGACGACCCAACTCATGGTCATCACCCTGCGGCCTGAATACATCCACTGGATGCTTGGCAGGCCAAAACCCTTGTCCTGCGCCGTATTCGCCGCGAATTCGGAGGCCGACGAGGATTCCAGCCGAAGGTCCAACTCGCCCAGAACCACGCCTTCAAAATGGGTGATCACATCCGTGGGCCGCAAGCGCCGCGATGAGGGGGAGAGCGCCTCGATCATGCCCGCTGCGAAATAGAACGCGTCTATATCCTTGCGAAAGGCGCGCTCGATCCCGGGGCGCAGCACTTTGACAGCGACATCCTCGCCAGTGTCACGCAGCGTGGCGCGGTGCACCTGCGCGATGGAGGCCGCGGCCACCGGCGGGCCGAATTCGGAAAAGACAGTGTCCACGGGCAGGCCAAGCTCTGCCTCGATGCTGGCTTTGGCCTGTTCGATGGAGAAAGGTGGCAGCTTGTCCTGCAAGACACGCAGTTGCACCGCCAGCTTGTCACCCACCACATCGGGGCGGGTGGAGAGGATCTGGCCGAATTTGATATAGGCCGGGCCCAGCGCCTGAAGCGCGCGCGGGGCGGGGGGCATGGTGACGTCGCCCTTGATGCCCAGCCACCGGAACGGCCAGACCAGCCCGCGCAGCACAATCCGCAGCAGGCGCGGGGCCTGAAATGCATCCAGCACGACTTCCATCGCGCCGGTGCGCTCGAATGTCGCGCCGGTGCGGATCAGGCGCCAGATGTTATGCGGTCCCCGCATCTCAGATCTTCCAGCCGGAATGCAGGGCGGCGATGCCCAGACTCAGGTTACGGTATTTGGCCTGCTCGAAACCGGCATCGCGCACCATGCCCAGAAACGTCTCCTGATCGGGGAACTTGCGGATTGATTCGACAAGATACTGATAGCTGTCGCGATCGTTGGCGATGATCTTGCCCATCGTCGGGATCACGTTGAAGGAATAGCGGTCATAGGCCCATTGCATTCCGGGATTGGGAATCTGGCTGAATTCCAGCACCATCAGGCGGCCACCGGGTTTCAGAACGCGGTAAGCCTCGTTCAGCGCCTCTTGCGGGCGCGTTACGTTCCGGATGCCGAAAGAGATCGTGTAGACGTCAAAGGTGTTGTCCTCGAACGGCAGCGCCATCGCGTCTCCCACGACCCAATCCAGCATTCCGGCAAGTTGCTCTGCCTCGGCGCGCTTGCGGCCCTCGACCAGCATCGGCTCGGTCAGGTCCAGTACCGTGGCATGGGCGTAGCCCGCGCGCTTGAGGTAGCGGAAACTGATATCGCCGGTGCCGCCGGCCACATCCAGAAGACGCGTGCCTGCGCGGGGGGCAAGCCAATCCATCATCGCATCTTTCCAGATACGGTGGATACCCATCGACATCACATCATTCATCACATCGTATTTCGACGCGACAGAGCCGAAAACACCGCGCACGCGCCCGGCCTTTTCATCCTCAGGCACGTCCTGAAAACCGAAATGCGTCGTTCTGTTGTCTTGTTCGTCCATCTGGTCTTGCCGATCATTGTTCCCACCCTTCTTATAGGGCGCGGGCACGGGGCTGCAATGCGCCGCTTGTCACGCCCCCGTTCACACCGCTTTGTTGCTGTCTTGCCCTGAAGGTCCGATCATGCCCGAATTGCCCGAGGTTGAAACTGTCCGCCGTGGTCTTGCCCCGGTGATGGAGGGGCAGGTGATCGCGCAGGCGCATGTGAACCGGCCCGATCTGCGCTGGCCCTTTCCCGATAACATGGCGGGGCGTCTGACAGGGCGGCGGGTGACCGCGCTCAGGCGGCGGTCAAAGTATATTCTGGCCGATCTCGACAGCGGTGAGACGCTGTTGATCCATCTCGGTATGTCCGGCCGTATGCTGGTGTCAGGCGATCCGCTGGGACGATTCGTGCATGCGCATCCGGCCGCCATGAAACACGATCACGTCGTGCTCGACATGGAAAATGGTGCGCGCATCACCTTCAACGATCCACGCCGCTTCGGCGCGATGGACCTGCTCGATACCGCTACGGCGCAGGCGCATAAGCTGCTGGCGGGGATCGGGCCGGAACCTCTGGGCAATGATTTCAACGAGCCCTATCTGGTAGCCGCCATGAAAGGGCGCAACACGCCGGTGAAATCCGCCTTGCTGGATCAGCGGATCGTCGCGGGGCTTGGCAATATATATGTGTGCGAAGCGCTGTATCGTGCGCGCATATCGCCGCAGCGCAAGGCAGGGCAGATAGCGGGGAACCGCGTCGCAGGGCTGGTGCCGATCATCCGTCAGGTGCTGGTGGACGCGATCGAGGCGGGTGGATCGTCGTTGCGTGACTTTCGGCAGGCTGATGGCGAACTCGGGTATTTCCAACACAGTTTTGAAGCCTACGGACGGGAGGGGCAAGCCTGCCGCGCCCCCGGTTGCACGGGGTCGATCACGCGGATCGTGCAGGCTGGCCGCTCGTCGTTCTACTGTCCGATCTGCCAAAGATGACTTGATTGGCGCGCCCAAGCTGTTACTCAATCAGGTCTGTCATCAACAAGCGAAAGCAGATTTCATGGCCTATGAGACGATCATCGTCGAAATAGAAGACCACGTCGCCCTCGTCACGCTGAACCGTCCGAACGCTCTCAATGCGCTGAACGATCAGCTTTTGGGGGAACTGGCGGATGCGCTGACCGGGTGTCAGAACAACGAAAAGGTGCGCTGCATCGTGATCACCGGCTCGGAAAAGGCATTTGCCGCCGGAGCCGATATCAAGATGATGGCCGAAAAATCCTTTGTCGATGTCTTTGCTGGCGATCTGTTCACGCCCGAATCCGAGCAGATCATGCGGGTCCGTAAACCGATCATCGCTGCCGTGTCAGGCTATGCGCTGGGCGGCGGTTGCGAACTGGCGATGATGTGCGATTTCATCATTGCATCGGATACCGCGAAATTCGGCCAGCCGGAGATCAATCTGGGTGTTGTTGCGGGTCTTGGTGGTACGCAGCGGCTGACGCGCGCCATCGGTAAGGCCAAGGCGATGGATATGAACCTCACCGGACGTTTCATGGATGCCGAGGAGGCGGAACGCTCCGGCCTCGTGTCGCGCGTCGTTCCCGTCAAGAAGCTGATGGAAGAGACGATGGCGGCGGCGCAGAAGATCGCCGAGAAGAGCATGATCACGACCATGGTCGTCAAGGAATCGGTAAACCGCTCGTTCGAGACAACGCTGCGCGAAGGTTTGTTGTTCGAGCGCCGCGCCTTCCATTCGCTCTTTGCCAGCGAGGACCAGACCGAAGGCATGGCGGCCTTCCTGGAAAAGCGCACACCGCAGTTCCGCGACAAGTAAGACATCCGCCGACGGAGCAGGAGGCGCTGTCTCTAGTTCCGTCGGTGGCATGATACGTTTTGCGGTTTCCAAACGGGGAGAAATCCCTTAAAGGAACGCCTACATGCGCGTGAGACCCGCTCTGGTCAGAATCAACCGGTTGATGAAACCCGGTCCGGGCTCGGTGCGCGAATTATATTCAACTGACCCGGAGAATGGGAAATATCATGGCCAATACGCCGCAGTCCAAGAAACGCGCTCGTCAGAACGAGGCCCGTTTCGCCGTAAACAAAGCGCGTCGTTCGCGCATCCGTACTTTCATCCGCAAAGTCGAAGAGGCAATTGCCTCGGGCGACAAAGCCGTCGCGGCAGCTGCTCTTCAGGCGGCCCAGCCTGAAATGATGCGCGGTGTGACGAAAGGCGTGTTGCACAAAAACACCGTCTCGCGGAAGATCTCGCGCCTGTCCGCGCGGGTCAATGCGCTGAGCTGATCGACCTAACTATTTGAAGCAAAAAGCGTCGCTGCAAGCGGCGCTTTTTTTCGTTCCGGAACGCCGTTCACGGCTTCGAGAGATTCTTTTTCGGAATTCGCGAGTCAAGGTGATAGTTCGGTTGCCTAGGCTTCACGGCAATTGGTAATTTCAGGTAGCGAGTCACTTCGCCCTGGGGGGACAGGGGCGCTTGCGGGCCTTTCTGTATAAAGGTTTTCGAGCGACGTGCATCGTGGGTTCTGGCGTGATTGGGCATGCCTTGATCTGTGGTGTTCGGCTTTACCGCGCAAGCGGTGGACCATGTCCTGAAGACTGTGTTTTGTGTGTATCTTTCCGCTGTTCGGACCTTTGGGACAGGTCCGTTTTGCGTTGAGGCATATGCGTAGATCAGTCAGAGAATTCTAGCTGCACGGGCTTTGCCTTCTTGGGCAAGGTACAGCGTAGCTATGTCTCATCGTCCTTGGGTGAAGTTCTGTCGCAAGACTTGGAACAGGCGGGACTTGGGAAAGAATGACACAAGAACAATGGGGACAGCTGCAGCGCAATCTTCTGACCACGGTAGGCAAGAACAATTACGCAAACTGGATCGAGCCACTGGAATTTTGCGATATCTCGGAAGGAGTCGCCACGTTTCACGTTCCGACCAGCTTCATGGGCAATTACGTTGCCCAGAATTTCGGGGATCTGATCCTCACACAAATGGTGCAAGCGGGGCAGTCCGTGCGGCGCATCAATTTCAGGGTTCCGTCACAGCCGATGCCACGGCCTGATGTCGCTTCTCCTGCAATCGTCACGCATGACAGCGCCGCAGTTGCGACGCCGATAGATCAGTTGCCGGGTGCGCCTCTGGACAGGCGCTTCACCTTTGACAGTTTCGTAGTTGGCAAGCCGAACGAACTGGCCCATGCCGCCGCGCGGCGTGTGGCGGAAGGCGGGCCGGTCACGTTCAACCCGCTGTTTCTGTACGGCGGTGTCGGCTTGGGCAAAACGCACCTCATGCATGCGATTGCATGGGAGTTGCAGGCCAAACGGCCGGACCTGAACGTGGTTTACCTGTCGGCGGAACAGTTCATGTACCGATTCGTGCAGGCGCTGCGTGACCGCAAGATGATGGACTTCAAGCAGATTTTCCGCGCTGTCGATGTTCTGATGGTGGATGATGTGCAATTCATCGCCGGAAAGGACAGCACGCAGGAGGAGTTCTTCCACACGTTCAACGCGCTTGTGGATAGCCACAAGCAGATCATCATCTCGGCGGATCGCGCGCCTGGCGAGATCAAGGATCTGGAAGACCGGATCAAATCCCGCCTGCAATGCGGGTTGGTCGTCGATCTGCATCCGACCGATTACGAATTGCGGCTGGGTGTGCTGCAATCCAAGGTCGAGGCCTATCGCAGCCAGTATCCGGGGCTTGAAATCTCGAATGCCGTGCTGGAGTTTCTGGCCCATCGCATCAGCACCAACGTGCGTGTGCTGGAAGGAGCGCTGACCCGACTTTATGCTTTCGCCAGCCTTGTGGGGCGCGAGATCACGATGGAGCTGACGCAGGATTGTCTGGCCGATGTGCTGCGCGCCTCCGAGCGCAAGATCACTATCGAGGAAATCCAGCGCCGGGTCTCGGAGCATTACAATATCCGTCTTTCCGACATGATCGGCCCCAAGCGCGTCCGCAGCTATGCCCGCCCCCGTCAGGTGGCGATGTATCTGTGCAAGCAACTGACAAGCCGTTCGCTGCCGGAGATCGGCCGTCGTTTCGGTGGGCGCGATCATACCACCGTGATGCATGGTGTGCGCCGGATTGAGGAGTTGCGCGTGCAGGACGGACAGATTGCAGAGGATATCGAGATGCTGCGCCGCACGCTGGAGGCCTGACGCCTCCATCAGGGACCATCGGGCCGTCTGCAGGTCGATTGTTGCAGGACGGCCTTGACGGCCTTCTTTTTCCAGCAGAAAACACATAAAAGCCTTGAGTGGGCAGGTATTTGGGATACCGTGCCCATCCCAGCCAGCGCCGGGAATGACATGCGGCACAGGCCGGCAATGGATAGGAGCGACGGAATGAAACTTAGCATCGAACGCGGTACGCTTCTGAAAGCCGTGTCGCAGGCACAGTCGGTCGTCGAGCGTCGCAACACGATTCCGATCCTTGCCAATGTGCTGATCGAGGCTGAAGGCAGCACAGTCACCTTCCGCGCCACCGATCTGGATATCGAGGTGCTGGACAAAGCGCCCGCACAGGTCGAGCGGGCAGGCTCCACCACCGTGTCTGCCGTGATGCTGCACGAGATCGTGCGCAAACTGCCCGACGGCTCGCTGGTGACATTGTCGGATGACAGTGCCGCAGGCCGGTTGACGGTGCAGGCGGGACGGTCGCATTTCAATCTGGCAACTTTGCCGAAAGAAGATTTTCCGGTCATGGCTTCGTCGGATTATACCAGCAATTTCAGCGCCCCTGCCGGTGCGTTGCGGCGCTTGTTCGACAAGTCGAAATTCGCCATCTCGACCGAGGAGACGCGGTATTACCTCAACGGCGTCTACATGCACGTTGCCGATGGCGAAAACGGCAAGGTGCTGCGCTGCGTGGCCACCGATGGCCACCGTCTGGCGCGGATCGATGCCGAATTGCCGATGGGGGCCGAGGACATGCCCGGTGTCATCGTGCCGCGCAAGACCGTTGGCGAAATGCGCAAGCTTCTGGATGATGACGATATGAAAATCGCCGTCTCGGTGTCGGAGACCAAGGTGCGCTTTGCCACGCCCGACATCACCCTGACCTCCAAGGTGATTGACGGCACCTTCCCCGATTACACACGCGTCATTCCGCAGGGCAATACGCGCCGCCTTGAGGTGGATGCCCGCGATTTCGCCGCTGCTGTGGACCGTGTGGCGACTGTTTCGTCCGAGCGGTCGCGCGCGGTCAAACTGTCGCTGGACGAGGACCGTCTGGTTCTGTCGGTGAACGCGCCTGACAGCGGTGCCGCCGAGGAAGAACTGGCCGTGGCTTATGCCGACGAGCGGTTGGAGATCGGGTTCAACGCGAAATATCTGCTGGAAATCGCCAGTCAGGTGGACCGCGAGAATGCGGTCTTCATGTTCAACTCCTCCGGTGATCCGACCCTGATGCGCGAAGGCAATGACATGTCGGCAGTTTATGTCGTCATGCCGATGCGGGTTTGATCGGGGCGCTGGCCTGTTTTCACAATAGAAAGGCCGGGGTGTGTCTGGCCTCTTTCTGACTGCGTTGACGCTGTCGCATTTCCGGTCACATCGCAGCGGTGCGTTGGAACTGGACGGGCGGCCTGTGGCGCTCTTCGGCCCGAACGGCGCAGGCAAAACCAATCTGTTGGAAGCTGTCTCGCTTTTCTCACCGGGGCGCGGGCTGCGTCGTGCGAGCGCTGCCGACATGGCGCGACGACCCGAGGCGCTGGGCTGGAAAGTCACGGGCGTTCTGCGCAGCTTGCACCAGATGCATGAGGTGGCCATCTGGTCCGAGGAGGGGGCCTCCCGACAGGTCAGTATCGACGAGAAGGCGGCAACGCAGCTTGCGCTTGGCCGGATCGCGCGCGTGCTCTGGCTGATCCCCGCGATGGACCGCCTCTGGATCGAGGGGGCGGACGGGCGGCGGCGGTTTCTGGACCGCATGACGATGAGTTTCATCCCCGATCATGCCGAGGTCAGCCTGACCTATGAAAAGGCGATGCGCGAGCGGAACCGTCTGCTCAAGGATCAGGTGCGCGACACGCATTGGTATGGCGCGATCGAGGCGCAAATGGCGCGCGCCGGTGCTACTATCCATGCCAACAGACTGGCCGCGCTAGATCTGCTGCGAGAGGCGCAGGATCAGGCGGAAACCGCCTTTCCAACGGCCGAGCTTGACCTGCAACAGACCGAGGGTGCGATGCCCCCGACGGAGGCCGATCTGCTGGATGCCTTGCGCGAAAGCCGGTTTCGCGATCTGGCGGCAGGGCGCAGCCTTGTCGGGCCGCATCGCAGCGATCTCTATGCGGTCTATGCGGCCAAAGGCGTACCCGCCTCCGATTGCTCGACAGGCGAGCAGAAGGCGCTTCTGGTATCCCTGATCCTTGCCAATGCACGCGGTCTGACGCGTGACTTCGGGGCTCCTCCGCTGCTGTTGCTGGACGAGGTTGCAGCACATCTGGATGCCGGACGCCGCGCGGCACTTTATGACGAGATTTGTGCGCTGGGCGCACAGGCATGGATGACCGGAACAGGGCCGGAACTGTTCGATACGATCGCCGACCGCGCGCAGATGTTCGAGGTGACGGAAGAGGCTGGATCATCCGTGATTTCGGCGCGATAACGGCGCTGTGATCTTTCCCCGCAGCGCCCTGAAAGCCCCCTGTCATGACCGCCACTCCCGCTGATCTGCTGCTCTATGCAGGTGCTATCCTGATCCTGTTCCTGACCCCCGGCCCGGTCTGGGTTGCGTTGACGGCACGCGCTCTGTCGGGCGGCTTTGCCTCGGCATGGCCGCTGGCGGTCGGTGTCGTGATCGGTGATATCCTTTGGCCGCTGCTGGCGATCCTTGGCGTGGCGTGGATCGTGTCGGTCTTCGACGGGTTCATGGCCGTCATGCGCCTTGTCGCGGCGGGTATGTTCCTGTTCATGGGTGTGATGCTCATCCGCCATGCGGGCGCAACCATCGGGACAGACAGCCGCCTGACACGGCCCGGACGCTGGGCGGGCTTCATGGCGGGTGTCGCTGTGATCGTAGGCAATCCCAAGGCTGTGCTGTTCTATATGGGCGTGCTGCCGGGGTTTTTTGACCTGACGCGCATCACGACATGGGATGTTGTGGCGATCCTTGCGATTTCAACGACGGTCCCGCTTTTGGGCAACCTTGCCATGGCCTTGTCGGTGGATCGCGCAAGGCGTCTTCTGACCTCGCCCACAGCGCTCAGGCGGGTCAATATCGTGGCCGGTGTGCTGCTTTGTCTTGTGGGTGTCGTGATACCGCTGATCTAGCGCAAAATATGGGGCAATGACGTGACATTCCCCCCAAGGTTTCGTATAAAATCCCAGATTAAAGAAGGATTTTCGGAATGTCCGACAGCGACAAGATCCCCGAGGAATACGGCGCGGATTCTATCAAGGTTCTCAAGGGGTTGGATGCCGTCCGCAAACGGCCTGGTATGTATATCGGTGATACGGATGACGGGTCCGGTCTGCATCACATGGTCTACGAGGTCGTGGATAACGGCATTGACGAGGCTTTGGCCGGTCATGCCGACCATGTGCATGTGATCATTCACCCCGATAACAGCGTCTCCGTGCGCGACAACGGGCGCGGTGTGCCTGTTGGTATCCACGAGGGTGAGGGCATTTCCGCAGCCGAAGTGATCATGACCCAGCTTCATTCGGGCGGTAAGTTCGATCAGAACTCCTACAAGGTGTCCGGCGGTCTGCACGGTGTTGGCGTTTCGGTGGTGAATGCCCTGTCCGACTGGCTGGAAATGCGGATCTGGCGCGAGGGCAAAGAGCATTTCGTGCGCTTCGAGCGCGGCGATACCGTGGAAAGCCTGCGCGTTGTCGGTGATGCGAACGGACAGAAGGGCACCGAAGTGCGCTTTCTGGCCTCGACCACCACATTCTCCAACCTCGACTACTCGTTCGAGACGCTGGAGAAGCGCCTGCGCGAACTGGCTTTCCTGAACTCGGGCGCGCGGATCATCGTGGAGGATCTGCGCCCTGCAGAGCCGCTCAAGACAGAGCTGTTCTACGAGGGCGGCGTGCGGGAGTTCGTGAAATATCTCGACCGCTCGAAAAGCTCGATCATGGCCGAACCGATCCACATGACCGGCGAGAAAGACGGCATCGGCGTCGAAGTCGCGATGTGGTGGAACGACACCTATCACGAGAACGTCCTGCCGTTTACCAACAACATCCCGCAGCGCGATGGCGGCACCCATATGGCGGGTTTCCGTGGCGCACTGACGCGCACGATCAACAATTATGCCCAGTCCAGCGGAATCGCCAAGCGCGAGAAGGTCGCCTTTACCGGCGACGATGCCCGCGAGGGTCTGACCTGCGTGTTGTCGGTCAAGGTGCCTGATCCGAAGTTCTCCAGCCAGACCAAAGACAAGCTGGTGAGTTCCGAGGTGCGTCCGGCGGTGGAAAACCTTGTGAACGAGAAACTGGCGGAGTGGTTCGAGGAGAACCCGACGCAGGCCAAGATCATCGTCGGCAAGATCGTCGAGGCTGCGCTGGCCCGCGAGGCGGCGCGCAAGGCCCGCGATCTGACGCGGCGCAAGACGGCGATGGATGTGAACTTCCTTGCGGGCAAACTCAAGGATTGCTCGGAAAAAGACCCCTCCAAAACCGAAGTCTTCCTTGTCGAGGGTGACAGCGCCGGTGGGTCGGCGCAGACGGGGCGCGACCGGCGCACACAGGCGATCCTGCCGCTGAAGGGCAAGATCCTGAACGTGGAGCGCGCGCGGTTCGACCGGATGCTGGGCAGTCAGGAAATCGGCAACCTTGTGATGGCTTTGGGCACCGGCATCGGGCGCGACGAGTTCGACATCAAGAAATTGCGCTACCACAAGATCGTCATCATGACCGACGCTGACGTGGACGGCGCGCATATCCGGACGCTGCTGCTGACGTTCTTCTACCGCCAGATGCCGCAACTGATCGAGGGCGGGTACCTCTATATCGCGCAGCCGCCGCTCTACAAAGTCGGGCGCGGCAAGTCCGAGGTCTATCTGAAAGACCAGACCGCGATGGAGAACTATCTGATCGACCAAGGCACCGAGGGCGCTGTTCTGCGTCTGGGGTCCGGCGAGGATGTCGTGGGTCAGGATCTGGTCCGCATCGTCGAGGAGGCGCGGCAGGTGCGGCGCATTCTTGAAGCGTTCCCGACGCATTATCCGCGCCATATCCTTGAGCAATCCGCGATTGCCGAGGCTTTCGCGCAGGGCCGTGCCGATGCCGATCTGCAAGGAGTCGCGGATGCGGTGGCCAAGCGGCTTGATCTGATCGCGGTTGAATACGAGCGCGGCTGGAGTGGCCGGATCACGCAGGATCACGGTATCCGGCTGTCGCGCGTGCTGCGCGGTGTCGAGGAAGTGCGGACGCTGGACGGGCAGGTTCTGCGGTCGGGCGAGGCACGCAAGCTGGGCCAGATGAGCGCCGCGCTGCGCGAGGTCTACACCCAGCCTGCCAAATTGATGCGCAAGGAACGCGCACAGCCGATCTATGGCCCGCTCGACCTATTGGACGCGATCCTGAAAGAGGGCGAGAAGGGTCTGTCGTTGCAGCGCTACAAAGGCTTGGGAGAGATGAACCCCGAACAGCTGTGGGAAACCACGCTTGATCCGGAGGCGCGCACGCTGTTGCAGGTCAAGGTCCATGATATGGCCGAAGCGGATGATCTCTTTACCAAGCTGATGGGTGACGTGGTCGAACCGCGGCGCGAGTTCATCCAGCAGAACGCGCTGAACGTCGAAAATCTCGACTTCTGAGAGAACGAAAAGGAGGCTTCGGCCTCCTTTTCCATGTAGCCTGATTTACAGGCTGGCGGCTTGCGCTGCGGGAATAACAGCCTCTTCGATCAGGCGCATGATATCACCAAAATGCCCCGCGCTGCGCGCCGGTAGCGTCGGGTCCGATGTCAGGGCAAGGGAGAGGCCCAGTTCCGGTGCGATGCAGATCACCTGCCCGCCATAGCCCCGCGCCAGCGCGTAATCCTGCCCGCCGCTGCGGCCCAGAAACCAGCCGTAGCCGTAGTTCAGGCCTGAATAGGGCGATCTGGTGCGCGATTGCAGCGAGGCATCCACCCAGTCCCGCGACAGAACCTGTTCACCGTTCCACACGCCTCTGGCCAGATACAGCTCGCCAAACCGTGCCATCGCGCCGAGAGTCAGCGCCATCTCGTTGCCGCCCAGATACCGCCCCTGCGGATCACGTGTCCAAGCCGGAATTTCGATCCCCAAAGGGCCGCCAAGACGGGTGCGCGCAAGGCTCAAAAGGCTTTCGCCCGCCACCTCGGACAGCACCGCGCCCAGAATGTGGAAACTGCCGGTGGAATAGAGCATGACCCGCCCCGGTTCCGCCACGAATGGGCGCGACAGGGCATTGGCGACCCAGTTCCTGCTGCTGATCCACCCGCCGTAATTGCCGCCCGAGGTTCGCTCCAGTCCGGCTTGCATAGTCACAAGGTTCTCGACCGTCAAAGCCGCCACGCGCGGATCGGCATTGTCCGGCACAAGCTGCGGTGTCAGTTCGCCTAATGTGGCGTTGACCGAAGGGATTTCGCCATGGTCAAGCGCCGCGCCCATAAGGGCGGCAACAATGGTTTTCGACACAGATTTGACCGGAACAGCCCGCCCCAAAGACGGACCGCGATATGTTTCGGCCAGCATCTCCGAGCCGCCCATGCGGATCATTAGGGCATGACACTGATCCATGCCGCGCGCGCGGTCTGATACAGCTTGCCACGGATTGGTTTGTGCGATGGCAGGGCTGGCAAGCAAGGCGCTGCCGGTGAGGATCATGGTGCGGCGGGTGAGTGAGATTTTGTTCATAGGCGTAACCTAAGCGTCCTGTCAGCGCTTACCATTCAGAATACCGTGAACCTGCCATCTTGCATCCGCTGGCATTTACCTGTCCCCTGACACCACACACAGGAGGGTCCAGCATGGCACCGCGTTTCGCGCAGAGGATGGACAGGGTCGCGCCGTCGGCCATCAAGGAACTGCTGGCGCTTGGTGCGGACCCGTCGATCATCTCCTTCGGGGGCGGCTATCCCGATGCCAGCCTGTTCCCCGCCGCACAGCTTGAGCAGGTCTTCCGGGAGATCATCAGCGCGCCGGGCGGCGCTGCGATGCAATATGCCCCGTCCGACGGGCTGCCGCGTCTGCGCGAACAGATTGCCGCCTTGACGTGCCGTGATGGAACGCCCTGCGGTGCCGAGGATGTGTTGATCCTGCAAGGCTCGCAGCAAGGGCTGGATTTCGCGGCGAAGATGCTGGTTAATCCGGGTGATGTGATCATTACCGAAGACCCCACGTTTCTGGGGGCGCTGATCGCCTTCAACCCCAGCGAGCCGCGCTATGCGGCGGTCCCGATGGACGGCGAAGGGATGCGGATGGACGCGCTGGAAGCCGCGTTGCAGGCTAATCCGGACGCACGGATGATCTATACGGTGCCCGATTTCCAGAACCCGACCGGCGTGACCCTGTCCCTGCCGCGCCGCAAGCGTCTGATCGAACTTGCGAACAAGCACGATGTGATCGTGCTGGAAGACACGCCCTACCGGCATATCCGCTTTGCCGGAGAAACCCTGCCGACGCTGAAGTCGATGGATACCGAAGGGCGCGTGATCCATCTTGGCAGCTTTTCCAAAGTGCTGGTGCCGGGCTTGCGGATCGGCTGGGCCGTGGCCGCGCCTGCGCTCTTGGACAAGATGGCGCTGCTGAAAGTCGCCGCCGATACGCAGACTTCAACGCTCAATATGGCGGCGGCCAGCCTGTTTCTGGACCGTTTCGATCTGGACGCGCATATTGCGATGTTGCGGACAGCTTATGGCCGGAAAAAGGAGGTGATGCTGGACGCGATCCGCCAGCATTTCCCGCAGGATATCACGATGACCGATCCCGAAGGCGGGCTGTTCACATGGGCGACATTTCCCGAGGGGTTTGACGCAACCGTCTTCATGCGGGACGTTGCCTTGCCGCAGGCGCGTGTTGCCTATGTGCCGGGGGCGACGTTCTTTCCGGTGCAGGAACGGGCCAACACTGCGCGGATCAACTATTCCGCCCAGTCAGAGGATCGTATCCGCGAGGGTATTGCCGCTTTGGGCGAAGTCCTGCGCCAGTTTACCCGAGGCTGACCCGGTCAGCGCGCCGCAAAACGTGCTGTTGCGCGGGCACCGCGGATCATATCCGCCGCCTTTTCCGCGATCATGATAGTTGGCGCGTTGGTATTGCCACCGACCAGAGTGGGCATAATCGACGCGTCCACTACGCGCAGCCCCTCGATGCCGTGGACCTTCAGTTCCGGATCAACCACGGCCATGTCATCAACACCCATCTTGCAGGTGCCGACGGGGTGGTAAATCGTATCGGCGCGTGCCCTGATGTGTTTTTCCCAATCCGCGTCGGTCATTGTTTCCGGCAGGTGCAGTTCCTTATGCAGGTAACCCTGCAGCGCGGGGGCCTTCATGATGGCGCGCGTCATCTTTGCGCCCTGAATCAGGGTGTGCAGATCCTGCGGGTCTGACAGATAGCGCGGATCAATGGCGGGCGGGGCCAACGGGTTGGAGGATTGCAGATAGACTGCCCCGCGCGATTTCGGGTGCAGCACACAGACATGGCAGGAATAACCGTAACCCAGATGCAGCTTGCGGGCGTGGTCATCGACAATCGAGATCACGAAATGCAGCTGTATATCCGGCTTTTCCAGTGCCGGATCGGTTTTGAGGAATCCGGCACCTTCGGCGAATGGCGTGGCCATCATGCCGGTGCCATCTTTGCGCCATTGCCACATATGTTTGATCAAATTGACGGCTCCGGTCAGGCCGATGCCGAAATTGTCGGTATCCCTGCTTTTGTAGGCAAGGATGAAATCCAGATGGTCCTGAAGGTTCTGCCCCACGCCGGGAAGCTCATGCAGCATCGCAATGCCGTGTTTCTTGATGTCCTCGGGCCTGCCGATCCCCGAAAGCTGGAGCAGTTGCGGGGTGTTGAACGCCCCGCCACACAGGATCACCTCACGCCGCGCCTCGACCTTCTTGTCCTCGCGGCCCTGTCGGTAGGCCACACCTGAGGCACGCTTGCCCTGAAACAGGATGCGCGTCGCATGTGCGCCTGTCACCACCTTGAGATTGGGGCGTTTCATCACCGGATGCAGATAGGCCGCAGCCGCCGAGCAGCGTTCGCCGTTGCGCGCGGTATCGTGGAACTGCGTCACCTGAAACAGGCCAACGCCCTCGGTATCGCCTGTGTTGAAATCATCGCGTATGCGGTGCTGTAACTGCGCGGCGGCATCAACGAAGGCGTGAGAAATCGGGCGCGGGCTTTTCTGGTCAGATACCTGCAACGGGCCGCTTGCACCGTGATCGGGATTGGCCCCTCGCTCATTGTTTTCCGAGCGGCGGAAGTACGGCAGCACCTCATCCCATGACCAGCCGGTGCAGCCCATCTCGGCCCAGCCATCGTAATCCCTGCGATGTCCGCGCACATAGAGCATCGCGTTCATTGCGGAACAGCCGCCAAGCCCCTTGCCGCGCGGCTGGTAGCCCCTCCGCCCGTTCAGCCCGTCTTGCGGAACCGTCTCGAAAGCCCAGTTGCCCAGTTTTGGCCGCCCTGGCAATACAGCAACCACCGCAGCGGGCACCCGCACCAGCAGGCTTTTGCCGTGGCCGCCAGCTTCAAGCAGGCAAACCGTCGTGTTCGGGTCCTCGGTCAATCGCGCTGCCAAGGTAGAGCCAGCCGACCCCCCGCCCACAATGACGTAATCAAAACTCATCGGCCCGCATGCCCCCCTGACAGAGTTCAACTCAATCAGAGAGGGCAA
Source organism: Rhodobacterales bacterium (assembly GCA_047921295.1). Taxonomy (GTDB): domain Bacteria; phylum Pseudomonadota; class Alphaproteobacteria; order Rhodobacterales; family Rhodobacteraceae; genus Seohaeicola. The sequence goes on from JBLRWK010000019.1 coordinate 43,375, forward strand.
GCCCTCGTCCAGTGCAGATTGATTATGCCGGAAAACCCGTGGGAAAGCGTTGCAACAGGGACAACCTGTTAAGCATCTTCCTCAAAGTAGCTTCCTCTTCCGATTGCAACATAAGCGGTAAAACCGGCTCTCTTGGCGTCGCGCTGGGAATAGATATTGCGCAGATCAGCCATATGCGGGCGGGCCATCTTCCGCGCCAGCCGCTTGAGATCCAGCGCACGGAATTCGTTCCATTCCGTCAAGATCACCAGCAGATCGGCATTCTGCGCAGCTTTGTAGACATCTTCGTGCCAATGAACACCGGGCAAAAGCGCCTCGCCCTCATGCCTCGCCTGCGGATCGACGATCCTCACTTTGGCCCCGCCACCCACCATTGCGGGGATGATCGTCAGGCTTGGCGCATCGCGCATGTCGTCTGTGTTGGGCTTGAAGGTCGCCCCTAGAACCGCGACGGTTTTTCCGTTGAAGCTGCCGTCACAGAGATCAAGCAGCTTGTCGATCATCCTGCGCTTGATCTCCTCGTTGACCTTGATCACCGTTTCAGTGATCTGCATCGGCACGGCATGTTCCTGTCCGATACGTGCCAAGGCTTTGGTATCTTTGGGAAAACATGATCCGCCATAGCCGGGGCCTGCATGCAGGAATTTGTTTCCGATCCGTCCGTCCAGCCCGATGCCCTTGGCCACTTCCTTGATGTCGCCGCCTGCGCGTTCGCAAAGCGCCGCGATCTCGTTGATGAAAGTGATCTTGGTCGCGAGAAAGGCGTTGGCGGCGTATTTGATCATCTCGGCGCTTTCCAGATCCGTGGTGATGATCGGGAAGTCGCGCAGATAGAGCGGGCGGTAGATCTCTGCCATCACCTCGGCGGCGCGATCCGTCTGCACCCCGACGATCACGCGGTCAGGCTTCATGAAATCCTCGATCGCGGCCCCTTCACGCATGAATTCAGGGTTGGAGGCAACGTCGAACTCCAGCGCCGGATTGGCCTTGCGGATCACCTTCTTCATCTGCCGGTTGGTGCCGACGGGCACTGTGGATTTGGTCACGATCACCACGTATTCCGTCGCCGCGCGGGCCACTTCCTCGGCGGCGGCATAGACATAGACCAGATCCGCGTGACCGTCACCGCGACGCGTGGGCGTGCCGACCGCGATAAACACCGCATCCGCACCCTGGACAGCGGAGGGCAGATCAAGGGTAAAGGTCAGACGGCCCGCAGCCACGTTCTTGACCATCAAGGCTTCGAGCCCCGGTTCAAAAATCGGGATTTCGCCAGCGTTCAGCCTGTCAATTTTGGCCGGGTCTTTATCAACGCAAACCACTTCATGGCCGAAATCCGAAAAACAGATACCCGATACGAGGCCGACATAGCCCGTTCCGATCATAGCGATTTTCATAAATTACCTATAAACCCCAAATGCACCAACCACTCTTTTGCGGACAAAGGCTGAACCCGTCAATGACGGAGTGGATGGCGCAGGCTGATCGACCCTTGCGCTCTGTAATCGCGCCCTGTCACGAAATCAGCCAACCCGAGAACATCGTGTGGCCCTGAAAATAGGTCAGATTGGCATTTGTGTTTCCGGTCCGGCAGCTGACCTGATCGCCTTTGACGAGCGGGAGAACCACTGTGAACGACAGAGGGACAGCGCCGACGAGGACCTGCATCTGGGTCACCTGGGTCTGGCCGTTCTTTGCAAAAGACACGCGCCCTTGGGTGCTTGAGTTGAGAAAGCCGTTGATCAGAAAGCCGTACAAGCCAGCGACAGGTGCCGTGAATGTCGAAGTGGAGGTGTCGTAATGGTTGCCGCGGTTCAAAACTGCCGTGTCGAAAACCAGATCGGTATGCGGAGTTGTGACCGTGATCCACGTCCCGACAGAATAGGCCGAAAAAGCTGGGTTGCCCGGAGCCGTGCTCGCGCCGGTAAGGCGGTCCAGCACGATGGCCTGCTTGAAACTGGCGCCATCGTCCGACACTTTAATGGAGAAATCTTCCGATCCGGCGAGCCCGATTTCGGCACGGCCCGACCAGCCGGTCTGGAACAGCAGGCTAGCCGTGTCGGTGTCCTGTGCCTTGTTGATCTTTAACTGGTGGCCCGCGCCCTCATGGGTGAGCAGCGTTGCAGGGGCGGCGACCGCCAAACGGTTTGTGGCATCCGCAGAGGTGCCGATCCCGAGTTGATCCAGACTGTCCGGCATCTGATCGGCCTGTATCCATTCGGTTCCGTTGAAGCGGATCTGGCTGTTTGTCGACAGATCCTCGGCGCGCCAACCGGATTGCGCCCCGTAGAAAATCCAGCCGCCGGAATCGGCCACGGCAATCGCGCCGTCCTGTCCGGCCCAATCCCCTGTCGCGGCAGGCCCGACAATATAGCGCTCGCCCGGAATGAGTGCGGCGGGCGGCGCTGTCATATCGGCCGAGATCACAACCAGCTGCACGATGGCATCAAGATGCCGCAAAGCCTCGTTATGGGTGACATGCTTTTGCGCCTGTGACGGCAGGATATAGGGCAGGGCCAGAATCGGGGAGGTGTCGGGCATGTGTTGCTCCTTGATAAACGTCCGGTCAGCCGGTGAACCAAGGCGCTGACCTTGTCCGGTAGAGGATGTGATGCCTGCATCCATGCGCCTGACGTGGTGAAAGACCGGTAAAGGTGGCGCACGGGCCGGTTAACAGCGGACTGTTTGATTGTGCCTGTCATCAGACGAATTTTCCTGACACCGCCGGTTCTACGCCTTAGAAAAGAAACGGTGCCTAATGTGTGTTGGTGCCTTGAGATAGTGTGGTAAATTGGTGAACAGGGTGTCAATTGTCATGGGGTTGTGCGATGCGGGCGCGCCGCTTTATGCACAGCTCGACAGTTTTCTGAGCCAGACATGGCCAGACTGGGATCTCTATATCGGTAATGATGGCGGCAATGCGCGCGATCTTCAGCAGGTGGCACTGTTTCGGGAAAGGGCGCGTCGGCAGGGGTGCCGCGTCTATCTGAACCCCGCGCCACGGCAGGGCTACGTGGCCAACTACCTGCACCAGATTCGCACCCTGCCACAAAGCGCGGATTTCGTGGCTCTCGCAGATCAGGATGACCTGTGGCTTCCGCCCAAGATCGAGAAGGCGATGGAGGCTCTTGCAGGCGTCACAACACCGGCGCTTTACTGCGGTGCCCGGCTGATCTGGAATCCGGTGACGGACCAGCGCCGCCATAGCCGCCCCTTGCGCCGTGCGCCCGGTTTCCGGAATGCTCTGGTCGAGAATATCGCGGGCGGTAACACGATTGTCCTGAACAGGGCTGCGCTAGACCTGATCCGCCAAAGCCCGCCTGCGGCTGACCGCGTCTTTGCCCACGATTGGTGGATCTACCTTCTGGTCACTGGGGCTAGCGGGCATGTCATTTACGATCCGGTGCCGCAAATCCTTTATCGCCAACATGGCGCCAACCAAATCGGTGCCGGTGAAACATGGCGCGGCTGGGCCAAGGCCCGCTCCGATGTGCTTAACAGCAGGTGGCGCGAGAGGATCACGCGCAATCTTGACGCGCTGGGGGCGGCACGCGCCCTTCTAAGGGCAGATAACCAAGTCCTTGTGGACAGGCTGAGCGCGGTCAAAAGCGTCTCTATGCCTGCCCGTTTGCGCCTGATCGCGGAACTTGGCCTGTATCGTCAGGACCGTTTCTCGCAGATCGGATTCTGGGGGGCAGTGGCGCTTGGTCGGTTCTGAAAACGGCGAAACAGCACGGCCACGCGTGCTTCTGATCGGCGGGGATGGCGGCTACTCCGGTGTGCCGCGCTACATTCTCCAAATGGTCCGTGCCTTGCGGGAAGAATATGATCTCACGGTTGTCTCGGATCAGAACACGGGCGGCTACGACCACTTGCGCGGATCGGGCGCGCGCCATCTGACGGTGGAGGGTCTCAGGACGTCAGGTTCCCCGCTGCGCGCCATACGTGCGTTACGGGGGCTGCGCGAAATAGTGCAGAACGGGCAATACGATCTGGTCTGGGCGCATTCCCGCATGGCGGTTTTTCTGTTGCGGTTTTTGCTGCTGGAACGGGCGCTGGGGATGACGCGAGGCGACAAACCGCAATTCGCCATTACCCACCATAGCCTGCCTTTCGAGGAGGGGATGCCGCGACTCTACGGGGCGTTTTTGCGTATAGTGGAAATGCTGATGATCAGGATCGTTACGACGCATCATATTTTCTTCCTCAGCGAGATAGCGCGCCTACGTTATGTCGGGGCTATTTCAGCGAAGGCTTTGCGGCGTCACCACCTGCACGTCCTGACGAATTGTTCCGATCTTGACCCGCTTGCGCCGCTTACGCATGCGCCTGAAACGCCCCGCTTCATCGTGATGACAGGGCGAGACAGCTATCAAAAGAACCTCATCGCGGCAGTGGAGATTTTTGCACATCTGCCGCCATGCTACCGGCTCGTGCTCTGCGGGGCTGGCACCGACCATCCCGACTTTCAGGCCAAAGTCACCGCCCGTCTGAGAGCCGACCAGTTGAACCGCGTCGTGTTGCGCGGCCCGGTTGCCGATATCCGCCCCGAACTTGCGCGAGCGTCGGCCTATCTGCTGACATCGCACTACGAAGGCGTGCCGATCGGAGCGCTTGAAGCCTGGGAGGCGGGATTGCCGGTGGCCCTGCCAAAAATTGACGGCACTGCAGATATTCTTTCGCACCATCCACTATCCGCGGCTCTGTCCCTGACAGACCCGGCCTCGGACGCGCTGCATTTGGACATGATGGTAAGCCGGTATCTGTCCGAGCAAGCCGTGTGGCAGATCAGGATACAAAGGGAATGGGCCGCACGCTACAGCTTTACCGATTGGGCCGAACGGATGCGTGCGAAGGTATCGTCTATCACCTCCTCTTGCTAGTTTCGCCGTAGCCGTGCCTGTCAGGGGGCCATGTGCAGGCAGGTCAACTCCCGACGGCGGGTCCATGATAACCGTGCGAAAAACTAACCTTCCGTTCAGAAAATGAAATCGTCTGCGGTCAGGCGATGTGACTCGAAATTTGCGAGTATCAAAAGGTCCGGGCTGTTCTCTGTCGTGCGGATCACCGTGTTGGCGCCGAACTGCCGGATCTGCAAGTCAGCGAAACCGTGCAGCCCCGCATGACCGGCGAGGTTGATCACATCCAGCCCTTTCTGAAAGTCGGCAATGATGTCACGCCCGAAGCCGGGGCGGAAGACGAACATGTCCGCACCGGGGCCGCCGACCAGCCAGTCATTTCCGGCGCCGCCAACCAGCGTGTCATTGCCCCCGCCGCCAGCCAATGTATCGTTGCCAGAGCCACCATAAAGTAAATCATTCCCAGCATGTCCGAACAGAAAGATCGCATCGGTCGTGAGACTTGCATCAAGCGTATCGTTCCCAGTGAATCCGTTGACCCGCGCGACGCCGCGCCAGCTTGTGAGGTTGAGGGCTACACCCGTTGTCTCGTAAATCTGCGCGCGGTCATAGCCATCGGTGCCGGTATCGACGACTGTATCCCGCGCATCGACCATGTAGAGATCAGAGCCGTTGCCGCCGTCCATAAAATCAGCGCCAAGCCAGCCGATCAGCGTGTCATTTCCGTCGCCACCATAGAGCGTGTCGTCACCGGTGCTTCCCACCAACCGGTCATTTCCCGCGCCGCCAAACAGCACATCGTTGCCGGTACCGCCGTTCAGCAAGTCATTTCCATCACCACCATAGAGCGTATCGTTGCCAGAGCTTCCCATCATCAAGTCATTGCCCGCGCCGCCATACAACACATCATTGCCTGCGCCGCCGACGAGCGTGTCTCGTCCCGCGCCCCCCATCAGGATGTCATTTCCGGCGTGTCCAAACAGGAAGATCGCATCGGCTGTGAGGCTTGCATCCAACGTATCATTTCCGGTGAAGCCGTTGACCCGCTCAACACCGCGCCAGGTATTCAGGTTCAGAGCGATACCCGTTTTTTCGTAAACCTGCGCGCGGTCATAGCCATAGGTGCCGGTATCGATAACCGTATCCAGCGCATCGACCATGTAGAAATCGGAGCCGTTGCCGCCGTCCATATAGTCAGCGCCGAGCCAGCCGATCAGCGTGTCATTTCCGTCGCCACCATAAAGGGTGTCGTCGCCGGTGTTTCCTACCAATCGGTCATTTCCCCCGCCGCCGAACAACACATCATTACCCGCGCCCCCGTTGAGCGTATCGCGACCGGCGCCTCCCATCAGAACGTCATCTCCATGATGGCCAAACAGGAAGATCGCATCAGTGGTGAGGCTTGCATCAAGCGTATCGTTGCCAGTCAGGCCGTCGACCCGTTGGACACCGCGCCAGGTGTTGAGATTAAGGGCGACACCCGTTGTCTCGTAAATCTGCGCGCGATCATAGCCATAGGTGCCGCTGTCGATGACAGTATCCAGCGCGTCCACCATATAGAAATCGGAGCCGTCGCCGCCATCCATATAGTCAGCACCGAGCCCGCCAATCAGCGTGTCATTTCCCGCGCCGCCGTAAAGCGTGTCGTCGCCCGGCCCGCCGATCAGCCTGTCACGCCCGACGCCGCCAAAAAGACGGTCGTTGCCAGCCCCCCCGACCAGAACATCGTCACCGCCGTGACCGAGGATGTTGATACCCTTATGCTGCGTGCTTGCATCGATCGTATCGCTTCCGGCAGCGCCTTCGATTTGCTCAAGACCGCTCCATCCCGCAAGGGAGAGCAGTACGCCTGTCGGGTTGGTGATCCGCGCGATGTCGAAGCCGGTGGTGCCGGTATCTGTCACGGTATCGGTCGAGTCTACCTCGTAGATATCGCTGCCCTCGCCGCCATCCATCGTGTCTGCGCCCGCGCCACCGACGAGCAGATCGTCTCCTTCGCCGCCGAATAGCAGATCGTTCCCGTTTCCGCCTTGCAGCGTGTCGTTACCAGCGCCTCCGTAAAGCGTGTCGTGGCCGTCTCCGCCCCACAGTTGATCATCGCCCGCATCGCCGACCAGCAGATCATCACCGTTATTCCCCAGAAGCCTGTCATTACCCGCGCCGCCATAGAGCGTGTCATTGCCATTCGACCCCGTCAGGAGGTCGTCGCCATCACCTCCGAACAGGCGGTCATCGCCGCCAGCACCATTCAGCGTATCGTCGCCCGTCCCGCCGGTCAGGAGGTCATCCCCTGCACCCCCCGTCAGGTTGAGCGGCTCCCCCGGCGTTGGAGTTGGCTCGGGCGTGCCCGGCGTCCCCGTCGGCGGTGGGGTGAGCGTGCCTACCGGAAGGCGCGTCAGGTTCAAAACCGGAGCCCAGAGCACCTCCGCCCTGCTCAGGCTGGAACCGCTCGCGCTGCGAAGCTCCAGCTCTTCTGACTGGAAGCGGATTTCGGCACCCCAGCTTTGGCTGGTGATCTGTAATTGCGACGGCGATGTCAGCCCGACCCATGCGCTCAGGTCCAGCCGGTCCAGACCGGGCTGAAAGTCGGTGATAACATCGCGCTCGCCATCTGCAGCCAGCACGAACAGATCGGCTCCCGGCCCGCCTGTCATGCGGTCACGCCCCGGCCCGTCGAATATGATGTCGTTGCCTGCGCCGCCAACAAGCGTGTCGTTGCCGGCCCCGCCGATGAGAATGTCGTCCTGCGCTCCTCCCGTCAGGGCGCTTGCGGGCTCGCCTGCGTGCAGGCTTTGCCCGATATTGCCGATGTCGACGGTCAGACGCGTGATACCCGGCTCGCGCTCGCTGGTGGCAAAGATATGCAGGCTCTGCCCCATCCGTGCGGCAGCCAAAGTCGACACATTGGCCAAGGTGCTTTGCAGGCTGTCGGCAATGCTGTCGAGATGGACCAGCCTGCCGTTCGGCAACATCACAAACAGCGACACTCCGTCATCGCCGCCGCCCGCCATCACGAAATGGCGGTTGTCCACTGTGATGGTTTCCAGCGCGGTCACCCGCGAGAAGCGCGTGTGCAGATCGTCAATCACATGGTCGACAGGGGCCAAGACCCCGTCGGACCCAATGGCAAGAACACTGAGAGAGGAACTGAGGGTCGAGGCGACAATGACAAAAGCCGTGTCGCCGATCTGCACCGGACGCAGCACCGTCGGCGCGTCAATCCCCAACCCTTGGGCCGCGCCATGTTCCGATACGGGCAAAAGGTTACCCCCCGTTGTGACACGAAATACCGCAATGCTGTCTGCCGTGGCAAAGCTCGCCACCAGATAATCGCGCCCTCCCAGCGTGACGGTGACAAGATCGCTGACCATATGGCTCGCGCTCGCGCCGGAGAGTGCGACGGATTGTGCTGTAAATTGCGTCGCTCCCGAGGCTTCCAGCCGCAACAGTCCGGTCCCGCGGATGCTGGCGTAATGGTAGCTGCTATCGCCATAGCCTGCGGCGGTCACGCCGGTGATCAGACCCAGATCCTGCCCCGGCGCGGACAATCGCCCGGCGGCACCCAGCTCCCCGTTGGACAACATGTTGACCGTATGAACGCCCGCGTCACGCAATCCCAGCGTTGTCAGATAGGTTTGGCCAGCCAACTGGATCACGCTGAGCGCCGGTGCTGTCAATTGCGTCAGATCGGCTGAGATCGGCAGCGTCCGCAGCAAAGCACCTGTCGCAGCATCGAACACGCCCATGCCGCCACCGGCGCGGGTTGTCGAAACCAGAAGCGGACCGCCCTGTGTGGGCAACAGTTCCAGATCCGTTATTCCTGTCACATAGCTTAGCTGCCCAGCGCCCAGCATGCCGCTGAACGCGATCCGATAATCGCCCATCCCGATCCCCCCGGCCCCCCGGCCGAAAACTCACCGAGGTCAGGATGGGGCCGAGGCATTAAGGACCGCTTTCGCCAATTTGGCGAAACTTGGGCGCTTACTTTGTATTTTATGAAGTTTTAGAACAGCAAACTGACAGTCACTACGTCTCGCCTGAGGCTGCATCGAGCAGTTGGTCACCCTCGACCCAGCGACGCAACAGGTTTGTTGTCGTCTCAAGGTCACGGGTATCAACAGCGCGGCGCAAGGATTTCAGGACATTCGCCATCTCCAGCTCCGACAAGTGGTCCTCCCGCGCGCGCAGGATTTTCGGATGCGGCGTTGTCAGCATGTCGGAGCCGATCAAAAGCTCCTCATGCATCTTCTCGCCGGGGCGCAGACCAGTCACGATGATTTCGATATCACCGGTGGGGTTATGATGGTCGCGGACGGTATAGCCTGCCCCTTCGATCATCTGACGGGCGACTTTCTGGATGGGAATCGGGACGCCCATGTCCAGAACAAAGACATCTCCGCCGCGTGTGAATGTCCCCGCGAGCAACACAAGACGAACGGCCTCGGACGAGGTCATGAAGTAGCGGGTCACGTCACCATGCGTCAGTGTAACAGGCCCGCCACGCGCGATCTGTTCCTGAAACAGCGGGATCACAGAGCCGGAAGACCCCAGAACATTGCCGAAGCGCACCATCGAGAAAAGCGTGTGATGCGATCTAAGGGCCAGATCCTGCACGATCATTTCTGCCAGTCGCTTGGTGCATCCCATGATGCCGACAGGCCTGACAGCCTTGTCGGTCGAAATCAGGGTGAACCGCTCGACCTGCGCATCCTTGGCAGCATCGGCCAATGTTTTCGTGCCCAGCACATTGTTCCTGATTCCCTCAATGGCATTCGCCTCCACCAGAGGAACGTGTTTGTACGCCGCCGCATGGAGAATCACATCAATCCGGTGGTCCGCAATGACCTGCCGCACCAGCGAGGCCTCGCCGATCGACCCGAGTACCGGCACGATCTTTATCGGTCCCGCGACTTCGCTGATCTCGCGCTCAATAGTGTAAAGTGCGGCCTCGCTGTGATCCAGAAGCACCAGGCTTGAAGGGCCGCAATGCAGCAACTGGCGGCAGATCTCCGCTCCGATGGAGCCACCTGCTCCGGTGACAAGGATATTGCGCCCGGCATAGGCCTCGCTCACGCCGGGCAGTTCCTCGTCCAGCCCGCGACGACCCAGAAAATCCGACAATTCCAGCGGTATGGTCTGTTTGGAAAGCTCGCGGCCACGGACAAGATCGGCAAAGGACGGCAGAACATGCACATCACAGCCCAATGCCCGCAGGTTCACAGATATACGTGTCTGCGCCGGAATCCCGGCTGACGGCATCGCCAGAATGACCCGATCAACCCTGCGTTGGCTCAGGAGTTTTGGAATCGCCAATGGAGAATACACAACAAACCCCCCGACGCGTAAGGATTGAAGGGCGGGGTTGTCATCCACGAATCCGACAGGCTGGAATTCGTTATCCGTGGCCAGTGCTGCTGCAAGTTGTTGTCCGGTCTGGCCAGCCCCGTAGATCAGAACCCGTTTGCGTGTGTTTTTCTGGCGGTAGATCCAGATCAGAACGCTACGCAAGAAAATCCGCGAGCTGACAGTGAGAATCAGAAACACCATCGACAGGACCGGAAAGACCCCGAATGGCAGATTGTCCTGCAACACTGTGGCCACCGCCACGCCCGTGGCACCGAGTGAAATGGCCACGAATACAGAATTCATCACGCTGGGGAGTTGATATGCGTTGAGCTTGATCAGATGCAGCCCGAACCGGATGGTCAACCCAGCGGCCACCAGCCCCAGCGCCAGCGCATATGGTGCCAGCCCCTGCAATTCCTGCGCGTCAGGAAGATCGCCCATGATCAGAAGATGCGCCAAAAAAAGCGCGAACGCCGCGTTGAACACGTCCAGACAGAGCATAAATTAACGTTTCTGAAACCGGCTTAATGAAACACAAAACTCGTAAAATCGCTGCAACACAAAACTGTTCCTTGCGCGACAGGCTGGCGCGGTGCCGATGCTCTGGCAGATACAATGCCCGCACGGAATCAAGCCTATCGAAACCCGTTACTAAAAATAAAATTACAGCAGCCGACGTTGGCAGGCACCACCTCAGGATTGATGCTGCTTCAGCCACCCGCAAAGATCAACTTACAGACTCTCGACGTGCTACGGTAGAAGGAATCTGAACACAGTGCCCAACATCAGGCGGATATCCAGCAAAATGCTGCGTTTTGCGGCATATAGCAGATCAAGTCTTGCTTTGCGCGGGATACAGCGGCGCATATAGACAGCTTCGGTTTCCTCGGCTGACAGACAAGACGCGAGCAAGTTCTCCTCTGTGCGGTGGTACACCAGAGTCGCCAGCCCCGTTAACCCCGGCCTTTGCTGCAAAACCTTGTTATACAGGGCAGGGCAGCGTTCAACATAGCGCCGCAGCGGCGGGCGGGGCCCTACAAAGCTGATGTCACCCCGCAAGACGTTGACCAGTTGCGGCAATTCGTCGAGTCGGCTGCGTCTGAGAAAACGGCCCATGGGGCTGATGCGATCAACCTTGTCACCGCCCGAAACGCCCGAGTCTCCCTCCACCGGGCGCATGGTGCGGAATTTCCATAGCAGGAAGGCCTGATCCGGTGTTTTCATCCGTTCGGATTTGTAAAGAACCGGACGACCGTCGATCAACAGGATCATTACGGCGATCACCAGCGCAACGGGTAGCAGAAACATCGACAAGCCAAGAGCGCAGACAATATCCAGAATCCGCTTTTCCGGCGTCATTGCGGCATCATCGCTTTGGTGCGGTTGCCCAGAAGGTGGCCCGCTGTGCCGCTATCTGGTCCGAGGTCGATGATGCCGCGCAACAGCGTTGTATCAAGCGCGACCAACGGGACGGCACCGGCAAGGGCAGGGCGCCATGCCAGCGGCATTCCCGCTTCCTGCACAAGATCGGCCATGGACGTTGGCTGATGCGCTGCCAGATTGACGGTTTCCGGCAGGGCGGAAAGATCACAGCGGACAAGGGCAGCAAGACAAAGGGACAAATCGGACCCGCTAATAAAGCTGCGGGCAGGGCCTTGGCCGTTTGCAAACCTGTCGAGCGTGACGGGCGTGCCGCGGTGCGCGGCAACCCGCATCGCAATCGATAGGGCATCGGCCCCAATGACGTTGCCGATTCTGAGGATACAGGGCTGCGGGCTTTGGGGCGCGTGTCGGTGCCGGTGAAGAACAGCCGACTCCATCGCGAACTTTGCTCGGCCATAGGCCGACACGGGGGCAGGCACGTCGGATTCGCGGGCTGGCGCAGGCCCCGGTTTGTAGACAGCCGCGCTGGAGCAATGCAGAACACGATCAGCCTGCAGCGCCAAAGCAAGGTCTGCGGCGACATGCGCCAGCTGCGTGTTGAGGCCCAGATCCGCGGCCTTGCCGGGAACGACCCCCCACAGGGCCACTACCGCACGAAGACGCGTGACATTGATCCGGGCCAGTTGTGACTGCAAAGAGGCAAGACCGTCTTCGGGTGACCAGACCAGATCAATACCGGGTTCAGCGCGCCGTGCCTGCCAAAGCACTTTGATGTCGGGGCTTTGGAACCGCCGCACGATTGTCCCAAGACGCCCCGTGCCTCCCAATATCAGAATAGGCAATTCGGCCCGCTGGAGGCGCATGACTGGTGACCCGATACCACATAAAAACTTTTCCCTGTTTAACAGGCACATCCGGTTGTAGAAAGCCCCTTAGGGATCGTGTGTGTGATCAAGAGGTGGTATGTGGTTCGGTTTTTAAACAAAATGATCCCGACAGTACTGGCTTGCCTTCTGCTGGCGGCATGCACCCTGCCAAGGGGTGCCGCGCTGACCGGAGAGGTGCTGCGCGAGCAGAACCGCGAAATCCCCACTTTTCAGGTCGTTCCGGTCACCCGCACCAACATGCCGATGATCCATTCATGGCCGGTGACGGGATGGTCCGGAAAGTATCACTGGCCTGCTGCGGGGCGTGGCCCGCAATCCTTGCTGATACGCGGCGGGGATACGGTCGATCTGGTCATCTGGGACAGTCAGGAAGATTCCCTGCTGACAGGTGTTTCAGAAAACAAGGTGGTTCTGAGCGGCAATATCGTGTCCCCGACCGGACAGCTTTTCATTCCCTATCTTGACGAGATCCAGATCGGCGGGCTGACACCCGATGAAGCGCGGCGCAGGATACAGGATGCGCTTGGCCCCATCGTGCCGTCTGCGCAGGTGCAGTTGTCGCTGGCGGCAGGGCGTCAAAGCTCGGTCGATCTGGTGGCGGGCGTCGCGCAGCCGGGCAGTTTCCCGTTGCCCGACAGAAACCATACCATCCTGTCGGTACTCGCTTCTGCCGGAGGTGTGTCGTCCACCCTTCGCAATCCGCTGGTGCGGCTCATCCGGGAGGGCAGCATCTACGAGATCAGAGCGGATCGCTTGTTCTCGAACGCCGCAGCGAACATCGTTTTGCGCGGAGGCGACCAGATCATGGTGCAGGAAGACAGCCGCTACTTCACCTCGTTGGGGGCGACGGGAACGGAGCGTCTGGTCCATTTCGAGAAAGAGGAAACAACAGCACTCGAGGCTTTGTCGATCATCGGCGGTTTGACGGAAAGCCGCGCCAATCCGAAAGGTGTGCTGGTTTTGCGCGAATTCACGCCCGCTCAAGTCGGTGCCGGTGGTCGCGGGCCGGAGATGCAGCAGGTCGTGTTCACCTTTGATCTGACTTCGGCTGATGGCCTGTTCGCGGCGCGCGGTTTCCGGATCAATCCCAAGGACACGGTTCTGGCGACGGAATCGCCGGTCACCTCGGTGCAGACGGTTTTCGGTTTGCTGGGATCACTTATGGGACTGGCCGGAAGGGCGACAACTTTCTGACTTCGGACTTGTGCGAGGACTTTCGCGTATCAATTCGACAAAGGGCATCGCCCGGTCTGGGGGCGGCCGTGAGATGCCCGGGCCGCTGCGCGGCTGTTCCGGGCGGCATGGCACGTTTTGCGGGGTCAAAGAAAGTTTCTCTGCCAGAAATGCAAACTGTCTGAAATTTTCATTTTGATACTGGTCGGGCTGAGAGGATTCGAACCTCCGACCCCCTGCTCCCGAAGCAGGTGCGCTACCAGGCTGCGCTACAGCCCGACCGTGAGACAGGCGATTAAACCCGTCGTCGCCGATTTGCAAGCGTGGAGTTTCCGGCCGCAAGCGCCGTCTTGATCCGCGCCGGAATAGCGGCCCCGGACGTGCCGGGGCCGTGTTTGCGCGCAATCAGAGAGAGGCGTCCAACGCTGCAACGATGGCATCGCCCATCTCGCTGGTGCTGACCGGCGCGCCACCTTCCGGACCCATCAGGTCCGCCGTGCGCAAACCATCGGCGAGCACTTTCTCGACGGCTTTTTCCAGACGCGCCGCCTCGTCGCCCATGTCGAAGCTGTAGCGCAACGCCATCGCAAAGCTGAGCGCACAAGCGATCGGGTTCGCCTTGCCCTGTCCCGCAATATCGGGAGCGGAGCCATGCACGGGCTCGTACAATGCCTTGGGGCGGCCATTGGCCATCGGCGCGCCAAGGCTGGCCGAAGGCAGCATCCCCAGAGAGCCGGTCAGCATCGCCGCCAGATCGGACAGCAGGTCGCCGAACAGGTTGTCGGTCACGATCACATCGAACTGTTTGGGCCAGCGGGTCAGCTGCATCGCGCCTGCATCGGCATACATGTGGCTCAACTCGACGTCGGGATATTCCGTATCGCCGATGCGCTGCACCACTTCGCGCCAGAGCACGCCGGATTCCATCACATTGGCCTTTTCCATCGAACACAGCTTGTTGCCGCGCTTGCGGGCCAGTTCAAAGGCGGACCGCGCCACACGTTCGATTTCGGATTCGGTATAGCGCTGGGTGTTGATGCCCACACGCTCGTTGCCTTCCTTGAAAATCCCGCGCGGCTCGCCGAAATAGACGCCGCTGGTCAGTTCGCGCACGATCATGATGTCGAGCCCTGCCACGACGTCCTTCTTCAGTGACGAGAAATCGGCCAGCGCGTCAAAGCACTGCGCGGGGCGCAGGTTGGCGTAGAGGTCCATTTCCTTGCGCAAGCGAAGCAGCCCACGCTCCGGTTTGACGCTGAAATCAAGGTTGTCATATTTCGGCCCGCCAACGGCACCCAGCAGAACCGCATCGACTTCCTGCGCTTTGGCCATAGTGTTGTCATGCAGCGGAGTGCCGTGCTTGTCATAGGCGCAACCGCCGACCAGATCCTCGGACACATCGAAGGTCACGTTGCGCTTGGTGCCGTACCAGTCGATGATCTTGCGCACTTCGGCCATGACTTCGGGGCCGATGCCGTCACCGGCGAGGATAAGAAGCGAGGGGTTGGTCATGTCCGGTCTGTCCTTCGTGAAATGGTGTTCGGCACTGGCCTAGCGATTGCCGGACGCAGGGTCAAGAAAGCACAAATAAAGAGGTGTTCGGACGCCGGTCAGGACGGGAGACAGCCCAGTGGCCAGCCGAGCACGGATGCGACTGGTCCGCAGGCTGTGCGGCCTTTGCGGGCTAGGGCCAAGCCAGCGTCACACTGACCAAAAGATGCCGGCTGGCACGCTCGGCTGTTGCGGCCAGAGGGTCATCCTTGTCGGGCCAGATGACCCGCGCCCCCAGAACCGTCAGATCGGCCGATGGCAGGATATATTCCGCCCGCAGATTGCCCGGGCCGGGAGGGGGCCAGCGCGCCGTGTCCAGTGCAGGATCGCCCCGATGCCCCGTTGTCGGCTCCTGCCAGCCGCCACCACGCGGCTTGGGGTCTTGCAGTCGCGGATCGGACAGAAGCGCGCGCATGGCCTCGGGTCGTCCTGCACTGTCTTCGGGGTCCATGTTGCTGCCTCCGAGTATCACGAACCGCTTTTTCGGTGGCGGTGCAATCTTGCCGTCGAGATATGCGGTCCAAAAGGCCGCCTCGTCATGGTTTCGGCGGGCGTTATGATCCGCGAAAGGATCAAAGACCGGCGGCGTGGCATGGAAGGCGAGGAGCCAGATATCCAGCCCGTCGACCGAGACGGGAACGGCCCAATGCCCGCGCTGGGAGAGGCGTTGGAGAGCCAGCACCTCCGGCGTGAGCAGCACGGTTCCGTCGGAAAGGGACAGCATCGCACCGGGCAGATCGCGCCAAAGCAGCGCGCTATGGTCCTGCACGGCATCGGATTTGATCGGGTGGCGGGAGAGGATTGCCATCCCACCCTGTCCGGAAAAATGGCCATAGCCTTGCGCGTCACGCGGACCTCCGCGCCGTCCGTCGCGGTCAAGATCCAGCCCTGTCGCCATGCCTGAATTCGGGCGCAGCGCGAAGACATGCGGATAGTGCTGTCCTGCCTCGCTCACCCTGTCGCGCAACGCCTTCAACGCCAGCCGATCGTGATCAAAGTCGATGTCCAGCAGCAACAGGATATCCGGCGCGGCATGGGCGATGATCTCTGTCACCGCGTGAACCTGCGCGTCCTTGCCTCTCAAGATATCCCGCAACAAAAGGCCGGGCCCGTCGCGGGAAAGGCTGGTGTGGTAAACAGCGATGTCGAGCGTGTCTGCGCGGGCGGCTTGCGGCGGGTATTGCGCCATGAGGAGCGCGAGTGCAGCGGTCCAAAGCCAGCGCTGTGTAAGCAAAGCGACCCATCGACGCCAAACCCTTGTCAGATCGCTTGCAGCCCCTCGACGGCGGCATAAGTCCGGCGGCGCTTGTGTTCGATCATCGCCGCAATGCGGGCCATCGCGATCCCGCGCGTCATCAGGCTGGCAGGTAGAAACGCCCATAGGCACATCATCCAGATCAGGGTCTGCGGTGCGGCAAGCACCTCAATCTCGATCCGTCCCGAGGCAATCAGGACAAGAGCTGGTACTATGAATGGCAGTAAAAACCCTAAGATCAGGTTAAAGCGCGCATGACTTCTGAGGCGCGTGACAACATCGCTGCCCGAGGTCGCATCGAACATCGGCAGGTTGATCCAGACATTGAACGCGCCCTGACGGGCAGGCCAGCCAAAAAAACGCACAAGCCCCAGAAAGACGAGGATCAACAACACGGACAGGCTGTAGCAGACGCCAGCCGCCAGCCGGACGGCGGCGACAAGATCACCGGAACTGTCAGCCGGAAGCATCAGCACGGCCAGTCGGACGGGGGAATAAGGGACATCGGTCAGGTTGGCGAGGATCACGCTGATGGATGTCATGATATCTGTCAGCGTGCCGGGGTGGGTGGCGCCGCGCTGCACGAGGGCGAGGATCAGGACGGCGAGAAAGATCGCGCCGAACCGCAGCCTGTTATAGGGCGGCGCGTACCGGAAGGCGATCAGGCTGGGGTAGGCGGAATTGTATTCGACGATGACAAGAACAGCGGCCAGCATGGAAAGAAGCATGACGAATTGCGTGTGATCCACACCTGCACCGTGGACAAGCACAGACGGCAGTGCGATCAGCAAAGCCACGGCAAGGGCGCGCAGAGCCGCACCTGTCAGTTGTCCAATCACGTTTTGCCCCTTCCAACTTGGCCAAACGCGATACGATGCCGCGTTCTTGTTCCAACTTGAATCCGC
This sequence comes from Rhodobacterales bacterium, assembly GCA_047921295.1. Classification (GTDB taxonomy): domain Bacteria; phylum Pseudomonadota; class Alphaproteobacteria; order Rhodobacterales; family Rhodobacteraceae; genus Seohaeicola. The sequence continues at coordinate 60,734 of JBLRWK010000019.1, forward strand.
CGATTGTGGCGGTATGCCTCATTCTTGCCCAAATTTTGCCTTCTTTCAGGGGGTCACTCAAGCCACCATAAGATTCGATTGCATTTTTCGGGCTATTTGATGGTGCCAGTGATGCTGATATGTACCATGACGGTTGAAAAAATTCTTCAGTGCGGAACCGCCTACCACATCTTGTGGGGTGAGGCTCGACGGCTACAAAAAGAAAAAAAGCCGCCCGCTCAGGCAGCTTTCTTCGGAGTGATCGAAAAGAATCAGGCGGGCCATGTCAGACCCAAGGCCGCTCCGCTGCCAAACGCGATTCGTAGGTCTTGATCGAATCCGCCTTCTCGAGTGTCAGCCCGATATCGTCCAAGCCGTTGAGCAGGCAGTGCTTCTTGAAAGGGTCCACATCAAACGAGAAAACCTCGCCGTCGGATGAGGTGATGGTCTGCGCCTCAAGGTCTACCTCGATCCGTGCGTTCGAGCCTTTCTCGGCATCCTTCATCAGGATGTCGACCTGCTCTTGCGGCAGGACGATCGGCAGGATGCCGTTCTTGAAACAGTTGCTGAAGAAAATATCGGCATAGCTGGGCGCGATCACGCAGCAGATGCCGAAATCAAGCAGCGCCCACGGGGCATGTTCACGTGACGAGCCGCAGCCGAAATTGTCGCCCGCCACAAGGATTTCCGCATCGCGGTATTGCGGCTTGTTGAGCACGAAATCGGGGATTTCGTTGCGGTCATCGTCATACCGCATCTCGTCGAACAGGTTCACACCAAGACCGGAGCGTTTGATCGTCTTGAGGAACTGCTTGGGGATGATCATGTCGGTATCGACATTGATCAACGGCAGTGGCGCGGCAATTCCGCTGATTTTGTTGAATTTTTCCATTGTGGTTATCCTGTCTGTTGGTCGCTCGATCCGGCCCTTCGGGCCGTCCTCGCGAGGACGCCCGCATGGGCGGAACGAGCCGAGGCCAAAATCACATCATTTCGCGCACATCGGTCAGATGCCCGGTGACGGCTGCCGCAGCCGCCATGGCGGGGCTCATCAGATGCGTGCGGCCCCCACGGCCCTGACGGCCCTCGAAGTTGCGGTTCGATGTCGCCGCACAGCGTTCGCCCGGCGAAAGCTGATCCGGGTTCATCGCCAGACACATGGAACATCCAGCCAGACGCCATTCAAAGCCCGCGTCGATGAAAATCTGCGCCAGCCCTTCTTCCTCGGCCTGCGCGCGGACAAGCCCCGAGCCAGGCACGATCATGGCGCGCATGCCTTCCTTGATCTTCTTGCCCTTCAGGATTGCGGCAGCGGCCCGCAGATCCTCGATCCGGCCATTTGTGCAGGAGCCGATGAAGACCGTGTCGATCTTGATCTGGTTCAGCGGTGTGCCGGGTTCCAGACCCATATATTCCAGCGAGCGTTTGGCCGCCTCGATCTTGCCGCCCGTGAAATCCTCCGGCGCGGGCACCTTGTCGGTGATCGCCAGCACATCTTCAGGCGAAGTGCCCCATGTCACGACCGGCGCGATATCCTCGCCCTTGAGGGTTACGACCTTGTCCCAATGTGCGTCATCGTCGGAATACAGCGTTTTCCACCATGCAAGTGCTGCTTCCCACTGTGCGCCTTTGGGCGCATGCGGGCGGCCCATTACGTATTCAAAGGTCTTCTCGTCCGGCGCGATCAGGCCGGCACGGGCACCACCCTCGATGGCCATATTGCAGACGGTCATACGCCCTTCCATCGACAGGTCGCGGATCGCCTCGCCGCAATATTCGATGACATAGCCGGTGCCGCCAGCGGTGCCGGTCTTGCCGATCACCGACAAAGTGATGTCCTTGGCGGTCACGCCGGGGCGCAGCTTGCCGGTGATCTCGACCTTCATGTTCTTGGATTTCTTCTGGATCAGCGTCTGGGTGGCGAGAACATGCTCCACCTCCGACGTGCCGATGCCATGCGCCAGCGCGCCGAATGCCCCATGTGTCGCGGTATGGCTGTCTCCGCAGACAACGGTCATGCCGGGCAGGGTCCAGCCCTGTTCAGGCCCGACGATGTGCACGATGCCCTGACGGATATCGGACACCGGATAGTAGTGGATGCCGAAATCGAGCGCGTTCTTGTCCAGCGCCTCGACCTGAATGCGGCTTTCCTCGTTCTCGATCCCCTTGGCGCGGTCCAGCGTGGTGGGGACGTTGTGGTCAGGTACCGCAATCGTCTTGTCGGGGGCGTGGACCGTGCGGCCCGTCATACGCAACCCCTCGAAGGCCTGCGGGCTGGTCACCTCATGGACGAGGTGACGGTCGATATAGAGAAGGCAGGTGCCATCCTCGGCTTCATGGGCGACATGGGCATCCCAGATTTTATCATAGAGCGTTTTGGGGGACATCGGTCCTCTCCCTTTGGCTGGTGTACTGGCTGGAAACAGAAAGGCTAGCGGCGCAATACCGTTATAGACGGGCCAGCACCGTCAGGGATGCCCCGAAAAAGCGTTCACGCAGTCTTGCGCGGTCATCCATGTCGAAAACACGTTCCATGGCTTGCGGGATACTATGGCTGCCCGAGTCTATCAAGGGCGACGATCATTCCGTGGCTGTCGGGGCTTGTCCGAATTGCACCATCGTGCAAACTGGATGGAAACGGCAGGAGAGGCATGGATCAGGACATTACCACCGATGATGCGATAGAGGTCGCATTGGGGCTTCTGTCGCAGGGCGAGTTGTTTCTGGAAAGCCTGCTGCGGCCCTGGAACGCTTATCAGATCGGGATCGTGCTCGCGCTCTTTCTGGCGGCGCATCTATTTGCGCGGATTCTGGCGCCACGGCTCAGCGAGTGGCTGCGGACGCGCGAGGGATGGCCCAAATGGCGCATGCGGCTGGTGATCACCCTGCGCAACAGGCTCAGGCTGATCCTTTTCGTCGCGATGATCTGGCCAATTGTCTGGGTGATGCAGGAGGTGACCCTGCCAGAGCGGTCGCAGCTTATGTCTGCAGTGGCGCAACTGACGCTGGCGTGGTTGTTGATCGCGATTCTCACGCGGATCATCGGGAATGCCTTTTTGCGCTCGCTGGTCCGGTATGTCGGATGGGCGTGGGTCTCGCTCTCGATCCTTGGTGTCATCGAGGATATCACCTCCATCCTTGACCGGATCGCGATTGAAATCGGGGATATCCGGCTGTCGCTGTGGATGATCCTGCAGGCGATGATGCTGCTCGCAGTTCTGTTCGCGCTGGCGCGTTTCATCACCAAGCAATCCATCAGGCGAATCCAGAGCAACGAAGACATCAGCCCCTCGATGCAGGTGCTGGCCGTCAAGGCATTGCAGGTCGGGCTTTACGGCGCGGCGGTTTTTGTCGGCTTGCGGGTTGTCGGTGTCGATCTGACGGGGCTTGCCGTGCTGTCCGGTGCGATTGGTCTGGGCCTCGGCTTTGGCTTGCAAAAGGTCGTGTCCAATCTGGTGTCGGGTGTCATCATCCTGCTCGACAAGTCGATCAAGCCCGGCGATGTCATCAGCCTTGGCGAGACATTCGGCTGGATCAACTCGCTGGGCGCGCGTTACGTATCGGTGGTGACACGGGACGGGCGCGAGTATCTGATCCCGAACGAGGACCTGATCACCGGACAGGTGGTCAACTGGTCGCATTCCAACGAATTCGTGCGGCTCGACATCAATTTCGGCACCGCTTACGCCGATGACCCGCATCTGGTGCGGCGGGTGGCGATAGAGGCCTCTCTCAGCGTGGACCGCGTGCTCGATTTCAAAAGCCCTGTCTGTCACATTGTCGGCTTCGGCGACAGCTCCGTGGATTATGTCCTGCGGTTCTGGATCAAGGACCCGACGCAGGGACTGACCAATATCAGGGGCAATGTCTATCTGGCGCTTTGGGATGCATTCAAGGTTAACGGCATTTCGATTCCGTTTCCACAACGCGAGGTTCGCATGCTCGGACAGGGGCCGCAGGACGCCTCAACGCAAGCGGGTGATTGACTCGGCAGGCAGAGACGTGCAGAGCGCATGCGCCGCTCATTGAGATTTGCCTTGCGCGATGTTATATTGGGTCTATGCCCAGCGCCGGGGCCCTGTCGGCGTGCCACAAGGAGGACAATGTCCTGTCACTCAACTTTGAAGCGGCATCTGCCGTTCCTGTCGGTGCAACGATGACTGCAGCCCCGACACAAGTCACAAGCGAAGAGCTTCTGGCGCTTATCCTCACCCAGCTTGAAGATGACAAAGCCGAGGACATCGTGCAGATCGATCTGCGCGGCAAGACGGCTATCGGTGACTATATGGTCATCTGTTCGGGCCGGTCGTCGCGTCAGGTCTCGTCCATCGCCGAAAAGCTGGCGGATCATCTCAAGCAGGATTTCGGGCGTCTGAGCCGGATTGAGGGCAAAGAGACGGGCGATTGGGTGCTGATCGACACGGGCGATGTGATCGTCCATGTTTTCCGGCCCGAGGTGCGCGAGTTCTATCAGCTCGAGAAAATGTGGCTGCCTGCCGGTGCCACGCAGACGACGGCTGCCACGTCGGTCTGATGCGGGTTCATATTTGCGCGGTTGGTCGGTTGCGGACCGGCCCCGAGCGCGCATTGATCGACGACTACCTGACGCGGCTTGACCGCAGCGGGCGTGCCCTTGGTATCGGCCCGGTGCAGGTTCACGAGGTCGAGGACAAGAAGGGCGGCGGCATGGCAGCAGAGGCTGCCCTGCTGGAGCGGGTGATTCCCTCCGGCGCGCTCATCTGCACCTTGGACGAACGCGGCGCGCTGATGTCTTCTCCCGATTTCGCGGAAAAGCTGGCCGGATGGCGTGACGCCGGACGCGGCGATGTGGCGCTGGTGATCGGCGGCGCGGACGGTATCGCGCCCGAATTGCGGGCGCGCGCCGATTTCAGCCTGTCATTCGGCAAGATGGTCTGGCCACATATGCTGGTCCGCGTGATGCTGGCCGAGCAATTGTATCGCGCGGCCTCAATACTGGCGGGTTCACCTTATCACAGAGCGTGAAGCACGGGACATGACTCCTTGAGGCACAGAGTTCAATGTCTGCTTCGTGTCCTGAGCAGACTGTCAACGCGCCCCGCAGCGTCGGGCCGCGGTGCGGCGATGCTAGCTGTCAGTATGGCAATTTATGCCTGCCAAATCCGTCT
>JBLRWK010000020.1:0-65205 GCA_047921295.1 Rhodobacterales bacterium
AGGCGCGACGCGCCGCCGCGCATCGCCGGGCCGCCCCCCGGCACGGCGATTTGGCTGCCGCACGTATCACGACCGGAGGCTGGATGTTGCTGTGAGATAAACTGCCAGATTGATCCGTGGCATCGCCGCACCGCGGCCCGACGCTGCGCGGTTCAGTAACAGATCGCTCAGGGCTTATCGCCCGCTGATACGTTCCCCCAAACAAGAAAAAACCGCGCAGGGTGGGCCTGCGCGGTTTCAAGACAATGTGCCTTCGGGGAAGGGGGCTTAGCGGCCCATGTCCTCGCCGTCTTCGTTGGCAGCGCCGATATCGTCGAACAGTTCCGAGATCTCGAACTCTGCTTCGGCTTCTGCCTCGGCTGCGAGTTCGCGGATCGACTTGCCTGCCGCCTGCAACTCGGCCTCTTCAGGCGAGCGTGCGACGTTCAGGTGGATCGTCAACTCGACTTCGGGGTGCAATGTGACAGACACGTCATGCAGGCCCAGATCCTTGATCGGACGGGTCAGCACGATCTGCTTGCGGTCGATGGTGAAGCCACCCTCGGCAGCCGCGTCGGCCGCGTCACGCGGGGTGACCGAACCATAAAGTGCGCCACCGTCGGAGGCGGAGCGAATCACGACGAAGGTCTGGCCGCTCAGGCGTTCGCCCATCGCTTCGGCTTCTTTGCGTGTCTCGAGGTTTTGTGCTTCGAGCACGGCCTTGCGGGCCTCGAACTCGGCGATGTTGCGCTCGGAGGCGGACAAAGCCTTGCCTTGCGGCAGCAGGTAGTTGCGGGCAAAGCCGGATTTGACGTCGACGACGTCGCCCATCTGGCCCAGCTTGGCCACGCGCTCAAGAAGGATTACTTGCATCTGCTTTTCTCCTTACTTCACGGCATATGGAAGCAGGGCGAGAAAGCGGGCGCGTTTGATGGCGCGCGACAGTTCGCGTTGCTTCTTGGCCGATACGGCGGTGATACGGGACGGCACGATCTTGCCACGCTCAGAGATGTAGCGCTGCAGCAGACGTGTGTCTTTGTAGTCGATCGCAGGTGCGTTGTCGCCCGAGAAGGGGCAGACCTTACGACGGCGGAAAAATGGTTTGGTAGCCATGGTTTAGCGTCCTTTATTCTGGCGTCGGATCAACGGCGTTCGCGGCGTTCGCCGCCACGGTCACCACCACGGTCACCGCCGCGATCTGGGCGGTCGCCACGGTCGCCGCGATCACCACGGTCCGGACGGTCGCCACGATCACCGCGGTCGCGGTCATCACGCTTTTGCATCTGCACGGAGGGGCCTTCGACATGCTCGTCGACCTTGATTGTCAGAACGCGCATGACATCGTCATGCAAGCGCATCAGACGCTCCATCTCCTGCACGGCTGTCGCCGGTGCATCGGTGCGCAGCAGGGCATAGTGACCCTTGCGGTTCTTGTTGATCTTGTAGGCCATCGTTTTGACGCCCCAGTACTCGTGATCAACGACGGTGCCGCCGTTGTCAGCCAGAACTGTGCCAAAATGCTCGATGAGTCCCTCGGCCTGTGTATTCGACAGGTCCTGACGGGAAATGAAGACATGCTCGTATAGCGGCATGTGCACTCCTTGTTTTGCAAGCGCATTTCATAGGAGGGCCATTCCTTCCGCGACCCATCCACGAGAGACTGCGCGGTTCAACGAAACTGCGAAAGGAACGCGGCCTATACGATGGTTCAGTGCCCAAGGCAAGCGCCGAGGGGGCAATTGGGCGGTAACTCGCGGGGCCTTTGTGGGCGCTGCGCGGTCAAACCGGCTGCTTCGCCCTGATTTGTCCGGATTCGCGACCTACTGATGCCTTTTTCAAGACAGATCGTATAAATGTTTTGGGAGTTAGGTATATGGTTTTCTATTCAGATGTTTCACCTGTGGTCGACAGCCGCGATGCCGCGCGCGATGTCACCTTGCAAAGCCGGCCAGCACCGCGCATTTTCTCCGGCGCTCTCAGATTTGGCGGCGTCGCGTTCATTATCGCTGCCGTGGGCATGTGGATCGTGCCTGCGCCCGCTTGGGACGCGCAGATGGTGCTGATCCGCCTTGCGGTTTCCCTTGCTTTCGGGTGTTTCGGCTTCCTGCTGATCCATGCCGGAGACAACAGCTTGTGGGACGAGATCCAGTTTGACCGGCAGGCGCGGGAGTTGCGGCATGTCCAGCGCGGCCGCGACGGGATTGCGCGGCTGCGGCAAAGGGTGTCGCTGGATGATGTGGATGGGGTGGTGATCGACGAGGACACGCTTGTCCTGCGGGACCGATCTGGCGGGATTGTGATGGAAGTGTCAGGACTGGACCGCTGCACGCTGAAAGCATTACAGGCCGGTCTGACGCTCCAATAGTGTTGAAAACATGCTGCGAACGGGGGGCTGCGGTGACGGATCCCCTCTTTGCGCAGGGGCACCTGTTCATCCTCTCACAGAACCTGTGGTTTCCTGCGGGGTTGCGACACGCGGTTTGTGCAGCCATGTCCGGTGACACGCACAATAATGCAATTCACCCGTCCACAGGAGACATTCCATGCTGAAACATACCTTCGCCGCTTTGACATTTGCCGCCGCCCTGACAGGCACATCCGCACTGGCCGCTGCCGAGAAATACGTGCTTGACGCAAGCCACAGCCAGATCCTCTTTTCCTATGACCACCTTGGCTTCTCGACAACCTGGGGCATGTTCTCCGGCTTTGACGGCGAGATCATGTTCGATCAGGAAGACCCCGCCGCCTCCAGCGTGACGGTTTCCATGCCGGTGCGTTCGATGTTCACGGGCTGGGAAGGCCGTTTCGACCATTTCATGTCCGATGATTTCTTTGGCGCCACCGAAGAAGACATGGTGACCTTCACATCGACAGCGATTGAAGTCACAGGTGACGACACCGCGCTGATCACCGGCGATCTGACCATGAACGGGATCACCCAGTCAGTCGTTCTGGATGCCACGCTGAACCAAGCGGGCGACCACCCGATGGAGAACAAGCCGTGGGCCGGTTTTGACGCGACGACAACCGTTTTGCGGAGCGATTTCGAAGTGGGTGCCTTCGCGCCCTTCGTCAGCGACGAAGTCGAGATCCGTATTTCCATCGAAGCGATGAAGGCGGACGAGTGATCCTTGCGGTCTGACCCTTTGGAATCAGACTGACCGGTTTAATACCTGAAGACGTAAGAAACACGGGCGGCAATGGATTTTGCCGCCCGTTTTTTTTGTTGGGTTGTTGTGTAGCAGGCAGGCGGTGCCAGACAGGCGCGCCGCGCGTGCCGCTAGCTCACTCCGCAGCCTCGTCCTGTCGCGCTGTCAACTCGACCGAGATGGTCACCCCGAAGCCCAGCGTGCTCTCTTCGGTCACGCCTGCACCGATGCCGAAGTCGCGGCGATCCAGCGTCAGTTCGCCTGTCATTGCGGCGCGGTTTTCCTCGATCTCCAGATCGAAGGGCAGGCGCACGGGGACGGTATTGTCCTTGATGCTCAAAGTCCCGTCCGCAAGGTAGCTGTCACCGTCACGCAGGATGTCGGCCTCGAACAGCGCGCGGGGATGCGTTGCCTCGTCAAAGAAGTCCCCGCCCATCGCCTGACCTGTGACAGAACCCAGCGTCAGCGACCCGATGATGACCTCGACGCGGACGGTGCCGTTCTGCTCCTGCGCGGGATCATCGGCAAAGGTGATTTCGGCGGACCAGTCATCAAAGCGGCCCGCCACCTCGTTGCCCATCTGGCGGATGCTCAGCGCCAGGGTGCCATCTTTGACCTGCCACTCGCCCGGTGCGGCGGCGGTTTGGCTGCGGGGGGCAGCGGTGCCTTCCGTCAAGGAGATCAGCGCGGGCGCGGCGCCGGCGCCAAGGATGCCCAGCCAGATCACGCTCGCGGCGATCAGCGGCATTGCCCGACCGGGCTGATGGGTGCCGGGCTTTGCGGTGAAGCTTGCCCGCGGCCACATCCGGCGCAACGTGTCGTCGCGGTCGATCAGGTGATGCTTCAGCGCGCCCACCACGTGCAGCAGGATCGCGGCCATCAGTACCCGTGAGGCGAGAAAATGCACCGTTGTGGCGGCCTCTGCCACAGCGGTGGACTGCGGCACGAAGGGCAGGCTCTGTGCCAGTGGCCACCAGATCGGCGCAAACCCGGTGGTCGCGGCATGATGCACCCAGCCGGACAAAGGTGTGACGAGCATCGCCCCGTAAAGCAGCCAGTGCACGGTGGAGGCCAGCAGCGCCTCTGTTTTTCGCTCGCCGTTCAGCAGGCCGGGATGCGGCTGCGTGATGGCCCAGAGGATGCGCGCCAGAGCGGTGAAAAAGGCCGCGATGCCGATTGTCTTGTGGATGGAGAACAACAAGGTTGCCTGCGCGATCAGGGCGGATTCTCCGGCCTCGATCCGGTGAGCGAGATTGGTGGCGATCAGACCCAAGGGGATGGCCGACAGGATCAGCAGGGCTGTCAGCCAATGGAATGTCTTTGTGACGCTGCCATAATGGGTGGCGCTGTTGCTGGTCGGCATGGGGCACTGGTCCTTGGATAATTTTGCTGTGCATGAAACTAGAGCCAAGCCGTGACCGCGCCAATCCGCCCCCGCGCACAATGGCCGTGCAGGCCTGCGCTGTTCCGGATAACTTTGCAAGGATGTCCAAACCGCGCAGGCGTTGCGAAGTGCCTTCAAGCGCTATATCTGGGCCGGATCGTATGAATGACCGCACGCATGGCAAGGGCCAGCCGTGCGGCGGGTAGGGAGGACAGGATGAGCAAGGCATTTGTATTTCCGGGGCAGGGGGCGCAGGTCATTGGCATGGGGCGTGATCTGGCGCAGGCCTATCCCGAGGCCAAGGCGGTGTTTGACGAGGTCGATGACGCGCTTGGCGAGAAGCTCTCCACACTGATCTGGGAGGGCGAGCAGGACGCGCTGACCCTGACGCAGAACGCGCAACCCGCGCTGATGGCCACATCCCTTGCCGCAATGCGCGCGCTGGAGGCCGAAGGCGTGAAAGTGACCGACGCGGTATTTGTGGCGGGGCATTCGCTGGGCGAATATTCCGCTTTGGCTGCTGCCGGTGCGCTGAGCGTCGCGGATGCCGCACGGTTGCTGCGGATTCGTGGCCGCGCGATGCAGGAGGCCGTGCCGGTCGGCCTGGGCGCGATGGCGGCCCTGCTGGGGCTGGATTTCGCCACCGCGCGCGATGTGGCGCAGGAGGCGGCGCAAGGGCAGGTCTGTCAGGCCGCCAATGACAATGATCCGGGGCAGGTCGTGGTTTCGGGCCACAAGGCTGCCGTTGAACGCGCGGTCGAGATTGCACGGGGCAAGGGCGCGAAACGTGCCATGATCCTGCCGGTCAGCGCGCCGTTCCATTGCGCCCTGATGCAGCCCGCCGCCGAGGTGATGCGCGCCGCTTTGGCCGACGTGACGATGAACGCGCCTGTGGTGCCTCTGGTCGCGAATGTGCGGGCGGAGGCGGTGTCAGACCCCGATCTGATCCGCGCGCTGCTGGTGGAACAGGTGACAGGCTCTGTGCGCTGGCGCGAAAGTGTGCTGTGGATGGCGGATAAGGGTGTGACCGAATGCTGGGAAGTCGGCGCGGGCAAGGCGCTGTCGGGGATGATCCGGCGGATCGTGCGCGAGATCGAATGTCGCGCCATCGGCACCTCGCAGGATGTTGCTGCCGCGACAGCTGCGCCGAATTGAGCTAGAAAGGAACCAATTATGTTTGATCTGACAGGAAAATCAGCGCTGATCACGGGTGCGTCGGGCGGGATCGGCGGGGCGATAGCCCATGCGCTGCATCAGGCCGGGGCCACGGTTGCATTGTCTGGCACGCGGGTGGAGCCATTGGAGGCGCTGGCCGCCGAACTGGGCAGTCGTGCCCATGTGCTGCCCTGCAATCTGAGCGATGCCGAGGCTGTCGAGGCGCTGCCGAAACAGGCGATCGAGGCGATGGGCGCGGTGGATATACTGGTCAACAACGCAGGGATCACCCGCGACCAGATTTTCATGCGGATGTCGGATGACGAATGGCAAAGCGTGCTGGATGTCAATCTGACCTCGACCATGCGGCTGTGTCGCGGCGTGATGCGCCCGATGATGAAGGCGCGCTGGGGACGGATCATCAACATCTCCTCCATCGTCGGGACCACGGGCAATCCGGGGCAGGCCAACTATGCCGCGTCCAAGGCGGGTATGGTCGGGCTGACGAAATCCATCGCCTACGAGGTCGCCAGCAGGGGAATCACCGCCAATGCGGTGGCACCGGGTTTTATCGCCACGGCGATGACCGACAAGCTGACCGACGATCAGAAAGGCGCGATCAACGCCAAGATCCCTGCCGCGCGTATGGGTGTCCCCGAAGAGATCGCGGCCGCTGTGCTCTATCTGGCCAGCCCCGAGGCGGGCTATGTCACAGGCACCACCTTGCATGTGAACGGCGGCATGGCGATGATCTGACAAATGACGTGATGGCGCCCTGCGCTGTCACAGTGAAAGCGTTTGCCAATAGCGCGCCATGTGCTATAGGCCACGCAGATTTGCCGGGGGCAGGAACTTCCGGCCCTCAAATCTCCTGCCTTGCGGGATGACGAGCCGCCCGATACACAGGGCATCACGAAGCGCCAAGCCTGCGGGCAAGGACAGAAAATGGGCATACCGCCCTAACGAAATGAGGACTTGGACATGAGCGATATCGCAGACCGCGTGAAGAAGATCGTTGTGGAACATCTGGGTGTGGACGAAGACAAAGTCGTCGAAAACGCATCTTTCATCGATGATCTGGGCGCCGACAGCCTTGACACGGTCGAACTGGTGATGGCGTTCGAAGAAGAATTCGGCATCGAGATCCCCGACGATGCAGCCGAAACCATCCAGACATTCGGCGACGCGGTGAAATTCATCTCGCAAGCCTCCTGAGGCGCGTCTGAGCGAAGATCGCCTTTTGCGGTTAACATCAAACCCCTGCCCATCATCGGGCGGGGGTTTTTTCATATCGCGCTCACGCTGTCCTCAACGGGCTGTGATCCGCGCAGGGTGTTTTTGACGGGGTGCATCCTCTTGCTCAACGGGGGGTAGCCGCGCTATGAGCAGCAAGAAACACAAGGGAAGGGTTTGTCATGCGTCGAGTGGTTGTCACGGGACTGGGCCTTGTCACGCCTCTGGCTTGCGGGGTCGAGGAAAGCTGGTCGCGGTTGCTGGCCGGGGAATCGGGGGCAGGCCCCATCACGCGCTTTGATCCGTCACGGGTGCTGACGACCTATGCCTGTCAGGTGCCTCTGGGCGACGGGACAGACGGTACGTTCAACTCCGATGACTGGATGGAGCCGAAAGAGCGCCGCAAGGTGGATGACTTCATCCTTTACGGTTTGGCGGCTGCAACGCAGGCCGTGCGTGATGCAGGCTGGACACCCGAGGCCGAGGAAGACCGTCTGCGCACCGGCGTGATGCTGGGTTCCGGCATCGGCGGGCTGCAATCCATCGAGGCGACAACGCTGCTGATCCATGAAAAAGGGCCGCGTCGCGTATCGCCCTTCTTTATTCCGGGCGCGCTGATCAACCTTATTTCCGGACAGGTCAGCATCCGCTACGGCTTCAAGGGACCGAACCATTCGGTCGTGACCGCCTGTTCCACCGGCGCGCATGCTATTGGCGATGCGGCGCGGCTGATCCAGTGGGGCGATGCGGATGTGATGGTGGCCGGCGGTGCCGAGGCTGCGATCTGCCAGATCGGGATTGCCGGATTCAACGCCTGCAAGGCGCTGAGCACCAAACGCGCCGATAATCCCAAAGCAGCCAGCCGGCCCTATGACGCGGATCGCGACGGCTTTGTGATGGGTGAGGGCGCGGGTGTGGTCGTGCTGGAGGAATACGAGCATGCGGTTGCGCGCGGCGCGAAAATCTATGCAGAGGTTCTGGGCTATGGTCTTTCGGGCGATGCCTACCATATCACGGCCCCTTCCGAGGATGGCGATGGCGGCTACCGTTCGATGAAAGCGGCGCTGGACCGTGCGGGGCTGCAAGCGTCGGATGTGGATTACATCAACGCCCACGGCACCAGCACGATGGCCGATGTGATCGAACTGGGCGCTGTCGAGCGGCTGATGGGCGACGCCGCAAGCAAGGTGACGATGAGTTCCACCAAATCGGCCACCGGCCACCTGCTGGGTGCCGCTGGCGCGATCGAGGCGATTTTCTCGATCCTCGCGATCCGTGATCAGGTGGCCCCGCCGACGATCAACCTCGACAATCCGGCGGTCGAGACGCCGATCGATCTGGCTCCCAACCAGAAGCGGGAGCGCAAGATCGACGTGGCCTTGTCCAATTCGTTCGGGTTTGGCGGCACCAATGCGAGTGTCCTGTTCGGGAAGGTGCGCTGATGTGGCGTCATATCGCCTCGAATGCGGTGACTTTCCTGATCGTGATCGGGTTTCTTCTGGCGGGTGTCATCCTGTGGGGGCAGCGTGAATATACAGCGCAAGGCCCGCTGGATCAGGCGGTCTGCCTGCAGGTCGAGCGCGGCTCGTCGATCACACGGGTCAGCAATGCGCTGCAGGAGCAGGGGGCGATCACCAATGCCCGCGTGTTCCGCATCGGGATAGACTATGCCGACAAGGCAGACCAGCTCAAGGCGGGCAGCTTTCTGATCCCGCCGGGCACGCCGATGACGGGCATTGCCGACATCATCACGCGCGGCGGGCCAAGCACTTGCGGCACCGAGGTGGTTTACCGCATCGGCGTCAACAGTGCCTCGATCGTGGTGCGCGATCTTGATCCGGTCACGGCGCGTTATGAGGAACAGGTCAGCTTTGATCCGGCGGCCGGCGATCTGCCGCAGGAATACACGCAGGTGCGCGAGCAGTCCGATACGCGGTTCCGCGTGGCGCTGGCCGAGGGCGTGACAAGCTGGCAGGTTGTCGATGCCCTGTCGCGGCTGGATGTGCTGACAGGCGAGGTGGCGGAGGTTCCCCCAGAGGGGATGCTTGCGCCCGACAGCTACGAGGTCCGTCCGGGCGATGATCGCAACGCCCTGCTGGCGCGGATGCGCGCCGCGCAGGAGGCGTTTCTGGCAGAGGCATGGGCGAACCGTGTAGACGGCCTACCGCTTGAATCGCCGGAGGAGGCGCTGATCCTTGCCTCGATCATCGAGAAGGAGACCGGCGTTGCGGATGAGCGGCGGCAGGTGGCATCAGTGTTTGTGAACCGTCTCAATCGCGGCATGCGGCTGCAAACCGACCCCACCGTAATCTACGGGGTGACACGCGGCCAAGGCGTACTGGGTCGCGGCATCCGTCAAAGCGAGTTGCGGGCCGAGACGCCTTGGAACACCTACGTGATTCAGGGGCTTCCGCCGACACCTATCGCCAATCCGGGGCGGGCCAGCATCCTTGCAGCGCTTGATCCCGACGACACGCCTTATGTGTTCTTTGTGGCGGACGGGACAGGCGGGCATTCTTTTGCGGTGACGCTGGAAGAGCATAACCGCAACGTCGCTGTCTGGCGCCGGATCGAGGCGGAGCGCGCGCAGCAGGGAACGACCACGGAACCTGCGGACTGACGGTGGGCTGATCGTTGCCCTCTGGTTAGGTTTTTCTTAATGATACCGGACGGTTGCAAAGCTGCGACCGTCCACCAAACTTGACATTGCGACCGATCTAACGTATAGGTTGTGCAGGCTGGAAGAGATGACAGAACGGCGCCGGGGTAACCCGGACGCCGTTTTTTCATGTCTTCGGGGCGGGGCACCTAAGGATGAGGCAGATCGCGCAACATGTCAGACATATCCTCCCACGAAGAACTGGATGCAGCAGAACCCGACGGTACCGCTGCGTTGCAGAACGTGATTCAGACTGTCGAATTGCAGATCCGGATCATGAAGGCGGAACTCATCGAAATTCAAATACGGCTGTCCGAAGGAGACCAGAGCGCGATCCGTGATGGCGCAAAGCTGCTCTCGGACATCCGCTACTGGTTGAAACAAGCGCATGATGTGGAGAATGAAATTGAAACAAACCGCAAGGCAACAGCAGGTGTCGCCCATGACTATGCCATCGATTTCGACGCCGCCCGATCTCAGGTCCGGTGCCGACTGGATCGCCTCCGAGACTGCCGAGGTCCAAAAATCGTTTCTTGATGATCTGAGCCGCGAGGAACTTCTGGCGCTGCCCTATATGTTTGATTTCTGGGCCATGCCGCATCAGTTACCCCCTGCGGGGGACTGGCGCTCGTGGCTGATCATGGGGGGGCGGGGCGCTGGCAAAACGCGCGCCGGTGCGGAATGGGTGCGCGCCGCGGTGGAGGGGGCGCGGCCCACCGATCCGGGGCGGTGCAGCCGCATCGCGCTGGTGGGCGAGACGATGGATCAGGTGCGCGAGGTTATGGTGTTCGGTGACAGCGGCATACTGGCCTGTTCGCCGCCTGATCGTCGCCCGTTGTGGCACGCAACGCGCCGGATGCTGATCTGGCCGAACGGAGCCACGGCGCAGGCATTTTCCGCGCATGAGCCGGAATCCCTGCGCGGTCCTCAGTTTGACGGCGCATGGGTGGATGAGCTGGCGAAATGGAAGAAGGGGCAGGATACGTGGGACATGCTGCAATTCGCCCTGCGTCTGGGAGATGCGCCGCAGGTTTGTGTAACAACAACGCCGCGCAATGTCGGAGTGCTCAAAGACTTGTTGAAACGGCCCAGCACGGTTGTGACCCATGCCCCGAGCGAGGCCAATGCGGCCAATCTGGCGGATTCGTTCCTGCAGGAGGTGCGGTTGCGTTATGCAGGCTCGCATCTGGCGCGGCAGGAACTGGACGGTATCCTGCTGGAAGAGGCCGAAGGCGCGTTATGGTCTGTGGCGCAACTGGACGCGGCGCGGGTGACGGACCTGCCGGAGATGGACAGGATCGTCGTGGCGATCGACCCCGCCATCACATCGCACAGCGCATCGGATGAATGCGGGATCGTTGTGGTGGGGGCGGTCACGCGCGGGCCGGTGCAGGACTGGCGCGCCTATGTGCTGGAAGATGCCACGATTGCATGGGCAAAGCCCCTGGTCTGGGCAAGCCGCGCCATCACTGCGATGGAGCGTTGGGGCGCGGACAGGCTGGTGGCCGAGGTCAATCAGGGCGGGGATATGGTGGAACAGGTGATCCGCCAGATTGATCCGCTGGTGCCGTTCCGCAAGCTGCATGCCTCACGCGGCAAGGTGGCGCGGGCGGAACCTGTTGCCGCGCTTTACGAGCAGGGCCGCGTCTTTCATCACGGGGCCTTGGGCGCGTTGGAGGACCAGATGTGCGCGATGACGGCGCAGGGCTATGCCGGAAAGGGCAGCCCCGACCGGCTGGATGCCTTGGTCTGGGCCTTGCACGAGTTGATTATCGAACCCTCGGCCCAATGGCGCCGCCCGCAGGTACGTTCGGTCTGATCCGGATTTGTTAAACTTTTCCACGCATTTTCCTCGCATGGGTTCGGACAGCTTTTGTCCCGCTGCAACAGGTTGCAATCGGGGCAGGGCTGACCGGACCGCAGGGGCGACGGCACAGGGAGAGTGGCATGGTTTTTCAATTCCTCAAGCGCGGTGCGGCTGTGGCGGTAACGGAGCAAAAGGCCAGCGCCGCGGGACCGTTGCTGGCCTTGCAGGGGGCGGGCCGTGTTGTCTGGAGCCCGCGTGACACATCCTCGTTGACGCGGTCTGGCTATACCGGCAATCCGGTGGGCTTTCGCTGCGTCAAGATGCTGGCCGAGGCGGCGGCGGCCTTGCCTCTGGTGTTGCAGGCAGAAGGGCGTCGCTTCGAGACCCATCCGGTGCTGGCGTTGCTGGGCAATCCCAATCCCGCGCAGGGCCGTGCCGAACTGCTCGAGGCGCTTTATGCCCAACTGCTGCTGACCGGCAACGGCTATCTCGAACTGGTGACAACGGATACCGGCGGGCTGGCGGAACTGCATGTGCTGCGCTCGGACCGGATGAGCCTGATCCCCGGCGCGGACGGCTGGCCGGTGGCCTATGATTACACGGTGGGCGGGCGCAAGCATCGCTTTGCAGCGGGCACGCCGCTGGCCCCGATCTGCCACATCAAGAGCTTTCATCCGCAAGACGACCATTACGGCTTTTCACCGATGCAGGCGGCGGCGCAGGCGGTGGATGTGCATAATGCGGCCAGCCGCTGGTCCAAGGCGCTGCTCGACAATGCCGCGCGGCCATCCGGTGCGATTGTCTATCGCGGGGCCGAGGGGCAGGGCAGCCTGAGCAGTGACCAGTATGACCGGCTGGTGTCGGAGATGGAAAGCCATCATCAGGGCGCGCGCAATGCGGGCCGTCCGATGCTGCTGGAAGGCGGGTTGGACTGGAAGCCGATGGGTTTCTCGCCCTCTGACATGGAATTCCAGAAAACCAAGGAAAGTGCCGCACGCGAGATCGCGCTGGCCTTCGGGGTGCCGCCGATGTTGCTGGGCATTCCGGGAGATTCCACCTTTGCCAATTATCAGGAGGCAAACCGCGCGCTTTATCGTCTGACGGTTCTGCCGATGGCGACGCGGGTAGTGGCGAGCCTTGCGGAATGGCTGTCGCGCTTCACCGGAGAGGTGCTGGATCTGCATCCCGATCTGGATCAGGTGCCTGCTCTGGCGGTGGAGCGCGAATTGCAATGGCGGCGCGTGTCCGAGGCGGGTTTTCTCAGCGATGCGGAGAAACGCGTGTTGCTGGGCCTGCCCGCCCTGCCAATGGCGGATGACGCAGGCGAGGGGACGGATGCATGAGCGAGCCCCGCAGCGGCCAGCGCGAACAAGGCCGGTACGGATTCGAGGCTTTCGACTGTGCACCCGCGCTGCGGCTGGAAGCGCATGAGCGGGTGTCGACCCTGCATATCGAC
This sequence comes from Rhodobacterales bacterium, assembly GCA_047921295.1. Taxonomy (GTDB): domain Bacteria; phylum Pseudomonadota; class Alphaproteobacteria; order Rhodobacterales; family Rhodobacteraceae; genus Seohaeicola. Next base: position 12,823 of record JBLRWK010000020.1, read on the forward strand.
GGCCTCAACCGGCGCGCCGAGAAACTGGAGGCGTTGGTGGAGAAGCTTGAAAAGCGTTTGTGGCTGGCGGTTTACGGCGTGGTCGCCGTGATTCTGGGGCAGGCGTTCCAATCAATCGTGACGGCAGTGCCGCTGGTGGGGCTGCCATGAAAGGAGAGGCGATGGAAACGGGACTGGAGCACAAGTTCTGCCGTCCGGATGTCGGGTTGCACCTGACCGAGGGAAGCACGGGCTTTGTGATCGAAGGTTATGCAAGTCTGTTCGATGCGCCCGATCAGGGCGGTGATACGGTGGCGCGCGGGGCCTATGCGCGCTCGCTCAAGGCGATGACAGCCGAGGGGCGGCGCGTCCGGATGCTCTGGCAGCACAATCCGGCGCAGCCCATCGGTATCTGGGACGAGGTGGCCGAGGATGCACGCGGGCTGCGCGTGAAGGGGCGGTTGCTCGATAGTGTGGCGCAGGGGCGCGAAGCGGCGGCGCTGGTTGCGGCTGGCGCGATAGAGGGGCTGTCGATCGGCTATCGCACGATCCGCGCCAAAAAGGCCGACTCGGGCCAGCGCATTCTGACAGAGCTTGATCTGTGGGAAGTCTCGCTTGTGACCTTCCCGATGCTGCCATCGGCGAAGGTTGCGGCCAAAGTTGGGGCCAAGACTGCCGCGCCACCCGATGCGGCGCTGCAGGAACTGGCGGCGCTGTTCAACGCGGCCAGCGCGGTGCTGCGGCACGGCTGACAAGGCAAGGTTAACCCGACCCTACCCAACAAGGAGAACGCGAACATGACAACCGGGCAAGCGCCTCGGACCGGGGAAGGTCTGCCGAAAGACCTGTCACCGGCCACTGACCTGAAAGCCGCTGTTGCGGGTTTCACAAACGATCTCAGAGGCTTTCGGGCCGATATTCATCAACGACTTCAACAGCAGGAAGAGCGACTGACCATGCTTGATCAAAAATCCTACGCCGCGCGCGCCCAGATGTCCCGCCCCCTGCTTTCGGGGCAATCCACCGAGGAGGCACCGCACCGGCATGCCTTTGCCGCCTATCTGCGCTCGGGCGATGATGACGGCCTGCGCGGCCTTGTGCTGGACGGCAAGGCGATGAACAGCGCTGTGGCGGGCGATGGCGGCTATCTCGTCGACCCCGAAACCTCCCAGCGCATCCAGTCGGTGCTGACTTCCGGCGCTTCGGTGCGGGCGATTGCCAATGTCGTGCAGGTCGAGGCCACCTCCTATGATGTGCTCGTGGATCACTCCGATATCGGCCACGGCTGGGCCACGGAAACCGGCGCCACGTCAGAGACCGGCACGCCGGTGATCGACCGCATCACGATCCCGCTGCACGAGCTGAGCGCCCTGCCCAAGGCCAGCCAGCGCCTGCTGGATGACAGCGCCTTTGATCTGGAAGGCTGGCTGGCGGGGCGCATCGCTGACCGGTTTGCCCGTGCCGAGGCAGCGGCTTTCATCAGCGGCAACGGCATCGATAAGCCGCGCGGGTTTCTGACCCATGCGACGGTGGATAACGATGTCTGGGTCTGGGGCAATCTGGGCACTGTGCCGACGGGGGCGGATGGTGCTTTCTCCGGCGCGAATGCCATCGTCGATCTGGTCTATGCCTTGGGTGCCGTCTACCGTGCGGGCGCTGTTTTCGTGATGAATTCCAAAACGGCAGGTGCCGTGCGCAAGATGAAGGACAATGACGGCCGCTTTCTGTGGTCCGACGGTCTGGCTGCGGCAGAGCCTGCGCGTCTGATGGGTTATCCGGTGCTGATCGCGGAGGATATGCCCGATATCGCAAGCGGCTCCCATGCGATTGCCTTCGGCGATTTCCGTGCCGGCTATACGATTGCCGAGCGCCCCGACCTGCGGGTGTTGCGCGATCCGTTCAGCGCCAAGCCGCATGTGCTGTTCTATGCGACCAAGCGCGTCGGCGGTGATGTGAGCGATTTTGCGGCTATTAAGCTGCTGCGTTTCGCCATCGCCTGACGCTGGCTACCCGAAGGCCGGGTTTCCGGCTTTCCGGTCCGCGCGCGCCACGCTCTTTCTCAGTGCGGTGTCCTGCTGCTCCCCCGTCCGGGCACCGATCGTGGCGCGCGCATCCCCGGCTTTTGGCGGGCAGGGCTGCGCCCCTTGGACGAATAGTCGGAATTTTTGGAGATATTCCATGATGTTGACCGAAGACACCATGCTGCCTGATGCGCTGTTGCCGCTGGCGGCGTTCAAGGCGCATCTGCATCTGGGCACGGGCTTTGCCGAGACCAGCCTGCAGGATGAGTTGCTCACGGGATTTCTGCGTGCCGCGATGGCCGCGATTGAGGCGCGGATTGGCAAGATCCTGTTGGAGCGGGATTTCACCCTGACATTGACGCGCTGGAGCAGCCCTACGGCGCAATCCTTGCCGGTCGCACCTGTGCAGGAGGTGGCGGCGATTACCCTGCGGGATGCCGAAGGCGGCGAAACGATCGTGGCAACTGCGCAATGGCGTCTGGAGCCGGATATGCAGCGCCCCATGGTGCGCGCGACGGGTGGCGCGCTGCCGACGGTGCCAACGGGCGGCAGTGCTGTCGTGCGGTTTCGCGCCGGGATGGCGGCGGATTGGCAGGGACTGCCGCCCGATCTGGCGCAAGCCGTGCTGATGCTGGCGGCGCATTTCTACGAATACCGTCAAGAGACAGGGCTGGGCAGCGGCTGCATGCCGTTCGGGGTCACCAGCCTGATCGAGCGCTATCGCGGTTTGCGGCTGTCGCTTGGTCTGCGCGCACAAGGCAGCACGCCATGAAGGCGCCGAACCTGCGTCGGCGTATGGTGCTGGAGACGCCACAGCGCATGCCCGACGGGGCGGGCGGCTTTGTGGAGGGCTGGCAACCCCTGGGCGAGGTCTGGACGCAAGTGACGCAGATGCCGGGGCGCGAGGTATCTGGCGGTCTGGCCGCGCTGTCGCAAAGCGGTTTGCGGATCGTGCTGCGCGCCGCCCCCGTCGGTTCGACCATGCGCCCCCGTCCGGACCAGCGCCTGCGCGAGGGCGCACGGATTTTTACCATTCTGGCCGTCAGTGAAAGCGACCCTGCGGGGCGCTATCTGACCTGCCTGACCCGCGAGGAGGTGGCGCGATGAGCTATGCAAGTGCAGCCGCGTTGCAAGCGGCGCTGTTCGCCCATCTGGCTGCCGATACCGCGCTGGACGCGCTGCTGGACGGGGCGATCCACGATGCCTTGCCGGCGGGCACGGTGCCGCCGCTTTATCTGAGCCTTGGGCCGGAAGTGGTGCGTGACCGCTCCGACGGTTCGGCCAGCGGGGCGGATCACGAGATCAGCCTGTCTGTTGTGGCGGATGTGGCGGGGTTCCAGCAGGCCAAGACGGTGGCGGCGGCGGTCTGTGATGCCCTGGCGGCTCCCGGTCTGGCCCAGGACCTGGCGCTGACACGCGGGCGGCTGGTGTCGCTGCACTTCCTGCGCGCCACGGCAAAACGGGACGGTTCGGGCCAGCGTAGACGGATCGACCTGATCTTTCGCGCACGGCTGGATGATATCTGAACTTACACACAGGAGGGGTCGCCATGGGTGCCCAGAACGGCAAGGACCTTTTGGTCAAGGTGGATATGACAGGTGATGGCCAGTTCGAGACGATGGCGGGGCTGCGCGCCACGCGGGTCAGTTTCAACGCGGAAAGCGTCGATGTGACCAGTCTCGAAAGTCAGGGCGGCTGGCGCGAGTTGCTGGCGGGGGCTGGCGTCAAATCGGCGGCGATCAGCGGCTCGGGCGTGTTCCGCGACGCCGCCAGTGACGAACGCGCGCGCCAGATATTCTTTGATGGCGAGACACCGGGTTTCCAGATCGTGATCCCCGATTTTGGCATCGTGGAGGGGGCGTTCCAGCTCACCAGTATCGAATATGCGGGCAGCCATAATGGCGAGGCGACCTATGAGGTCTCGCTCGCCTCTGCCGGAGCGCTTGGCTTTACGGCGCTTTGATATGGTGAACCCATGGGCGGGCGAGGTGGCGCTGGAGATCGACGGGCAGCGCCATGTGCTGCGGCTGACGCTGGGCGCTTTGGCCGAGCTTGAGGCGGGGCTGGGCGAGGACAGCCTTGTCAATTTGGTCAGCCGTTTCGAGGCGGGACGCTATTCCAGCCGCGATGTGATGGCGCTGATCGTGGCGGGGCTGCGCGGCGGCGGCTGGCGTGGTGTCAGCGCCGATCTGCTGGCCGCCGATATCGCGGGCGGGCCTGTGGCGGCGGCGCAGGCGGCGGCGCTGCTTCTGGTGCGTGCCTTCAGCCTGCCGGGTAGCGGAGGCGATGATGCACCAGCTTGACTGGCCCGGTCTGATGCGGGCGGGGCTGCGCGGCTTGCGCCTGCAACCCGCGCAGTTCTGGGCGCTGACGCCTGCCGAATTGGCGCTGATGCTGGGGCGCGATGCGGGGCAAGCCCCGATGGGACGCCACGCGCTGGACCGTCTGATGCAGGCATATCCCGATCCCGCGAAACCATCCGATGAGGGGATGATTCAATGACCGATTTGCAAAAGATCGAGGCGTTTCAGGATCAGGTCACAGCGCTTGATACCTCTTTCGGGGCTGCGGCCAACGTCGCCGGAGCCTTTGACGGTGAGTTGCAGCGGATGCGCCGCGCACTGGCCGATACGGGCCGTGACCTCGGCACGCTGGAGCGCGGTTTCAGCGGCGGTTTGCGGCGCGCCTTCGACGGGGTCGCCTTTGACGGGATGAAACTGTCGGATGCGCTGCGCACCGTGGCCACCAGCATGGTCAACACGACCTATCAGGCCGCGCTGCGTCCGGTGACGGATCACTTCGGCGAGCTGTTGTCCAAGGGTGTTGGCGCGCTGATGGGGGGCGTTCTGCCGTTCGCGCAGGGCGGTAGCTTCGCGCAGGGGCGCGTCATGCCCTTTGCCAGCGGGGGTATCGTCTCGGCGGCGACGATGTTCCCGATGCGCGGCGGGCTTGGCCTGATGGGCGAGGCGGGGCCGGAGGCGATCATGCCGCTGGCGCGTGGTCCCGATGGCAAGCTGGGCGTGCGCGGCGGCGGTGGCGGGCCGGTCAACGTGGTCATCAATATCCAGACGCCGGATGTGGCGGGTTTCGAGCGGTCGCAATCGCAGATCGCGGCACAGATGAGCCGGTTGTTGGGGCAGGGCCAGCGCAACCGCTGAGAAGGAAGGGAACAGGCTATGAGCTTTCACGAGGTGCGGTTTCCCGCAAGTCTCAGTTTCGGATCGGTCGGCGGGCCGGAGCGGCGCACCGATATCGTCACCCTCGCCAACGGGTTCGAGGAGCGCAACACACCATGGGCGCATTCGCGCCGCCGCTATGATGCGGGGGTGGGGCTGCGCTCACTTGACGATATGGAGCGGCTGATCGCGTTTTTCGAGGCGCGCCGCGGGCAGATGTTCGCCTTTCGCTGGAAAGACTGGGCGGATTTCCGGTCCTGCCTGCCCTCTGGCAAGATCAGCCCCGATGATCAGGTGATCGGGCGCGGCGACGGGGTGACGCGGGTGTTCCAACTCGTCAAATCCTACCGCTCGGGCGATCAGAGCTACACGCGCCCCGTCGCCAAGCCTGTTCTGGGCACAGTGGTGCTGGCAATCGAAGCGACGCGGCTTTACGAGGGCGTCGATTTCGAGGTGGACCTCACCACCGGCCTTGTCACGCTGGCAGAGGCCCCGACCATTGGGCTGGAACTGACAGCGGGGTTCGAGTTTGACGTGCCGGTGCGGTTCGATACAGACCGCATCGCCACCAGCGTCGCCAGCTTTCAGGCAGGCGAGGTGCCGCGCGTGCCAGTGCTCGAGGTGCGGCTATGAGCGCGGGTGCGGGCGAGGCGGCCTTGCAGGCCCATTTGGCAAGCGGGTTGACCACATTGTGCCACGCATGGGCCGTCACGCGGACGGATGACACCGTCTTTGGCTTCACCGATCACGATCTGCCCCTGATGTTTGAGGGCGTGACCTTTCGTGCCGAAAGCGGTCTGGCCGCGCGCAGCCTGCAACAATCGACAGGGCTGTCGGTGGACAATACCGAGGCGCTGGGAGTGCTGCAAAGCAGCGCGATTTCCGATGCCTATATCGAGGCGGGCCGTTTCGACGGCGCTGACGTGCGCTGCTGGCGGGTGAACTGGGCGGCGCCCGTGCAACGCGCCTTTCTGTTTCGCGGCACCATCGGCGAGATGCGGCGCGCGGGTGCCGCCTTTACCGCAGAACTGCGCGGTCTGACCGAGGCGCTCAACCGTCCCTTGGGACGTGTCTATCAAAAGCCCTGCACCGCCGTGCTGGGCGATGCGGCTTGCCGTGTCGATCTGTCCTCGCCGGATTATGTCCTTACCCTGCCGGTCAGCGCCAGCGAGGAGGGGCGCATCCTGCGTCTGACAGGCGGGGCCGAATATGCGCCCGGCTGGTTCCGGCGGGGGCGCGTGGTGGTGGTGGATGGCGCGGCGGCAGGGTTAAGTGCTGCCATCAAGCGCGACAGCATCGAGGGCGGCACGCGCATGATCGAGCTGTGGGAGCCGTTGCGCGCGCCGCTCGCCCCCGGCGATCATGTCACAGCGATTGCGGGTTGCGACAAAAGGTTCGGCACTTGCCGCGCCAAATTCGGCAATCTGGTCAATTTTCAGGGCTTTCCCGATCTTCCCGGCGATGGCTGGTTGCTGACCGAACCGGGGCAGTCCGGCAGGTTGAGCGGCGGCAGCCGTCGATGAGCGGCGCTGACAGCGACAGGATCGTCACCGCCGCGCGCGGCTGGATCGGCACACCCTTCCGGCATCAGGCCTCCGTCAAAGGCGCGGGTTGCGATTGTCTGGGCCTGATCCGTGGCCTCTGGCGCGAGTTGGTGGGGCCGGAGCCTGAAGCGGTGCCGCCCTATACGCCGGACTGGTCCGAGCCGCAGGCGCAGGAATGGCTCTGGCAGGCGATGGCGCGTCATTTCCCGCCCGCACCCGTCACGCCGCCCCCCGGCGCGGTTCTGCTGTTTCGCCTGCGCGCCGGATCGGTCGCGAAACATCTGGGTATCCTGACACATGGCCCCGCAGGCTCTGGCGTGATCCACGCCTATTCGGGCCACGGGGTAGTTGAAAGCGCGCTTGGCCCTGCATGGCAGCGGCGCATCGCGGCACGGTTCGTCTTTCCGGAAAGGGTTCAGTAATGGCAACGATACTTCTGTCCGCCGCGGGTGCTGCGATTGGCGGCTCTATCGGCGGCACGGCGCTGGGCCTGTCGATGGTCGCGGTGGGCCGTCTTGCAGGTGCCACCATCGGGCGGGCGATTGACCAAAGGCTGCTCGGACAGGGCGCGCGCGCGGTCGAGACAGGCCGCGTGGACCGCCTGCGCCTGACCGGATCGGGCGAGGGTGAGGCGGTCGCGCAGGTTTACGGCCGTATGCGGATCGGCGGGCATGTCATCTGGGCCAGTGAGTTCCGCGAAACCGCGACCGTGACCCAAAGCGGCGGCGGCAAGGGCAAGCCACGGTTGACCGAGACGCAGTACAGCTATTCCATCAGCCTTGCCATTGCGCTCTGCGAGGGTGTGATCGCGGGCGTGCCGCGGGTCTGGGCCGATGGGACAGAGGTTCCGGTGCGCGATCTGAACATGCGGGTTTATCGCGGCGATGCGCACCAAATGCCCGATCCGGTGATCGAGGCAATCGAGGGCGCGGGGCAGGTGCCTGCCTATCGCGGCACCGCCTATGTGGTGTTCGAGGATCTGCCACTGGGCCGCTTTGGCAACCGCGTGCCGCAGTTCGAGTTCGAGGTGCTGCGCCCCGACCAGCGTGGCCCCGGTGCCGCCGATCCCGACCCCGCGCATCTGGTGCGGGCAGTGGCGATGATGCCGGGCAGTGGCGAATATGCGCTGGCCGATACGCCTGTCAGCTATGTCTACGGGCCGGGGCAGGCGCGCAGCGCGAATATCAACTCCCCCTCCGGCCAGCCCGATCTGGTCACTTCGATTGACAGGCTGCGGATCGAGGCGCCCGAATGCCGCGCTGCATCGTTGATTGTAAGCTGGTTCGGGGATGATCTGCGCTGCGCTGACTGCACGATCCGGCCAAAGGTGGAGCAGGTGGAATTCGACGGTGCGGAAATGCCGTGGTCCGTGTCGGGCCTCACCCGCTCTCAGGCCATGACCATCGCCCAGCTTGACGGCAGGCCCGTCTATGGCGGCACCCCGTCGGATGCCTCTGTCATCGGGGCGATCCGGCGGCTTGCGGCGGAGGGGCAGGCGGTGATGGTCTATCCCTTCATCCTGATGGAGCAGCTTGCGGGAAATGGCCGCGCCGATCCCTATTCGGATGCCGCACACCAGCCCGTGCTGCCGTGGCGCGGGCGGATCACCGGATCAAAGGCACCCGGCCAGCCCGGCACGCCCGATGGCACCGCGCAGGCCCAGGCCGAGGTGGCGGCGTTTTTCGGCGGCGCGCAGGCCGCGCATTTCACCGTGACGCAGGGGCATGTCGCCTATCACGGCCCGCAGGAATGGCGCTACAGCCGCTTTATCCTGCATCACGCCGCGTTATGCGCGGCGGCGGGCGGGGTGGACAGTTTCTGCATCGGCTCCGAGATGCGCGGGCTGACGCAGTTGCGCGGGCCGGGTAACAGCTTTCCCGCCGTGGCTGCGTTGCGGGCGCTGGCCGCGCAGGCCCGCGCCATTCTGGGGCCGTCGGTCAAGATAAGCTATGCCGCCGACTGGTCCGAATACTTCGGCTACCAGCCCGATGATGGCAGCGGTGACAGGTTCTTCCATCTCGATCCGCTCTGGGCCGATCCGCAGATCGATTTTATCGGGATCGACAATTACATGCCGCTGTCGGATTGGCGCGACGGGCGCGACCATCTCGATGCGGACTGGAAAACGATCTACAACCCCGCCTACTTGCGCGCCAATATCGAGGGCGGCGAGGGCTTTGACTGGTACTACCACTCTGCGGAGGCGCGCGCGGCGCAGATCCGCACACCCATCACCGATGACGCGCATCAGGAGCCGTGGATCTGGCGCTACAAGGATATCCGGGGCTGGTGGTCCAATGCCCATCACGAGCGGGTGGGCGGTGAGCGCAGCGCCACTCCCACCGCATGGGTGCCGCAATCCAAACCTGTCTGGTTTACCGAACTGGGCTGCCCCGCCGTGGACAGGGGCACCAACCAGCCGAATGTGTTTCTGGACCCGAAATCATCGGAATCCTTTGTGCCCTACCACTCCAGCGGCCAGCAGGACGAGGTGATCCAGATGCAATATCTGCGCGCCATGCTGGGCCATTGGCGCCAGCCCGCGAACAACCCCGTTTCGACGGTCTACGGCGGACGCATGCTGGATATGTCGCGCGCTTTCGTCTGGGCATGGGATGCGCGCCCCTATCCGTTCTTTCCCGCCAATGCTGCGCATTGGGCCGATGCCGCGAATTATGCGCGCGGCCATTGGGTAACGGGTCGCCTTGCCGCGCGCTCGCTGGCTTCGGTGGTGGATGAGATCTGTACCCAAGCCGGCCTGACAGGGCAGGACACAAGCGCGCTGCACGGGATCGTGCGCGGCTATGCGGTGGCGCAGGTGGGCGATGCCCGCGCCGCCTTGCAACCCCTGATGCTGGCCTTCGGCTTTGACGCGGTAGAGCGGGGCGGCAAGCTGCGGTTCGTGATGCGCCGTGACGGTGTCTCGCGACCCGTGGCCGAAAGCGCACTTGCCGATCTGCCTGAGAGCCCGCCGCATCCGCAGCATATCCGCGCCGCCGAGGCCGAGATGACAGGCCGCGTGCGCCTGCGCTTCATCCAGAATGACACGGATTATGTCGCCTCTGCCGAAGAGGCGGTGCTGCCCGACGAGGCGACCCATGCGGTGGCGGGATCGGACATGCCGCTGCTGTTGTCGCGCGGCGAGGCGCGCCAGATCGCGGAGCGCTGGCTGGTCGAGGCGCGACTGGCCCGCGACGGGCTGCGGCTGGCCTTGCCGCCATCGCGTCAGGATCTGGGGGCAGGCGACCTGCTGACGTTGCAGGATGATGCCAGCGGCGCGCAATACCGGATCGACAGCGTCGATCTGGCCAGCGGTCAGGTGATCGAGGCCACCCGCGTTGACCCCTCGGTCTATCTGCCGGCAGCGATGGAGGAGGATGCCATTGCCATGCCCGCCTTCCTACCGCCTCTGCCGGTCTTTGCCCTGTTCATGGACCTGCCCTTGATGACGGGCGACGAGCAACCCCATGCCCCGCATCTGGCTGTGACCGCCGATCCATGGCCGGGGGCGGCGGCGCTTTACGCATCCGCAACCGGATCAGGCTTCACCCTCAACACGGTGGTTCAGCGCCGCGCCATCATCGGCGTGACCCAAGGCCCGCTTGCCAAGGGACAGCCCGGCCTGCTGGACAGAACTGCCAGCGTCAGCGTCAAACTGACCTCCGGTGCGCTCTCCTCCATCGACCTGCAAACCCTGCTGGCCGGTGGCAATCTGGCCGCCTTGGGTGATGGCACAGCCGACCGTTGGGAAGTGTTCCAGTTCGCCGGTGCCACTCTGACAGCCCCCGATACCTATTCATTGCACCTGTTGTTGCGCGGCCAGCTTGGCAGCGATGCGGTGATGCCCGATGACTGGCCGCAGGGCAGCTATTTTGTGCTGCTGGATGGCACGCTGCCGCAGATCGCTTTGCCCAATGCGGCGCGCGGGCTGAGCCGCCATTACCGGATCGGTCCGGCGGCGCGCGGGCTGGATGATCCGTCCTTCACCGCGACAGAGCAGGCCTTTGACGGCACCGGCCTGAAGCTATATGCGCCTGTGCATTTGCGCGCGGCCGTGGCAGCGGACCAGTCGGTTACATTCTCATGGGTGCGACGGGGGCGCGTGGATGCGGACAGCTGGGACGCGCCGGATATCCCGCTGGGCGAGGAAACGGAGCGCTACCAGCTTCGCATCTGGCAAGGCAGCGTGCTGAAGCGCGACATCGTGCTGGAGGCGCCCGCGTGGGTCTATCCCGCCACGGCGCGACTGAACGATGGCACAACAGGCTCTTTCCGCGTCGAGGTGTCGCAGATCTCTGCCCGCGTGGGGCCGGGCTACCGCGCGGCGCTGACCGTTGCTGCCTGATGCGGCCCCTCCTGCACGGCGATCTGACCAGCGCCGCGCGTCATTTGTTGCGCCTGCCCGCCGCAGAACGCCCCGCCGTCTGCGGGCAACTGATCGCGCAGGCGGATGCGGCGGATCGCTACCGCAAACGCTTTGGCCGCGCACATCCCCATTGGGGCAACGGCACGCTGATGGCCGCTGCTCGGGCCGTGACCCTGCCAGCAGAGCCGCCCTTACATGACGCAGATTATGCCCGCTGCTTGATCCTTGTCCTGTGCACAGTGCTCCAGCACCGGACCCAGCAACCGACCTGTCTGCCAACAGGCATTTTTCCAAACTTCACCGCTTTGCGTTTGGCCTCCCGTCGGGAATTGGGTTACCATTGCCCCAAAGAGGATAGAGCCATGCCAAAGACGAAAACAAAACTTGCCCAGATCGACCCGGTCTGGAACCGTATCCTGACCGAAGCCGAAAAAGCCGTGTCCGACGAGCCGATGCTGGGGGGGCTGATCCATTCCAGCGTGCTGCACCACGGTTCCATCGAATGCGCGCTCGCTTACCGTACGGCGCTCAAGCTTGGCTCCGGCGAGATGTCGGAACAGTTGATCCGCGAGATCTGCGACGAGGCTTACAGTGACGATCCCGCCCTGGCACTGGCCGCGCGCGCCGACATCATGGCCGTGTTCGACCGCGATCCGGCCTGCCACCGATTCTTGCAACCCTTGTTGTTTTTCAAGGGCTTTCAGGCGATTCAGGCCTATCGCATCGGCCACTGGCTTTGGCGCAAGGGGCGTCAGGATCTGGCCTATTTCTTTCAGATGCGCATTTCCGAGGCTTTCGGCGTGGATATCCACCCTGCCGCCCGTATCGGCAAGGGCATCATGATCGACCACGCCCATTCCATCGTGATTGGCGAGACGGCAGTTGTCGGCGACAATGTCTCGATGCTGCATTCCGTCACGCTTGGCGGCACCGGCAAGGAAGAGGAAGACCGCCACCCCAAAATCGGCGAGGGCGTGCTGATCGGGGCAGGGGCCAAGGTGCTGGGCAATATCCATATCGGCTATTGCTCGCGCATCGCGGCAGGCTCTGTCGTGCTGCATGACGTGCCGCCCAAAACCACCGTGGCGGGCGTGCCTGCCAAGGTCGTGGGCGAGGCGGGCTGTGCCACGCCGTCGATCACGATGGACCAGTTGCTGCGCGGCACGTTGTAAGTCGGCTTAGCCTGCCTTGGCCTGCGCCAGCACACGGCCTTCATAGCCGCGTGCCAGCGGGCGGGCAGGCTGCATCGCGCTGGCCCATGCGGCTGGCGCGCGGTCTTTCAACCGGCGGCACCATGCGGCGACGGCAGGGATCTCTGACGCCCATTCGCTTCCGGCAAAGAAACTCTCGGACGGTGCCCCTTCGGCAAAGATGATCTGGTGCTCGTCCAGAAGGATGTGGAAATATTCCACCTCTTTGCGGGGCGCGCGCAGGATGGTCTTGCCGTTCACCAGATGCACCGCCGCGACCAGAACCTCCGGCTCGGCGCTGTGCAACTCGCTCAGCGGATCACAGATCAGCATACGGTGCTGCGGCGAGACATAAAGATCCGTCCGGTTGCCCAAGGCGCCTTCGCGGATCAGCACAGGCGCATCGGTCCCGCTGCCCTCCGCAACATCGCTGCCGATCCACACGATTTCCTGCGGCCCGGCGTCCAGTGTGAGGACCAGATCACCCGCGCGTAAACTCTCCACAGGGCGCGGCCCGTCCGGCGTGTCAATGTGGGTGCCGCGCAGAAAACAGGGCACGCCGTTGATCGTGATGGTGATGGTCTGGGTGTCCCACCCCAGAGTATTGCTCAACCGCACCACAAAAACATCCGTCATCGTCTCACCCGCATTCAGCGCATCGACGGCCGGATTGCTGTCATTCAGCGTATAGGTCCACAACCCGTTGCTGTTGATCGTGACGGTGCCGTAAGTGGGGGCGGATGAGATGCTCCATGTGCCGCCGCTACTGCTGCTGTTGTCCAGATCGCCCGTCGCGGGAATACCGCTTTTCTCGATCACGCTGCCTGTCGTGGTGCCGACAATATTCGCGCCCATGTCAGATGTCCCCGCTCAGAAGTTTGCGAAACTGGTTCTGTCCGAAAGATCGCATCTGGATTGTTTTCTCACCCTCAATACGATTCCATTGAATGATCCTGTAGTTTTCGCCCGTCTTGTTATGCCATAACGTGCGTAATCGCGTAATATCCGGGTTTTGCGTCAGCATTGCGATGATCTGGTCGAACTGGCCGAAGGGTGCCACGAAATCAATCAGCCAGACGGAATTGCCGCTGGTCCAATCCTCGGGTGCAAGCGGCTGATGATCCACGGCAAAGGCCATTTCCGCCTTTTTCGACAAGCCCGCCCAGGTGATGAAGGCCCGCGGAAAGCCGTTGGAGCGGAACATCCTGTATTGGCCAAGGCGCAGGGCTGGCTCGAAATAGAATTGCGCACGCGCCAGTGTATTCTCGCGGTGGAATGGCACAAGGCTGGCCAGATAGGTCATTGCCCCGAAATCGGCAAAGCTGTCATGCGGAATGTCGAACCAGTCCTTGGGAAAACTTGTTGTTGCATGTGCGGATACATGCTCCTGATTTCGCATCTCTGCGAAATGGCGCGAGGTCTTGCGGAAAAACCGCTCGTTCTCCGGCGCGATAATGCCCATGTCCTTTTAGGCGCTGCTTTGCAGGTTTGTCCTGCACATTGGTGCTGCGCCATCCCTTTTGCTGCTCTTTGCAAACAATAGGTTAAAATTTTGTTAAGCACAAAATAATAACACCCGCATAAGAAATAAACTTATGCGGGTGTTATACTTGCAATAGAAGGCGCGCGTTGATTCAGGCGTTAAAGATCATTCGAGTTCAGGCCAGCATCGCCAGCGGGTTTTCCAGATTGTCCTTGATCGCTTGCAGCAATTGCGCGCCCAAGGCCCCGTCGATCACGCGGTGATCCACCGACAGCGTTACCGACATGACCGTGGCCACAGCTAGCGCCCCGTCCTTGCCGACAACGGGCTTCTTGACGCCCGCGCCCACCGCCAGAATGGCCCCGTGCGGCGGGTTGATCACCGCATCGAAATTGTCGATCCCGAACATGCCAAGGTTGGAAATCGCGAAACTGCCGCCCTGATATTCATGCGGGGCCAGCTTTTTGGATTTCGCGCGCGCTGCCAGATCCTTCATCTCGGCACTCAGCGCCGAGAGCGATTTCATCTCGGCATCCTTCAGCACCGGCGTGAACAGCCCGCCCTCGATCGCCACGGCCACCGCCACATCAGACGGGCTCAGTTGCAACACACGGTCGCCCGCCCAGACCGCATTGGCCGCTGGCACCTGTTGCAGCGCAAGCGCACAGGCCTTGATGATGAAATCGTTGACCGACAACTTGACCCCGCGCGCCTCAAGTTGCGCGTTCAGCTTTGCGCGGAACGCCATCAGCGCATCCAGTTCGATATCGCGGCGCAGATAGAAATGCGGGATGGTCTGCTTGGCCTCGGTCAGCCGCGCGGCGATGGTCTTGCGCATCCCGTCCAGCTTGATCTCGGTATAGGCGCGGCCCTCGTACATCTTGAGAACCGTCTCGGTCGAGGGGCCAGTGGGCATCGCACCCGCTGCCGCTTTGGGCGCACCGGCCTTGGCCTCTCCCTTGCCAGCCTCGGCCTTGGGCGCATCGGCAGCCGCCGCCTTGGCTTGCGGCTTGGCATCCTCCACATCGGCTTTCACAATCCGCCCATGCGGGCCGGAGCCGGTGATATCCGCCAGATCAAGCCCCTTGTCCGCCGCAATCCGCCGCGCCAGTGGCGAGGCAAAGATACGCCCGCCATCCTTGGCTTGCGGGGCTGGACCCGCCCCCTTGGACGCTGCTTCGGCCTCCGCCTCGCCCTCAGCCTCACTTGGCGCTTCTTTAGCCTTGGTCGCTTCCGACTTGGCGGTCTCCGCCCCGGCATTCGCCTTCGGCGCCGCCTCGGTATCTGCGGCACTCTCGCCATCCTCCAGCAGCAGGGCGATGGGAGAATTGACCTTCACCCCTTCGGTTCCTTCCGCCACCAGCAGCTTGCCGATCACGCCTTCGTCCACGGCCTCGAATTCCATCGTGGCCTTGTCCGTCTCGATCTCGGCCAGCAGATCGCCCGCCGCTACCGTATCGCCTTCCTTGACCAGCCATTTGGCCAATGTTCCCTCTTCCATCGTCGGCGACAAAGCGGGCATCAGAATTTCAATCGACATCGCCTGTCTCCTTAGCGGTAGGTCACTTTTTTGACGGCTTCGACAACTTCATCCGTGGTCACCAGCGCCAGCTTTTCCAGATTGGCGGCATAGGGCATGGGCACGTCCTTGCCGGTGCAGTTGATCACCGGCGCATCCAGAAAATCGAACGCGTTTTCCATGATATAGGCCGACAGATGGTTGCTGATCGAACCGACGGGGAAGCCTTCCTCGACCGTCACGCAACGGTTGGTCTTTTTGACCGAGGCGATCAGCGTGTCGTAATCCAGCGGGCGCAGGGTCCGCAGGTCGATCACCTCGGCGCTGATCCCGTCCTTTTCCAGACGTTCCGCCGCTTCCAGCGCATAGGTCATCCCGATGCCGAAGCTGACGATGGTTACATCTGTGCCCTCGCGCCAGATCTTGGCCTTGCCGAACGGCACCGTATAGTCTTCCAGCACCGGCACATCGAAGCTGCGCCCGTAGAGGATTTCGTTCTCGAGGAAAATCACAGGGTTGGGGTCGCGGATCGCGGTTTTCATCAGGCCTTTATAATCCGCCGCAGAATAGGGCATCACGACTTTCAGGCCGGGGATGGATGCATACCATGCCGCATAGTCCTGAGAATGCTGCGCACCCACCCGTGCGGCCGCCCCGTTCGGGCCACGAAACACCATCGGCGCACCCATCTGGCCGCCCGACATATAAAGCGTCTTGGCCGCCGAGTTGATGATCTGGTCCATCGCCTGCATGGCGAAGTTGAAGGTCATGAACTCCACAATCGGCCGCAGCCCGCCAAAGGCCGCACCCACGGCGATACCCGCGAAACCATGCTCGGTAATCGGCGTGTCGATCACGCGTTTGGGGCCGAATTCATCCAGCATCCCTTGGGAAATCTTGTAAGCGCCCTGATACTCGGCCACTTCCTCGCCCATCAGGAACACATTCGGATCGCGGCGCATTTCCTCGGCCATGCCATCGCGCAGGGCCTCGCGCACGGTTTGTTTGCGCGTTTCCGTGCCTTCGGGCCAGTCGGGTTCTTGCTTGGGGGCCTTGGCGGTTGCGGGGGCAGGGGCCTCCTTGGCCTCTGGCGAGGCCGCCTCGGCCTTGGGCGTATCCGCCTTTTTCGGCTCGGCCTTGGGGGCCGCATCCGCATCCTCCATGCTCTCGCCCTCGTCCAGCATCACGGCGATGGCGGCATTGACCTTCACGCCCTCGGTGCCCTCGGACACCAGCAGCTTGCCGATCACGCCTTCATCCACCGCCTCGAATTCCATCGTGGCCTTGTCGGTCTCGATCTCGGCCAGAATGTCGCCCGCCTTGACGGTATCGCCTTCCTTGACCAGCCATTTCGCCAGCGTGCCTTCTTCCATCGTCGGCGACAGGGCGGGCATCAAAATCTCGGTTGCCATGTTCTTCTCTCCCTTACGCGTTCTGCGGCACTTCGGCGGCGTAGATATCGGTCCAAAGCTCGCTCAGGTCCGGCTCGGGGCTTTCCTTGGCAAATTCGGCGCTGGCATTCACGATGTCCTTGATCTCCTTGTCGATCGCCTTGAGGTCCTCCTCGGTCGCGTGCTTGCCGCCCAGCAGCAGATCGCGGACATGCTCGATCGCATCTTTCTCGTCGCGCATTTTCTGCACTTCCTCGCGGGTGCGGTACTTTGCAGGGTCGGACATCGAATGGCCGCGATAGCGATAGGTCTTGATCTCGAGGATGTACGGGCCCGCACCAGAGCGGCAATGCGCCACGGCTTTCTCGCCCGCCGCCTTCACCGCCAGCACATCCATCCCGTCCACAGCCTCGCCGGGAATGCCGAACGCATGGCCGCGCTCGTAGATTTCCGCCGAGGAGGTGGAGCGTTGTTGCGAGGTGCCCATCGCATACTGGTTGTTCTCGATCACGAAGATCACCGGCAGTTTCCACAGGGCCGCCATGTTGAACGTCTCGTAAACCTGACCCTGATTGGCCGCGCCATCGCCGAAATAAGCGAATGTCACGCGTTTGTTCTCAAGATATTTATCGGCAAAAGCCAGCCCCGCGCCCAGCGGCACCTGCGCGCCGACGATGCCGTGGCCGCCGTAAAAATGTTTCTCTTTCGAGAACATATGCATCGAGCCGCCCTTGCCTTTGGAATAACCGCCCTCGCGGCCCGTCAACTCGGCCATGACACCGTTCGGGTCCATGCCGCAGGCCAGCATATGGCCATGATCGCGGTAGGAGGTGATGCGCTTGTCGCCTTCCTCGGCGGCGGCTTCCAGCCCGACGACGACAGCTTCCTGCCCGATATAGAGATGGCAGAAACCACCGATCAGTCCCATGCCGTAAAGCTGGCCCGCCTTCTCCTCGAATCGCCGGATCAGCAGCATGTCGCGGTAATAGGCTTTCAACTCGTCGGCTGAAACGTTTGACTCCTTTGGGCTTTTCCTCGTCGCCATGCGGCGTCCCCCTCCTGCTGATCAATATAGTTTAGCGTTAAACTATTTAATACAGGATTCACCGCGGCGATGCGAGTGCAAACTTTGGCAACGATTTGCGCCGCGAAAATGCGGCAAAACCGGCGCGCTCAGAAATTGGGAGGAGAGGAGGGCGGTCAGCGCACCACGATTTCGTCGCCGCGCATCAGCCCCAGCACATCGCGCGCCTGCTGATCCAGCAGATCGAGGTCCAGAAAATCATCCGACAGACGCCGTGTCAGGTTCTCCATCCGCTCGACACGCGCCTGCAAGGCCGCCAGTTCCAGCCTCAGCTTGTCGGCATCGGCGGTCACCTCGGCGCGGCGGAACAAGCCGTAATTGCCCTGCACAGCGGCAAAGGTGAAATAGGCACCTAGGCTGAAAGCCACGGCGAAAAATATCATGACGCCAAATGCGGGACGCGTGCGGGATGTCATTGCTCTGCCTTGAGTTGCGCCTGTACCGACGCTTTCAACGACCATGCCACAGGCGAATCAGGATGTGAATCCTTTTTCGCGCTATCAGGCCGGTTTTGAGCGGAAA
The DNA here is from genome assembly GCA_047921295.1 of Rhodobacterales bacterium. Lineage (GTDB taxonomy): Bacteria > Pseudomonadota > Alphaproteobacteria > Rhodobacterales > Rhodobacteraceae > Seohaeicola. Next base: position 31,098 of record JBLRWK010000020.1, read on the forward strand.
ATGTCACGCACCGGCGCGGCGCTTCTTCTTGCCGCAAATATCCCGAATGCCGCGCTGCCTCAGGCGCTTTGGGTCAGGGCCGCCACACCGGGAAGGGTCTTGCCCTCCATCCATTCCAGAAACGCGCCGCCTGCGGTGCTGATATAGCTGAAATCATCGGCTATTCCGGCGGCATGCAGCGCAGCCACAGTATCGCCACCCCCGGCGACCGTGATCAGCTTGCCCGCGCGTGTCAGGGCTGCGGCGTGGCGTGTGGTGACCATCGTGCCCTCGTCAAATGGCGCGATCTCGAATGCCCCCAGAGGGCCGTTCCAGATCAGCGTTTCCAGCCCGTCGAAAGCGTCGGCGATCGCCTTGATCGACTGCGGCCCCGCATCCAGCACCATCTGGTCGTCGTCCAGCACGGTCTCCGGCCCCATCGCCACCACATCGAAGGGCACGCCCGCGCCAAAGCTGCGCGCCACTTTGCCGTCAACCGGCAGGATCACCTTGCAGCCGGTGCGCTGCGCTGCTGCCAGAATATCGCGGGCGGTTTCCAGAAAGTCTTTCTCCTGCAACGACTTGCCCAGTTCCGCGCCTTGGGCCGCCAGAAAGGTATTGGCCATGCCGCCACCGATGATCAGCAGGTCCAGCTTCTCGACAAGGTTCTCCAGCAGGGCGATCTTGCTTGATACCTTGGCACCGCCGACGACTGCGCCAACGGGCCGTTTCGGCTTGCTCAAAGCGGCCTCCAGCGCGCGCAGTTCCGCCTCCATCTGCCGACCGGCGCAGGCGGGCATCAGATGCGCCAGCCCCTCGGTCGAGGCATGCGCGCGGTGCGCAGCCGAAAAAGCATCGTTGCAATAGATCTGCGCCAGCTCCGCAAGTTCGGCGGCAAAGGCGGGGTCATTGGCCTCCTCGCCGGGGTGGAAGCGGATATTTTCCAGCAGCACCACGTCATTCGTCGCCGCTTCCGCGCCATCGAATGTCTCGACAAATGTCACATGCCGTTCAAGCACGTTCTCCAGCGCAGGCACGGTCACGCGGAGCGACATATCCAGCACCACCTTCCCCTTGGGCCGCCCGAAATGCGCCACCAGCAGCACGCGGCCGCCACGGCCCAGAATGTCACGCACGGTGGGGGCGATCTTCTCGATCCGCGTCGGATCGGTGACGCGGCCCTTGTCGACCGGCACATTGATATCCACCCGCACAAGGACGCGTTTGCCCTCAAGGTCCATGTCATCAAGGGTCTTCCACGCCATGTCCGGTCTCCTCGGATAATGCCCGCGCATCTGATGGCGTGAACACGCGCTTGCGTCAACACCCCGCTTGGCAATCGGACGCGGGGGCCTTAGGTATCTGTCCGACAGTATTCCAAGGAGGCCCAGATGCCCGAGATCAAAGACCCAGAGAACACCATCCTGATCGAGTTGAAAGGCGGCACCGTCACGATCGAGCTTTTGCCCGATGTTGCCCCCAAACATTGCGAGCGGATGAAAGAACTGGCCCGCGCCGGTGCCTATGACAATGTCTGTTTCCACCGCGTGATCGAAGGCTTCATGGCCCAGACAGGCGACGTGGAGCATGGCGATATGGAAGACGGCTTCGATATCCGCCGCACCGGAACAGGCAGCTCCGATCTGCCGGATGTGCCTGCCGAATTCTCGCGCTTGCCGCATGACCGTGGCACGTTGGGTGCGGCGCGCAGCCAGAACCCCAATTCGGCCAACAGCCAGTTCTTCATCAACTTCAAGGAGAACAGCTTTCTCAACGGCCAGTACACCGTTTACGGCCGCGTGATTGACGGCATGGAGCATGTCGACGCCATCGCGCGCGGCGAGCCGCCTGCGAGCCCGGACCGCATGATCAGCGTCAAGGTGGCTGCCGATGCGTAATCTTATCGCCGCCGCTTTCGTGTTGGCCGCAGGGCCTGCTCTTGCGACCAGCCTGCAGATCGAGGTCGAGGGCGAGGCCAACGGCACCGTCGTGATCGAACTGCTTGAGGATGTCGCGCCCGAACATGCGGCCCAGATCGCGGGAATCGCGGCCGAGGGCGGGTATGACGGTGTTGTCTTTCACCGCGTGATCGACGGGTTCATGGCGCAGACCGGCGATGTCGAATTCGGCAAGCTGGGCGGCAACATGTCCCGCGCGGGCATGGGCGGCTCGAACCGCCCCGATCTGCGCGCCGAATTCTCGGATATCCCCTTTGACCGTGGTGTCGTGGGCATGGCGCGCAGCCAGAATCCGAATTCGGCCAACAGCCAGTTCTTCATCATGTTCGACGCGGGCCATTTCCTGAACGGTCAGTACACGGTCGTGGGCCGCGTCACCGAAGGGATGGAGGTTGTTGACGCGATCAAGCGCGGTGCAGGACAGAACGGCATGGTCACAGGCCAGCCCGATATCATGAAGACAGTCACCGTCATCGACTGATTGGCGCTCCATATGCGCGCAGAACGGGGCCGTTTGGCCCCGTTTTCGTTTGAATTCGTGCCGCCCCTGCAATTTGGGTGATTGCGCAAGCGCTAAACAGGCGCTACGCTGGATTAATGAACGCTTTTGCACCCATCTGCACGATTTGCATTATCGCCTGACCCTAGCGGCGGCGCGTTCTTCTATTCCCAACCAGAGTTGAAGTTGCTAAGCCCGCCGCGGACCCGCGTGTGAGGACCCGATGACGACCATCAAACTGCACAACACCAAGACCCGCCATAAGGAGGTGTTTACACCTCTGAAGCCCGATGATGTGCGGATGTATGTCTGCGGTCCCACCGTCTATGACCGCGCCCATCTGGGCAATGCGCGCCCCGTGGTGGTGTTCGATGTCCTCTACCGCCTGCTGCGCCATGTCTACGGGCCGGATCATGTCACATATGTGCGGAATTTTACGGATGTGGATGACAAGATCAACGCGAAGGCCACCGAGACAGGCCGCAGCATTGGCGAGATCACCGAGGAAACGATTCACTGGTATCTCGACGATATGGGCGCTCTGGGTGCGCTGGAGCCGGACCACGCACCGCGCGCGACCGATTTCATTCCCCAGATGGTGGCGATGATCCAAGACCTGATCACAAAGGGTCACGCCTATGCCGCGGAGGGCCATGTGCTCTTTGCCGTGGACAGCTATACGCAATACGGCGCGTTGTCCGGCCGCACGGTCGAGGATATGATCGCAGGCGCAAGGGTGGAAGTGGCCCCCTACAAGCGCAACCCGATGGATTTCGTGCTGTGGAAACCCTCCACCGATGACCTTCCGGGGTGGGACTCGCCATGGGGCAGGGGTCGCCCCGGCTGGCATATCGAATGCTCCGCCATGGCGCATGAACTGCTGGGCGAGAGCTTCGATATCCACGGCGGCGGGATCGATCTGCAATTTCCGCACCACGAGAACGAGATCGCCCAAAGCTGCTGCGCCCACCCGCAAGGCGGCTTTGCGACTGTCTGGATGCACAACGAGATGCTGCTGGTTGAGGGCAAGAAGATGTCCAAGAGCCTTGGCAATTTCTTCACCGTCCGCGACCTGCTGGATCAGGGCGTGCCCGGCGAGGTGATCCGCTACGTCTTCCTGATGACGCATTACCGCAAGCCGATGGACTGGACCGCCGACAAGGCTGCACAGGCCGAGGCGAGCCTGCGTAAATGGTATGCTCTGGCAGGCGAGGCGGCAGCAGGGGCTGATCCGTCACGAGAGGCGCTGGCGGCGCTGGCGGACGATCTCAACACCCATGCCGTCCTGTCCGAATGCCACCAACTTGCCTTGGCGGGCGATGCCATGGCCTTGCGCGGCGCGATGGAATTGCTGGGCTTGATCGGGGCGGAAGTGCCGGACTGGGCCAATCGGCCGGTGGTGGATATGTCTGTGCCGACAGCGCATCTGACGGCAGCACGCGAGACGGCGATGCAATCCAAGGATTTCTCGGACGTGGATCGCATCAAATCCGCGCTGATTGCGGCGGGTGTTGAGGTGCGCATGTCCAAGGCCGGGGTCGAGCTTGTTCCAGGGCCGGATTTCGATCCTGCCAAGCTGGAGGGTTTGTCATGATCCAGCTTTCATGCAGTCACACCCTCTCCGCCGTGGCGGGGGGGCTGTCTGCCCCCCGTGACCCTGCGGGCCACGCCCCCCGAGGATATTGCGGGCAAGAAGAAGCAGGGGGACTGGGATGAGCAAGGAGCGCCTTTACCTCTACGACACAACGCTGCGCGACGGGCAGCAGACGCAGGGCGTGCAATTCTCCACCGCCGAGAAAGTGCAGATCGCAGGGATGCTGGACGCGCTTGGCGTCGATTATATCGAAGGCGGCTGGCCCGGCGCGAACCCGACGGATTCGGCGTTTTTCGACGAAGCCCCGCAGACCCGCGCCACACTGACCGCCTTTGGCATGACCAAGCGCGCGGGGCGCTCTGCCGCCAATGACGATGTGCTGGCGGCGGTGATGAACGCAGGCACGCCCGCTGTCTGTCTGGTGGGCAAGGCGCATGATTTCCACGTCACCACCGCCTTGGGCGTGACGCTTGAGGAGAATGTCGAGAACATCGCCGCCTCCGTCGCGCATCTGGTGGCGCAGGGCCGCGAGGCTTTGTTCGACGCCGAGCATTTCTTTGACGGCTACCGCGCCAATCCCGATTATGCGCTGACGGTTCTGCGCGCCGCCTATGATGCCGGCGCGCGCTGGATCGTGCTGTGCGATACCAACGGCGGCTGCTTGCCGGAAGAGATCGGGCGCATCACCGCTGCCGTGATCGCCGCAGGCATCCCCGGCGCGCGGCTGGGCATCCATACGCATAACGACACCGAAACCGCTGTTGCGGGTACATTGGCGGCCATTGATGCGGGCGCGCGGCAGGTGCAGGGCACGCTGAACGGGCTGGGCGAGCGCTGTGGCAATGCCAATCTGACGACGCTGATCCCGACCTTGCTGCTGAAAGAACCCTACGCCAGCCGCTATCAAACCGGCGTGACGCTTGACGCGCTATCCGGCCTCACCCGCGCCAGCCGCCGTCTGGACGAGATCCTGAACCGCGTGCCGCTACGGCAGGCGCCTTACGTGGGTGCATCGGCCTTTGCCCACAAGGCGGGGCTGCATGCCAGCGCGATCCTGAAAGACCCTGCCACCTACGAGCATATCGACCCTGCTGTGGTGGGCAATGCGCGGATCATCCCGATGTCCAATCAGGCGGGCCAGTCCAACCTGCGCCGCCGTCTGGCCGAGGCGGGGCTGGTGGTTGCCCCCGGTGATCCGGTGCTGGGCCGCATCCTCGAAGTGGTGAAGGCCCGCGAGGGGGAGGGCTATTCCTACGATACCGCGCAGGCTAGCTTTGAGTTACTGGCGCGTACCGAGATGGGGCAGGCGCCCGATTTCTTCGAGGTCAAGCGCTACCGCGTCACCGTCGAGCGGCGCAAGAACAAGTATAACCGGATGATCAGCCTGTCCGAGGCAGTTGTTGTAGTGAAGGTGGATGGCGAAAAGAAACTGTCCGTCAGCGAGTCGATGGACGAGGACGGATCGGATCGCGGCCCCGTGAACGCGCTGGCCAAGGCGCTGGCCAAGGATCTGGGGGCCTATAGCGAGGCGATTGCCGATATGCGGCTGGTCGATTTCAAGGTCCGCATCACGCAAGGCGGCACCGAGGCCGTCACCCGCGTCATCATCGACAGCGAGGACGGGCAGGGGCGGCGCTGGTCCACCGTGGGGGTCAGCCCCAACATAGTGGACGCCAGTTTCGAGGCGCTGCTGGATGCGATCAACTGGAAACTCCTGCGCACGGTCGCGCAGGGCGCGGAGGCGGCGGAGTGATTACAGGGGACATCGCCGCCTGCGCGCAACTGGTCGAGCGCGGCGATCCCGACCGTTTTGCCGCCACGATGGCCACGCCGGTCGCGATGCGGCGCGTGCTGTTTCCGCTCTACGCCTTCAATCTGGAGATTGCCCGCGCCCCGTGGATGAGCGCGGAGCCTTTGATTGCGGAGATGCGCCTGCAATGGTGGCATGACACGCTGGACCAGATCGCGGCGAGTGGCCCCGTGCGGCGGCATGAGGTGGCAACGCCGCTGTCACAGGTGCTGGATGCCGAAGGGGCCGCGTTGTTGACCGGCTGCGTCAGCGCGCGGCGGCGCGAGGCACAACGCCTGCCGATGGCAGATGCGGGCGATCTGCGCGACTATGTGGCCGAGACCGGCGGCACTCTGATGTGGGTGGCCGCGCGCGCCTTGGGCGGCGATGATGAAACCCGCGCCCGTGGCATCGGGGCGGCGGCGGGGCTGGCGAACTACCTGCTCGGGGTGCCCTCGTTCTTGCAGCGCGGGCTCAATCCCCTGCCGGAAATGACCACGGCGCAGTTCAACGAGCTTGTGCAGGCGCATCTGGACATGGCGCGCCCTTCCGGGCGTCCCGCCTTCCCGCAACGCATGGCCGAACTGGCGGGCTGGCGCGCCGCGACCATCCTCCAACGCGCGCTGCGCGATCCTGCGGCCATTCCCGAAGGGCGGCTTGCCGAACCCGAGTTGCGGCGCCGCCTGTCGCTGGTGCGGCGGCGGTTCTTTTGAAGCGTGTCACGCCGACTGACATTCAATTGCGTGCGATGTTTGCTGGAAGCGGAATGTCGACGAGCTGTGCAGCGTCGGGCCGTGGTGCGGCGATGCTCCCCTTCGGGATGGCAATTTATGCCTGATAAATCCGCCTGACCTGTCAACTTGCGCCTGCATCTGCCAAATCGCCGTGCCGGGGGGGCGGCCCGGCGATGCGCAGCGGCGCTTCGCGCCTTGTTCCGCGCGTGGACAGGAATGAACGGCGGGAATGCCCCGCGTACCTGCCTGTCGCGACCGCAACGCCGGAAGCGCGGGAAACTTTCGTCAGGTTGCTAGCGCTAGCGCCTCACGCCTCGCGCGGGCGCATCGCCAGCCAGATCAGCGCGCCGGTGGCCAGCACGAGGAAGGGCAGCATCGCCATATTGACGGCCATCCAGCCCTCTTGCGGGGTGCCGCCCGAACAGTTCATCAGGCTGCCGGAGGATAGCGAGGCCATCGTGACCCCGCCAAAGACGATCAGATCGTTCATCCCCTGCACACGGCCCCGTTCGCTGGGCGCATGGCTTGAGGCCAGCATCGTGGTGGCCCCGATAAAGCCGAAGTTCCAGCCCACCCCGAGCAGTATCAGCGCGATAAAGAAATGCTCCAGCTCCACCCCCATGAGGGCGACACCGCCTGCGGCGGCAAGGATCATGAGGCCAAGGCCCACGATCCGCTCCACCCCGAACCGTGCGATCAGATGGCCGGTAAAGAAGGACGGCGCATACATCGCCAGAACATGCGCGCTGACCACATTGGCCGCGTCGTTGGTGCTGAACCCGCAACCGACAACGGCCAGCGGCGAAGAGGTCATGACAAGGTTCATCAACGCATAGGAAACCGTGGCGCAGATCACCGCGACAGCCACGGCGGGCGATTTCAGAAGCTCGATCCGGCTGCGGCCCTTGGGGGCATCGGCGGCGGGCGGCTTGGGCGTGGGAATGTCGAGGAAGAAGAACAGCCCCGATCCCACCACATTGACGGCGATCACCGCCAGATAGGTGCCGAGGAAGGGGATCACCATCGACTCGGCGGTCACCTTGACCAGTTGCGGGCCGATCACGGCGCTGAGCAGACCGCCCGCCATGACGAAGGAGATCGCCTTGGGCCGGAACGCATCCGAGGCCATATCGGCGGCGGCAAAGCGGTAAAAACCCTGACCGGACATATAGATGCCGGTGATGAAACTGCCGAGCAGAAAGATCGGGAACGATGCGACATAGAGGCCGTAAGCCCCGACTGCCCCACCGATGGCCCCCGCCGTGGTGCCGATCAGAAAGCCGGTGCGGCGGCCGTATTTCTGCATGATGGCCGACACCGGCGTGGCCGCGAGCATGGAGCCAAGCACGATCAGCGAAATCGGCAGCGTGGCCCAGCACAGATTCGTCGCCAGTGACTGGCCCGCAAGCCCGCCGATGGTGAAAATCATCGGCATCTGCGCGCCCAGAATCGCCTGGGCCAGAACCAGAATGGTCACATTGCGCTTGGCGCGGACGTCATCGGGGATGTATTCAACTTCGCTCATGCGAAAGTGCTAGACCGCAGGCCGGACAGCCGCAAGGGCGATAATGAGTAGAGGCGCGCGCCTGAGCGTGCGTTAACCCGCCGCGACCATTGCCTCTTTCGCTGTCCCGCGCAGGGCGTCCGGCAGGGACGGGGCCATGCTGATGGCCATCGCCTGCCAGTTCAGACTGTCGCGCAGGCGCACACCCTCGCCGATGCAAAGGATCGCGGGCGGCTCCAGCCCGGCTGCGGCAATATCTGCCTCCATCCGGCCCAGCGTTGTCTCCAGCACCTGCTGTTGCGGGGTGGTTGCGGACACCACGACCGCTGCGGGTTCATCGGGGCGACGTCCGGCGGCGATCAGTTGCGCCGAAATCTGGCCGATATGCTTCACACCCATGTAGATCACGATCATCTGGCTACCCTGCGCGATCGCGCGCCAGTCCACCTTGGTAGGGGCAGTGCCGCTGGCATCATGGCCGGTAACGAAGGTGACGGACTGGTTCACGCCGCGATGGGTGACGGGAATGCCCGCATAGGCGAGCCCGCCAATGCCCGCCGTGATGCCGGGAATGATGCGGATGGGAATGCCTGCGGCCACAAGAACCTGCGCCTCCTCGCCGCCGCGCCCGAAAACGAAGGGATCGCCACCCTTGAGCCTCAAGACGCGGCGGCCTTGGCGGGCAAGATCCAGCAGAGTTTGCGTGATGTCACCCTGACAGGCCGAGGGCTTGCCGCCGCGCTTGCCCGCATAGACCAGTTCGGCCTGCGGTGCCCATGCAAGGATTTCACGGCTGACCAGCGCATCATAGACGATCACATCCGCCTGTTGCAGCGCGTTCAGCGCATGCAGGGTCAACAGACCCGGATCGCCGGGACCGGCACCGCAAAGCCAGACAGAACCGGGGCCCATGACGGGCCAAGAGGCGGCGGGGAGGGGTGACATATTGCTCATGGGCGGAATATCGTTCCGAAAAAGATGGATTGGAAGGGCTGCGGTAGATCAATGCTGGCGATATCTGCCGATCCGGCAGGATATAGTTCCAAAACCCGTGAGAACTTCTGCTGAAAGTTCCAACTGGACACCGCTGATGGATATTTTTTGCAAGAAGAAGCAAGCGGCGCGGATGCTTGATCTTTTCTGCTGCGGCGGCGAAATGGCACCTGACTTGCGGTGTTATGGTCTTCCGGCGCTACTGCGATAGGCTGCGCCGGGGCGTGGCGCGGGGTCATGCCGATTCGGAACAAGGATCAGGGGTGGCTGAACGGATTATCATGACAGATGCCTGCGTGGCCGAGGGTGTTGACTGGCTCTGCGCCAATGATCCCGCGATGGCGCGCGCCTATGCCGAGACTGGCGTGCTACCACTGCGGCGACGCCCCGACGGCTTTGCCCAATTGCTCAGCGCGATCGTCAGCCAACAGGTCAGCGTTGCCTCGGCCCGCGCGATCTGGGGGCGGCTGGAGGCGGCGGGGCTGGTCACGCCCGAAGCCGTGGCCGCATTGAGCCTGGAGGAATTGCGTAGCTTCGGTCTGAGCCGCCAGAAAGCGGCCTATGCCCATGCGCTGGCCGCCGCCGGGATCGACTACGCGGCCTTGCGCGACACGCCCACCGACGAGGTGGTGACAACGCTGGTTGCGGTCAAAGGGATTGGCATCTGGACGGCGGAGATCTACGCGATGTTCAGCCTTGGCCGCGCCGATGTTTTCGCGCCGGGCGATCTGGCGCTGCAGGAGGGCGCGCGGTTGCTCTATGATCTGCCAGACCGCCCGCGCGAGGCGGCTTTGCGTCAGATGGCAACCCGCTGGCAGCCGTGGCGATCGGTTGCAGCGCGGATGCTTTGGGCCTACTACCATGTGCAAAAGCAAAGGGAAGGTATCGCATGACACGGGTTCTGAATGCAGAGCGGCGCGCGCCGCTGTCGGGTGACACACGCTCTGTCGTGGTGTTCCTGCATGGCTATGGCGCGAATGGTGCCGATCTGTTGGGCTTGGCCGATCCTCTGGCCGAGCATCTGCCCGACACGTTGTTCGTGGCGCCAGATGCGCCTGAATCCTGTGCCGGTGCGCCCTTCGGGTTCCAGTGGTTCCCGATCCCGTGGATCGACGGTTCGTCCGAGGAAGAGGCGGCGCGCGGGATGCAGGCGGCGGCCTCGGATCTGGATGCCTTTCTTGATGCCATTCTGGTCGACGAGGATCTGCTGCCCGAACAGATGGTGCTGTTCGGATTCTCGCAAGGCACGATGATGGCGCTGCATGTCGCACCGCGCCGCGAGGATCCGGTGGCCGGTGTCGTGGCCTTCTCGGGACGGCTGTTGCAGCCCGAAGTGCTGCCCGACGAGGTGGTCAGCCGGATGCCGGTCCTGCTGGTGCATGGCGATGCCGATGACGTGGTGCCGGTGCAATCGCTGGCCAATGCGGCGGAGGGGTTGCAGGACGCGGGGTTCAAGGAGGTCTTTGCCCATGTCATGAAGGGCACCGCGCATGGCATTGCGCCCGATGGCCTGTCGATCTCTCTGGCCTTCATGCGCGACAAACTCAGCCTTTAGACGTTGTCGAACCACAGGCTCCGGGTGGCGAGTTCAAGAGAGTTCCCCGCCGGATCGCGGAAATAGACCGAGCGCGCGCCGTTAGGCCAGTGAAAATCAGCCTCGATCCGGATGTCTTTGCCTTCGAGATTTCCACGCCACGCGTCAATATCGTCCGCCCCCACGGCGAAGCAGGCATGTCCGGCACCTGTGGCCCCGTGCGGCGGCACCGGCAGGGCATCATCCGGGCCGGGTGGTTCGATTGTGGAAAGCGGATCGAAGATCAGCAGCATCCCGTCACCCAGACGGAAGAACGCGTGCCGCCCCTCCACTTCGGTGACCAGTTCAAGCCCGAGGGTTTCGCCGTAGAAGGCTCGCGCGGTCACAAGATCGTCAACGTAAAGCGCGGTTTCCAGAACGCCCTTGAGCGGCGGTGTGTCGGTGGATGGTGATTTCTGTGTCATGATGATAAAATAGGCATCTATGGTCAGGTATCCAAGCACGGCAGGCAAAACCCCGCGCAACGGGCGTCACATGAATGTTGCATCGCCCCGCTAGGTCGAATGGTGCAACTACTGCATGTCGTGGGGCTTGCCGGATCAGAACCACGATATATAGTCATGGAATATCGGGGCGGGTGCACCCGCTCTGGGGCCGGGACCGGCAGACAGGGCAGGGGAGCTTTGCGCCAGATGAGTGGAGATTTCAGAACAGAATTTGTCAGGGAACCGGCGGTGCTCAAGCATCACCCCGCACTTGTGCTGAATGCGGATTACCGGCCCTTGTCCTACTACCCGTTATCGCTGTGGCCCTGGCAGGAGGCGGTCAAGGCTGCGTGGCTGGACCGCGTCGATATCGTCGCCGAATACGATCAGATCGTCCGCAGCCCAAGCACTGCTTTCCGGCTACCGTCCGTTGTGGTCCTCAAGGACTATGTCAAACCGCAAAAGCGGATCGCCTTCACCCGCTTCAACCTGTTTCTGCGTGACGAGTTCAGTTGCCAGTATTGCGGGGCCAAGGGCGATCTGACCTTTGACCATGTCGTGCCGCGCGCGGCGGGCGGGATCACAAGCTGGGAGAATGTCGTCGCCGCCTGCGCGCCCTGCAACCTCAAGAAAGGCGCAAAATCGCTGCGGCAGGCGGGGCTGCACCTGCGCAAGCCACCCCGCGCACCGGGGGCTGCCGAACTGCGCAACATGGGCCGAAAATTCCCGCCCAACCATCTGCATGAAAGCTGGATGGATTATCTCTACTGGGATGCCGAACTGGAAGCGTGATTCGTGACGCGGACCGCTGATGTAAAAGGTAGGATCGGTTTCCCAAAAACGTGGATTCTGCTTCCATTCAGGCAGCATCGGATTCACATTCCGACTCCTGAATAAGCACGCCTTCGGGCGTGCTCATTGATATGAACAGAGGTGGTTCGGTTGATCTGAACAGGTTCCGGGCTTTTTCTAAGTGGTTTTCCGCCTTGGTTATGCCGCTACCGCTTCGGGCATCGGCTGGTTGAAGTAGGCCTGATCGGGCGTTTTCCCGTCAAGCGCCGAATGTGGCCGTCGGCTGTTGTAGAAGGTCAGATACCGGCCGATCCCGGCGCGGGCCTCGGGCACGCTGGCATAGGCCCGCAGGTAGGCCTCCTCATATTTGATGGTCCGCCACAGACGCTCGATGAAGACGTTGTCGCGCCAAGCACCCTTGCCATCCATAATGATCTTGATCTCGCGGGCGGCCAGCAACTTGATGACCTCGGTCGATCGGTGTTTGAGTCAAACCACCCGAGACCTGGTGGCCATCATATGACTATCGGTGTTGAAGATCTCGGGCGTGCCGTGCTTCGCCAACGCCTCTTCGACAGCTTCGATGCAGAAGTCGGCTTCCAGCGTGATCGATATCCGCCATGCCAGGACCCGCCGGGTGAACCAGTCCAGCACGGCGGCAAGGTAACCTCCGGCTTTGTCATCGCTGACCCGCTGCACGAAACGAAAATTCCGCGCGCCGGGCGATTGCTCAACCCGCGTCGAAAGACGTAAATCAACTTCCGGCATCGGTAGCGGCTGGCTGAAAGTTCAGTGGCAGGTCAGCATGACCAACGATCTTCGACGAGTGCGGCTCAACTGTGAGGTGAAGGTGTCAGGGGAAAGGTCAGAACGTCGGGAAGCAATTGGGGCGCGTCTGGTTCATAGCTTTCCCGTGTCTACAGCCTTTAGTTATCGACACCGACGGCGGGGGGCGGACTTAAAGCTGTGGGGCAGAGCGGCCTCTGCAACTCCTGAGAAGCGGCTTCTTGTCTGTCTTGCAGCCTTAAAGCAGAGCGCTCCGGGGCTTCGAGGCATCCTCAGGATGCTCAGCCCATATTGAGCTCGTAAGGTTCACCGGCACGGACCTTTTTTAGAACCTCAAGCATCTCCGTCGAATACTTATGGAAGGTGGACGTGTTGACTTGCTCTGCCTTATGGTAGCGATTGTCGCTCGCCTTAATGTCTACGCCAGTTTCGTCTTTGATCCGTTTCAGTAGTGAAACTGCCAAGTAAGAACCGGTGCCCCCCAGGTGAGTTGTTAGTTGGGTTGCGCTCAGCGGATAATGTGCCGAGGCCGCACTGTAGTCGCTGATATTGGCTATTCCAAAAAGCTTTGCAAAGCTGTCCGAATCCGTGACCGCCTGATCAAGCATCTTGAAGTCCGCCTCCACCGTCATGGTTGGGATGTCATGGCGAACGAGATTATACGATCTCGCGATCAGTGAGCGCAGGATGCGGGGATTAACATCGTTCAGAACAGGATTAGGCGCATTCATGTATCGCCGTGACAACCCAGAGCCAACAAAAAGGATGGGCTGACATCCCATTGACTTCACGGTTTCGGTTATGTCTTCGCCTATCTCCTCAACATACCTTTCAAACTTAGTCTTTTGGTCACTGCTCATGGTTCACCCCAGACAAAATGCATCGTAATGGATTAGCAGGCTCAAAGTGAACTGCATAGGCTGCCAAAAGAGACGGTGGCGCACAAATGGCTGGTTTTGGGGAGCGCCGCGCGGCAGCATTGCGCGAGGTCGACCAGCCGGTATGAACCGCCCCGGGTTTATCGGAGGGTGATTTGTTCAACGTCAGGCTACTTTATCGAGTGTGATTAGATTTGCATAGAATGCCTCCTCTGCTTCTGCGGACAATGACCCATGTTTTTGGCGAGACCTTGCACCGCAAAGCTCAGGGCACCGGTATCCGGATCATGCACGCCAACTATTCCTCAAAGGCATTTGCTTCCTGGCTGCTCCACAACCCAAACAGGAAGTTCAAGGTGCGTTGGTGGGAAGACAACATGTCCGAGATTGAGGTGAATGTTGGTCCGGAACAGTGGATGCAGCTGGAAGTGATGGATGCGCGTGCGCGGGGGCTCAGTGTCGATGAATGGGCGCTGGTTATGAAGCGAGATCACATCAAACGGAACCCTGATGCCGCAAAGATTCGTGATCGGGCCGAGGAAAAGATCCAGGATTTGATCGAGGAGCGAATGGCGACCCGGAAGCGGGCAGGGCGCAGGCCGATCACCGAGGCCGTTTTGATCAAGGCCGAAGAGAAGGCGCTACGGTTTTTTTTTCACACCAACCACTCAGATCACCAGTGAGCAGACCCACGGGCTTTATGGCGTCCCGGTTGGGGGGGCGTCCGATGTCGATACGACCGATGAGGAGACGTCAAGCACCAAGTCGGGTGAGGAAGCCCGAACGCAACTTGATGCCGTGGATCTCAGTGGCGACCGCAGCCCAGAGCAACAGAACCTCGTCAGAACTGCCTCGAAGGGGCGGCGCGCCAAAACCCTCTTCAAGCCCGGATCAATGGAGTGAACCAAATGAACACGAAGTTGAAGAGTGACGACTGCTCAACTGCGGCGGCGGATGAATGCAATTCCGATCTGGGCAAGACATTGAACGGTGACGTCATCGATCCGCGACCGCCGTTGGACGACCCGGCCGCGTTGTCCGACTGGATCCATCGTCGTTACATCGTGACAGACAGGGATAATGTGTTCGTCGAGCGGCTCAAAATGGTGCTTCAGCGGGACGGAGATGGTCAGTTCCTTCCTTCGGCCAAAAAGTATCAGGAAGAAACTATGGGGATTTGTGTGACGGCGCCTGCGCGGGAAGGCAAGACTTTCATGGTCACGCGAACCCTCGCCCGGATTTTTGGCCAGAAGGTCGATATGAAAAGGTGTGGAAATCACATTCTCTACTGCCGTCTTAAAACCAACGAGACAGCAAAAGGAGTTTACATGGATATATGCAGGGCAACCGGCCTTGAGGTTTTCCCTAGTCGGATGACTCAGTCGGAAGCCTATGTTTTGGCTACCCATCGCTTGAAAATGGCCGGGGTCAAGATCATCATTATCGATGAGCTTCACAACCTGCTCGGCAGCAAGAAAGAGGCGGCCAACCTCTTCCTGAAAGGCTTCTTCCACGATGACGATGGATTGTGTTTGATTGCGATTGGCACGGAACGCCTCCGGCAGTTCATCTACGATGATCCAAACAACGCAGAGCTGTCAGGCCGTTTCTTAGATTTTCCGCTGCTGAATGTCTCGGAAACTTCGACGGTCGTGATGATCAACGACGCCCTCAAGAAATTGACGGACGATGTCGAAATCAAAATTGGTTCCAGCATCAAATCTGACGCGTATTTCGCAAACCGGATCTACGATGGGTGTCGGGGTAGTTTTGGTCGGTGCATGCGGCTGCTGACGACGTCGATCGTCTACGCGCTTGAGGATGGCGCCAAAGCCGTAGAGGCAGAAGATTTCGCCACCGTTTTCAATTTGCAGTTCCTGCACTTCAATCCTGAAAACCCTTTCATGATCAGCAATTACAAGGCGCGGATTAGCCCATCGCAGGATGACATCAATGATGGCGACATCCTGTTTGACGATGGCAACGTAGAACCCGTCAAGAAGAAGCGTCCAGGTAAGCCTCGCGTGAAGGCGGAAGCGTGATGGCCGGTGTGCTTCAGCCTGTCATTCCTTTTCACGAGGATGAGGTGACACAGGGTTATTTCGCCCGTATTGGTCACTTCCAAGCCGGGGTCGATGCTGCCCGTTTTTGTAAGTTTTTCGATCTTGGCAGGGCGGATTTCCGTGAGGGGAATGACCCGTGCATTGAGGTCATCGCTGCAATATCTGGTGAGGACCCGGATCGCCTCCGACACAATACCATTCGTCAGCTCTCAGACGGATCCTTGATGTTGAGAGGCGAGACACTCGGACTGCAAGTCATCCGGCGGGTCACAACTCAGTTCTGTCCGCATTGCTTGACCGCGGACGATGAAGACGCTTCCTCCCTCGGAAAAGCCGCGTGGCGATTTCGTTGGAGCTGGCTGCTCAAGCCTGTTGTTGCATGTCCGTTGCACAATACTGCACTCGTTTCAGTCCCTGCAAAAGATCCTGTTAATGCTTTTGACCTGCGCAAACTGTATGCGCAAAGCGACCTTGATCTTGTATCCCCAGAGGGCTTCGAGCCACATTTCCCCGGATCACTTCAAAAATACGTAGTAGCCCGTATCGGCGACCACGCGACCGCATGTCCATGGCTCGACGGGCAAGGTGTGGCCGAAGGTGTGCGAGCCTGTGAGATGCTGGGCAGCCTTATTTGTGACGGTCCGACAGCTGAAATAAAAAAGTATACGGATTTGGATTGGGCGCGGGTCGGAAGTGTGGGTTTCGATGTCTGTTCTGATGGTCCCACAGCCATAAGGGAGGCCCTTGCGACAATCAGGCTTAATGCAGGGCGTCGCAGTGGACGCACTGGGCCACAAGCAGTCTTCGGGTCGCTGTTCAACTGGTTGAAGAAGTCGGGAACGTCACGTGATGAGGGGCCAATCCGCGACGTGGTGCGCGAGGCCATCATCGAAAACTTCGCCGTGGGGTCTGGTGAGATGGTGCTTGGTGAATTCGTCAATCGCAGGAAAGTCCATTCTGTCAATTCCCTTACCAGCAAGACAGGACTGAACCGGTTTCGACTATATCGGATCATTCGAAAGGCGGGGATGATCCCTGATGATACTGATCGGGCTACGCTGAACCAATTGGTATTTCCGGCCGAAAAGGCGGAGTTGCTGATTGCTCGAATTCAGAATGCGATACCACAGAACCAGATCCAAAGGGTTCTCGGTTGTAGCAAAACCCACGCAGAACAACTCGTTAAAGGCGGCCTGATTTCGTCGGTTGTTTCTATGGCTGAGGGGCAAGTTGGTCTGACCCGCGGTGACTTCAACGTGGACGACCTCTCGGGTTTTCTGAAGACCGTTTGTGTTGACGTCCGGGACATTGATTGTGAGATCGACGGCTTTATCGATCTTACACAGGCAGCGCGCGGCCGCTCGCCAACAGTCGAAATCATTGCATGGCAAATCGGTGGTCGGTTGCGCAAAACCTGTCTTTTGGACGGCATCAAGCGGTTCGACAATCTTCGTTTTTGTCTCACCGAGATAAGACAAATCGTCGATGAATCACGGGGTCGCGATCCTCATCGGCTTACGTCAGTCGCCAAGATGCTTTGCATGAATCTTCCGGCCGTCAAGCAACTGGTTTCCCGGAAGAAGGGTGGACCCTGGCTGCAACTGGTATCAGGTAGGGCTGCCGGTGAACTGCGGGGGAAGGCCTATGTTGCACACGCTGAACTAGAGAGGTTCAAGGAGCGATATACGACCCCGGGACTCGTTGCGAGGTCGTTTGGTATGAACCATCGGACCGTGCTGAAGGCGCTCGATGCGACCGGTGTTGAAACCGCTTTCGACCCACACTGGTTGGGAGCAAGGGTTTACCTGCGTGCTGAGGTTGATGCCCAGACCTCAAACTTGCTTGAGATTTTCGCAGACGCAGTTTCGGCAAAACCGAACGCGGTGACCATGCTTGAAATGACCAAGTTCTGCGCAAGAAACGCCGAAAGGGGACCAACTCGGGAATCCGATGGTTCCTTTCGGTGAATCCGATGCTGCCCTCTCTCGAAGGATGACCAACCGGCCTTAGCAAAATCAATTACTTAGGGTGCAAAATTGTGCTCGTTATGCTACTCTTTACAGCTGATGCGCGGGGCGTTGACAGCTGGTGACCTACGCTATCAGAACGGCGTGTCCAGCGTCTGCACGGTCATCCCGCCCGCCGCCTCGCCCGGCTTGGGCCGCATCCGCAAAACCTCAAGGCTTTTCTCCAGATCGGATTTCAGGATATCCCGCGCGATCACGACAACGCGGCTGGTCGTATTGCCTTCGGGCCAGCTTTCCAGTGGCACCGGTGGCTCGAATATATGCTGCACCCCGTGAAAGACGAAGGGTTTGCCGATATCCTCGATATGAACGATCCCTTTCATCCGCAGGATATCCGGCCCGCGCAGCGCGATCAGCGTATCGAGCCAGAAGT
Organism: Rhodobacterales bacterium; assembly: GCA_047921295.1. Classification (GTDB taxonomy): domain Bacteria; phylum Pseudomonadota; class Alphaproteobacteria; order Rhodobacterales; family Rhodobacteraceae; genus Seohaeicola. The sequence goes on from JBLRWK010000020.1 coordinate 49,086, forward strand.
CGAACACTTCCGCCGGAATCGGCGCGTCTATCGCGATGGAGGCTGTTGTGATCCGGTCGTCGGACGCGTGATGCGATGGCGTTGACAGATCGAACGCCAGTGTCTGTTTTGGCTGGGTCAAGCCCGATAATCCGGCCAGCGGATCGGGGGTGGCGGCGGCAAGCCATGCCAGCGCCTGATCCGGTGCCATCGGTTTGCGCATTGCGCCCAAGCCAAACAAAGCCCCCGGCGGTACTGCGCCTTTGACTGCCTGAATGCGCTTCGCGCCCGGATTGAGCCTGTCCAGCCGCACGTTCAGTTGCGCCAGTGTGGCGGCATCCGCCAGATCGCATTTGGTCAGCACGATCCTGTCGGCCATGGCAACCTGCGCCTGCGCTTCGCCATGCCGTTCCAGCGTCGAGACCCCCAGCACCGCATCGACCGCTGTGACGATCCCGTCGAGCGCATAGTCGCGCGCCAGAGCACGGTCCACCAGCAAGGTGTGATGGATCGGCCCCGGATCGGCCAGCCCCGTCGTCTCGATCACCACGCGGTCAAAGGCCAGCGTACCCGCCTCGCGCCGCTCGAACAGGGAAGCGAGCGTCTTTGACAGATCGCCCCGCACCGTGCAGCAGATGCAGCCCGCAGGCATCAGCACAACATCCTCAGCCGTATCCTCGATCAGGTCATGATCCAGTCCCGCCTCGCCAAACTCGTTCACCACCACGGCGACACGACCGGAGGCGGGATCATGCAGCAGCTTGTTCAGAAGCGTGGTTTTGCCCGCGCCGAGAAATCCGGTAAGCAGCGTGACAGGGATAGGATGGGACATGCGGCATGGGCCTCCGGGTTGCGGGTCTGGGATATCTGTGTTTGTTATAGTATAACAAGGCCATCAGCAAGGTGGCGACAGGCCCGCACCAGACCTGCACCAGACCCAACATCAGGGATCACATGACCTCTTCCAACATTCACCCGACCCACCCATCACGCGGGACGCCGACAGATGCCGTGAAGAAAGGTGTTCAGGCGCTCTGGCACGGCCAGCGGATCAAACGGCTGTTGCGCGCGCGGTTCGGCACTCAATCGCTGATTTCGGTCGTCGAGACGGACTGCTCTGACCCGGACTGCCCCGGCCCCGCAACGCAGATCACGATCCTCGGTTTTGATATGGTGCGCCGCTGCGTGGTGCTGCACCGTCCCGTCGCCGAGGTGACAGCGGCGGATCTTGCGGCGATCCGTATGTAGCGGCGCGCGCACCGGACCGGACATGATAAGGGCGCCTGCTTCGGAAAAGCGGCGCCCTGTTTTTGTGGGTTCAAGCGATGCTTAGCCCTGGTTGTTGGACCCAGACTGGCCCGACTGGCCCGAGGTCACAGGCGCGCCCGGCTTGGGGGCGGGGGCCGAACCTTTGGGCGTCAAAGGATCGTCCTGACGCTGCACAGAGCCTTCGAAATGCGCACCGGATTCGATCGCGATGGTCTTGTGGATGATGTCACCCTCAACCCGCGCCGTCGATGTCAGCCGCACTTTGAGGCCGCGCACACGGCCAACAATGCGGCCGTTGATCACAACATCATCAGCGACAACTTCGCCTTTGATCGTGGCGCTTTCGCCGATGGTCAGCAGATGCGCGCGGATATCCCCGTCGATCGAGCCTTCCACCTGAATATCGCCCGAGGTCTTCAGATTGCCGGTGATATGCAGATCAGCCGACAGAACCGAGGCGGGTGGCTTCGGTTTCGGCGCGCTGCTCTTGAAATCGTTGGGCGCTGTGGACGAGGTTTCCGGCATCGTCGGTTTCGGTGCTTCGGGCGCCTTGGGGCCCGGCTCGTTGATTTTGCTTTTAGAAAACATCGTTTGCAGCCTTGATATAGATCATTGGATTGACGGCTTGTCCGTCCACGCGCACTTCGTAATGCAGGTGGGGGCCGGTCACACGCCCAGAGGCTCCCATATCACCGATACGGTCGCCGCGCGATACCCTTTGTCCGACGTTCACGTTAATTTTCGACAGATGGGCGAAGCGCGTCTCGATTCCGAACTCGTGCTTGATCTTTATCAGACGCCCGTAACCGGACTGCCAGCCCGCGAAGGTGACCACACCGTCAGCCGTGGCATGCAGCGGTGTGCCTACGGGACCAGCGAAATCGATCCCCTCATGCATCCGGCGCCCGCCGGTTTTCGGATCACGCCGCATGCCGAAGCCGCTGGTGAAACGGTAGCTGGCGAGTACGGGCGTGGCAAAGGGTGCTTTCTCGGCCGCGATCCGGTAGATATTGAGCGCGTCCATCTGGTTGAGGATACGGTTCGCCCGTTCCGTGTCAGGGGTCACTCGGTCGTCGCCTCGCGTTGAAAAGCTCAAAGGAGTCAACGGACCTCCCTGGCCGGAATACCCGCGACGCACCTGACGGATGATCGTGTCTGTGTTGAGACCAGCAGAGCGGAACATCTTGTCCAGCGGTTTGACCGAGACGGTCATCGCTTCTTCCAACTGGCGGAAAATCTGGTCGTTCTGATCCTGCATCATCCGGATCTCGAAAGCCATCTCGTCGGCGCGGCTTAGCGCATCCTCGGCATCGGCGCGCACAGTGTCACGCTCGGCGGCGGTCTCCACCAGCGCGGTAGACAGGAACGAGATCGCCTCGCTTGCAGCGCTGCCGCCGCTGGCCATCAATTCGCCGTTGCCTTCGCCGTCTTCGTTGATCAGTGCATTCAGCGCGGCGAGTTCCACACGGGCCGCTTCGCGCTCGCGCATTGTGCGGCGCAATGTGGACTGGATCACCTCGATCCCCGTCTCCATCTCGCGGCGGCGCGTCTCGGACTCCAGCAGTTGCGACTGCATCTTGGAAATCTGCTCCATAGCCGAGTTGAACCGCTCCTGCGCGGCCACAGCCTCGGCGGCGCGGGCATCGCGTTCACCCGACAGCACGTTCAGACGCACCTCGTAGGTGCGCTGGTCACGTTTTGCCTGATCGCGGAAATTGCCCGATCCGATGCTGTCCATCAGCAGGATTGCCGTTGCGATGATGGCCCAGGCGACCACGAGGGACGCGCCTGAAAAGGCAATCATCTGTGTCGCCGGCTTCAGCCGGATGAAGCGTGTATCTGTATCTGACCGCAGAAACAGCCGTCGTTCCGGAAACCAACGCTCAAGTACCGCATCGATCCGGATTGCCAGTCGTGTTCTCACAAATCTGTCCCTTGTGTCTTCCCCACCGGGTCAACCAAGCAGTAGCTGGCCCAACCCTGCACAGGTGGTAACCAGCGAGGGCCCTCGGGGCAAGACGTTTGCGGCCCGATTGCGGATCATTCGGGCAGATGCCTGCAATTTGGCAGGAATTCGCCGAAATAGCGGTTGATCGGTTCAGTCCTCGCTCTCCTTTTGGGTGAGCGGCCAGTAGAAATCTGGTGGCAAACCGGCCTCGGCGCGTTTCTCCTCGTTGAAGGGCGGCTTTAGAAATCCGTGGAAATAGCGCCGCACCAGATCATGAAACACCTCCTTTGGGTCAAGATCATGGCGCCCGCACAAAAAGTGGAACCACTTGGACCCATAGGCGACATGGCTCACCTCTTCGGCATAGATCACGTTCAGGGCCGCAACCGTCTGCGTGTCACCAGCCTTCTCGAAATGCGCGATCATGCCCGGCGTCACATCCAGCCCGCGGGCCTCCAGCACCATCGGCACCACGGCCAGACGCCCCATCAGATCGGTCGCCGTATCGGATGCGGCCCGCCACATGCCTGCATGAGCGGGCAGGGCACCGTAGTGGCTGCCCTGCGCCTCAAGGCAATCGCAAATCAGGTTGAAATGCTTGGATTCCTCGTCAGCCGCCTTCACCCAGTCATCGTAGAAACCAAGCGGCATCGCCACATCGGTGAAGCGGGCGATGATGTCCCAATGCAGGTCCACCGCGTTAAGTTCGATATGGGCCACGGCATGCAGCATCGCGATCCGGCCCTGCACGCTGCCTGGCTTGCGGCGCGGCACGTCGCGCGGCTCCAGCAACTCCGGCGTGGCCGGGCGCGCCGGATGGTCGGGTGGTTGCGCGCGGCCAAGCGGCAGCGGGTTGCCCGCCGCACGCGCAGCGCGCCACGCGGCGGCATGGGCATGCGACAGCGCGGTTTTGGCACGGCCATGGGAGGTGGCCAGCACCTCGGCCGCCATGCCCGCAAGGGTCACTCTGCTCATGATCCGTTCCGCTGGCTGCGCGTCAAAGCGCCTTCGCCGCAGCCAGCACCTCTTCGGCATGGCCGGGCACTTTGACCTTGGCCCAGACCTTGGCAATCCGGCCCTCGCCGTCGATCAGGAAGGTGCTGCGCTCGATCCCCATGAACTTTTTGCCGTACATGGATTTCTCTTTCCAGACGCCGTACTCCTCGCAGACCGAACCTTCGGCATCCGACAAAAGCGGCGCGCGAAGGCTGTGTTTGTCGCGGAACTTGTCATGGCTCGCGATATCTTCCTTGGAGATGCCGAACACCTGCACACCGGCGGCGGTGAACTGATCCAGAAGCGCCGAGAAATCCTTGTTCTCGGTCGTGCAGCCTGGCGTGTCGTCACGCGGATAGAAGAACAAGACAACGGGTGCAGGGCGCAGGGCCGACAGGGTCACAGAGCCGCCGCCATCGCGCGGCAGTGTGAAATCAGGGGCTGTTTCGGAAGGTACGGGCATCATTCATCCTCGTCATATTAAAAAAGTGAGTTTCATATTAGCTCACAACAGGCGACAATAAAGTAAGGTGAACACAAGTTTCACGCAAAAGACGACGATGCGCCATGGGCAGGGCGGCAGAGCAGCAGGCAGATCAGGTAACGATGACAGCAGATCCATCAGGCGGTCCCAAGCAAACCGATACGTCGGAGACTGCTGCGGCGGAACAAACCGCCGTGGCGGAAAGCGCAGGCGTCGAGGTTACCGATACAGCCTCGCCTGACGCCGAGACCACTGGCACGCAGACAGCCGTCACTGAGGGCAAGCTACCGAAGAAGCCCCGCAAGAAACGGGCGCAACGCTCTGTGGCGCGGTCGATGCTGTGGTCCGGCCTGTGGACCTTTGCGCTGATGGCGGCGTTGCTTGGCCTTCTCGGTGCCGCGCTCGTGACCACGATCGGCCGCCCCATCGCCGCGCCCGACTGGATGCGCAGCCAGATCGAGGACCGCATCGCCACCGCGCTGCCGGGCGTTCAGATAGGGTTCACCGATCTCGTTGTGATCGTCGAGGATGGCTGGGCACCGCGTATCCGGCTCAACGGCGTCTCGCTGCGGGACGCAACCGGCACGCCCGTGGCGACACTGGGCGAGTTCGAGGCGGGATTGTCCGGCTCCGCCTTGCTGCGCGGCCAGATTGAGCCGGGACAGTTGCGGATATCGGGCCTGCGGCTGGCCCTGCGCCGCGCGTCCGATGGCAGTTTCGATCTGGCCTTCGGTGACGCGCTGCCACCTGTCGAACGCGCCCCCAACCTTGTCGGCCTGCTGAACGGGCTGGATAATCTGCTGGATCAGCCCCGCTTTGCGGGACTGCGGCTTATCGATGCCGATAATCTCAGCGTCACCTACGAGGATGCCCGCGCGGGGCGCACGTGGCAGGTGGACGGGGGGCGGATCGAGTTGCGCCGCAACGGCAACGATCTGTCCCTGCGCGGCGATCTGGCGCTGCTGTCGGGCTATGATTACGCCACCTCGCTCAGCCTCAGCTATAGCGGGCGGATCGGTGACCCGTCCGCGCAGATCGGCTTCAACTTCGAGGATATGACCGCCTCGGATCTGGCCAGCCAGTCCGGTGCGCTGGCATGGCTGGGGGTGGTGCGCGCCCCGATTTCCGGCGCTTTGCGGGTCTCGGTGGATCAAACCGGCACGCTGGGGCCGCTCAGCGTGGCGCTGCAGATCGGGGCGGGGGTGGTGCAGCCCAACGATCAGGCCGAACCGATCCCCTTCGACTCCGCGCGCAGCTACATGACCTACCTGCCCGAGACGGGCCAGTTGCAGTTCGATGATCTCTCGGTGAACAGCCAGTGGATTTCCGCCCGTGCCGAGGGGCGCGCCACCTTGGAGAACATGACAGGCGGCTGGCCGACCAGCCTGCTGGGTCAGTTCCGCATCACCGACATCACCGCCAACCCCGCTGATCTTTATGAAAACCCCGTGGAGCTGGAAGAGGCGTTGCTGGATTTCCGCCTGAAGCTGGAGCCGTTCGAGCTGTCCATCGGGCAGTTGACCCTGTTCGACCGTGGCCGCCGCCTGCTGCTGGACGGGCGCGTCGGTGTCAGCCCGGCAGGCTGGGATCTGGGCGTGAACGGCAGCATGGACGCGGTGCTGCCCGAGCGCATTCTGGAACTCTGGCCGGAACGTCTGGTGCCGGGCACACGCGCATGGATCGCCGACAATCTGCACTCTGCCCGCCTGCAAGACGTGCAACTGGGCTACCGGCGCACACCCGGCACGACGGACCGCCTGCATCTGGCCTTCGCCTTTGACCGCGCCAATGTCACCTATGCCCGCGCGATGCCGCTGCTGACCGCAGCCGCGGGGCAGGCCAGCCTGACAGATCGCCGCTTCGTCATCAGCGCAACTGAAGGCTATGTGACGCCGCCGCAGGGCGGCAAGCTCGACATGACCGGCACCAGCTTCATCATTTCCGATGTCGGCATCCGTCCGACGCCTGCCCAGATACGTTTGGCCACGCAAGGCAGTATCACAGCAACGCTTGCGATGCTGGACAGCCCCAACCTGCGGCTTATCGAGAAAGCGGGGCGCGAGATCGATCTGGCCGAAGGGCAGGCCGAGGTGACCGCCCGCATCGACATGCCGTTGAAACCGGCGCTGACACCGGACGAGTTGAGATTTGCCGCCAGCGCCCGCCTGACCGACGTTGTCAGCGAGGAGATCGTTCCCGGTCGTGTGCTGCGCGCCGCCGCGATGGAGGTAAAGGCAGATGCCGCGACCCTCAGCATCGGTGGCATGGGGCGGCTGGGCAATGTGCCTTTCAACGCGGTCTGGACCAATCCGCTGCGCGATAACACAAACGGTCAAAGTCAGGTGGCGGGCACGGTCACGCTGTCGCAGTCCGCTGCGGATGAACTTGGCCTTGGCCTGCCGCCCGGCACATTCAGCGGCGCGGGGCAGGGCCAGTTGGTGCTGGATCTCGCACGTGGCCGCGCGCCCGCGTTCCGGCTGACCTCCGATCTGGCGGGGTTGGGGCTGTCGGTGCCGCCGCTGGGCTGGTCGCTGTCGCAATCGGGTCGCGGCACGTTGGAGGTGGCCGGCACGCTTGGCACGCCGGTCAATGTCAGCCGCATCGCGCTGGAGGCGCCGGGCCTCAATCTGGCGGGCGCGATTGATCTTTCTGCCAACGGGCAGCTTGCCGCCGCACGCTTCAGCCGTGTCCGCGCAGGTGGCTGGCTGGATGCACCGGTCACGCTGACAGGGCGCGGCGCGGGGCGGGCACCGGGGATCACCGTCAACGGCGGGCGTCTCGATCTGCGCAACAATCCGATGGGAAGCGGCGGTGGCGGAGGCGGCGGGCCGCTGACCGTGGCTCTCGACCGGCTGGACGTGACCGATACGATTGCTTTGACCGGCTTTCGGGCGGAATTCGCCAATTCCAGCCAGCTTGACGGGCTTTTTACCGGACGGGTGAACGATCAGGCGCCGATCAGGGGCCGCATTGCGCCGATGAACGGAGCCAGCGCCGTCCGCATCCAGTCCGACAATGCCGGGCAGGCGATTGCCGCTGCGGGATTGCTGCGACAGGCGCGTGACGGGGTGCTGGATCTTGTCCTGACCCCGACCGGCGCGCCGGGCAGCTTTGACGGTCATCTCAAGATCGCCGATTTCCGCGTCCGCGACGCGCCCGCCATGGCTGCGCTGATCAACGCCGTCAGCGTGGTGGGCCTGCTGGAGCAGATGAACGGGCGCGGTTTGCACTTCTCCGAGGTGGAGGCGCGGTTTTTGCTGACGCCGCAACAGGTTGTGCTGCGCGAAGCCTCTGCCGTCGGGGCCTCTCTGGGCGTGTCGATGGACGGGTATTATGACCTGACCCGCCAGCAGATGGATTTTCAGGGCGTCTTCTCGCCGGTCTATCTGATCAACAGCGTCGGCTCGCTTCTGACCCGCAAGGGTGAAGGTCTGTTCGGCTTCACCTTCAAACTGGGCGGCACACCCGACACGCCCCGCGTGCAGGTCAATCCCCTGTCGGCACTTGCACCGGGAATGCTGCGCGAGATTTTCCGCCGCCCGCCCCCTACCGTGACGCAATAGCGCCGCATCCGGCTTGTGCATGGTTGCAGCCCTGACAGCCGCGCTTTATCTGGCGCTGACATTGCCGTGCGTTTCAGGGGGCCTGATGCAACTGTCCGATTTCGATTTCGATCTGCCCGAGCGGTTGATCGCCACCCGTCCGGTGAAACCGCGTAGCGCCGCGCGGTTGCTGTTGGCGGACGGCGACACGATCCATGACGGCCATGTGCGCGATCTGACCACGTGGCTGCGTGCGGGCGACAGGCTGATCCTGAACGACACCCGCGTTATTCCGGCGCGGCTGAGCGGTCTGCGCCACCGGTCCGGTGCGGCGGGCGACACGGCGGCGCGGATCGAGGTGACGCTGCTGGAGCCGCGTGCGGGCGGGCAGTGGACGGCACTGCTCAAACCACTGAAGAAGGTACAAATCGGCGAGATAATCGTCTTCTCGGATGCGCTGTCGGCCACCGTGACAGCGCGCGAAGAAGGGCAGGGCCTCCTCAGCTTCAACCTGACAGGGCCGGATTTCGACGCCGCACTGGCCGAGGCGGGCGCGATGCCGTTGCCGCCCTATATCGCCTCGCGCCGCGCGGCGGACGCGCAGGACAAGCAGGATTACCAGACCGTCTGGGCCAGACATGCGGGTGCCGTGGCAGCACCCACCGCCTCGTTGCATTTCGACGAGGCGTTGCTGGCGGAACTCTCGGCGATGGGCGTGCAATTCACCCATGTCACGCTGCATGTCGGCGCGGGCACCTTCCTGCCAGTCAAGGTCGATGACGTGACCACCCACAAGATGCATGCAGAATGGGGCGAGGTGAGCGAAACCGCCGCCGCCGAGATTGCCGCCACCCGTGCCGCAGGCGGACGCATCATCCCCGTCGGCACCACAGCCCTGCGCCTGATCGAGACAGCGGCGCGCGCGACAGGCGAGATCGCGCCGTGGTCGGGTGATACCGATATTTTTATCTATCCCGGTTTCACCTTCCGCGTGACAGATGCCTTGATGACAAATTTCCACCTGCCCAAATCGACGCTGATGATGCTTGTCTCGGCCCTGATGGGGCAAGAACGAGTCAGGCGGATCTATGCCCATGCGATTGCGGCTGACTACAGGTTTTTCTCTTATGGTGACGCGTCGCTGTTGATCCCGCCGCGCTGAGGTGGAAGGGAGGGACCGATAAGGCAAACGACAAAAACGAGTCGTTTTCGTCTGCGACAGGCGGGTCAAACCCTCGTCACTAGAAATTCACCGTCTCGTGGCACAAAGTGCGGCGTGCCAAGGAGGTTCCGATGCTGCAATTTCTATCCAGTGCATGGGCGCTGCTGCTCGGGCTTTTGCTTCTGATGATCGGCAATGGCCTGCAAGGCACGCTGCTGGGTGTGCGCGGCGAGTTGGAAGGTTTCTCCACCTTCGAGATGTCGATGATCATGTCGGCCTATTTTGTGGGCTTTCTGGGCGGCTCCAAACTCGCCCCTGAAATGATCCGTCGTGTCGGGCATGTACGGGTCTTTGCAGCGTTGGGCTCGCTGATCTCGGCGGTGCTGATCCTCTATCCCAGCCTGCCCAACCCCTATGTCTGGATGGCCTGCCGCGTCGTGATCGGCTTTTGCTTCTGCGGTGTGTATGTGACGGCGGAAAGCTGGCTCAACAATGCCGCCACCAACGAGACGCGCGGGCAGGCTTTGTCGCTTTACATGCTGGTGCAGGTCGGCGGCATCATGATCGCGCAGGGCTTGCTGCTGGTGGCCGATCCCGCAGGATTCATCCTGTTCGTGATCCCCTCGGTGCTCGTCTCGATCGCATTCGCGCCGATCCTGCTGTCGGTCACGCCGACGCCCGCCTTCGAGACCACGAAACCGATGAGCCTTGGCACATTGTTCCGCGTCTCGCCATTGGGTTGCGCGGGCATGTTCCTGCTCGGCGGTGTGTTCGCGGCGCAGTTCGGCATGGCCGCTGTCTACGGCGCGCGCACGGGGTTGAGCATTCCGCAAATCTCGCTGTTCGTGACAGCCTTCTATTTCGGGGCCACGGTGCTGCAATTCCCGCTGGGCTGGCTGTCGGACCGGATGGACCGCCGGATGCTGATCCTTGCCGCCTCCGCCATGGGTGGGGCGGGCGCGCTGCTCGGCATGGCGGCGGGCACGTCCTTTCCGGTGCTGCTGGCGGCGGCGTTTCTGGTGGGCGGCACCAGCAACCCGCTCTATTCCCTGCTGATCGCCTATACCAACGACTTTCTTGACCGCGACGATATGGCCTCGGCCTCGGGCGGGATGCTGTTCATCAACGGGTTGGGGGCTATCGCTGGCCCGCTGATCACCGGTTGGATGATGGGGCTGTTCGGCTCGCCCGGATATTTCCTGCTGATCGCCATCCTGATGATCGCGCTGGCGCTTTATGCGGCCTACCGGATGACCCAGCGCCCCGCGCCGGCAGTGTCCGAAACAGCGGCCTACACGCTCGTGTCGCCCACAGCGACCGTTGTCGCGCTGGATGTTGCGCGGGAACATGCCAATAGCGCCGCCGATGCGGAGCAAGAAAGCAACAGGTCCGCCTGATAGCGTTACCGTCAAATTGTATGACGAAGCTGTTGTAATTATTTACTTGGGGTTCGTACGCCGGGGTGACTAGGCTGGTCGTGCGGGGGCATCGAGGCGCGAGGAGATTTGTCATGGTAACTGCGGACGAGGTATTGTCATTCTGGCTGGACGAGGTCAGTCCACAAGACTGGTATGCGACCGATGATGCGCTGGATCAGCGGATCAGGGACAGGTTTTTGAAGACATGGGACGAGGCGACCGAGGGCGCGCTTGGCCTCTGGCTGACTTATCCCGCAGGGGCGCTGGCCTATATCATTCTGACCGACCAGTTCCCGCGCAATATGTTCCGTGGCAGCGCCAAGGCCTTCGCCACAGATCAGAACGCGCTGGCAGCGGCGAAGGTATCGATCGACCGGAAATGGGATCTCAAGATCAACGAACCGGAGCGGCAGTTCTTCTACCTGCCCCTGATGCATTCCGAAAACCTGTGCGATCAGGAGCGTTGCGTCCGGCTGGTGCATGAGCGGATGCCGGAAACCGGCGCGTCCAACCTGCTGCATGCCAAGGCGCACCGCGAGGTGATCCGCCTGTTCGGGCGTTTCCCCTATCGCAATGATGCCCTGTCGCGCGCCTCAACCGCACCCGAACGCGACTACGTGGCTGAAGGCGGCTACGGCGAGACCGTGCGCCAGTTGCAGGATAGCTGACGCACTCCTGTGCTGCTGGGCCGGCTCGTGACTAGTTCCGCATGTGCTCCCGATATGTCGCGTTGATGCGCGTTCCGTATTAGTTTAACGTCAAACTAATTTGGAATCGGAGGGGCGCATGGCCGCGAAAGCATTTGATCTGATCGTGATCGGGGCAGGGCCCGGCGGCTATGTCGCCGCGATCCGGGCGGCACAACTGGGCAAGAAGGTTGTGATTGTCGAACGCGAAAGCCTTGGCGGTATCTGCCTGAATTGGGGCTGCATCCCGACCAAGGCGATGCTGCGCTCGTCCGAAGTGTTCCACCTGATGCACCGCGCCAAGGAATTCGGGCTGGCCGCCGAGAATATCACCTATGATCTGGACGCCGTCGTCAAACGCTCGCGCGGGGTGGCGAAACAGCTCTCTTCCGGCATCGGCCATCTGATGAAGAAGAACAAGATCACGGTTGTGATGGGCGAGGCGACGATTCCCGCCCCCGGTCAGGTGACCGTGAAAACCGACAAGGGCACCGAGGATCTGACCGCGCCCGATATCGTGCTGGCCACAGGCGCACGGGCGCGCGAATTGCCGGGGCTTGAGGCGGATGGCGCGCGGGTCTGGTCCTACCGTCACGCGCTGGTACCGCCGCATATGCCGAAAAAGCTGCTGGTCATCGGATCGGGCGCCATCGGCATCGAATTCGCCAGCTTTTACAACACGCTCGGGGCCGAAACGACAGTGGTCGAGGTGATGGACCGTATCCTGCCCGTCGAGGACGAGGAGATTGCGACCTTCGCGCGTAAATCCTTCCAGAAACAGGGTATGACCATCATGGAGAAATCCGTGGTCAAGCAGCTCGACCGCAGCAAGGATAGCGTGACCGCCCATATCGAGACGGGCGGCAAGGTCCAGAAACTGACCTTCGACACGGTGATCTCGGCTGTCGGCATCGTCGGCAATACCGAAGGGCTGGGGCTTGAGAAACTGGGCGTCACGATCGACCGCACCCATGTGGTGACGGATGAATATTGCCGCACCGGGGTGAAGGGGCTTTACGCCATCGGCGATATCGCGGGCGCGCCATGGCTCGCGCACAAGGCCAGCCACGAGGGCGTGATGGTGGCCGAACTGATCGCGGGCAAACATCCGCATCCGGTGAAGCCCGAAAGCATCGCGGGCTGCACCTATTGCCAGCCGCAGATCGCCAGTGTCGGGTTCACCGAGGCCAAGGCGAAGGCTGCGGGCTACGAGGTGAAAGTGGGCCGCTTCCCCTTCATCGGCAATGGCAAGGCCATTGCTCTGGGTGAGGCGGAAGGCATCGTCAAAACCATCTTCGACGCCAAAACAGGCGAGCTTCTGGGCGCGCATATGGTCGGCGCGGAAGTGACCGAGCTGATACAGGGCTACGTCATCGGCCGCACGCTGGAAACAACCGAGGAAGACCTGATGAACACGGTTTTCCCGCATCCGACCCTGTCCGAGATGATGCATGAATCCGTGCTGGATGCTTACGGGCGCGCGCTGCATTTCTAATGCCAGTCAAAGCGGCTTTTTTGGCGCCGCGCCATTCCTCTGCGGCTGATGCCGCGTTCAGCGGGTGACCGCGCCTCCGGCCTCGACCCAGTGGCGCAAACCGCCGAGGTTGTGGGTCTGGGTATACCCCAGCTTCTTCAGCACATTCGCCGCCATGCCGGAACGGGCCCCCGACGCGCAGTAGATGGCGACCGGCTTGCCGCCCGACAGGCGCGGATCGAAATCGGGATGGCGCTGATCGGCCACCATCGGCAAACGGCTCAGCGGTATATGCAAGGCCCCCTTTGCCTGCCCAGACTGGGCCAGTTCGTCATGATCGCGCACATCGATCAGGATCACCTCTCCCGCACCCACGCGCACAATCGCGTCGGACATGGACAAGGCGGGGGAATTGGATCGTTTCAAGCCGAACATGATGTGAACCTTTGTAAACGGCGGGCAGACCGATGTCGTCACGAAGTTTTGTGCCGAGCACCATCGCCCATAATTATATATTCTATAAACGGAATATAAAAGGGCAATCGATCTCCGCCACAGCCATTTGCCAGAAAAGCGGGAAGGGCGCGCCCGGCTCAATCGGCTTGAACCTGCTTCTTATTTCTGATGTTCTTGTCTTGTTCTTAACTTGGCATTGGAGACTCGGTCGCGCTCCACTATCTATAGCTGGCTGAACGGGGGCATTGATGGCTGATCTCAAGAAAATCGAAGTGCGCGGTGCGCGCGAACACAACCTCAAGAACATCGACGTGGATATTCCACGCGACCAGCTTGTGGTGATCACCGGCTTGTCAGGCTCCGGCAAGTCCAGCCTCGCGTTTGACACGATCTATGCCGAAGGGCAGCGGCGCTATGTCGAGAGCCTGAGTGCCTATGCGCGCCAATTCCTTGATATGATGCAGAAACCCGATGTGGATCATATCAGCGGCCTGTCGCCCGCTATCTCCATCGAGCAGAAGACGACCAGCAAGAACCCCCGTTCCACCGTCGGCACGGTGACCGAGATCTACGATTACATGCGCCTGTTGTTCGCACGCGTCGGCACGCCCTACAGCCCCGCCACAGGCCAGCCCATCGAGGCGCAGCAGGTGCAGGACATGGTCGACCGGGTCATGGCCCTGCCCGAGGATACACGCGCCTATCTGCTGGCCCCGATCATCCGCGACCGCAAGGGCGAGTATCGCAAGGAATTTCTGGAACTCCGCAAGCAGGGCTTTCAGCGCGTCAAGGTAGATGGCCAGTTCTATGAACTCGATGAGCCGCCAACGCTGGACAAGAAGTTCCGCCATGACATCGATGTGGTGGTGGACCGTCTGGTGGTGCGCGAGGGGCTGGAAACGCGGCTCGCCGACAGTTTCCGCACAGCGCTTGATCTGGCCGACGGCATTGCCGTGCTGGAACTCGTGCCGCCCGCCGATGCGCCCGAACCGGGTGAGGGCGAAACCCCCGCCGCACCGGAACGCCTCACCTTCTCGGAGAAATTCGCCTGCCCCGTCAGCGGCTTCACCATCCCCGAAATCGAGCCGCGCCTGTTCTCGTTCAATGCGCCTTTCGGTGCCTGCCCCGTCTGTGACGGTCTTGGCGTCGAACTGTTCTTCGATGAACGCCTTGTCGTGCCCGACCAGAACCTCAAGATCAGCGACGGCGCTCTGGCCCCGTGGCGCAAGGGCAAAAGCCCCTATTTCACCCAGACGATTGAGGCGATTGCAAAGCATTACGAATTCGACAAGAACGCCCGCTGGAAAGACCTGCCGGAACATGTGCAGCAGGTCTTTCTCTACGGCTCCGCCGGAGAGGAGATCGCCTTTCGCTACGATGAAGGCGGCCGCGTCTATCAGGTCAGCCGCGTTTTCGAGGGTGTGATCCCCAATATGGAGCGCCGCTACCGCGAGACGGACAGCGCGTGGATCAGGGAAGAATTCGAGCGCTACCAGAACAACCGCGCCTGCGGAGCCTGCGGCGGGTATCGCCTGCGGCCCGAGGCGCTGGCGGTGCGGATCGGCCCCCCCAAGGGCGGGCCGGATGAGCTTCTGCATGTCGGCAAAGTGGTGCAGATGTCGATCCGCGAGGCGTTCGACTGGTGCCAGCACGTACCGCAGCACCTGACCAACCAGAAGAACGAGATCGCCCGCGCCATCCTCAAGGAAATTCGCGAGCGTCTGGGTTTTCTCAACAATGTCGGGCTGGAATACCTCACGCTCAGCCGTAATGCGGGCACGCTATCGGGCGGCGAAAGCCAGCGGATCAGGCTTGCCAGCCAGATCGGCAGCGGCTTGACGGGTGTGCTTTACGTGCTGGACGAGCCGTCCATCGGCTTGCACCAGCGCGACAATGACCGCCTGCTCGGCACACTCAGGAACCTGCGGGATCAGGGCAATACCGTGATCGTGGTGGAACATGACGAAGAAGCGATCCGCATGGCCGATTATGTCTTTGACATCGGGCCGGGGGCCGGGATCCACGGCGGGCGCGTTGTCTCGCATGGCACGCCGGAGCAGATCATCGCCGATCCGGCCAGCCTGACCGGGCAGTACCTGTCGGGCGCGCGAGAGATCGCGGTGCCTGCCACGCGGCGCAAGGGCAACAAGAAAAAAATCACCGTGGTCAAGGCCAGCGGCAACAACCTGCACGACCTGACGGTCGATTTCCCGCTGGGAAAATTCGTCTGCGTGACGGGCGTGTCGGGCGGCGGCAAATCCACTTTGACGATTGAAACCCTGTTCAAGACCGCCTCGATGCAGTTGAACGGCGCGCGCCAGACGCCTGCGCCATGTGAAACCATCAAGGGGCTGGAACATCTCGACAAGGTCATCGACATCGACCAGCGCCCCATCGGGCGCACGCCGCGCTCCAACCCCGCCACCTACACGGGCGCTTTCACCCCGATCCGCGACTGGTTCGCGGGCCTGCCCGAATCCAAGGCGCGCGGCTACAAACCCGGTCGCTTCAGCTTCAACGTCAAGGGAGGGCGCTGCGAGGCATGCCAGGGTGACGGCGTCATCAAGATCGAGATGCATTTCCTGCCGGATGTCTATGTCACATGCGAGACCTGCAAGGGTGCGCGCTATAACCGCGAGACGTTAGAGGTAAAGTTCAAGGGCAAAAGCATCGCCGATGTCCTTGATATGACTGTAGAAGATGCGC